>NZ_JAGRPM010000012.1 GCF_019449565.1 Rhodoblastus sp. | reverse complement strand
CCTGCTCAACTTCGCCAACCAGAACGGCATCACGGGCGCTTATAATGCGGCGACCGGCGTGCTGACGCTGAGCGGGCCGGCGACCGTCGCGCAATATCAGACGGCGCTGGATACGGTGACATTCACGACCAGCAGCGCCAACGCCGCCTCGCGTGTCGTGAGCTGGCAGGTCAGCGACGGAACGCAAAGCTCCGTCGCCGTAACCAGCACGGTGGCGTTCGGCAGCGGCGGCCAGACCTATACTTTGACGACAGCGACAGACACGATCAGCGCCGGCGCCGGCAATGACACGATCACAGCGCCATCGCCTAACACGCTGACTTCGGCCGACAGCGTCGATGGCGGCGCCGGTTCGAATACATTGGTGTTGCAGGGGACCGGCTCTTACAATCTCCCATCGACGCTCAGCAATATCCAGACTCTCTCCGTTCCCGGCGTCGCTGGCGGAACGACAAGCGTCAGTCTGTCGAGCAGCCTCGACAATCTCGCAATCAAGATCGGCCAGGGCGTTCAGAACGAGACTTTCAGCGTGGACGCCTCTGGCTCTGGCAATGACACTTTCGTGCTGACGCCAAATTTCGGGCAACTGACAATCGCCAATTTCGCTGATTCAGGAATCTATGCCGACATCGTGCAATTTAATTCATCGATGTTCAGCTACCTCACGCCGTCGACGATGACGCAGGCGCAGCAAGCGCAGGCTGTTCTCAGTCACGCCACGCAATCAGGGGGAAATGTTTCCATCACCGACAGCCTGGGCGATCGCATGACGATTGGCGGGACCGACATTGCGACATTGTCCGCCAATTTGGGAGACTTCAAGTTCGTTTGAGAACGATGTTCGCGAGGGCCAGAGCCTTGGCGCGCGGTCAATCGGGCAGAGCGAAGACCGTCAGTACGCCGCCGAGCGAGGTATATTCGCTCAGCGCGGCATAGCCGCCGACCGCGCCGGCGCCGTCATGCGGGTCGGTCAGGCCCGCCGCGAGGCCGATGCCGGCCCAGCCGCCGACGCCCGACAGGACGGCGACATATTGTCGGCCCTTGTGCGCATAGGTCATGACATTGCCGATAATGCCGGACGGCGTCTTGAACTTGTAGAGAAGCTTGCCCGTCCGCGCGTCAACGGCCTTCAGATAGCCTTCGAGCGTGCCGTAAAAGACGACATCGCCCGCCGTGGCGAGGGCGCCCGACCAGACCGAGAATTGCTCGGGATTGGACCAGGCGATCCCGCCCTTCGCGGCGTCCCAGGCGATGAAAGCGCCAGTGTTTTTCTCGCCGGGCGGCGGATAGAGCGAGAGCGTCGCGCCGACATAGGGCAGGCCCGGCTCATAATGGACACGAAACGGCTCGTAATCCATGCAGACATGGTTGGTCGGCACGTAGAACAGGCCGGTTCGGGGCGAAAAGGCAGAGGGCTGCTCGTCCTTGCTTCCGAGCGAGGCGGGGCAGACGCCCTTGGTGACGGAGTCCTCGCCATTGGCCTCGGTCGAATATTGTTTCACGAGTTGCGGCCGGCCGTAATTCGGACTGGACTTGTCCATCTCGATTTTGGTCGCCCAATTGACGGAGGGATCGTATTTCTCCGCGAGCAAGAGTTCGCCGGTCACGCGGTCGAGCGTATAGGCGAAGCCATTGCGGTCGAAATGGACCAGCAGCTTGCGCTGCTTGCCGTCGAACGCCTGGTCGACCAGCTGCATTTCATTGACGCCGTCATAATCCCATTCGTCATGCGGGGTCATCTGATAGACCCATTTCGCCATGCCGGTGTCGGGGCTGCGGGCGAAAATGCTCATCGACCATTTATTGTCGCCGGGGCGCTGCGACGGGTTCCAGGTCGAGGGATTGCCGGTTCCATAATAGATCAGGTCGGCTTCAGGATCATAGGACGTCCAGCCCCAGGCGCAGCCGCCGCCCATCTTCCACTGGTCGCCTTGCCAGCTTTTCAGGCTCGAGTCTGGCCCGATCGGCTTGCCGAGCTGGGTGGTATTTGCCGGATCGACCAGCATCGACTCGTCCGGGCCCGTCGCATAAGCGCGCCAGACCAGCGCGCCGCTGTTCATGTCATAGGCGGACATGTGGCAGCGAATACCGAATTCGCCGCCGGAAATGCCGACGATGATCTTGTCCTTGACCGGCAGGACGGTTGCGGTCGCCGTCTCGCCCTTGGCCGGGTCGCCATTGAGCGCGCTCCAGATCGGTTTGCCGGTGCGCGCATCCAACGCCACCAGTTTGGTGTCGGCCTGGTTCAGGAAGATCTTGCCGTCGGCAAAAGCAAGGCCGCGATTTACCGTGTCGCAGCACATGACCGGAACGACATTGGCGTCCTGCTTCGGCTCGTATTTCCAGAGAATCCTGCCGTCGTTGTTCAGGTCCAGCGCATAAACGACATTGGGGAAAGGCGTCACGAGATACATGACGTCGCCCACAACCAGCGGCCCGCCTTCATGCCCGCGCAGCACGCCGGTTGAGAAGGACCACGCGGGCCGCAATTGCCCGACATTGCCGGAATTGATCTGGTCGAGCGCGGAATAGCGGTTGTTGGCGAAATCGCCCGCTTGAATGGTCCAGTCGCCGGTCTTTCCAGTCTCCGCCATGCTGGCGGATGATGCGAGCGCGGAGATCGCGAAGAGCCAGAAGCGGAAATTCCTCACTGCTTTTCTCCTGTTGCGCCAGGGACGCGAATTAGCCGCGCAGGATGAGTCGATCTACACTGTTTCGGCGCGACGAAAAAGTTCGGCGCATGACGGGTCCGCGCCCCGCTCCGGAGAGGCGCGCCCGAGCCGTTGCGACCTTGCCGGGGCGTCGCTTGCAGGGCAATGTCGCGGGGGCGCCGGGGCGTCATGGATCGGGTCGCGAGGGCTGCGAAGTGAAACGTCTTCCCATCGTCTATTTCTCCGATGTGCTCTGCGTCTGGGCCTTTTTTGCCGAACTTCGCCTCGCGGAAGTTCGCCGCGCCTTTGGCGAGCAGGTGGAATTCGAATATCGCTTCTGTCCGGTCTTCGGCGATGTCCCGGGCAAGATCGACTCCGTCTGGCGGGACAGGGGCGGCTATGACGGCTTTGGCGATCATGTCCAGCATGCGGCGCAGGCGTTCCCGGAGGTGGCTCTGCATCCAAATCTTTGGCGAAACGTCCGGCCCGCTTCGTCGGCGTCGCCCCACCTATTTCTCAAGGCTGTTCAGCTCGCCGAGACGGAGGGGAAATGCGCGGAGGGAACATTCGAGTGCGCCCTCGTGCTCATGCGGGAGGCCTTCTTCATTCGCGGGTTTGATATCGCGCGCCGGGAGGTCCAGCGCGGCGTCGGCGCGGAGGCAGGGGCGGATGGCGCCCATGTCCTGGGCTATCTGGAGGACGGCCGCGCCCATGCGGCGCTGTCCGCCGATTACAAACACGCGGAGACCCTGGGCGTCAAAGGCAGTCCGACGATGATCTTGAACGAGGGACGCCAGAAGCTGTTCGGCAATGTTGGCTACCGGATCATCGAAGCAAACATCCAGGAGCTTTTGCGCGATCCCAATCCCGACCGGGCAAGCTGGTGCTGAGCCTGCGGCGGCGGCCGCCGTTTTTCTGATCCATTCGCCGCCGATTTTCTCCTTCCGGTTTCTTCTGTTAGGCTTGCCTCAAAGCAAGGGGGCGGGCGAATTTTCGACCCGCGAACCCCAAAGGGGAGGGGCCTCTATATGCCCAGCAAAGATATCCTGGAGGGAGTCCAGAAATTCGTCCATCCTTACCGGGTCACATCTGGCAAGGGCTTCCGCTTGCAGGACTTCGATCCAGGAGACACGGGCGGACTCACGATGGACAAGCATGCGGCCGCCGACCTGCTGGCGCGGGGCAGCGAATGGCTGGCGATGGAGCAGGACATGCTCTACGCACAGGATCGCTGGTCGCTGCTGCTGATCTTCCAGGCCATGGACGCCGCAGGCAAGGACGGCACGATCAAGCACGTCATGTCGCGCGTCAATCCGCAGGGTTGTGAAGTTCATTCCTTCAAGCAGCCCTCGGCGGAAGAACTGGCGCATGATTTCCTGTGGCGCTATGCCAAGAGGGCGCCGGCGCGCGGGCGCATCGGGATCTTCAACCGCTCATATTACGAAGAAGTCCTCGTCGTTCGCGTGCATCAAGAACTGCTGAAACTGCAGAAATTGCCGGCGAAACATGTCGGCAAGGACATCTGGGACGAGCGGCTCGCCGACATCGCCCAGTTCGAGGACTATCTATCCCGGCAAGGCGTAATCGTTCTCAAATTCTTTCTGAACCTGTCGAAGAAGGAGCAGAAGAAGCGCTTCATGAAGCGCCTCGACGACAAGGACAGGAACTGGAAATTCTCCGCCTCGGACGTTCGGGAGCGGCGCTATTGGGACGATTACCAGAGCGCCTTCGAACAGGCGATCCGCGCCACCGCCACGCCGCGCGCGCCATGGCATATCGTGCCCGCCGACCATAAATGGTTCTCGCGTCTGGTCGTCGCCTCCGCGATCGTCGAGGCGGTCGAAGGTCTCGACCTCGCCTATCCCAAGGTCGACGCGGCGATGAAAAAGGAGCTGGCCGCCGCGCGCGTCGAGCTTGAGGGCGAGCCGTAAAGGTCCTCGCTGTTTCGCTCACAAAATGAGGAATGGAGAGGCGCGCAAATGTCGACGGCGATTACGGTTCTCGGCGGAATAGGTCTTTTCCTGCTCGGCATGACGATCATGACGGATGGCCTCAAGGGCCTCGCCGGCTCGTCGCTGCGCACGGTTCTCGGCAAGGCCGCCGCGACGCCGCTCTCGGGCGCGTTCTGGGGCGCCATCGTCACGCTGATCGTCCAATCGTCGAGCGCGACGACCATGACGACGATTGGACTGGTGAGCGCGGGCTTGCTGACCTTTCCGCAAGGACTCGGGCTGGTGTTCGGCGCCAATGTCGGCACCACCGGCACCGGCTGGCTGGTGGCGCTGATCGGCGTCCGCGTTTCCCTGTCGTCCTACGCCTTGCCGCTGATCTTCATCGGCGCCTTGACCAAGCTGATGGCGAGCGGACGCGTCGCAGCGGCCGGCGTTTCGCTCGCGGGCTTCGCGCTCGTCCTTTATGGCCTGACCACCCTGCAGCAGGGCATGGGCGGCGTCGCCGAGCAGCTTCACCCGTCGGACCTGCCGGCCGTGATCGGCGCGCCGGGCGTCGGTCTGCTTTCCGGTTGGCTGGGCCTCTTGTCGCTGGTCGTCGCCGGCGTGATCATGACAGCCGTCATGCAGTCCTCGACGGCGGCCATCGCCGTCACCCTTTCGGCCTTCCATGCCGGCGCGGTGGGCCTGGACCAGGGCTGCGCGCTGATCATCGGGCAGAACATCGGGACCGCTACAAGTTCGGCCATGGCGGCGATTGGCGCCAGCACGACCGCGAAGCGGCTGGCGCTCGCCTATATCCTGTTCAAGCTCATTGCCGCCGTGATCGCGCTGGCGCTGTTTCCGCTCACCATTCCCCTGATCCTGGGCGCGTCTGGCGCCGTGGACGGCGTCACCCTGCTGGCCGCCTATCACACCGCCTATAATGTCGTCGGCGTCGCGGTGCTGATGCCGCTCATCGACCGTTTCACCCGCTTCGTCGAGCGCCTGCTGCCCGAGACGCGCTCGCCGCTCACGCGCGGTCTCGACCCGGCGGCGCTGGACAATCCTGTGGTCGCCGTCGAAGCCGTCCGGCGGACCATCGCGCTTGCGATCCAGAACTTATGCCCGGCGATTGAGGCCGCCGTCTCCGGGGACGGCAAACCCGCGCCGGGGCTCGCCGTCCCGGAATCAGCGGATGTGTTGCGGAAGGCGCGGGAATTCCTGTCGGACGTCAGCGGCCCGCCCGATTCCGACCGCGAGGAGTTCCGCCTGACGAGCACGCTGCACGCGCTCGACCATATTTCCCGGCTTGCCGAAGTGGCGGGCGAAGCGCCGTCCTTCCTGGCGGCGACGAATGGTCCGGACGAGGCGCGCGCCGCCGCGCTTTGCGCCGAGGCCATGCGCGCCGCCGTCGCGGCCGTGAGCGACATCGCGCGTGAAGCCGCGCTCAGCGACGCCGCCGCGCCCATCGACTGCCTGGAGACGCCCAACGCGGGTACGGCGCTTGCCCGGTTGGAAGAATGCGCCACGCAGCTTGGCGATCTGCAACGCGCCCATCGCAGCCCGACATTAGGCAGGGTCGGAACACGGGAAATCACCGCCGATCAGGCCATGGCCCGGATCGAGACGGTTCGCCGTCTCGAAGCGTTGACGCGTCACGCCTGGCGCGGCTCCGCCCATCTTCTCGGCCATTTCGAGACGGCCGAAATGCGCTAGCCGGGGCCGGCGCTGATCCCTTCCTGTCCCGTCTCGATGGCGACCACCGCCGCCCGCAGCGGCGCCGACGAGCGAATGATGGCCTTCTCCGCCTCCACGACGAGGAAGAACAGCGCGCCGCCGAGCAGGAGCCAGGGCCACGCCCAAAGCGGAACCGCTTCATTGCCGAACATCGCCTGCAGCGGCGGCGCATAGGTGAAGAGAAGCTGCAGGACGACGACCGCGAGAACGCCATGGGGCAGGAAGCGATTGCCCATATGGGCTTTGAGCGACAGCGACGAATCGATCAGATAGCGGCTGTTCAGCAGGTAGAACACTTGTCCGATGGTGATCGCATTGACGGCGACGGTGCGGGCGAGCGCGTCCGAGGCGCCATAGGCCTTCATCTCGAAAAAGGCCGCCAGCGTATAGGCGAGCAAGGCGAGGCCGATGAAGATGATGCGCCACAGGCCGAAGCCGGTCACGATGGATCTGTCGACCGCGCGCGGCGGCCGCTGCATCACATCGGCCTCATGAGGTTCGAACGAGATCACCAGGCCGAGCGCGACGGAAGTCACCATATTGACCCAGAGCACCTGCGGCGCGGTGATCGGCAAGGTGAAGCCGAGGAGAATCGCCACGGCGATGACCAGAGCCTGCGCGACATTGGTCGGCAGCAGGAACAGCATGGCCTTTTCGATATTGTTGTAGACCGTGCGGCCTTCCTTCACCGCAGCGCCGATGGAAGCGAAATTGTCGTCGGCGAGGATCATGCCGGCGGCCTCCTTGGTCACTTCCGTGCCCTTGATGCCCATGGCGACGCCAATATCGGCTTTTTTCAGCGCGGGCGCGTCGTTCACGCCGTCGCCGGTCATCGCCACGATCTGGCCATTGGCCTGGATCGCCTTGACCAGCCGCAGCTTGTGCTCCGGGCTGGCGCGGGCGAAGACATCGACGTCGCGGACGCAGTCGCGCAGCGCCGTATTGTCCATAGCCTCGACTTCCACGCCTGAAACCGCTGTCTTGCCGTCGCCGATGCCGAGCATTTTGGCGATGGCGGCGGCGGTGATCTTGTGGTCGCCGGTGATCATGGTGACGCGAATGCCGCCGCCATGGCATTCCTTCACCGCCTCAATGGCTTCCTTGCGCGGCGGGTCCATCAGACCGACGAGGCCAAGCAGCACCAAAGTCTTCGGCAGGTCGGCGGGCGCAAGGCTTCCGGCGGCGAGGCCCGGATTTTCCAGCCAGGCGAGGCCCAGCACCCGCTCGCCTTGCGCCGCGAGCCGGTCGGATTCCGCCGCGAAACGGTCGCGATCCAGCGGCGCCGTCGCCTCGCTCGCCAATTGCTGGCGGTCGCAATGTTCGAGGATCACCTCCGGCGCGCCCTTGACCAGAAAGATCTCCTTGCCATCCGCCGCGCGATGCAGGGTCGCCATGAATTTATGTTCGGACTCGAAGGGGATGGCGTCGATGCGCGGGAAAGCCGACAGCTCCGCCTGCCGATCCATGCCGAGCTTGGTCGCGAAAGGATAAAGCGCGCCCTCGGTCGGGTCGCCCTCGACCTTCCAGGCCCCGCCGTCCTCGAATAATTCGGCGTCATTGCAAAGCATGGAGACTCGGCCCATCAGCGCGAGCACGGGCGTGGCGCCGGCGGCCTTGCCATCCTGCCGGACCTCACCTTCCGGCGCGTAGCCGTCGCCGGTGACCTCAAAAGCAGATTCCGCCGTGACGGCGGAAGTCACCATCATCTCCATCAGGGTCAGCGTGCCGGTCTTGTCGGAGCAGATGCGCGACACGGAGCCCAAAGTCTCGACAGCAGGCAGCCGCCGGATGATGGCGTGGCGCTGCGCCATGCGCTGCACGCCGATGGCCAGCGTGATGGTGATGAGCGCGGGCAGGCCTTCCGGGATGAGCGACACGGCGATGCCCACGACGGCTTGGAACAGCTCGACGAATGTCATGTGGCCGAGCCAATGGCCGTAGGAAAAAATCACGATGCTGAGCACGCCGATCACGGCGGTGATCTTGTAGCCGAATTGCTTGATCTGCCGCAGCAGCGGGGTCTCCAGCGGGCTGACATTGGCGAGCAGCTGGTTGATGCGGCCAAGCTCGGTCTCGCTGCCGGTCGCGACCACGAGGCCGGTGGCGCGGCCGGACACGACCATTGTGCCGGAGAAGGCCATGTTCTCGCGGTCGCCGACGGTCGCTTTTTCCGAAACGGGCGCGGTCGCCTTTTCCGCCGGCACGGATTCCCCGGTCAGCGCGGCTTCCTCGGTGCGCAGGTTCTTGACCTCCAGCAAGCGGAGATCGGCGGGAATGCGGTCGCCGGATTCCAGCAGCACGATGTCGCCGGGAACCAGCTGCTCGGCGGCGATCATGCGCGTTTCGCCCCCTCGCAGGGTTCGCGCTTCGGCGGAGAGCATGTTGCGGATCGAATCCAGCGCCTTTTCGGCCCGGCCTTCCTGAATGAAGCCGAGCAGGCCATTGAGGATGACCACCGCGAAAATGATGCTGGCGTCGACCCAGAGGCTGAGCATCAGCTTGGTGAAGCCGGCCGCCAGCAGCACATAGACGAGGATATTGTTGAACTGGCCGAGGAACCTGACGAGTGGCCCCTGCTTCTTGCCCTCGGGCAGGCGGTTCGGCCCGAATGTCCGCAGGCGGCTCGCGGCTTCGGCGGCGTCGAGGCCATTTTGCGCGTCGGTCCCGAGCCGGTGGACGGCGTCGTCGACGGAAATGGCGTGCCAAGCCTCATGCAAAGCCGCATGCAAAGGCTCTTGGCCGGCGGCGAGGATGTTCTCTCCCATAGGCGCTCACCCTTATGTCTGGGCCAGTCGGGCCGGCGTTTCGCCAGCCGGAGGGAGAGGCTAGACCGTTCCAGCCGTATGGACAACATGGCCGCAAGGCGGCCCGTCACACGGCGTCCCTGCTTCTCTCCTCCAGCACAAGCGCGCCGCCGCGTCGGGCAAAATGGCGAAACTGCGCGATCGTAAATATGTAAATTGAATAGTGTATAATAAATGCGTATTCATCAGATGTGGCGCCGCGATTGCATCGCGCCGGGCTGCGCCTCTGACCGTCGTGGCCGGCGCAAAACGACGCCAACAACCCGGGAGTCTGATTATGGGCGCCAATATTTTTCGCCGCGCGGCGCGCATTGGCGTCATCACCGCCGAATCCGGCGCCGAGAAGCAGGCCTTGTTGAAGCAATTCGCCGACCGCAGGCGCGGCGAGGGGCTTCGCGTCGTCGGCGTCGTCGAACTCGCGGCGCCTGACGCGCATTCGGATTGCGGCGCGCTAGACCTGCTGGATCTCGCCACCGGGACGCGCATCGCGATTTCGCAGAACCTCGGCCCGGGCTCGACGGCCTGCAATCTCGATCCGGGCGGCGTCGCCATGGCCTGCGCCGCCGCGCAGCGCGCGATCGAAGCCGGCGCTGATCTCGTCGTCCTCAGCAAGTTCGGCAAGCTGGAGGCGGCGAATGGCGGCCTCCGCGACGCATTCGCCGCCGCCATGGCCGCCGAGACGCCCGCGCTGACGACGCTGAAACCCACCATGCGCGACGAATGGGCCAATTTCGCCGGCCCCTTGTTCGATGAGCTGCCGCCGGAGCTCGACGCGCTCGAAAACTGGTGGCGCGGCCTGGCGCGGAAGCGTTCGGCCGCCTGACGCATTTCGGAATTCTTCTGGAGACGCTGATGTTTGCGCGCCTGTTTGCTCTCATCCTGACATTGCTGGCCGTTTTCGCTCCCGGTCTGGCGACACGGGCCGAAGCCCGCGAAATCACCGACATGGCGGGGCGGAAAATCATCGTGCCTGACAAGATCACACGGGCGCATTCCGCGTCCTACCCGCTAACCCTTCTGTTCTATGTGCTCGCGCCGGACCTGCTTGTCGCGGTCAATAATGCGCCGAACGAAAAGCAGATGGCCTTTCTGCCGCCGGAAATCGCCAAGCTGCCGGCGTTGGGCGGAATGCCCGGCCACGGTCCGGGGATGAATCCGGAAGAAGTCCTCGCGCTTCACCCCAATCTGGTCATCGCGTGGCTGGAGCCGATGGGCGAGCATGGCGAAACCGATCGGCTCTACGGCCGCACCGGTCTGCCGGTCGCATATGTGCGGCTCAATTCCATCGCGGATTATCCTGACGCCCTGAAGTTTCTCGGCGAGTTGCTCGACCGGCGTGAGCGCGCGGCGGCCCTGGCGACCTATATTTCCTCGGCGCTGGAGCGGGTGCGAAAGGCCGTGGCCGCCGTGCCGGCAGAGAAGAGATTGCGCTATTATTACGCCGAGGGGCCCGACGGTCTGGCGACCGAATGCGCAAATTCGTTCCATGTCGAGGCGATGCGGCTCGCGGGCGGCGAAAATATCGACCAGTGCCAGCAATCCTCCCATGTCGGGCTGGAGCGGATCAGCCTCGAGCAGGTCATTGTCGGCAAGCCGTCGCTGATCCTCGCGCTCGATCCGCATTACAGGGAGCTGGCGCGCAGCGCGCCGGAATGGCGCAATGTCGAGGCGGTCGCGAAGGACCGCATCGTGGCGGTTCCGCGCCTTCCCTTCAATTGGCTCGACCGGCCTCCGAGCTTCATGCAGGCTTTGGGCGTGCAATGGCTCGCGAACCTTTTCTATCCCGGGCAATTTCCCATCGACATCAGGGCAGAAACGAAGAAATTCTATCAGCTCTTTTTCCATGTCGATCTGAAGGACGAGGATGTCGAACGCATCCTGCATTGAGGCGAGGCCGCCGTGGCGGCGCCGGGCGCCGGGCGCCCTGCCGCTGCTCGCCGTTGTGCTCGTTCTTTCAGCGGCGGGCGCGATGACCCTTGGCCGCTATCCCTTGTCGTTGGGCGATTTGCTCGCCTTCTTCGGCGCCCGGCTGCATCTGGTTTCGCTTGCGCCGGAGCGTGACGATCTGCTGCGCAATCTTATTCTCGAAATCCGCGCGCCTCGCGTCATCGCCGCCGCGAGCATCGGCGCGGCGCTCAGCGTCGCGGGCGCGGCCTTTCAGTCTGTTTTTCGCAATCCGCTGGCCTCGCCCGGACTGCTCGGCGCTCTCGGCGGCTCCTGTTTCGGCGCGGCGCTCGCCTTATTGCTGGGTCTGTCCTGGGCGGCGGTGCAAGGATTGTCCTTCATCGGCGGGCTGGCGGCGGTGGCGCTCGGCGTGGGCGTCGCCAACGCCTTTGGCGCCGCCTCCATGATCACCCTCGTCCTCGGCGGCATGATCTCCGGCGCCTTTTTCACCGCCTTGCTCTCGGCGCTGAAATATATGGCCGATCCCTATGACCAGTTACCGACCATTGTTTACTGGCTGATGGGCAGCCTTACCGGGATTTCGCTCTCGCAGGCCTTGACGGCGGCGCCGGCGATGCTGGCGGGCATTGCCGCGCTGCTCGCGCTGGCGCGGCCGATGGATGCGCTGGCCATGGGCGAGGACGAGGCACGCTCGCTCGGCGTGCCGGTGGGCTTGGTGCGTTATGGCGCGATCGCGGCGGCGACCTTCATTACCGCGCTCGCTGTTTCGCTCGCGGGCATGATCGGCTGGATCGGGCTGTTCGCGCCGCATTTCGCGCGGCTTGTGGTCGGGCCGCGCAATGCGCTCCTGCTGCCCGCTTCGGCTCTGGTCGGCGCGATTTTTCTCATCGGCGCCGATTGTCTGGCGCGCTCCCTCGTCAAGGGCGAAATCCCGATCGGAATTGTCACCGAGCTGCTCGGCATCCCCGCCTTCTTGCTGGTTTTGCGTCGCAGCCGGAGAAGTTGGACATGAGCGGCCCCGCGCTGGTTGGCGTCGATCTCGCCTTCGACCGTGACGCGCGAACAGTCCTCGACGGCGCCTCGCTCGCGGTTGGCGCTGGAGAAGTCGTCGCGCTGCTTGGCGCCAATGGCTCGGGAAAGACGACCTTGCTGCGTCTGCTGATGGGTTTCCTGCGGCCGGCGCGGGGCAGGGTGTTTCTCGACGGAATGGCGCTTGAATCGCTCGGCCGCCGCGCCATCGCGCAGAAAATCGCCTATGTCGCGCAAATTCCCGCCGCGCCCTTTCCCTATCTCGTCCGCGATGTGGTGGCGCTCGGACAGCTGCCCCGGTCGGGCTGGTTTGGCGCGGCTCGGGGAACGACTCGGGCGGCGGACGCGGAAAGCGTCGACGAGGTGATGGAGCGTCTGAAAATCTCGCATCTGGTGGACCGGCCCTACACGGAAATTTCCGGAGGCGAGCGCCAGCTTGCCCTGATCGGCCGCGCCCTGGCGCAGGGCGCGGAGATCCTCGTGCTCGACGAGCCGATGACCGGGCTGGATTATGGCGCGCAATTGCGCCTGATGGCGCTGCTGCGCGCGCTCGCCGCCGAGGGGCGGGGCGTCGTCATGAGTACGCACCATCCCGAACACGCCCATTGGGCCTGCGACCGCGTGGCCCTGCTCGAACAGGGGCGGATCGGCGCGGAAGGGCCGCCGGACCAGGTCCTGACGACAGCGGCCATCGAGAGGCTTTATGGCGTGAAGGTCGAGGCGATCAAAACCGATGCGGGGCGAAAAGCCTTCGCCCCGCTCAATTTGGGTTAGAACATCGCTTAGAACATGACTCGGCCCGAGACGGTCACCTGCCAGGATTCGCCGAGCTGCGGGCCGTTCAGGTTCTGGTAGATCGGGCCGCCGGCCTCGACCGAAATCGAGGATTTCGGATAGCCCCACAACCCGCCGCCGATTTCGAGGCCACCGAGCAGGCGCACTTTCTGGCCGCCGTAATAGAGCGGATTGGCGTTCTGCGAGAGGCCGTAAATCTGTGCGTCCGAGCCGTGAATGCGGTCTTGCGTGCTGCCGACGACATGCAGCGTCGTGGTGATATTGGGGAACAGGGTATAGCCGCCCCAGCCGTGGAATTCGCTGAGGGCGCCCCAGCGATAGCCTTCGGAATTATTGTCGATCGGATAGACGCCGCGATAGGCGAGGCCCCAGGACCAGCGGCCGAGATGGCCGCTATAAGCGAGGCTCGGCACGAGACTGACCGAGCCGGAGCCCGTCTCCATGCCGTAAGGCGCGCGCATGAACATATAGACCGCCATTGGGCTGAGCATGGTGATCTGGCGGGTGATCGAGCCGGTCGGCAAGGTGAGGTTGAGGCCGGCGACCACGCTGTTCATGGCGTCGTGATAGACGCGGTAATTCAGGCCGACCATGGAATCGCCAAGGCCGTCGGTCGTCCCCGAGCTGGTTCCCAGCACGGTCGATCCCATCATGCCCTTGAATGTGGTCATGCTCATGCTTTTCACGACATAGCTGGTCATGGCCATGATCGTGAGATTTTCCGTCACGCCATACATGGCGTTGAACATGTGCATCTGCACATCCATGGAATCCGGCACGATGCGCAGCATCGTCGGCATGGTCGTCATCTTGCCATTCATCATCATGGAATGGGTCTGCCCCGAGGGGACGGTGGTCGCGATTTCGGAAGCCGAAACCTTGGACCTGCCGATATAATTGCCGCTCATGTTCATGAAGGTTGGCGTATAGCCAAGCATGAACTGACCGGCGCCGGCCACGGTCGTCCAGTTCAGCGAGGCTGGCGGCGGAGGCCCCATGTCGGTTGCGTCCATGCCGGCGCCATGATTCGCGCCATGCTCCATCGCGGCATGGTTCATGGACGCCATCATTGGCGGATCGTCCGAAGCCTTCGCCATCGGCGATGACAGCAGCACGCCAAGCGCGAGGGGCGTCGCCAGGATCTTGAACGGCATGTTCGAATAGTTCTGGAAAGGAGTCATGGAAATATACCTGCATTGCATATTGATACGCGCGCGACGGGCGCGGACCGGGCCGCTGATTGCGGTACGCCGTTCATTTCAGCCAGATACAGCCGCATGCACGAGACATTTACGGATGAAAGCTCTGTGAGCCGTGCAGATCAATAGGGCGGAAATCGAAAAATAAAATGCCGGCACAATACCAAAACAGAGAGATAAATTTACAACAGGTAATACGATTACATAATTAGCATTTTGCTCTGTTCCTGGCCCCGGCGCCGCCCGGTTGGGCGCCGGGCGAAAAACTGCGATAGGAGCGGGCCAAAAAAACGCGCCGGCCGGGCGCCCAGAGGGGTCGAATGGCCGCGCGGCGCGCAATCGACGGCGTGGCCCTTATCCGCGCGCCCCGGTTCGCGAAGCCTCGGGGACCGATTTTCTTTTCGCGTCCGCCGATATCGCCGAAAAATCCATCTTTTTGTTTGACATAATTGACTAGTTTTATAGACTAAATGAATAATTTTTTGGAGCCAGTCGGAGCGCCGCCTCATGGACCGGATTGATCGTCACATTCTCAAGATACTTCAGGAAAACGCCGCCGCGACGGTCGCCGAGATCGCCGACAAGGTCGGTCTGTCGCAAACGCCATGCTGGAAGCGGATTCAGAAGCTCGAAGCGACCGGCGTGCTGCAGAAGCGGGTCGCCATTGTCTCGCCGCAGAAAGTGGGCATAGGTCTCACGGTCCATATCGCGATCCAGGCGGGCGACCATTCGTCGGACACGCTTGAGAATTTCGTGCGGGCCGTGTCCGCCATGCCGGAAGTGATGGAATTCAGCCGTCTGGCCGGCGAGGTGGACTATGTCTTGCGCGTCGTAGCGCCGAATATTTCGGCCTATGACGCCTTCTACAAGCGCCTGACCGCGATTGCGCCCCTGCGTAGCGTGTCCTCGCATTTCGTGCTGCAGCAGATCAAGTCGACGACGGCCTTGCCGCTCGATCTCGCCGTCAGCGAGGATGAGGAGGAAGGAAATTTTAGGTCCGCCGCCCGCTCCCCACGCGAAGCGAGCCGGCGCGCGCTCGGCCTCCATCCGATCTGACGCGCAGGTCTCCAGCGCGCAGGTTCTGCAAAAAAGCCCCGATCCAGCCAGACTGGGTCGGGGCTTTTTTTGCGTGACCTATTTAAGTGGAGCTTCAGGCGCCGCGCGGGCCAGCGCCGGGCGTGATGAGGGGCTTCGCCGGCGGCGCTGGATCAAGCGGCTGGGCCTGATAGGCGGTGACGCAGGACCAGGCGAGGCCAACGAGAAAGGCAAGGCCCGCAAGCAGCGCGAGAAGGCGCCGCGCGGGCGAAAGGGCCTCGAAGGCATGCTGCGTATGGGCGATTTCAAAAGCCATTGATCGAACCTCGCGCCATAAGACGCCTTTTCGACCATTATAGCATGATATAGTTGATAGAAAAGATAGAATAACAAAAGGCCCGGGAGACGTTTCCCGCGTCTTCCGTTTTGCGCATTCAGATTGCGTATTCGGGCGGAAAATCGCTATGGGCGCGGCGGGCGGCGAACCAGACTTTTTCGCCACGCTGGAGCTTCAGGTCGTGATAGGCTTGCGCCGTCAGCTCGACGTCGACGCGGTTCTTGTCGTCGCTTTCCAGCTCAATCTTCACCACTGGGCCGCCAAAGCCGATATGCGCGACGACGGCCGTCTGCGCGGCGTCGGGCCTGTCGCCGTCAGACGTGCGGAAAATCGCGATGTCATGCGGCCGAACCAAGGCGCCGGCGCCCGAGCGGCCGTGAAACACGTTGTAATTGCCGAGAAATTTGAAAACAAATTCGTTGGCCGGATTTTCATAGACCTCCTGCGGCGAGGCGAATTGCTCGATCCTGCCATTGCCCATCACCGCCACGCGGTCGGAGACTTCCAGCGCCTCTTCCTGATCATGGGTGACGAAAATCGTCGTGACATGGATGGTGTCATGCAGATGGCGCAGCCAGCTGCGCAATTCGCGCCGGACGGTGGCGTCGAGCGCGCCGAAAGGCTCGTCGAGCAGCAGCACGCGCGGCTCGACCGCGAGAGCGCGCGCAAGGGCGACGCGCTGGCGCTGGCCGCCCGAAAGTTGCGAGGGATAGCGCTGCGCGAAACTGCTGAGCTGGATCAGCTCCAGCAGCGATTGCACCTTCTCCTTGATCTGCGCCTCGGTCGGGCGATTGCGGCGCGGCTTGGCGCGCAGCCCGAAGGCGATGTTCTCGAACACGCTCAGATGCTTGAACAGGGCGTAGCTCTGGAAGACGAAGCCGATTCCGCGCCTGCCGAGATCGACGTCGGAGACGTCCTCGCCGTCGAACACCACGGCGCCCGAGCCGCGGTCGGCCTCCTCGATGCCGGCGATGATGCGCAGCAGCGTCGTCTTGCCCGAACCCGACGGCCCGAGCAGCGAAACGAGTTCGCCTGAATTGATCTTCAGGTCGATGTTGCGGAGCACCGGGGACGCGCCGTAACTCTTGGAGATGTTTTTCACTTCGATGGTCATGGCTGCAAAGCTCCTTAATTCGTCCGTTCGGCGTCGCGCGCCGCTTTCCATTCGACGACGCTCTTGGCGACGAGCGTAATGACGGCGACGAAAGCCAGCACGGAGGCGACAGTGAAGGCGGCCTGGTTGTTGTATTCGTTCCAGAGTTTTTCGATGCGCAGCGGCATGGTGTCGTTGACGTCGATATGGCCGGAGACCACGGAAACGGCGCCGAATTCACCGAAGGCGCGGGCCAGGCAAAGGATCACGCCATAGAGCAGCGCCCATTTCACATTTGGCAAGGTGATCTTGAAGAAGGTTCTCCAGCCGGAAGCGCCAAGCGAGAGCGCGGCCAGCTCCTCGTCGGTTCCCTGGTTTTCCATCAGGGGCGTCAGCGAGCGCGCCACGAAGGGGAAAGTCACGAAAATCGTGGCGAGAACGATGGCGAGCGGCGTGAAGATGACGCCGGTATGCGTCCGGCCGAAGGCGAGCGGCCAGACTCCGTTCTCGAACCCGACCCAATGTAGCGAGAACGGGTCCGGCCAGACGAGTTGCGTCGCCCAGGGCCCCAGAATGCCGTTGCGGCCAAGAAGCAGGACGAAGACCAGACCCGCGACCACGGGCGAGACCGAGAAAGGCAGGTCGATCAATGCGGTGAGCAGAGCGCGGCCGCGAAAATTGAACTTCGTCGTCGCCCAGGCGGCGGCGAGGCCGAAGATGATGTTCAGCGGCAGCACCACGGCCGCGACCGCGACGGTCAGGCCGATCGAGCTCCAGGTGCGCGCGGCTTGCGCGGCGCCTTCGGCGAGGCGGCGCTTCTGGCTGAAGGTCAGTGTGGCGTCGTCGGGCGGCTGCGGCGGGAAGAACACCGACCAATAGCCTTCAAAACCCTTGGAAAACGCCTGGTTGAAGACATTGATGAGCGGAACGAGGACGAAAATCGTGAGGAAGACGACGGTGATCGTGATCAGGACGCGCCGCGCGAGGACGCTTTCCGTCGCGACGGCGCGCTTCGACCCGATGCTGATCGGGGCTCTTGCGGTGATGGCTCCGGCCATTGGGGCGCCTTTCCTTGAAGAATGTCAGGCCGCGCGTTCATGGCGGCGGGCATATTGCTCCACACCATTGATCGCGAGCAGGATGAGAAGGGAAATCGAGAGCAGCACGACGCCGATGGCCGCCGCCGCCGCATATTGGAAATCGTCGAGCTTGGTGACGATTTGCAGCGGCGCGATCTGGGATTTGCCCGGAATATTCGAGGCGATGAAAATGACCGAGCCATATTCGCCAATGCCCCGCGCGAAGGCGAGGGCGAAGCCCGAGATCCAGGCCGGGAACAGCTCCGGGAAAATCACGCGACGAAAAATCGTGAAACGGCCGGCGCCGAGGCTCCGCGCGGCGGTTTCATATTCGGGATCCCATTCGATGAGCACCGGCTGGACGGTACGCACCACGAAGGGCAGGCCGACGAAGACGAGCACCAGCACGATGCCGGTCGTGCCGCCCGTGAAGGGAAAGGTCAGCCAGTCGAGCGCGGTCGGCTCGAGCGGCGCGCCGAGACCGAGCAGGCCGGCGAGGCCATTGACGCCCGTGACGAGACGCGGGCCGAGTCCGCCGATCCAGCCGTCCTTGAGATAGAGGCTGGCATAGGTCAGGCCCGCGACGGCGGTCGGCAAGGCGAAGGGAAAATCGATCAGCGCGTCGAAGAAGCGGCCACCGGGAAATTGATAGCGCACCAGAGCCCAGGCGACGATGAGGCCGAAGACGCCATTGATCAGGGCCGCGAGGAACGAGGCGGTGAAGGTGAGCTGATAGGACGCGAGCACGATCGGATCGGTGGTGACGGCCCAGAATTGCGCGAAGCTCATCTCCGTCGTCTTGAGAACCAGAGCCGCCAGCGGAATCAGCACGAGCGCGGAAAGATAGAACAGCGAATAGCCCAGGGTCAGCGAAAAGCCCGGGATGACGCGCGAGGGAGATCCAGCCATGAAAAATACCGGGGTTGGGCGCGCGCCGCTTTGATAATGCGGCGCGCGCGGGTTTTGCTTATTTCGCGGGCTTGTAGATCTGGTCGAACGTGCCGCCGTCGGCGAAGAAGGTCGTCTGCGCCTTCACCCAGCCGCCGAAGGTTTCGTCGATGGTGAAGAAGGGGATGTTCGGCAGTTCGGCGCTATATTTCTTGAGCGCGTCGAGATTGCGCGGACGATAATGCAGCTGGCCGGCAAGGTCCTGGGCCTCGGGCGAGTAGAGGCCCTTCAGATAGGCCTCGGCGACGGCGCGCGTGCCGCGCTGGTCGACGACCTTGTCCACCACGGCGACCGGCGGCTCGGTGAGGATGCTGGTCGAGGGATAGACAATGTCGAATTTTTCCGGGCCGAATTCATCGCGCGCGAGCCAAAGCTCGTTCTCCCAGTTCAGCAACACGTCGCCGAGCTGCTTCTGCGCGAAGGAGACGGTCGAACCGCGCGCGCCGGCGTCGAGCACGGGCACATGGTTGTTGAAGAGATCGGCGATCTGCGCCTGGACCTCGGCGTTCTGATAGACGGGGAAATCCTTGGCGGCGGCGGAGGCGGCGGTCGCTTCGGCCTGGCCCTGGGCTGTTGAGAAATCATGCGTCTTGGCGTTGGCCAGGGCGCCCCAGAGCGCAAGATAAACCCAGCGCGCGCCGCCGCTGGTCTTCGGATTGGCGGTGATGACCTGGACGCCCGGCTTCCACAGATCCTTCCAGTCCTTGATGCCCTTCGGATTGCCCTTGCGGACGAGGAAAGCGATGGTCGAGGTATAGGGCGAGGCGTTGTTGGGGAGCTTCTTCTCCCAGCCGGGGTTGATCAGGCCGGCGCGTTCGATGGCGGTGATGTCCCAGCCGAGCGCCAGCGTCACGACGTCGGCATTGAGGCCGTCGATGACCGAGCGCGCCTGTTTGCCGGAGCCGCCGTGGGACTGCTCAAGGGTGAGAATGTTTCCCGTGTCTTTTTTGTATTTGGCGGCGAAAAGCTCATTGTACTGGGTATAGAGCTCGCGTGTGGGGTCGTAGGAGACGTTGAGCAGCCGCACGTCGGCCGCCGCCGCGGTCGAGCCCGCGCCGAGCAGGCTGACAAGGCCCAGAGTGGCGCCGAGCGTCAGGAACTTTCGTTTCAACATCAAAATGGCCTTTCGTGACAGTCGCGGGATCCGGCCTCGGCGGGCGGGAGTGCGAGGAAACTGTACCAGAAAATTATTTTAATTCTATAAAATTTGTCAACTGATATCTCGGACGGCTTTTCTCTCTGGCTGGAATTTGGGCGGGAGCGGCTTAGGGCTGTTCGGGAGCGCAAGCTTTGCCGCCGCTTGCGCAAAAAAGATTGGTCGCGGAGCAAACAGAGTCTATGTCGTCCTCGCCGCGCGGCCGTGAGCGCGGCCGCGCCTTGGGAGCGGGAAGGGCCGGAGATCGCGAAGCCGTGGTTCGCCGGTCCCTGAAATTAGGACGTCAATGGTTTTCAGTTCGCCTATCTTCGTGTTTCTATTCCTGCCCCTGACGGGGCTGCTCTATTTCGTCGCGCCGCGACGGGCCAGAAACACGATCCTGCTGCTGGCGAGCCTTGTGTTCTACGCCTGGGGCGAGCAGCTTTTCGTTTTCGTGATGCTGGCCTCCATCGTCGTCAACTGGCTGTTCGGGCTGCTGCTCGAGCGGTTTCGCGGGCCGTCCGCGGCGCGGCTCGCGGTCGCCGGCGCCGTCGTCGTGAATATCGGCCTGCTGGGCTTCTATAAATATTCCGGCTTCTTCGCCGCGCAGTACAATCTGGCGGCGGGCGCGTTGGGCCTGCGGGAGCTGCATTTCGATGCGCCGCATCTGCCGCTCGGCATTTCCTTTTTCACCTTCCACGCGCTGTCCTACGTGATCGACATCTACCGCCGCGACGCCCAGGCGCAGCGCAACCCGATTGATTTCGCACTCTATATTTCCTTCTTTCCGCAGCTGATCGCGGGACCGATCGTGCGCTATCACGACATTTGCGACCAGCTGACGGGCCGCAAGGAGCGCTTCGATCTGGCGGTTTCCGGGGTCGAGCGCATCATCGCCGGCTTCGGCAAAAAAATGATCCTCGCCAATCCGCTCGGCGAAGTGGCCGACCGCATCTTCGCCCTGCCGTCAGACCAATTGGGCGCGAGCGCGGCCTGGCTCGGGATCGCGGCCTATACACTGCAAATCTATCTCGATTTCTCGGGCTATTCCGACATGGCGATCGGTCTCGCGCGCGTGTTCGGATTCAATTTTCTGGAGAATTTCGACTATCCCTATCGCTCGCGCTCCATTCAGGAGTTCTGGCGGCGCTGGCATATCTCACTCTCGAACTGGTTCCGCGACTATCTCTACATCCCGCTCGGCGGCAATCGCGTCTCGGAAGGGCGGGTCTGGCTTAATCTCGTCATCGTCTTTCTGATTTGCGGCTTCTGGCATGGCGCCAACTGGACCTTTGTCGTCTGGGGCGCGCTGCATGGGTTCTTCCTCGTGCTGGAGCGGGCGGGGCTTGGCGCTGTTCTGGCGAGTCTGCCGGCGCTGGCTGGCCGCCTCTACGCCATGGCGGTGGTCGTGCTGGCCTGGGTGTTCTTTCGCGCCAATGATCTCGCCGGCGCCCGCAATTATCTGAGCGCGCTCGCCGGACGCGGCGGCTCGGGCGAGGGCGGCTTGGGCGAGGGCGTTCTGCCGGCGGCCGAAATGATCGACGCGCAAGTCCTAATCGCCTTGATCATGGGCGCCGTGGTCTCGGCGGGCGCCTTCACCCGGCTCACGGCGGATTGGCGCCTGCGCGCGGATCAGTCGCGCGGCGTGATCCACCCGGGGATCGACAGCTTGCGGATCGGCGCGGAGGGCTCCGCCGTGCTGGCGATCCGTCTCGCGGTTCTGGTCGCGATCGCTGTGCTGGCCTGCGCGCGCATGGCCTCGGGCACCTATAATCCCTTCATCTATTTCCGGTTCTGAGGGCGCGACATGACCGACAGCCGCATGACTGCCGCCAATCTTTACGGGACGCTCCTGCTGGGCTTTTTCGCCGTCGCCACGTCGCTCGGCGGCGTGCTGACCTTCGTCGGCAATCCAGACCCGATGGCCAATGAGAAGCGCCGCCTCGCGCAGTTGGAAATCCCGCGCAGCCTCGCGCAATGGGAGCAGTTCCCCAAGCGTTTCGACGCTTTTTTCGGCGACAATTTTGGCTTCCGCCAGGCCTTGATCCGGCTGGATTCGAAGATATCGCTGGCCCTGCTCGGGCGTTCGTCCAGCGACCGCGTGGTCGTCGGCAAGAATAACTGGCTTTATTTTGCCGGTGAGCATTCGATCGAGCTTTACCAGAACGCCCTGCCGCTCAGCGATAGCGATCTGGAGCTGATGAAGCAGCGCATCGCCGGACGGCGCGACCGGCTCGCGGCGAAGGGCATTGGCTATGAATTCGCCGTCGCGCCGGACAAGCACACGATCTATCCCGAATTCATGCCCGCGCGCTTCCTGCGCAAGCAGAAGCCGTCGCAATATTCCCAAACCATGGAGATGGCGAAGGCGGCGAAATTGCCGGTGGTGGATCTGCGTCCCGGCCTCCTTGCCGCCAAGCCGCTGGGCCAGCTTTATCTTCGTGACGACACCCATTGGAACGATCTCGGCGTCTCCACCGCGCTGCCGTCTATTTTCGATGCGATGCGGCCCAAATTCGACATAGCGGCGCCAAAACTGTCGCCGGATGATTTCGAGGTGAAGACCGTCAAGACGGGCGACCTCGCTGAAATGGCCTTGATCGACCGGCGTGAGACGGCCCCCGTCCTGAAGGACGCAGCGCTGCCGTGCCGCTATGAGGTGACGGAAAAGAACTGGGATTCGGAGGGCCGCCGGCTCTTTACTCGCACGCATTGTCCCGACAGAAGCGGGAAATTACTTTTCATCCACGATTCCTTCGGCCCGGCGGTTCTTCCGCGCCTTGCGGCGGAATTCGGCGACATGGTCGCACTCTGGGCGCGACCGACCGATGAGCAGTTCGACGCCCTGGTGGCGAAGGAAAAGCCCGATTTTGTGCTGGAGGAACGGGCCGAGCGTTATCTCTCGACCCATCCGTGATCCGTTACAAACCCCGCGCCCAGGCTGGCCGCAAGGGAGCGGCTTCGGGCGCCGCGATGGCGGCGCGCAAGTCCTGCAACAGGCGCGGCTTGTCAACGCCGAGCGTCCCTCGCAGCACGAGCCAGTTTGAGGCGTGGTCGCTGCGGAACACCGTGCGTTTCAGCTCAAGCGTCGAGAGCAGGATTTCCATTTCCTGCATCAGCCCCAGCACGCTGAGCGGCTCCCATTCGGGGAAATTCTCGCGCAATCGGGTTTCGCCCTGCGGGAAACTCACGACGAGGGTCGCGAGAAACTCCGGTTGGGCCTCATTCATCAGCCGCGCAGAATTGAGCGCATGCTGTTGCGAGAGAATTTCGCCGCCGAGGCCGTTGAGGATCATGACCGAGCGTTTGATCCCCGCCTGTTGCAGCTTTTGCAGCGCGTCCAGCGTCGAGGCGTAGGTTTCGCCCTTGTTGATTTTGGCGAGCACATCGTCGTCGCCGGATTCCGCGCCGACATAGACCAGCGAAAGGCCAAGGTCGGCCAGTTCGCGTAATTCGCCAGCGGATTTCTTGCGCAGATTGCGCGGCAGGCAATAGCTGGACACCCGGCGTACGCCGGGCAGGTCGCGGCGGATCGCCTCCAGCACATTCGCAAGGCGGCGCGTCGAGAGCGTCATGGCGTCGCCATCCGCCAGAAAGATGCGTTTCACGCCGTCGCCGAGCTGGTCGCCGCAGCGTTTGATGCTGTCGAGCACTTCCGCCTCGTCGCGCGGGCGAAAATGCTTCTGCGGCGCCGTGTACATTTCGCAAAACGTGCAGCGGTTCCAGGAACAGCCGTCCGTGACAGGCAGGATCAGCGAATCCGCCTCGCTCGGCGGGCGATAGACAGGCTCGACATAATGGATGGGAAGGGCGGGCATAAGGGCGTCCGATGACGGAAGGGGTCTTGCCGGAGCTTAACGCAAGGCGAGACCGAGCCGAAGCCTTTTGGCTGTGGCCTGGATGTATGCGCCGCCGATCGAAATGCCGAAATGGCGCCGGCGTTCTGTCTAAAAATTAGGCTGTACGCTGCGAAATTGCACAAATCTGCTTCATTAGAGCTCCAGCTTCACTGTTTTTTAATGGTTTTCCAGGCTTCGCGCGGTGGCACGGAGTTTGATTTAAGGATGTTGGCCGGGCTGCGCCCAGCCGGCGTATTCGCTTGCGATTGCGTCGTCCAAGGCGGAAATCGGGGAACATCAGATGAAAATCGTGATGGCTGTTATCAAGCCGTTCAAGCTGGACGAGGTTCGCGATGCGCTGACCGCGGTTGGCGTTCACGGCCTGACTGTGACGGAAGTCAAGGGCTATGGCCGCCAGAAGGGCCATACGGAGATTTAT
>NZ_JAGRPM010000001.1 GCF_019449565.1 Rhodoblastus sp. | reverse complement strand
TGACCTGCGGGGAGCAAACTTTGAGAGCCGAAAGATCGGCTCAGGTGGCCGGCTTCATTTCGGAATGGTGGCCGACATCAAATCGGAAGCACGGCCGGCTTCAAATCGGAATCGGTGGCCGGATTGAATCGGAATTCGCACGCAGTTATACCCACCGCCGATGTGGCAATAGCTGAAACTGGCCTGAACGCCGGTTCCACCGCTCGATACCGCTAGCACTCCATCGGCCTTCCAGAGGCCGTGGACCCAGCCGCCGCCGTAAGCGGCTCCGATCAGCATGGCTGCCCAAATGATAACGAGCGACGGCCAGCCTCCCGTCGACGCGCCGCGAACATATGCGCGCTCCTTCGGCCAGCGCCGTTTCCGCACGCCGCCAAACCCGACGCGCACCACGTTATCTCGCCGTTTCGATCCCATGCTCCAATCATGCACGGCGCAAAACGCGCGTCAAAGCGAAGGCGAAGGCAGCCCACAGGTCGTTCAAGACGCACCGTAACGCCGAGGGCGCGAGTAAATGCCCAAAGAAAAAGGCCGCCCTCTCGGGCGGCCTTGATTTGGATCATTCCGCTGCAGGAAGCTGCGGCGGCGCGGCGGAGGCTTCCGCCTTCTGCTGCAGGATGAGATCGTCGCGCGTCGTGGCGATATGGCGCAGTTTCGCCATAGCCGCGCCTGTGCCCGCCGGGATGAGACGGCCGACGATGACATTTTCCTTGAGGCCTTCCAGCGTGTCGATCTTGCCATTGACCGCGGCTTCCGTGAGGACGCGCGTGGTTTCCTGGAAGGAAGCGGCCGAGATGAAGGAGCGGGTCTGCAGGCTCGCCTTGGTGATGCCGAGCAGAACCGGCGTTCCGGAAGCCGGACGCCTGCCCTCTTCGATGGCCTTTTCGTTGGCCTCGTCCATTTCCATGCGATCGACCTGCTCGCCGGACAGGAAGTCGGTCTCGCCGGGATCGGTGATATCGACCTTCTGCAGCATCTGGCGGACGATCACCTCAATGTGCTTGTCATTGATGCTCACGCCTTGCAGGCGATAGACTTCCTGGATCTCGTTGACGAGATAGGCCGCCAGCTCCTCGACGCCCTTGATCGCAAGGATGTCATGCGGCGCCGGGTTGCCGTCGACGATGTAATCGCCCTTTTCGACAATGTCGCCATCCTGCAGATGGATGTGCTTGCCCTTGGGGATCAGATATTCGACGGGCTCGACGCCATCCTCAGTCGGGATGAGCGACAGGCGCTGCTTGTTCTTGTAATCGCGGCCAAACTGCACCGTGCCGCCGATCTCCGCGATGATCGCGTGATCCTTGGGACGGCGCGCCTCGAACAATTCCGCGACACGCGGCAGACCGCCGGTGATGTCGCGGGTCTTGGCGCTTTCGAGCGAGATACGGGCGATAACATCGCCGGCCTGCACCGTCGAGCCGGGATCGGCCGCCAGGATCGAATCCACCGGCAGCGTGTAGCGGGCTTCGCCGCCGCGCGCCAGTTTCAGGATCTTGCCGTCCTTGCCCTTGATCACCAGGCAGGGCTTGAGGCTCGACGAACGGGCGTTCATGCGCCAGTCCATGACCATGCGCTTGGCGATGCCGGTCGCCTCGTCCACCGTTTCCGCGAGCGACTGGCCATCGACAAGGTCTTCGTAGCCGATGACGCCCTCGACCTCGGTGAGGATCGGACGGGTATAGGGGTCCCATTCCGCCACGCGCTGGCCGCGCTTGACCTGGTCGCCCTCGTCAACCTTGAGCCGCGAGCCATATTGAACGCGGTGCACCGCGCGCTCGGTTCCGTCCGGACCGCAGATGACCACGGCGACATTGCGCGCCATGACCATGAGGTCGCCGTCCGAATTCCGCGCGACATGGCGGTTGCGCAGCTTCACGACGCCGTCGAAATTGGCCTCGATGAAGGAGCTGTCCGCGATCTGCGCCGCGCCGCCGATGTGGAAGGTGCGCATGGTGAGCTGGGTGCCCGGCTCGCCGATTGACTGCGCCGCGATGACGCCGACCGCTTCGCCCATGTTGACGGGCGTGCCGCGCGCCAGATCGCGTCCGTAGCAAGCCGCGCAACAGCCGTTCTTGGCCTCGCAGGTCAGCACCGAGCGGATCTTCACTTCCTGGATGCCGGCCGCATTGATGCGGTCGATATGCCATTCCTGGATCATCTCGCCGGCCTTGACGATGACCGCGCCGTCCTGGTCGAGCAGGTCCTCGGCCGTGAAGCGGCCAAGGATGCGGACCGCCAGCGACGCTACGATCTGGCCGGCGTCGATGATCGCCCGCATCCGGATGCCGTTCGTCGAGCCGCAATCATAGGAGGTGATGATCGAATCCTGCGCCACGTCGACGAGGCGACGGGTCAGATAGCCCGAGTTCGCGGTCTTCAACGCGGTGTCCGCGAGGCCCTTGCGGGCGCCGTGGGTCGAGTTGAAATATTCGAGAACGGTCAGGCCCTCTTTGAAGTTCGAGATGATCGGGCTCTCGATGATCTCGCCCGAGGGCTTGGCCATCAGGCCGCGCATGGCGGCGAGCTGCTTCATCTGCGCGGGCGAGCCACGCGCGCCGGAATGCGACATCATGTAGATCGAGTTGATCGGCTTGTCGCGGCCGGCGTCGTCCTTCCGGACGGCCGAGATGCGGCCCATCATTTCCTCGGCGAGCTTATCGGTGCACTTCGCCCAGGCGTCGACGACCTTGTTGTACTTCTCGCCCTGGGTGATGAGGCCGTCGTTGTACTGCTGCTCATATTCCTTGGCGAGGCTGCGCGTCTCCTCGACGATGCGGCCCTTCGTCTCCGGCACGACCATGTCGTCCTTGCCGAAGGAAATGCCCGCCTTGCAGGCTTCGCGGAAACCAAGGCCCATGATCTTGTCGCAGAAGATCACCGTCTCCTTCTGACCGCAGTTGCGGTAGACGGTGTCGATCATCCCCGAGATTTCCTTCTTGGTCATGAGCTTGTTCATGACGTCGAAGGGGATCTTGTTGTGGTCAGGCGCGAGCTGGCCGAGGATCATGCGGCCGGGCGTCGTGTCGAAAATTTTCGAGACGCGCTTGCCGTTCTCATCGAAGGTCCAGGCGCGGCCCTTGATCTTGGTGTGCAGGGTGATGGCCTTGGCGAACAGCGCGTGCTCGATTTCGGCCATGTTGGAATAGATGCCCTGCAGCGGCGCCTTGGTGACCGGATCCTCGAGATACTGGCCCGGCTCGCCGTCACGGACGAGGGTCAGGTAATAGAGTCCGAGCACGATATCCTGCGACGGCACGATGATCGGCAGGCCGTTCGCGGGGTGCAGGATGTTGTTGGTCGACATCATCAGCACGCGCGCTTCCAGCTGCGCTTCCAGCGACAGCGGGACGTGCACGGCCATCTGGTCGCCGTCGAAGTCGGCGTTGAAGGCGGCGCAGACCAGCGGATGCAGCTGGATCGCCTTGCCTTCGATCAGCGTCGGCTCGAAGGCCTGGATGCCGAGGCGATGCAGCGTCGGCGCGCGGTTGAGCATCACCGGATGTTCGCGGATCACCTCGTCGAGGATGTCCCAAACCTCCGGCTTTTCCTTCTCCACCAGCTTCTTGGCCTGTTTCACAGTGGCCGAGAGGCCCTTGGCGTCGAGGCGCGAATAGATGAAGGGCTTGAACAGTTCGAGCGCCATCTTCTTCGGCAGGCCGCACTGGTGAAGCTTGAGCTCCGGACCGACGACGATGACCGAGCGGCCAGAATAATCGACGCGCTTGCCGAGCAGGTTCTGGCGGAAGCGGCCCTGCTTGCCTTTGAGCATGTCGGCGAGCGACTTCAGCGGACGCTTGTTGGCGCCGGTGATGACGCGACCGCGGCGGCCGTTGTCGAACAGGGCGTCGACCGCCTCCTGCAACATGCGCTTTTCGTTGCGGATGATGATGTCAGGCGCACGAAGCTCGATCAGCCGCTTCAGGCGGTTGTTGCGGTTGATGACGCGGCGGTAGAGATCATTGAGATCCGAGGTCGCGAAACGCCCGCCGTCAAGCGGCACGAGCGGACGCAGGTCCGGCGGGATGACCGGAACCTCGGTGAGGATCATCCATTCGGGCTTGTTGCCCGAATTGATGAAGGCCTCGATGATCTTGAGGCGCTTGGCGAGCTTCTTGGGCTTCAGCTCCGTGGTCGCTTCCGCGATCTCGACCTTGAGCTGGGCTGCGATGCCTTCGAGGTCGAGTCCGCGCAGCAATTCGCGGATCGCCTCGGCGCCGATCATGGCCGTGAAGCTGTCCTGCCCATATTCGTCCTGGGCGATGACATATTCTTCTTCGTTCAGCAGCTGACGGGGCTTGAGGGGCGTCAGGCCGGGCTCGATGACGATATAGGATTCGAAATAGAGAATGCGCTCAAGATCCTTGAGCGTCATGTCCATCAGCAGGCCGATGCGCGACGGCAGGCTCTTCAGGAACCAGATATGCGCGACGGGCGCGGCCAAGGAGATATGGCCCATGCGGTCGCGGCGTACGCGAGAAAGCGTGACTTCGACGCCGCACTTCTCGCAGATGACGCCCTTGTATTTCATGCGCTTGTACTTGCCGCACAAGCACTCGTAATCCTTGATCGGGCCAAAGATGCGCGCGCAGAACAGACCGTCGCGCTCCGGCTTGAAGGTCCGGTAGTTGATCGTCTCCGGCTTCTTGATCTCGCCGAACGACCAGGAGAGAATTTTTTCCGGGCTGGCGATGGAGATTTGAATCTGATCGAAAGCCTGAGGCGCGACGACCGGATTGAAGAGATTCATGACCTCTTGATTCATCACTGTCTCCTGGGCTGGCGATTCCGACGGCTGTGGCGGAATCCCGCTCCGAATTTGGGCGCTTCCGGGAGGCGCCTTCGCCTCCCGTCTTGGCGGACAACGAGGCGTTTACGCCTCCCGTCCCGGCGAAAAGGGAGGCGTCAGCGCCTCCCTGCTATTTACTCGGCGGCTTCGGCCGGCGGCAGTTCTTCGGTCCCCGGCGGCAGGGACTGGTTCAACTCGACATTAAGGCCGAGCGAACGCATTTCCTTGACCAGCACGTTGAAGCTTTCCGGGATGCCGGATTCGAACGTGTCGTCGCCGCGCACGATGGACTCGTATACCTTGGTGCGGCCCGCCACGTCGTCCGACTTGACCGTGAGCATTTCCTGCAGCGTGTAGGCCGCGCCATAGGCTTCCAGCGCCCAGACTTCCATTTCGCCGAAACGCTGGCCGCCGAACTGGGCCTTGCCGCCCAACGGCTGCTGCGTGACGAGCGAATAAGGCCCGATCGAGCGCGCATGGATCTTGTCGTCCACCAGATGGTGCAGCTTGAGCATGTAGATCACGCCCACCGTCACCTTGCGGTCGAACGCCTCGCCGGTGCGGCCGTCGTAGAGCACCGTCTGGCCGGAGCCGTCGAGGCCCGCCTGTTCCAGCATCTCCACGATGTCCGGCTCGCGCGCGCCGTCGAAGACGGGGGTCGCGATCGGCACGCCGCGCGTCAGGTTCTGCGCGATCTCGACCAGTTCGTAATTGCCGACCTGGTCCAGATCGCCCGTTGCGGCGCCCTTGCCATAGAGCTCGACCAGCTTCTGCCGCAGCGGCGCGGAATCGAGCGAACGCTGATAGACGTTGATCGCTTCCGCGACCTGCTTGCCGAGGTTGCGGCAGGCCCAGCCCAGATGCGTCTCGAGGATCTGCCCGACATTCATGCGCGAAGGCACGCCGAGCGGATTGAGCACGATGTCGACAGGCGTGCCGTCGGCGAGGAAGGGCATATCCTCCTGCGCCAGGATGCGCGAGACGACGCCCTTGTTGCCGTGGCGGCCCGCCATCTTGTCGCCTGGCTGGATCTTGCGCTTCACGGCGACGAAGACCTTGACCATCTTCATCACGCCGGGAGACAGCTCGTCGCCGCGCTGAAGCTTCTCGACCTTGTCGAGGAAGCGGCTTTCCAGCCCCTTCTTCGCCTCGTCATACTGTTTCCGCATGGCTTCGATCTCGCCCATCACGGCGTCGTCGTCCACGGCGAACACCCACCATTGCGAACGGGGATATTCGTCGACCAGCTCGCGGGTCAGGGCCTGCTCCTTCTTGAAGCCCTTGGGGCCGGAAAGAGCCGTCTTGCCGATCAGCATGTCGGCCAGGCGCGCATAGACGTTGCGGTCGAGGATCGCCAGCTCGTCGTCACGATCCTTGGCGAGACGCTCGATCTCCTCGCGCTCGATCGCCTGGGCGCGCTCGTCCTTGTCGACGCCGTGGCGGTTGAACACGCGCACTTCGACGATGGTGCCCTGCACGCCCGGAGGAACGCGCATCGAGGTGTCGCGAACGTCGGAAGCCTTTTCGCCGAAGATGGCGCGAAGGAGCTTTTCTTCCGGCGTCATCGGGCTTTCGCCCTTTGGCGTGATCTTGCCGACGAGAATGTCGCCCGCCTGAACTTCCGCGCCAATATAGACGATGCCGGCCTCGTCGAGATTCTTCAATGCTTCTTCCGAAACGTTGGGAATGTCGCGGGTGATTTCTTCCGGACCGAGCTTGGTGTCGCGGGCCATCACCTCGAATTCGTCGATATGGATCGACGTGAAGATGTCTTCCTTGACGATCTTCTCGTTGAGCAGGATCGAATCTTCGAAGTTGTAGCCGTTCCACGGCATGAAGGCGACGACCACATTGCGGCCGAGCGCGAGATCGCCCATGTCCGTCGAGGGCCCGTCGGCGATGATGTCGCCCTTGCTGATCAGGTCGCCCACGCGCACCAGCGGACGCTGGTTGATGCAGGTCGACTGGTTCGAGCGCTGGAACTTCATCAGGCGGTAGATATCAACGCCGGGACGGCCCGCGTCGAGTTCTTCCGTGGCGCGGATGACGATACGGGTCGCGTCGATCTGGTCAACCACGCCGGCGCGGCGAGCCGCGATGGCGGCGCCCGAGTCGCGGGCGACCACGCCTTCCATTCCGGTGCCGACCAGTGGCGCATCGGCGCGAACCAGAGGCACGGCCTGGCGCTGCATGTTCGAGCCCATCAGCGCGCGGTTGGCGTCATCGTTCTCAAGGAACGGGATCAAGGCCGCGGCGACCGAAACGAGCTGCTTCGGCGACACGTCCATGAAATCGACATGGTCGGGCGTGAGCATGACCACGTCGCCGGCGCGGCGGCAGACCACGAGATCTTCGGTCAGGCGGCCATCGTCGCCGAGCGCGGCATTGGCCTGGGCGACCGAATATTTCTGTTCTTCCATCGCCGAGAGATAGACGACCTCGTCCGAAACGAGTCCATCCTTCACTCGGCGATAGGGCGCCTCGATGAAACCGTATTTATTGACGCGCGCAAAAGTCGCGAGCGAGTTGATAAGACCGATATTCGGCCCTTCGGGCGTCTCGATCGGGCAGATGCGGCCATAGTGGGTCGGATGAACGTCGCGGACTTCAAAGCCGGCGCGCTCGCGGGTCAGACCGCCCGGACCCAGAGCCGAGAGGCGGCGCTTGTGGGTGATTTCCGAGAGCGGATTGGTCTGATCCATGAACTGCGACAGCTGGGACGAGCCGAAGAACTCGCGCACGGCGGCGGCCGCCGGCTTGGCGTTGATGAGATCCTGCGGCATGATCGTGTCGATATCGACCGAGGACATGCGCTCCTTGATGGCGCGCTCCATGCGCAGCAGGCCGAGGCGATATTGATTTTCCATCAATTCGCCGACCGAGCGGACGCGGCGGTTGCCAAGATGGTCGATATCGTCGATTTCGCCACGGCCGTCGCGCAGATCCACCAGGGCCTTGACCACGGCGAGAATGTCTTCGCGGCGCAGGACGCGGGTCGTGTCCGGGCAATCAAGGTCGAGACGCATGTTCATCTTGACGCGTCCGACCGCCGAGAGGTCATAGCGCTCTGAATCGAAGAACAGCGAATGGAACATCGCTTCCGCGGAATCGATGGTCGGCGGTTCACCGGGACGCATCACGCGGTAGATGTCGAACAGGGCCTCTTCACGCGAGCTGTTCTTGTCGACAGCCAGCGTGTTGCGGATATAGGGGCCGACATTGATATGGTCGATGTCGAGGATCGGCAGCTCGTCGAAGCCGAGACCGAGCAGCGTCTCCAGCGACTTGGCCGTGATTTCTTCACCCGCCTCGACGAAAATTTCGCCGGTTTCCGGATTGAAAAGATCTTCGGCGATGAATTGGCCGTACAGGTCCTCGTCAACCGCACGGATGAACTTCACGCCGCGCTCGGAGATCTGGCGGGCGGTGCGCGCGGTCAGCTTCTTGCCGGCCTCGACCACCACATCGCCCGTGTCGGCGTCGATGATGTCGACCACCGCCTTGGTGCCCTTCAGGCGCTCGCCATCGAAAGGCAGGCGCCAGCCGTCCTTCTCGCGCTGATAGGCGACCTTCTTGTAGAAGGCCGACAGAATTTCCTCGCCATCGAAGCCGAGGGCGTAGAGCAGCGACGTCGCCGGAATCTTGCGGCGGCGGTCGATGCGGGCATAGACGATGTCCTTGGCGTCGAATTCGATATCGAGCCAGGAGCCACGATAGGGAATGATGCGCGCGGCGAACAGCAGCTTGCCGGAGGAATGGCTCTTGCCCTTGTCGTGATCGAAGAACACGCCAGGCGAGCGATGCATCTGCGAGACGATGACGCGCTCGGTGCCATTGACGATGAAGGTGCCGTTCGACGTCATGAAGGGCATGTCGCCCATATAGACGTCCTGCTCCTTGATGTCCTTGACCGACTTGGCGGCGGTGTCCGGGTCCACATCGAACACGATCAGGCGGAGCGTGACCTTGAGCGGCGCGGCGAAAGTCATGCCGCGCTGGCGGCATTCGTCCACGTCATATTTCGGCGGCTCAAATTCATATTTCACGAATTCCAGCAAAGCCGTGCCCGCGAAATCCGAAATCGGGAACACAGACTTGAACACGGCCTGCAATCCCTCGTCGTCGCGCCCGCCCTTGGGGGCCTCGACCATCAGGAATTGATCGTAGGATGCCTTCTGCACTTCGATCAGATTGGGCATGACCGCGACTTCGCGGATATGACCGAAGAATTTGCGGACACGCTTCCGGCCGGTGAACGTTTGCGCCATATCGCTCCTCGTCCCTCATTTTCAGGCGGGCTGAAATGCCTCTCGCCTCCCCGGCGTCGCCGGGACGCGCGGAAAATCCGCGCATATTCCTGGGAAGGATCGGAGGCCTCCCCACCTCTTCGAAACCGGCGCGAGAACATGTCCCGTGACGGCCGCGACGGCCCCGGGGAAACCCCGGAGCCGTCTTTTTCATCAGAAGGCCAAAGCCCTCGAAAGCATAATTACTTGAGCTCGACCTTGGCGCCGACCTTCTCGAGGGCGGCCTTGATCTTGGCGGCGTCTTCCTTGGACGCGCCTTCCTTGACGGGCTTCGGAGCGCCTTCGACGAGGTCCTTGGCTTCCTTGAGGCCCAGACCGGTGATGGCGCGGACTTCCTTGATGACTTCGATCTTCTTGTCGCCGGCGGCGGCGAGAACGACCGTGAACTCGGTCTGCTCTTCGGCCGGAGCGGCGGCGGCGGCGGCGCCAGGAGCGGCGGCGACGGCGACGGCGGCAGCGGCCGAGACGCCCCACTTCTCTTCAAGAAGCTTGGCCAGTTCAGCGGCTTCGAGAACGGTGAGGGCCGAAAGCTCTTCGACGATCTTTTCGAGGTTAGCCATTTTCAGTTCCTGTATATCTTGGGTTTGGTTCGATGATTTTCAATGCCGGGCCAGGATCAGGCCGCATCCTTGTTGGCGTAAGCCCCGAACACACGCGCCAGCTTGGCCGCAGGCGCGGTCGAGAGCTGCGCGATCTTGGTCGCCGGGGCCGAGATGAGGCCAACCAGCTTCGCGCGCAGTTCGTCGAGGGAAGGCATGGTCGCAAGCGACTTCACGCCATCCGGGTTCAGGACAGTCGCGCCCATGGCGCCGCCGAGGATGACGAACTTGTCGAAATCCTTGGCGAACGCGGCTGCGACCTTGGGCGCCGCCACCGGATCGTCCGAATAGGCGATCAGGGTCGGTCCCTTGAGCAGGGAGCCGATCGAGGCGACGTCGGTGCCTTCGAGGGCGATCTTGGCAAGGCGGTTCTTGGCGACCTGAACGCTCGCGCCAGCTGCCCGCGCCTGCTTGCGCAGGTTCTGGA
>NZ_JAGRPM010000011.1 GCF_019449565.1 Rhodoblastus sp. | reverse complement strand
CATGTCGGTGGCGGTGGCGGTCGGCTTCATCGCTCTTTCCGGCGTCGCCGCCGAGACCGGCGTCGTGATGCTGATCTATCTCGATCACGCGATGAGAGAGGTCGCCGCCAAGCGCGCCGGGGAGGGAAAACCTTTCACGCGCGCCGACCTGAACGAAGCGATCATGCTCGGCGCGGTCGAGCGCGTGCGGCCGAAAATGATGACGGTCGCGGCCATCATGGCCGGTCTCGTCCCGATTCTTTGGAGCACCGGCGCAGGCTCCGAGGTGATGCAGCGCATCGCCGTGCCGATGATTGGCGGCATGGTGTCCTCGACGCTACTGACCCTCGTCGTCATCCCGGCGATCTATGACCTCATCAAGGGTTTTGCCTTGCCGCGCGAAGACGCGGCCGTGCGAGCAGATGGCGCCGAGGCGCCTCTCGCGCAACAGGCCAAGACCGCGGCCGCCGAATAGACCTTTTACAGGAGACTTCCAATGCAAAGGTTCTATTTCCTGCGTCAATCCAGGGTCGCGAAGGCGATAGGCTTTGCGCTGTTGCCGGCAATTGGCGCTGGAAGCCAATCCGGCGTTGTCTTCGCCGCCGACGGTCCTGTCGTCGCAGCCCAGATGGAAAGGCGCACGGTCAAGGCGCCTTGAATTCAGTCGAAAGCACGAACAGGGTGCTCGCAGGAATGCCTGTCGGGGTTGATTGATTAATCATGCTGTAGCGTTGTGCGCGACAGCGGCGAGCGCGGCTGCGGCGGGTGGCGCCGTAGCGCTCTTGCGGACAATGCCCGTCAACTTGGTGCGCTTCAGCATCAGCGCGTTGATAGCGACCACCGCCGAACTGCCAGACATCGCCAGCGCTGCGATCTCCGGGCTGAGCATGATCTTGATAGGATAGAGCACGCCAGCCGCCAGAGGAAAGGCGAGGACGTTGTAGCCGACCGCCCACCACAAGTTCTGGTGCATTTTTCGGAGCGTCGCGCGGGACAATTCGATGGCCCCTACCACGTCGAACGGATCGCTTTTCATCAGGACGATGTCGGCGCTTTCCATTGCTACATCGGTTCCGGCGCCAATGGCGAAGTGGCGACATGGGGATTGGTTTGAGAAGTCTAACCAGAATAGAATCGCTTTCGAGAGGAACACGGTCGCCAAATAAGCAGGGAGTCGGGGTGGCGACGACGACCGCGCTGTCTTCGTGGTGGAACACCCAGAGCCACCAGTTTGGACGCAAGGCGGCCGAACTCGATTAGACGGGTTTTCTCCGGGTGAAGAGACAGCGAGAACTCAGGTAGCGGCTCTCGCACTGTTGGGTGGTGACGGCGCGTGAGGAGAATGACCGCACTACGGACCAACTGTCATGGTCTCGGCGGTCTGATCTCGTCACCGTAGGACGCGTCAACGCTGGGGAGCGCGCCATTCGCCCGATTGCCCTTTCCCTCAGCGCGGCGGCTTTGTTCGCTGAGGCCAGGATCACCAGTATCGAATGAGGTTCGCCATGATGGGAAATTATGGGACGACGGGCGCCGGCGGCATGTGGGGCATGGGGCTTGTTGGACTCTTGATCCTCGCCGTCTTGATCCTCGGGATAGCCGCGCTCATAAAATATCTGGGCAAGTGACAAGGCGGAACCGAGCAGCGCCGCTCCCGCCAGCGCGCCGACTTCGAATGCCGAAAAGCCGAGGCGCAGCAGGTGAAGCGGCAGCAGCACCGCGACGAAGCCGTCGCCGAAGTCGCGCATTCCACGCGCCAAAAAGAGAAGCGTTAGCGGCGCGCCCATTACTTGCAATCGGGACGCGCTTGTTGGTCGTCGTTCGGTCACCGCACAAAACCGTCAAGGATGACTTCCGTCCCTTCGATGACGAGCTTCACCGCCGCGCCCTTCTTCCAGACGACATAGCAGCTCTGACCAAAACTGTCGGTCACGCAGAGGCGGTTGCCCTGGACCACCCATTTGTCCGTGACTTTGCGGCCCATGCTCATCCCCTCGATCACGCCCTTGGGGCGATAGCGAAAGGAGAAATGAGCGTCGTCGGAAAAGGTCTTGCCGACGAAAGCCTGCGTGATTTGAGGGCCGGTAAGCTGACGAAACCCTTCGCTCTGCGGTGAAGCGCCGAGGGCCGGAGAGGAAAAAGCAAGGCTCGCGGCGAATAGCCGAATTCCGGTCATTTTCCGCATTGCGATCAATTCCTTCCTATTTGGTTGCGGTTCCGCGCCCAAGAGCGCGTCATTTCGGTCGATAGGCCCGGATTTCGGCCGGTCGGCCCGCATGGGCTGGAACGGCGACGAACAATCGGTCGCGTTCAGGCGCAAACAGGCCGGTGCGCGCCCCCAAGCGGGTTTGCAGCCTCGACAGCTCGTGAAGTCCGCCTTGGCTGGCGTCGAGTACGGCCACGGCGCCTTCGCCGCAGATTACGTAGACGCGGTCGCGCGCGGCGTCGTGAAAGACATCGTCGGCGTCGCGGCAGGTCGCAAGTTGGCTCAAAAGCGCTCCGTTCCTGGTGTCGAAAGCCGCGATCTGCGCCGGCATGCGATAGACGACGAACAGCCGGCGCCCCTTCACATCCAGCGCCATAGGAAAATTGGCCGCCGCGCCCGGTGCGCCCCAGCGCGCCGTCTCCTGTCCGGAAGCGCGCGCGATCACAGCGGTCCGCAAGGCGCGCGGCTCATTGACGAAAATGCGGTCGCCGCCGGGCTCGGGCTGGAACGCCTCGGGATGGGCCGCCAGAGCAATATCTGCTATCCTGTCGCCGTTCGCCGCGTCGAGCACCGCGAGCGCGCCGCCGCCATAGCCAACGATGATACGATCCGGGCCGTCCTGACGGATATTGTCGGCGTCGTCACCGAGGGTGATTTCGCGGAGGAGGGTCAAATCGTCGCCCTTGCGCATCTGTACGACGCCGCTGCCGCCGTTGGCGATGAACAGCTTATCCGTTTCCGGCGCATAAGCGACGCCCTGCGGCTCACTCAGTCCTTCTATCCATTGAGCCAGTTTGCCCGCCGTCAAGTCGATGACGGCGAGGGAATTGTTCGCCAGTTCCGCGACAAACAGCCGCTCGCGCCGCAGGTCGATGGCCATATGGTCGAGTCGGCCTTTGACCTCGCCGAGCGGAATGGTTTCCGCTAGGGTCAATTCCGCGACCGTCGGGGCGGGAGCTTCGCCGAGGCCAAGCGCCGTCGCCACATCGGTCGCGATCAGGCCGCGGATCGGGGAGTACGCAGCGGCGGCGGCCAGCATAAGGGCCGCCGCACCAACAACGATCCGTGAGTGAGGTCTCATGGGACCGTCATCCAGAGGCGCATTTCGATCGCGGCGAAGAGGAACATGGCCTCGGGCTCACCCCTCACGGCTATATTGGTCGAAGAGCTTGGCGGCGTTGTCCCAGCGGATCGCCTCCATGAAGGCGTCGACATAGGCTCCAGCTTTCGCTCCATAATCCATGTGATAGGCGTGCTCGTACATATCGAGCACGAGGATCGGCCGACCGCCGGCGATCGTCGTCGTGTGGTCGGCGGCCCATTGATTGATCAGCCTCTTGTCGCGCGGAGAAAAAGCGAGGATGACCCAGCCGGACCCGCCGCCCTCGGCCTTGCCCATTGCGGAAAATTCCGAGCGCCAGCGATCTAGAGCATTCCCCGGCTAACCTGAACCATAGCCGTCATGTCTGAAATAGTTTGAGCATTCCGGCGGGCTGAACTCGTTGAGGATGAGGCCGATGCGGTCCCACAGTTTATCGACGGTTCTTTCTTTGGCCTTGCGCAGCAGGGCCTTGAGCTTGGCGAACATCATCTCGATGGGATTGAGATCGGGCGAATAGGGCGGCAGATACAGCAATCCTGCGCCAGTTTTTTCGATGATCGCGCGCACGCCCGCAACCTTGTGGGCGGGCAAGTTGTCCATGATGACGATGTCGCCTTCGACCAAGGTTGGCGCGAGGCGCTGCTCAAGCCACGCCTGGAAGATCACGCCGTTCATCGGCCGATCGACGACCAGGGGCGCGGTAATCGCGTTATTGCGCAGCCCGGCGACGAACGTCGTCGTTTTCCAATGGCCATGCGGCGCATAATCGACCAGGCGCTTGCCCTTTTGGCAGCGCCCGCGCGTTCGCGTCATCTGCGTGTTTGTGCCTGTTTCATCAATAAATACAAGTCGGTCCGGATCAAGCGCCGGTTGCGCCCTTTTCCATTCTTCGCGCGCCTTCGCCACGTCTTCGCGATGCTGCTCGCTGGCGTGCAGCGTTTTTTTTATAGCTGAGTTTGTGGCGTTGAAAGAACCGCGCAATCGAGCTGTCCGTGGTTTTGACCTCAAGCTCATCCAGAAGACGGGCTTCAATCTCGGCCAGCGTAAGGTCGCTCTCGCGCGCAACCAAAGCCAAAAGCCAATCCGCATGCGCGTCCAGCGGGGACGGTCTCGCTTTCTTGCCGGGCTTTTCTGCAAAGCTGCCCGTCTCTTGAAAGCGCCTGAACCACTTTATCGCCGAAGATTCAGAGACCAACAATTGCCGCCCCGCAGCTCGCCGCGACACCCCGCCTTCGACCAACGCAATCACACGCTTACGCAGATCGAAGGAATGGCCTCGCGACATCTTGCGCCCCCAAATCAGAGAGAAGCGCAGAATCGCTCATTCTTGAGCTTAAGGGAATCCCGCCGCAGCAAAAATGCGAGTCAAAACAAACGGGGAATGCTCTAAACCGCCGAAGTCGCGGTCGATCGCGTCGGCGAGCGCGCCCTTGGGCGCGTCTCCGCCGCCGAGGCTGTCGAAATAGGCCTCGTGCAGGATCATTGAATTCAGGGCGATGAGTTCTTCGCGCTTGAGGCCGTTCACGATAAAATTCGGCGCTTTGACGAAATCGAGTTCCGCCAGTTGCGCGCCGATGGCGTTGAGCCGTTTCACCGCGCCGAGGTAATTGTTCTCGTAGTGGCTGACGAGGATTTTATCTGAAATGCCTTTGACGTTTTTCGGGTCGAAAGACATCGGTTTTGGTTCGTAAGACATCGGCTTCCTCCCATGAATGGACACAGTTTCAGCGCGAGCGGGGCCTTCAGCGTTGACGGCGAGGATTGCGGCCCCCGCAAGCGCTCCGGCGCCCTGCAAAAAACTTCGACGTTCGATTTGATGTGGCATGGCAGTTACTCCAACAGCGACGAACATGTGGCCACCCGGTTCGCCAAATCGCGGTTTCCGTCCGGCTCAGGCGCCCAGAGGTAAGACCAGACCCGACGCATAGAGCGCGACGCCCACTGCGGCCGAGGCGGCGAGCGTTTGCAACAGGCCCGCCTCGAAGCGGAAGATGGCGACGACCGCGCCTATGGAAAGCAACAGCGCCCAGGGGTCCATGCTGGCGAGGACCGGCAGGTCGAAGGAGAAGCCGAACCCGCGGGCCGGAATGGTCTGGCGGAAGATTGTATGGATCGCGAACCAGATGGCGAGATTGAGAATGACGCCGACCACCGCCGCGGTGATCGCCGATAGCGCGCCGGTCAGCGCCCTGTTGCCGCGCAATTGCTCGATATAGGGCGCCCCCAGGAATATCCAGAGGAAGCAGGGTGTGAACGTCACCCAGACCGTCAGCAGGCCGCCGGCCGCGCCCGCTAGCAGCGGCGGCCACGCGCCCGGCGAGCGGTAAGCCGCCATGAAGCCCACGAATTGCAGCACCATGATCAGAGGGCCGGGCGTGGTCTCCGCCATGCCGAGGCCGTCGAGCATTTCGCCCGGCCTCAGCACCGAAAAAGCCGATCACGCCCGCCGCCAGGATGATGAGCGGGAAGGCCACGTCGAAGAAGAAAATGGCGACAAAACCCGCCCCCGCCAGCGCCTGCATCACGCGATTTTTCAGGGCCCTCTTGCCGATGCGCTGGACCGCCTGCAACACGATCGCCAGCACCGCCGCCTTGAGCCCGAAAAACAGCGCGGCGACGAGTCCGACCCCGCCGAAGGCCGCATAGACGATGCTGAGGACCATGATGGCGACCGCGCCCGGCAGGACGAACAACCCCCCGGCCATGATCCCGCCAAGGGTCCGGTGCATTAGCCAACCAATATAGGTGGCGAGCTGCTGCGCCTCGGGGCCGGGTAGCAGCATGCAATAATTGAGCGCGTGCAGGAACCGGCTGTCCGACACCCATTTCTTCTCGTCGACAAGAACGCGGTGCATCAAGGCGATCTGCCCCGCCGGTCCGCCGAAGCTCAGGAGCGCGATGCGCGACCAGACCCGGAACGCCTCGCCCAGCGTGACGCCATGTCCGCCTTCATGTCCTGCTTCAGCGGCCGGAATGTCTTTGGTCAAATCGGTCATTTCCTTTTCCCGGGCGTGGCGGCGTGCGCGGCGTGGGATTCGTCGACGGCGTCACGACACCAGCGATAGAAGGCGTCGTATAGTGCGAGCCCGGCATCAAGCTGCTCCAGATCGTCCGCGTAAAGCCGCGACAGGCCGAGCGAGGCCGCGAGCAGGCCGGCCGCTTCGGGAACGAGATCGAGACGCGCGGTGTCCGCGCCGCGTACGATGGCCGCCAGCCGCAGCAGCGGCTCGGTCTTGAGGCCGAGCTCCTCGACCATCGCGTCAAAGGCGCAATTGGAGCCGCGATGCGACCAGAACACGCCTTCGACATCGAAAGGCGCCGCCTGGAACGCCTCGGCCACGCCTGGAACCTCCGAGGGCGGAACGAAGAGAAACACGGCGTTGGGATCGACGAAGCGGCGGATCAGCCAGGGACAGGCGATGCGGTCGACCTTCGGACGCGCGCGCGTCACCCAGACGGTGCGGCCCTGCGCGTCGCGCGGGGGCAATTTGTCCTGGGGAACCAGCGGCAGACCCGCCGCCGCCCAGGCCGCGAAGCCCCCTTCGAGCGTTTCGGCGCGCACGCCCCAATGGCGCAGCCAAGCCGCTACGCCAAGGCTGAAAGTCGTCCCTTGCTGGCCGATCACGATCGTCGCCGTTCCGGCGAGAGCTGGCCCCCAGAGCGCGATGGCGCCGGCGTCGCGACGCACCGAGCCGGGAATCAGGCGCGGATCGGCGGCGAAATCCGCTTCCGGGCGGACATCGATGAGAATCGGCCCCTTGGGCGAACCCAGCAGGCGCGAGAGCTTATCAGGAGAAATCGTCGTATAGGCAGACATGCGGCGTCCTCGGCTGAAAGAGCGGGACGCGATTCTTTGGCATGTCGCCTCGTGGGGAGACCGCGATCCCCATGGCGCGGAATAGACCTCCGACGCCGAGATTTGTCAACACTCAGCCCTCCCTCGGCGAGGGCGTGCGCCTGCTGGCCGACGGACAAATATGTTGAAGGGGTTCCATGTCCACGGATGACCGCTCCTATCTCTGGCTCGGCGTTCCGACGGCGCTTGCTTTGGCGGTGCTGTTTGGTGCGCCGTCAGGCCGCTCCAAAGGAATCGATTAACGATCCGGATTTATGTTGGTGGCGAAGCCAATTCCTTCATTGATTTGGGAATGATGGCGGCATTTTCTGATGGCGGTCATGTCGAAAAAAGCATTGTTGTTGGAACCGTTTTCGGACCTTCCGGAAATGATGGAAGTCGTCGGGTACGGCAAGGCGCGACGCCCCACGGGTGATGCTGTCGAAACCGAAATTGAGATTATTTTGGCGAGGCCAGACCGGTTTCGCGGGTTTGTGTTCGATCCCGCCGCCGGTTCGGTTTCTCGCTGGATCGGATGCGGTCAGCTCGGACTCGTGCCGGTCGGCTCGAGATGGATCGGCGCCGTCAGGCAGGAAGATCGCGTCACGCGGTCTGGGCTTCCGAGGGAAGTCTCATTCCTTGGCGTTGAGCGGCTGGGTGAATGCCTGCCCGAACAAAGCGATGGGTTTTTCTCGACTTCGGCCTTCGCGGATTCTCATTGTTATTTTGTGCATCTCGGCCCGCCAAATGTTTCGGAATATGGCCTGGTACAAGTTACGGAGGTTTTGAGGGCGTTGTTCGGCGTCAGTTCTGGATTTTTGCGCCAGACGTTCGACGGTGTTCGAGATCCTTTGGTGGCCAGAGATCGTCCGTATTTTGATCGGCAACGCAGTTATAGGAGTGTTGTCGATCTCGGTGTTTTTCATCTCTGGTGTCGGTCAAAGCCGAGCGATTTGGAGGCTTTGATGGCGGCCGCCATTCTGACTAACGACCGGATGCGCATCGCTCATGATGGCGTTTATCAAAATCTCTCAGTTGCGCCGGAATGGCGCCGGCACGCCGAAACCAAGATCGTCACGCCATTTCCGTTTGGTTCGGATGTCACGTTTTCATTTGACGAGCGTTGGCTCGCTTTTCGTGACGATAAGGGCGGTGTTCGAAAGCGGCGGCTGATCACGAGGCTTCGCGCCGTTCAGATGGATTTTGGCTTTGAAACCCTTGAAATCAGCCATCCTGGCAAGATTGTGGGGATAGGCCTGCCACGCTCAGGAAGCCGTCTGCGTATCGGCAAATCGCGACGCATTCTTCTGCAGACTTCGCAGGCGCCGGGCACGAAACAATCGACGACGGCGGTGACAGCGCCTGGAGCGGCGATCGCGAAGCAGCGCAACATCTGCTTTGAGTATATCGCTCGCGGGGGCCCGGAACGTCCGGAAACGGAGGTAGTTGCTGAAAATTTGCGGGCCGAAGCTTTGGCAGCGACTGCTGACCGGAGAAGTGGTGGAAATCCCGATATCGGTCACGCGGCGATCCTGCGTTCGGCATCTGGTGATTCCGAACTCGACGCCGCCGATCCGCGGGTGATCTCAATGACCCGCACGTTCTTGGCGGTGCGACGGGCGGCGTTAAATCAGGGCTGGACGATCGTGCTTGGAAAAGGCGAGTCGGATGGTGAGCCAGCGTTCGTCAAGGTTGGCGTAGGGAAGTATGCGTTCTTCCTTCTCCTGGTCGTCGTGCGCGCCAACGGAATCGACGTAATGTTTGCGGACGCGGGGTCCGTTGAGTGGGATGAGAGGGCGTTGGGCGTTATTGTCCGCAACCCAAGAGGGGATTTCGACGAAGACGCAGTGAACAGGATCAAAAATTTTGCGGTTCGTGAAAATGCGCGCTGGAAAACGAGGACTTTGCCGGATTTCACGATTAATTATGTCAGACGTCAGCCCCGGGTTTGGGCCGGTGAGCAGGAATACGCCGACTTGATCTTGAGGGTGGTCAATAAGATTATTTGATAGATTAGCGATCAAATGCGCGAACGCGCCAGCGTGAAGGTGTCGCGGGGTTCCGCTCGTAATCCATATGTTGGTATATTGCCGCGCGGCTTTCGCCACAGATCATTTTGAGATCGCGAAAGGTCGCGCGTCCCTGCGTGCGCCGGAGCCAGGCCGCTGCCGCCATCACTTCAGCTTCCGATGGGAAATACGGCCTCTCATCGAGGTATTCTTTGGCGACTTCGTCATAAACGAAGGGTACGTAAGGCATGTCCTTGATGAGATGTGACCGTGACAGCCTTGCTTTTCGGCATGCGCTGACAAAGCGATGTGGGAAGTCTTCCATCGTTCGCTCCACCAGGTCGAAAAGTCGGTATCGATCCGCGACACCAAGGTATTCGATCGGTTGGCGTTTTGTGGGCTTTTCGAATTCGGAATCGTCGCCGCCCAACTGATTGACGACGGCCTCGCGAAAGGGTTTGGCCCGAAGACCATTTACGAACATGGCTGCGATCCTGCGGATCACACAAAAATAGAGATGAGAGTAAATTGGCCGATGGTTGAGCATCGCCCATCCCTGTTCGAGGGCCGTTTCGAACCGTCGTTGTTGCTCAATCATCTCGAACCGAGGCTTTTCGTTGTCCACGGTCTTAGAAATATCGCGCCCACAGCGAAAGCAGTGGCGCAATGACGGCGACAAATGCGGATGCAGAGGCTGATCGCAGTATGGGCAGCGATCTCGAAGGAGACAGCCATGTTGTATGCAGCATGTCATAAAAGCCATTCGCCACGTTCTGCGCAGATATGGCCGTTCGTCGCGAGCGAGGCATGTCGGGCAGAACTGCATGCCCGGGCGTTTCCGGTTGTTTGACGCGACCGTGGTCGGCATGATCCAAGCTTTGCGGCCTATTGGGATGTGGGTTTCGTTGAGGCGTCCTTCGAATTCGAAAAGCGTCATGGCGTGGACGGCATCGGGTTCGACACCGACGCCTTTGCCGAGAAGTGCGATCACATGATTAGGAGCATAATTATCGAGATCTTGATCGAGCAGCGATTGGCGTGACCCCCAAGCGGCGTTTAGAAACGAGATTGGCTTGATCTCGAGGCCATTTGCGATGCGGATCAAATAAGACGTCAATAGCTCATTCGGCCGCGGCCTTGGCCGGTATGGCCATTTTTTGGCCGTCCACAAATTGGTGGTGGACTTTATTCCCGACATGATCAGGCTTGGCGGTGGCCAACGGCGTGCATGCTGCGGTCTGGAACCTTCTGAAGAATATCCAGCGTGATTCGCTCTTCGCCGCTATCTATCGCGATTTTCGATGCGTTTTTCAGAAGTTTGGACAGCAGTCCTATATAACCTCGTGAATGCGTGTAGAGAAACTGCACCGCATTTTCGTCTGCGCGAAAATTCGTTGGTCGGCGTAATGGCATAAATTTTTCGTACGCTAGAACGACCTTGCTGAAATCGACGATTTTAAGCGGTTCGAGCCGAATGACGGTATTTAGGCGCCCAGAAAGTTGCAAATCTGATCCTATCAGGCCGAGAATTAATGGAACGCCACCGACGACAAACGGACGCCCCGTTTCGTTTATAAAATTTTTTAAAAAACGCAGGAATTCGAGTGTTTGATTACCCATACGCTCGCGCGAGACGTCGTGGATCTCGTCGATTATGATCGTTCCGACGTTGCAGCCTCGGATCATGTTGAGCGTATGGCGGTGTAAATCTTCTTCACCGGCATTGTAGAGGATGGGATGTCCGATCTCCGCCAGGATCTTTTTATAAACCTCCGTTCGACTTGGCTTGTCGGGGGAGTTTATGTATACGACTGGAAATTCAGCGAATTCGGACTCTGGGTTTGTTTTCGGCTTATGCTCGTCGCGAAATGCCTTCATTGTTCGGCTTTTGCCGGTATCGGCCTCGCCCGTAATCACCAGACCAAGCGGTTTGGTCGATCGAGCGGCCCTCATACAATCTTCTAGTTCTTTGAACGCTTCACGGGTCGACGAGGTGGGGATCCAGATTTTTTCCCAAGAATCATCGAGCCGCCTGCGACCTTCGATGTGAAGGTATTCACGCATTTCGGATCGGAGATGTTCGCCGTCGTAGCTAGTTGCTGTCATTGAGGTAATCCTCGATGTCATCATCCGTAATGCTATTGAGCAAGGCTGACAGGTCTTGGCTTTGGTCATTGAAGCCGTTGTTTTGTTGCAGGTTCTTCGGCGGGGTAAATTGAGCCGCGTCCGCCTGCGGCTTTGGGTTTGGCGCTCCAGCGAGTATGGTTATCTCGTCGTTTTGCGGCGATTGGGGCGCCGCGGCTTTGCGCATGCGGGTGTGATGGGCGCGACGGGACGCTTCGCGCCTCGCCGTTTTGGTGAGCTTCTGCGCTTCTTCGACGTGGCGGCGGCGTTCATCGATGATTTGGGCGAGCAAATCGGATGTGGGCTTGCGCTTCATAGCGTGAGCGATCTTTTTGGCCGCTTTTAATTCGAATATGCTGGCAACGGGGAAGGTCAGGTGACGTGTGGGAACTACGCTCCATTCGTTTGTGACGGGATGAAGTATATAAATTTCGCGAACGTCCAGAGGATTCCGGCGAACGGCAATTTTTCCGTAATCTTTTTTGTTGCGTACAAGGAATAATATTGTTTCGCTATAGTATTCTAGGTAATCTATCAGGATGCCGTAACGCTGGATCGTTCGTTTTTCTAGTGGATACCAATTGATACGCAACTCCAAATTGTCGATTCTTACCGGGGGCGTTGGTCGACGTTGCCCGTTCGGTCCAAAAAAATATTCTGTCCATTTGTCGATCGGCTTCTTTCCGTCCAAGCCGAGGTGTTCGGTATTGTGATATTCGTTAATGAGCATCCACGTCTGTTTGGTGAGATCTTCGAGCGTGAACGCTGCAGTTTTTTCAGGGCGAAGTGCTTTTCTTTCCCCCGGATTTGAACCGGTTGCTCCTGGCAAATCTTTGAATTTTTGGGCGAGATTTCCGTTATAGCGTTCGATATAGGCGCCGTATTGGGGCTTTCGAACCGGTCGCCATGACAGCTTGATGTTGAAATGGTCGCAGGACATTTTGATGGAGTTGCCGGTGAATTCGCCGGCATTGTCGAGATGAAGGCGTTTCGGATCGCCATAGATTGGCATATGGGCGTCAATGCCGTACGATTTCAGCATTGCGTCTTTGCGCGTCATGCCGTTGATCATGCAGAGCGCCATTGTTGTCGTGCTCGGTGAGTCGAGGCCGATGTGAAGGCCCCAAATGGCTCTCGAGAAGACATCGATGGCAATCGTCATCCACGCGCGCCCGATGACGTCCAGGCGGTCCTCACTAAGGATTTCCATATCCGAATACCAGTGATCGCACTGGATGATTTCCAAAGGTTGCGCGGCTTCCGGATGCTTGCCCTTCAGCGGTTCATGCGTTTTTGCGGTTTCATCGTATCCCTTCCTTGCTTTGGTCCATTTGTAGTCGGGAATGGCTGCGACCCGATTGCGCAGGGTAGCCTCTGAAACGTCAAGACCGAGCTTTCGCAGGCGCTTTTCGACGTTTTCGATGAATTTTGAGATGCCGTAATTGCGTCGCTTTAGCAGCGTTTTTTCAATCTCGTCTTGGATGACTTGCTCGACCGCGGGGAGAAGTCGGGATTTGCCGCGACCGCCGGGGCGCGTTGGCGGTGGGAGTTGGGTGATTTCACCACTTTCGGCATAGCGTTTCAGTGCGGCGTAAGCGGCCGATACGCTAATTCCCAATTCTTTGCCGGCCTCGCACACTTCTTTCCTGGTCGACCGGTTCTTTGCGAGCAGGGATCCGAAGGCGCGCCGGTAAGCCTCGACCTTTTCGAGGCGTTTAGCGTCGACTGTTATGGTCGGCGGCGCTTTTTCGGTTGCTTCTTCGATTAGGGCAGAGATTGGTGCGTCGAAATATTCGCCGGATTTGCTTTGAACGGTGAGGGAATCGAATCCCGTTGCGCCTATGACCTTCATGGTCTCGCCGCCGTATTGAACTACAGATCCCTTCCGCGTCGAGATTTTTGCCAAGGTCGTTCGCTCATTATGTCCGCTAAAGCAGAGTCTTAGAGCAAGTTTCCTATTCGAGAGTAAATTTTACGGCGTTTCGGCGGTACGGATCGCTTTCAAGATTGGGTCGCGGTCAGTGCTGTCGGCAAGGTTGACGTCAGCGGTGAACAGGATTGAGTCGTCTGTGAAGGGGATCGAAAGGTCGCATTCGACGAAACGGTTGGCGACTGCGCGCTCGATCGTTTCGCGGCAAAGGGGTTCGTTGAACCCGGCGCGAATCATGGCGTTGATGGCGTCAGCGATGCGAGTAGGCGCGCCTGCCGTTACGCTTAACAGGGCGCTAAGGTGATTATGGTCTGGTTCTCGACGAAATTGCTGGCTCAGAAGGCGGGTGTTTCGCAAATATGGCGTCCGGAGGTGTTTTTCGGCGATCACCCGGAAATTCATAAAATTTTGAGCGCACCAATCCCGGCCTACTGCGAATTTCTCTTCGTATTTTGCCTTATTGATTCGAAGATCTGCCTCCTTTTTGATTTCGATCACATAATAGCGCCAAGTTCGGGTCGCGTCGGGATAGACCTCAAAAACGACGTCAGGGGTGTAGCGTCGGTCCAGGTCGCCTTTTTTGTACCGTATTATCGGCTGGGTGATGATGTCGATGACGCGCGTGGAGAAGTTTAGCTGTTCGACGAGTTCCGTTTCGAGTTCGGACTCGGTCAGTTGAGGGCCTGACGGCGTGCGCAGCGGTATCCGGCTTCGAATGGAACCGTATGTCTTTCCGATTGGGCGTTGTTCAAAAAGTGAAATGAGTCTCATATAATTATGGTCCTATATAAAGAGTCTCGTTAACTTATGGCGAGAGTCTGGCTAACTTTTTGGTTAATTGTAATGCTGAGGTGGCAGGAATCCGATGGTCTTTTGTGTTTCACATCGGACCTGATCCTGCCGCCGCCTGCCGAGGGTTCGGCGGAGGTTGCCGCCCGCGTCGCCGCCGCGCGCGAAATCCAGCGCGAACGCTTTCAACAGCTCGGGCGCCCGGACATTTCCTGCAACGCCTCCGCTCCCGCCGCGCTTGTCGAACAGATCGTGAGTCTGGATGAGCCGGGGATCAGGCTGATCCGCGACGCCTCGGAAAAGCTGCGGCTTTCGGCGCGCGGTTTTCATCGCGTGCTCAAATTGGCGCGCACGATCGCAGACCTTCAGGGAGCGGACCATGTCGGGCGTCCGCATCTCGCGGAAGCGCTTTCCTACCGCGCGGCGTCGGATCGCAATGAAATGGCTGCATAGCGAAACGAAAGATTCAGCGCCGAACGCTAGTATTCCGTCGCGACTTGCCGTGCGGCGATAAGCTGCTGGCGCGTCTGTCGATTGCACTGGCGCCGATGATGATGGGGACTTTGACGACGAATTTGGCGCTATTGGCGGTGGTCGCGGCTTTGTCTGCGGCCGTTGCGCTCTATTTCATTCGCGCCGCGCGCCGCCAGCAGGGTCTCGCCGAGAAGGAAAAGGAGCGCCTGCTCGACGAAATCTGGGAGTTGAAGGCGACCGCCAGCGCGCTGAACAAGGCCGAAGCCGCAAATGAAGCAAAGTCGCGCTTTCTCGCCATGGTCAGCCATGAGGTCCGGACTCCGCTGACCGGCATTCTGGGAATGGCCGAGTTGCTGACGGCGACGGATTTGACGGCGGAACAACTGACCTATGTCGACGCGATCCGGCTGTCAGGCGAATCCCTGTCGTCTCTCATCAATGAAATTCTCGATTTTTCCAAGATCGAGGCCGGCAAGCTCGATCTCAACAGGGCGGCGTTCGACCTGCAGGCGCTGATCGAGGGCATCGCGGAATTGCTGGCTCCGCGCGCTCAGGGCAAGGGGATCGAAATCGCGACTTCAATCGATCGCGCCATCCCCCATCGCGTATTCGGCGATTCGGAACGCCTTCGGCAGGTTCTGATGAATCTCGCGGGCAACGCCGTGAAATTTACCGAGAAGGGCGGAGTAGGCATCGTCGTCAGGCAGGAGCCGGGGGGGAAGATTCATTTTTCGGTATGTGACACGGGTCCGGGCGTGCCCGAAGATCGGCGCCAATCCATTTTCGAGGAGTTCGAACAGGTGGACGGGTCCATGACCCGCCGGCACGAGGGGACGGGGCTTGGTCTCGCCATATCGAAATTGCTGGTTGAGTTGATGGGTGGCGATCTGCAATTGGAGCGGTCGGATCCTGATGGCTCGGTGTTCTGCTTCTCGATCGCCCTGCCTCAGGCGGAAACCTCGGCGCAGATCCAGGAGCCGCCATCAGGGTTGAACGGAAAGACGGCCTTGATTGTCGCCGACTCGCCATTTGGCGGCCCGTTCCTGGCCGAGCGGCTGGCCGAACTGGGGGCCAAGGTGTTTCGCGTCGGGGATGAGGCGGAAGCATTGAGGCTCTTGCGTGAAAAAACGCCCGATCTGGTGATCGTCGATTGCGCATTGGGCGAGGAGGCGACCCATCGCGTGGTCGTCGAGGCGCGCAAAAGCGGAGCGAAAAGCAATCTCGTCCTGTTTTCCCCTTTCGAGCGCAGGGCGTTTGGAGAGGCCCTGGTCAAGGATTGCGATGGCTGGCTGGTCAAGCCGGTCCGCCTCCAAACCCTTCATGCGCGGCTGGGCTCGACGCGCGCGCCGTTTTCCGTCGCCCGCGACGCGTCCTTGCGGAACGGGATCGCGCAGCCACTGGCCGGGCGCAAGATCCTGCTGGCGGAAGACAATGATATCAACGCCCTGCTCATCGAACGCCATCTCTCACGTCTTGGCGCACAGATGGTCCGTGCGCGCGACGGGGCCGAGGCGGTCGCTCTCGTTTGCGCGAATTTTGGCGAGTTCGACGCCGTGCTGATGGACATTCGAATGCCGCGCCTCGATGGATTCTCCGCCGCCCGCCAAATTCGTGCAGTTGAAAAGAAACCAGCGTCGGATCGAATCCGCATGATCGCGCTAACCGCCAACGCCGCAGAAGAAGATCGCTTGGCGGCCGAGGCCGCCGGAATGGATGGATTTCTGACCAAGCCCGTCGATCTGAACGAGCTGGCCCGCGCGATCGGTCCGCAAGGCGTTTCGCCGCCTGCGCGGCGCGCGCTTTGAAGGCGGATGTCATATTTCCGTATCGACTTCGCCATAAATATGCTCAACCCAAAGCGAAGGCTGGCGTCATTCAGGGAAGCGCTTTTATGAACGGATTGGCCGTGATCGCGGGTCTGTCGTCAAAGATCCCGTTCCTTCCGAAAAAGCCGAAAGAGTCCGGCCCCGGGATGATCGGCCGTTTCGGCGCCTGGCGGGGCTCGTTTTCCCACGAGGGCTTGGGTCCGAATCTCGGTTGGTCAGGCTCGCTCGAATTGCGCCTTGCTACGAAGAAATCGGACATCCGCAAGGCGCAGCGCTTGCGCTATAGGGTTTTCTTCGAGGAGGGCGGGGCGGCTCCGGACGGCGCCGGGGCGCTGGTTCGCCGTGACATCTGCCGTTTCGACAAGGTTTGCGATCATCTTCTGGTGATCGATCACGCCGCACGCAATCGCTTCGGCAAGATCAAGCCGAAGGTCGTGGGAGCCTATCGCCTGCTGCGCCACGAGGTCGCGCAGGAAAATTTCGGTTTTTACAGCGCGCAGGAATTCGACATCGGACTGCTTCTCGCGCGCCATCCCAACTCGCGTTTCCTTGAGCTCGGGCGGTCTTGCGTTCTCGCCGATTATCGCGGCAAGAAAACGATTGAAATGCTTTGGCGCGGAATCTGGACCTATGTGAAGCATTACCGTATCGATGCGATGATCGGCTGTGCAAGCCTTGACGGGACTGATCCGGACAAGCTCGCGCCGCAGTTGAGCTTTCTTTTTCATCACGCCAAGGCCGCGCCGGAATGGGTCGTCAACCCCTTGCCGCAGCGCTTCGTGACGATGAATCGTCTGGAAAAGGAGCAGGTCGACGTCAAGCGCGCGTTGGCCTCGCTGCCGCCGCTGATCAAGGGCTATATGCGGGTCGGCGCAAAATTCGGCGAAGGCGCCGTCGTCGATCGCCAATTCGGCGTGACCGATGTATTCGTCGTCATGCCGATCAACGAGATCGAAGGGCGCTATATCGAATATTTCGGCGCGCCCGAGGATCTGCTGGCGCGCCGCGCCGCCTGATCAGCGATTTCCGTTTGCATCGCGCGCATGACGTCGGCTTTCAATCGCCGCATTCAGTTCGGCCCCAAAAATAAAGATCGCGGCGAGCGAATAGAGAAAGACAATGGCGATCATGACCGACGCCAGACCGGCGTAAGTCGCCACGTAATTCAAGGCGAAGCGGGCGATATAGGACCCGAAGGCCGACGCGAAAATCATCCAGGCGCAAAAGGTCAGGATCACGCCGGGCGCGGTCTGGCGCAGGGTGAGCTTCACATTGGGCAAGACCTTGTGCGCAATGATCAGCGCGGCGAGCAGGATGATGGTCGCGATCGCATAGCGTCCGACCTCGACCTTGGTGTTGAAGGCGTCCAGAGCCGGCGCCTGCTTGAGCGCGGCCTCCCACAAGGTCGGTCCGAGGATGAGCAGGAAGGCCATGGCGAGCAAGGCGAGCGCGCCGATGAAGACATAGCCGATCGATTGGATTCGCAGCCGCCACCAGGGCCGGGTCTCGGGCGCGCCATAGGCCCGGTTGAGGCCGGTCCGCAAGGCCTCGACGCCGCTCGATGAAAAATAGACCGCGAGCGCGGCGCTGATCGTCAGCAGGCCGCCGTGCCGGTTGCTCAGCACGTTATGGATTTCGAGCAGGATCGGCGCTGCGACGCGTTGCGGCCAGATATCGAAAAAGGCGGAAGACGCCTCGTCCGCCAAAGGCTGCACGCCGAACAGGCCGGCGAGACTGGTCACGACGATAAGGAAAGGAAAGATCGCAGTCAGACCGGCCAGAGCAATATGGCTCGCCATGGCGTAGCCGTCGTCTCTTTCGAAATTCCGGGCGGCGTCGAGCAAGAGACGGGCGTTTTTTCGCAAATCGCCCCTCCGGGGCAAAACTTCCATGGACGCCCATTTAGCAATAATTTGCTGGGCTGGGAAATTAACGAGCGCAAGCGCTGGCTTCACGGCGGAGGGAGTCCTATCTGTGCGGAAAGGGAGATTTTCATGGACGCGCAAAACCCGCTTCTCTCCGACTGGAACACGCCTTTCGAGATCCCGCCTTTCGAGGCGATCAAAACCGAGCATTACCGCCCGGCCTTCGAGGTCGCCTTGCGTGAGCATGAAGCGGAAATCGCCGCGATTGTCGAAAATCGCGAGCCTCCGACCTTCAGCAACACGATCGACGCGCTGGAGCTGGCGGGCCAGAGCCTGAATCGGATCGGCGGGGTCTTCTGGAATCTCACCGGAACGGATTCGACCGAAGAATTGCGCGTCGTCGAGCGCGAAATGTCTCCGGTTCTCGCCCGGCATTTCGCCGCGATTTCGCTCAATGAAGGCTTGTTCGCGCGCGTCGCCGCCCTTTACGATCAACGGGAAGGCTTGCCCCTGACCGACGAGCAGGCGCGGCTTTTGGAGTTGACTTACAAGAGCTTCATTCGCTCCGGCGCCAGGCTTGAGGGCGGCGCTCGCGCGCGTTTTGCGGAAATCGCGGAACGACTTGCAAGCCTCGAAATGGCGTTCGCGCAAAACGTCCTTGCCGACGAGAATAATTTCGTGCTGCCGCTGGATGAGGCCGATCTGTCGGGCGTGCCCGGGGATGTGAAGGCCGCCGCCGCGCAAACGGCCGCGGATCGCAACGCCGCGCGCCCCTTCGCGCTGACCTTGTCCCGATCGTGCGTCGAGCCTTTCCTGAGCCACGCCCATCGTCGCGATTTGCGCGAGGAATTGTTCAAGGCCTGGATCGCGCGCGGCGAACATGATGGCGCGACGGATAATCGGGGTCTGATCAGCGAGATCCTCGCCCTGCGCAACGAGCGCGTAAATCTGCTGGGTTACGCAACCTTCGCCGATTACAAGCTGGAGCCGACCATGGCCGGCGCGCCCCAGGCCGCGCTCGATTTGCTGGACAAGGTGTGGGCGCCCGCGCGCGCCAAGGCCGCCCGGGAATGCGAAGCGCTGCAGGCCGTCGCCGATGCGGAAGGCGCGAATTTTCAGATCGCCGCCCATGACTGGCGCTATTATTCCGAAAAGCTGCGCCTGAGCGAATATGACATCGATCAGAGCGAGCTGTCGGGCTATTTCCAGCTCGATAAAATGATCGAGGCGGCGTTCTATTGCGCGGAACGGCTGTTCGGCTTGCGTTTTGCCCCGAACTCCGACGCGCCCCCCTATCATCCTGACGTGCAGGTTTTCGAGGTCACGGATCGGGCGGGCCGCCATGTGGCGCTATTCCTGGGCGATTATTATGCGCGCTCCGGCAAGCGCTCCGGCGCCTGGATGTCGAATTTCCGCAGCCAGAAAAAGCTCGGCGGCGAAATTCGGCCGATCATCGTCAATGTCATGAACTTCTCGAAACCGGTTCCCGGCCGCCCGGCCTTGCTGACCTTGACCGAAGTGCTGACCCTGTTCCACGAATTCGGCCACGCCTTGCATGGCATGCTGTCCGATGTCGTCTATCCGTCGATGAGCGGCACGGCGACGCCGACCGATTTCGTCGAACTGCCGTCGCAACTCTATGAACATTGGGCCTTGCGGCCGGAAATCCTGGAAAAATTCGCGATCCACCACGAGACGGGCGCGCCTATTTCGCAGCAGATGATCGACCGGGTCATCGCCGCGCGCAATTTCAGCCAGGGCTTTGCGACGGTCGAATTTTGCGGCTCGGCTTTTGTCGATTTCCTGCTCCATTCGAGAAGCGAGCCGCCGAAGGACATCATCGCCGCCGAAAAGGAAATCCTGGCCGGCATCGGCATGCCGTCGCAGATCGTGATGCGCCACCGGACGCCGCATTTTTCCCATATTTTCGCCGGCGACGGTTATGCGGCCGGCTATTACAGCTATCTCTGGTCGGAGGCTTTGGACGCGGACGGCTTCGCGGCCTTCGAGGAAACCGGCGACATTTTCGATCCGGAGGTCGCGGGACGACTGCGGGACTATGTTTACGCCGCCGGCAACCAGCGCGATCCCAACGAGGCCTATGCCTTGTTCCGTGGGCGCAAGCCGGAATTCGACGCGCTCCTGCGAAAGAAGGGCTTGGCCTGACGCCAAGACATATTGCGCTGCGGCATCCGGGCTGGCAATAAAGTCACAGATTGATCTCTATCAAGCCCGTAGCAGCCAGATCAGGAGTCCCGGATGACGCAGGCCGCGCACACGATCGCCACCGACGAATTTTTCGAGCTCGGCCGCGAGGCGAACCACGCCATCGAAGCCCTTTATGCCGAGGCGGTCGCCAGCGTTCGCGCCAAGGTGACCGAAAACGGCAAGTTGTCCAATGCGGCGATCGAGCGTGAGCAGCATGCGGCGCATGGCATCGCCTGGCTCGCGACCTATGTCGAATCCGTCCGCGAATTGCTGGCCTACGCGGAGCGTCAGAAGGCCGAAGGCCGCTATGGCGAGACCGAGGATCTGCTGACCCGGATCGGCGTCGGCGAATATCTCGCCCAGATCTTCGGCGGCATCCCGATGAGCCAGGGCGAGTTCATCCGTCTTGGCGATTTCGGCCTTGCCAATGAAACGATTGCGGCAAAGCGCATCGCCGCGATCGAAACCCTGATCGCGACCGGCAATACCGCGCCCAACCGCGCGCGCCTGGTTGATCTGGTCGATCATGCCGAAGCCTCGGCAACCGTTGGCTCGCCGGGTCTCGACGAGACGCTTGAGGCCATTCGCGAAGAAATTCGCAAATATGCGGAAGCCGAAGTGCTGCCCCATGCGCATGAATGGCATTTGAAGAACGCCTATATTCCGCTCGAAATCATCCAGGGCCTCGCAGACCTCGGCGTGTTCGGCCTGACCGTGCCGGAGGAATATGGCGGCATGGGCCTCGGCAAAGTGGCGATGTGCGTCGTCACGGAAGAATTGTCGCGCGCCTATATTGGCGTCGGCTCGCTCGGCACCCGCTCGGAAATCGCGGGCGAACTGATCCTTTGCGGCGGCACGCAGGAACAGAAGGAAAAATATCTGCCGAAGATCGCCTCTGGCGAAATCCTTCCAACGGCGGTCTTCACGGAGCCGAATACCGGTTCCGACCTCGCGTCGCTGCGGACCCGCGCCGTGCGCGAGGGCGACAAATATGTCGTCAATGGCAACAAGACCTGGATCACCCATCCGGTTCGCGCCGATCTGATGACGGTGCTGACCCGCACCAATCCCAGCGAGCCGGGCTACAAGGGCCTGTCCATGCTGCTGGCTGAAAAGCCGCGCGGCGACGATTCCAATCCCTTCCCGGCCAAGGGCATGTCCGGCGGCGAGATCGAAGTGCTCGGCTATCGCGGCATGAAGGAATATGAAATCGCTTTCGACGGTTTCGAAGTTCCCGTCGAAAACCTGCTCGGCGGCGTCGAGGGCCAGGGCTTCAAGCAGTTGATGCAGACGTTCGAGGGCGCCCGCATTCAGACTGCCGCACGCGCGGTCGGCGTGGCGCAATCCGCGATGGAGCTGGGCTTGCGCTATGCGAAGGAGCGCATCCAGTTCGGCAAAGCCTTGATCCACTTCCCGCGCGTGGCTGACAAGATCGCCATGATGGCGGTGGAAATCCATATCGCGCGCCAGCTCACCTATTTCGCGGCGCGCGCGAAGGACGAGGGCAAGCGCTGCGATCTCGAGGCGGGGCAAGCGAAACTGCTCGGCGCCCGCGTCGCCTGGGCGGCGGCGGACAATGCTCTGCAAATTCACGGCGGCAATGGTTTCGCGCTGGAATATCCGGTTTCGCGCGTCCTTTGCGACGCCCGCATTCTGAATATTTTCGAAGGCGCGGCGGAAATCCAGGCGCAGGTGATCGCGCGCCGTTTGCTCGAAGGTTGATCGAGCTCAATCAGGGCTCTGATATCGGCGTCCGCTCAATCCTGAGCGGGCGCTTTTTTTGATCAATCCGGGCTTTCGGGCGTTTCGAGACTTGGCCCCAATCTGCCCTCGATCAGCCGATAGAGTTTCGTCGCTTCGGCATAGGGGCCGCGCCTGTCGGCGCAAGCCAGAACCTCCAGAACGACGACCCGATTGTGAAAGGCGATGGTGAGTACGTCGCCGGCGCCGACTGGCTTGGCCGACTGCTCGACTCGTTTCGAATTGACCCGGACATGGCCTTGAATGATGAACTGGGCGGCGCCGGTGCGCGTTTTGATGATGCGTGCGTGCCAAAGCCATTTATCGAGACGCTGACGATTTTCGCCTGAATTCATGTCTTGCCTCGCGCTTAGGCGAATCCGAGACGAGCCCAGGCCGATTTGGCTTTTTCGCGCAGGCGCCGGCGGAACAATTCGCGTTGAACCGCGCCTTCGAGCTGGTGCGGCTTATCGGCGCGCAGCGACAGCATGACGTCGGCCATAGGCGTCCGATCGCGCCAGATGTGGTCGATCATGGGATGATCCGAAATCGCGCAGGAATCAACCGTGCCAAGTCCCGGCTCACGCAACAGGGATTCCGTCATGCTCATGGCGAGCAAGACGCCGGGCGAAGCGAAGGCGAAGTCCTCGTCATAAGCTGTCTTCCAGAAATATGCGGTCTCGCCGGCAAAGAAGACGATATTGCTGGCAATGAGCTTTCCCTTGCAGGCCATCCAGTAGACCCGGCATTTTCCCTCTGCGCCCAAAGCTGGGGCCATCGACCGGATAAAGGCGGCGTGGTTCGGCCTGTTCAGAAATGCGCCGCCGTCCCGCCCCTTCCAGCCGCTGGTTTCGAGAGCGAGGAAGGATTCGATATGCCGCGCGAGGTCGGCCCCTTCGCGCGCCACGCCGAAAGTCAGCGGCCCTTTATCGCGGAGACGGCGCAGCTGGCGATCCAGCTCCTTCCTCTTTTTTCGCGAAACGAAATCGGCCGCGGAGACGCCGGGCTGCGCGGCGTCGAGCGCGGCGCGGTCATATTGCGCGACGATGTTGAGCGCGAGGCCCCTGAGCGCTGAAAAACGGCGCAGAAGGGAAGCGGTCGCGCCATGTTCCCGGATTTGTGAGATCGCAAGGACGGAGGCGGGGCTTTTCGACGTCCGCAAATGATCAAAGATCGCATCGAGACCGCGAAGCGCCTGAGCCTTGTCAAGCAGCGGCGCTCCGGAACAGCAATAGTCGTGCACCCATGTCTTGCGGGTTGAACCGAACCACAGGCGCGACCGCACAATGGGCCAGACGGCAATGAGGCGTTTGCGCGGCGATGTTCTGTCCTGCTCCCAGGCCAGCAAAAATTCGGGATATTTTTGGTCGGAAAGATGTTGCGCGGCCGGCAGGGCGAAGGCCGGATCCAGAAAGATGTTCGACTCAAGCGCGCGCGTCGTCAGGTCGGTCCAGGCCCCAATATGACGCCGCGCCTGTTCGGCTCCTATACATTCGACGAAAGCAGGAAGGACAGAGCGATCCGCATCACAGCGGCCATGGAAACGGCGTTCGTCAAACAGGCCGGAGCGCTCGGACGCGCCGAACGCGGTGGGCTGATGCGTGAATTGCGGACGTCTGAACATTTCCGTCAACCGCGCCAATTCGGATGGCCAAGTCGCTTCAGAGCAGGACGCTTCAGAACAGGAAGCTCGAAGGCGCCAGCGCCAAAATGGGGCTGCTGGATCATTTCGATCTGAAAAACCTCGAAACTCTCCCCAGCAGTTCGGTTCAATCAAGTTTCAGGCCATTAGGGCGTCGGCTTTTCGTCTCAAGCCAGCAGACCGCCGAGCGACGGCTTGAGGGGATTGTCGGCAAGCGCCATCGCGTCTGGCTGGCCGATATTCGGCTTGCCGACGAAAGCGTCATGGAGCCCCTGAATGAAATGGGGACTCAGATCCTTGACGATGAAGACGATTCTGGTCCGGTGATCGGCGTCAGGCCAAGCGTCAAGCCGCACGGGCGGATGGAAAATGTGCTGGACGCCGTGGATGATCAAGGGCCGGTTCGGATCGTCGGCGAGCGCGATAATTCCCTTGACCCGAAGCAGATTGGGGCCGTGGGCGTTGCGCAGGATTTCGAGGAACAGATCGCAAGCCGAGGGCGGCATCGGCGTTTCGCTGGTCAGGCAGAAGGCGCGAATGGATTCGCCATGGCGGTTGACGTCGTCATGCGCGTTGCCATGCCCATGGCGATGGTCGTGATCCGCCTTGGCCAGATTTTCCGCATTCAGCCAGCGCGCGACGTCGGGGGCTTTGGTCGCGGGATTATACAGGCCAGCGTCCAGCAGATGTTCGGCGTCGAAGGATTCGGAAACGTCCAGCAGGCGCGCGGTCGGATTGAGGGTCGACAGGCGCTCGCGCAGACGCTCCAGCGCCCGTTTTTCCTCATCGGACTGGAGCAGGTCGCATTTGGACAGCACGAGTCGGTCGGCGACGGCAGCCTGCCTGACGGCCTCGGGATGAGCCACCAGCGTCGCCTCGCCATTGACCGCGTCGACCACGGTCACGACGCCATCGAGCCGGAAGCGCAACAGCAGATAGGGATGGCTCATGATCGTGTGCAGCACGGGCGCGGGATCGGCCAGGCCCGTCGTCTCGATGATGAGGCGGTCAAAGGGCGGGATGCGCCCGTTGTCGAGCCGGCGCAACAGATTCTCGAGCGCGTCGATCAGATCGCCCCGGAGCGTGCAGCAGAGGCAGCCCGAGGCCATCATGACCATGTCGCCGTCGATCTTCTCGACGAACAGATGGTCAAGCCCGATCTCGCCAAATTCATTGATCAGGACGACCGTGCGCGCCAGCGCCGGATCCTGCAGCAGCCGATTGAGCAAAGTCGTCTTCCCCGCGCCGAGGAAGCCGGTGAGCACGGTCACGGGAATCGGCGCCGCCGGGCGACGGGCCCCAGGCCCGCTGGTCAATTCTGCCCCGTCTTGCTGGCGGCGGCCGCGGCTTTATCGGGATGTTTGGCCGGTTTCGGAGACGCGGTTTTTGGGTGTTCCTTGGCGGGTTTGGCCGCGGCCCTGGGGGCTGGCTTGTGGCTGGCCTTGGCCTCGGGCTTCGCCTTATGCTTGGCCTGCGCCTCGCGCTTCATGGGAAGCGCCTTGGGATCGGGCTTAATGGGCGACGGCGCGGCGGCGTGCTCCGGCTGCGCATAGGCGATGGCGCCGATGGGGGTGTTGGCGGGACGCGGTCCGGCGACCGGCCCCTGATAACCGGGCGCGGCGCCGATAAAAACGGGGACGGCGTCATAGGCGGGACGCGGCAAGGCGGCGATCTGCGCGCCATTGCCGGGCGCGGGCGGCGCCGATCCGGTGGCGGAGGATATCGCGGCGGAAAAATCTTCCGTTTCGGCCTCGAGCTGGGCTTTCTGGCTTCGCCTCACGCAAATCTCGCCGCGCATGTCAGGCGGCGCGCCGCCGACCGAAGCCAGGTCGCTGGCCGGCTCCCCGAGCTGCGACGCCGCGAAGGCGCGGTCCAGCAAGTCCGCCGCATGCGCCGTGCGGACGCGCGCGGACGTATCGCCCATGACCACGACAATGACCTTCCGTCCGCCGCGCGTCGCGCTGGCGACCAGGTTGAACCCCGCCGGGCAGGTGAAGCCGGTCTTCATGCCGTCAGCGCCGGGATAGCGGCCAATCAGGCCGTTGTGGGTCGGGATGACCTGTTCGCCGAGCTTCAGCGCGCCAATATTGTAAAGATCGGCATATTGCGGAAAGCCGAGCAGCAGCGCGCGGCCGAGGACGGCCATGTCTCGCGCGGAGCTGACATGGGCGGGATCGGGGAGGCCGTTGGGATTGACGAAATGCGATTCCCGCATGCCGAGCGCCGAGGCTGTCTGGTTCATTTCGGCGGCGAAGGATTCGACGGAGCCGGAAACGCCCTCGGCGATCGCGACGGCGATGTCATTGGCCGATTTCACCATCAACATCTTGAGCGCATTGTCGAGCGTCACCTGCGAGCCTGGCGCGAAACCCATTTTTGACGGCTTCATATTCGCGGCGCGCGCCGAAACAACGAGTGGGGTGTCGAGGCTGAGACGGCCCTGCCGAACCGCATTGAGCGCGACATAAACCGTCATCAATTTGGTGACGGAGGCCGGATACCAGGGGCGCGTCGCGTCGCGCGCCTCGATCACGCGGCCGGTCGCCAGATCCGTCGCAATGAAGGGCGGCGGCGTATGGTGGACCGGTATGGCCTTCGCCTGCGCATGCGCCGCCGGGCGCTTGTGCGCCGCAAAGGCTGTTGCACCGAGCGGTCCCTGGAGCAGGACAGCTGCTGCGATTACAGCCAGCTGAACCCGTCGAAACCTGAAGCGATTCGAAGCAGTCATCATTCTCGCGCCAATTCGGCCGGATTGCTCCGGCGCGGAGTGAAAGCACGGTTCGAGCCAGGACCGGAGCGAAACCGCTGGTTCATTGCCGCCGGGCTGTTTTGAACCAGGCTGATCGAAACGCAATTACGCCGCTTCCGGCATTGCGCCACACCTGCCTTGTGAAGCGCGCTTTTAAGACTCTTTTATGGCGGCGCGCCACATTCACTCGCCCGGCGCCTTGATTTCGAGCGCGAGGGCGTGGACGCCGCCAGCAATTTCCTCGGCCAAAAGGCTGTTGACGGCGCGGTGGCGCTCGATGCGGCTCTTGCCTGAAAAGCCGGGCGATATCATCTGGACCCTGAAATGCGTCTCGCCGCCATGGCCGGCGCCGCCGTCATGGCCGGCGTGACCGGCGTGTTTGTGCGATTCGTCGATGACCTTCAGGAATTGAGGCGTGAAGGCCGTCGTCAGTTTGGATTCCATGCGTTCGCGGACGGTTTGTTCAGCTGATTGCGCCATATTGATTCTCCTGGGTTCCATGGGACGGGGCCGGGCCGTCAAGCGATTTAATCTATCTCGCGTTCTTGCTCCGGCCGCCTCTTCGACCATATTGTGTTCGACATGGACTTTAATTCCCCCATCTTCGATCGAATCCGGACGCGACGCAACGCCGGCCCGGCTCAGACCGCTCCGTCGGGGCCACGCTGTCAGCATCCAGGCTGCGACGTGGCGGGACAATTTCGCGCGCCGATGGGGCGATTGCGCGAAGGGCAGTATTTCTCATTCTGCCTCGATCATGTGCGTGAATATAATGCGACCTATAATTATTTTAACGGCATGAGCGATGAGGCGGTCCTGCTCTACCAGAAGGACGCCCTCACGGGGCATAGGCCGACATGGAAAATGGGCGCGAATCGGCAGGACGCCGCCTCCGGCCCGATGCGCGATCCGTTCAGCATGCGCGGCGAGGGCGGCGGGACGACCCGTCGGACCGCCCGCGCGCCACGGCACGGCGTGGTCGCGCTGAAGGCGCTGAACGTGCTCGGACTGGACGACGAGGCCGGGCCGGACGAAATCAAGGCGCGCTACAAGGAACTGGTCAAGAGATTGCATCCGGACGCCAATGGCGGCGATCGCTCGAATGAAGACCGGCTTCGCGAGATCATCAACGCTTATAACGTATTGAGATCGTCGCGCGCAGTTTGAGCTTTAGGGATCTCGTTCTTTCGGAACTGGTTTCCGCCCCCTTGTGGCGAGCGCGGCCGCAAGGTTATCGTGTTGCGCAAAGGTCAGGGCCGCCGCGCATGGGTCTGAATTCGATTGAGGCCTTTGCAGGTTAGTCGGTCATCATCCGCTCCGCCAGGAATTGCCTCTGGCGGAATGGAGACGGAGGTTTGATGCAAGTTTCTCATTCTGCGGGGCTGGTTCAGGGGCTCCCGGACAAAATGGTTTCGGTGCGCGAGGTTTTCGGGATCGATTCCGACATGAAGGTTCCGGCCTTTTCCGTCGCCGACGAGCATGTCCCAGCCATCGACCCGGATTATCTGTTCGACCGCACGACGACCTTGGCCATTCTCGCGGGCTTCGCCTACAACCGCCGCGTGATGGTTTCCGGTTATCACGGCACCGGCAAATCGACCCATATCGAGCAAGTGGCGGCGCGGCTGAACTGGCCCTGCGTCCGCGTCAATCTTGACAGCCATGTCTCGCGCATCGATCTCGTCGGCAAGGATGCGATCGTCCTGCGCGACGGACAGCAGGTGACTGAATTCCGTGACGGCATCCTGCCTTGGGCGCTACAACATAACGTGGCTCTTTGCTTCGACGAATATGACGCCGGCCGGCCCGACGTCATGTTCGTGATCCAGCGCGTCCTGGAAGTTTCAGGACGCCTGACCCTGCTCGACCAGAATCGGGTCATCAGTCCCCACCCGGCTTTCCGGCTGTTTGCGACGGCGAACACCATTGGCCTCGGCGACACGTCCGGCCTCTATCACGGCACGCAGCAGATCAATCAGGGGCAGATGGACCGCTGGTCGATCGTCGCGACCCTGAACTATCTGCCGCACGACAAGGAGGTCGATATTGTCGCGGCCAAGGTCAAGCAGTTCCATAAGGACAAGGACAGCCTCGACATCATCAACAAGATGGTGCGCGTCGCCGATCTCACCCGCAATGCCTTCATGGGGGGCGATCTTTCGACCGTCATGAGTCCGCGAACCGTGATCACCTGGGCGGAAAACGCCGCGATCTTCGGCGATGTCGGCTTCGCTTTCCGCCTGACCTTCCTCAATAAATGCGACGAGCTCGAGCGGCCGCTTGTGGCTGAATTCTATCAGCGCTCTTTCGGGAAGGAATTGCCGGAAAGCGCGGTCAATGTGGCCTTGAGCTGAGCGGGGCGGCCTTTTCGCATCCCGCGCGCAACCGGATCGGAACCGCCGCGTGAGTCTGTCGAACGTCAAACCTTCCTCCCCGCGCGAAGGCCCGCACGAGCCTTTAAAACGCGCCGTCTCTGCCTGCCTGCGGGCGATGGCGCGGGCGCCTGAGCTTGAGGTTTCCTTCGTCCCCGAAAAGGCGAGCGTCATCGCCGGCGCGGATAGCGGCAAGGCCCGGCTGTTCGAACCGCCGCGCCGCATGACGCCGCGCGACGCGGCGATTCTGCGCGGCCAGGCCGACGCGGTCGCCTTGCGCATCGCCTGCCACGATATTCAGACTCATCGCAAATTCGCCCCGCAGGCGCCTTTGGGGCGCGCCATTTACGACGCGATGGAGCAGGCGCGGGTCGAGGCCATTGGCGCGCGGCGCATGGTCGGCGTCTCGCAAAATCTTGCGGCGGTGCTGGAAGATCGCTACCAGCGCGGCGCCTATGCCGAGATTCGCCAGCGCGCGGACGCGCCTATCGAAGACGCGCTCGCCTTGCTGGCGCGCGAAGTCCTGACCGGAGCCCCGCCGCCGCCTGCCGCCGAACATTTGGTCGATCTTTGGCGCGAGACGATCGAATCGCGCGTCAAGGCTGATCTGACGCGCCTGGCGGGCGCGATCGAGGACCAGAAGGCTTTCGCGAAATTGACGCGGAAAATCCTTTCCGATCTCGATATGGCCGAGCAAAGCGACGCCGAGGAGCAGGACGAAGACGACGAGGGCTCCGACGATCAGCCGCAATCTGATCAGACGGAGGAGTCCGGCGGCGATCAGGAGGACGAGTCCTCGCAGGCCCAGAGAACCGAGCGATCCGAGGAGGCCGCCGACGAGATCCTCGACGGAGAAACGGAGACCGAGGAGGGGCCGCCCGGCGACGAGGCCGACGAACTCGATCCGGGCGAGGGAGAGGAGGCGGAGGCCGCCCATCGCCCGCCCAGCAATTCCGCGCCATTCGCCGGCAATGAATATCGCGCATTTGCGCCGCAATTCGACGAGATCGTTCACGCGGAGGAACTCTGCGACCCCGAGGAGCTTGATCGTCTCCGCGCCTATCTCGACAAGCAGTTGCAGAACCTCTCCGCCGTGGTCGCGCGGCTTGCGAACCGGCTGCAGCGGCGGCTGATGGCGCAGCAGAACCGGGCGTGGGAATTCGACCTCGAAGAGGGCATGCTGGACCCGGCGCGGCTGTCTCGCGTCGTCGTCGATCCGCAATCGCCGCTGTCATTCAAGCGCGAGAAGGATTCGAATTTCCGCGACACCGTCGTCACGCTGCTGATCGATAATTCCGGATCCATGCGCGGCCGACCGATCACCGTGGCGGCGACCTGCGCGGACATTCTCGCGCGGACGCTGGAGCGCTGCGGCGTCAAGGTGGAGATTCTGGGATTCACGACCCGCGCCTGGAAGGGCGGCCAGTCGCGCGAGACCTGGCTACAGGCGGGCAAGCCGCTCAATCCGGGCCGGCTGAACGATCTTCGCCATATCATTTATAAATCCGCTGACGCGCCTTGGCGCCGCGCGCGGAAAAATCTTGGCCTGATGATGCGCGAAGGCCTGCTCAAGGAGAATATCGACGGCGAGGCTCTCGATTGGGCGCATCGCAGGCTTCTGGGGCGTCCGGAGCAGCGCAAGATTCTCATGATGATCTCGGACGGCGCTCCGGTCGACGATTCGACGCTCTCGGTCAATCCCGGCCACTATCTCGAGCGTCATCTGCGTCAGAAGATCGAGGAAATCGAAATGCGATCCCCGGTCGAGCTGATCGCCATCGGCATCGGTCACGACGTCACGCGCTATTACCGCCGCGCGGTCACGATCACCGACGCTGAGGAACTGGGCGGCGCCATGACGGAAAAGCTCGCCGAATTGTTCAGCGACGCCGTCGGCGCGTGATCTTCATCGGGAGGAGCTTGTGTTGGGGCGACTCGCCGCTAATGACTTGCATGGCCGCGCCAAAAGCGTTAGCTAGCCACCGCATCGGGTTGAACGCGCGAGCATCGGGCCGCGCGCGGAGAGGCAAATGACCTACGTCGTCGTCGAAAACTGCATCAAGTGCAAATATATGGATTGCGTCGAGGTCTGCCCGGTCGATTGTTTCTATGAAGGCGAGAACATGCTCGTCATTCACCCCGACGAATGCATCGACTGCGGCGTTTGCGAACCGGAATGCCCCGCCGAAGCGATCAAGCCCGACACCGAGCCGGATCTCGAAAAGTGGCTCGGATTGAACGCGGAATACGCCCAGATTTGGCCGAATGTCACGATCAAGCGCGACGCACTTCCGGAAGCGAAAGAATTCGACGGGCGTGAAGGCAAGTTTGACGCCTATTTCAGCAAGAACGCCGGCCAAGGCGACTGACGGCGCCCACCTTATCGGCGCTTCTCATTTTGGCCGCCGCGCTTAACCATCGAGCTGCCCGTTCTCGCGACGAATCAATTAATCTTTGATTCGCGCGTTAACTTGTGATATTGCTCTTTACCAGAACAATCTGGCCCAACGCTCGCTTAATTTTTGACATTGTCAGCGGCTCCCGCTCCGGCGCGGAGCCTGTTTTTACCTCAGGCCATTAAATTTCCGGGTCGCCGGTCACGGTAGACAGGAAATTGGTGTTTTGCGGTAATGCGAGGCTCCCGGCAGGTTGTTTCACGCGACCCGACGTCATGATCTCTCCATGATTTCATTTCCGAGGGTTGACCATAGCGCCGCGCTCCCTGGAGTGCGCGGGCGATCTGCTAAGGGTGCGTTCTGAAAACAAGCTCCAGACATCAAGATAGCGGGTTTTGCGCTCCCCAAATGCGCCGGCCGTGAGGGATCGACCATTCGTCATGGCCTGAATTCAGCTGAATAGTCGACTGGCGTGGTTTCTCCTCAATCGATTCAGCTGTCAATGTGGACCTCGAACCATCAGTGATTGGACCAAGGTGACGCAGAAAAAATCAACTCTGGCGGCCGATGCCGCTCCGTTAGCCCCTCGTTCCTCCGATCCGAGCAAAGTTACCGTGTCCCAGACAAAAATCCCCAGCAAAGTCGCCAGCCCCAAGGCCAGCTTCAAGTCCAATGAATTCATCGTCTATCCGGCCCATGGCGTTGGCCAAATCGTCGCGATCGAGGAGCAGGAAGTCGCCGGTTTCAAGCTAGAGCTTTATGTCATTTCCTTCGCCAAGGACAAGATGACTCTCAAGGTTCCGACCCCCAAGGTGGCGTCGGTCGGCATGCGCAAGCTCGCCGAGGCCGATGTCGTCCGCAAGGCGCTCGACACCCTGATGGGCCGCGCGCGCATCAAGCGCACCATGTGGTCGCGCCGCGCGCAAGAATATGAAGCCAAGATCAATTCGGGCGACCTTGTCGCGATCGCCGAGGTCGTGAGGGATCTCTATCGCTCGGACGTCCAGCCGGAGCAGTCCTATTCCGAACGCCAGCTTTACGAAGCGGCGCTTGACCGGATGGCCCGCGAAATCGCGGCCGTGCAGAAAATTGGCGACCCGGAATCGCTCAAGCTTATCGAAGGCCAGCTTTCGAAGGGCCCGCGCCGCCTGGCGAAGGGTGAGGAAGCCGCTGTCGTCGAAGAGACGGATGTCGACGAGGCCGCGTGAAGCCTGTTCGCAGCTGAATTCAAACCCCGCCGATCCGGCGGGGTTTTTTTGTGTTCTGGCCGGTGTCGAACAAACGAAAACGGGCCCTTCTTGCGAAGGGCCCGCCTAAAATTTTTGCGTCTTGCGACGAACAGTCCCGCTTCAGGGCCTCAGTTCGGCTGCGTGGCCTGGGCCTGCTGCATGCGCTGCGCATAGAGCGCGGCGAAATCGATCGGATCGAGATACAGGGGCGGGAAGCCGCCGTTGCGGACCGAATCAGCCACGATCTGGCGGCCGAAGGGGAAAAGCAGGCGCGGGCATTCGATCATGACGACCGGATGGGTCTGTTCCGCCGGGATGTTGACGAGCCGGAACACGCCCGAATAGGTCAGTTCGAACTTGAAGAGCAAATCGGCGCCCTCGCCCGCGGAGCCTTCGAGGAGAAGCTCGACTTCGAAATCATGCTCGGCCAGCTGCTTGGCGTTGACATTGACCTGAATATTGATGTTCGGACCCCCTTCCTGCGGGCCGAGCGAGCGCGGCGCGTTGGGGTTTTCGAACGAAAGGTCTTTGCAATATTGGACCAGGCAGTTGAGCGCCGGCGCGGCGTTGGCCTGTCCGCCGTTGGTATCCGTCATGAAAATCTCCCGCTAAAGCATGGAATGACGGAGACAGACCGCCATTTCTTCGTGTGGTTTGGCCGAGATGGCGGAAAAGCCCGAGTTCAGCGCAAGACGCCCGCATCCGGCCGGACAACCCTGCCGCCCGGTAGCACGAAACGGCGGGAAAAAACAAGGTCCGCAATCGCCGACGCTCTGGCTCGCCCGGAATTCCGCGTCGGACTCTGGCGCTTGCTGGCGCCTTGCGGCAATGCTACCCATCGGCGGGATGTTCAGTCCCGCGCGCGGCGATCCGCCCGCGAGAAAAATTGAATCGGGAGCTCAGATGCAGTTGGATCCGGCCACAGTCATTTTTGCCCTGCTGGCAGTGTTCGTCTTGTGGAAGTTGCGGTCGGTGCTCGGCGAGCGCACGGGCATGGAGCAGCCGCCGGGCGCCGGGCCTTCCCCGAGCGCCTTCGCCCCGCAATCTGCCCCGATCGACGACGCCTTGCGCTGGAAAGATTTCGCGGAGCGCGGCAGCCCCGTCTGGTCCGGCCTCGATGAGGTCTCGCGCGCCCAGCCGGGATTTGAGCCCCGCGCCTTTCTCGATGGGGCCAGCCAAGCCTATAAGCTTGTGGTTCAGGCTTTTTCCGCCGGCGACGAGGCGACCCTGCGGTCGCTGACCAGCGACGACGTCTTTGGCAGCTTCAAGGCCGCGCTGGCGGACCGCGCCGCCAAGGGCGAGACGCTGGAAACGACCTTCGTCGGATTTCAGGACCTCAAGATCGTCGAGGCGGCTTCGGATCCTGTCGGCTGTCGGATTTCCGTGCGCTTCGACGCCCAGTTCATCACTGTGACGCGTGATCGCGCCGGCGAAGTGGTCGAAGGCGATCCCGCCAAGACATCGAGCATCATCGATATCTGGACATTCGCCCGCCGGAACGATGCAAGCGCTCCCAACTGGACGCTGGTCGCGACCTCGCCGACGCAATGAGCTCATCGCTTCCGGCAAGGCGTCGTCGCCATGGGCCTCTCCACTTTGCGGCCGTTGCGCTCGCCGCCCTGCTCAGCGCCTTCACCGCCGTCGGGTCGCGAGGCGAGACGCTTCAATATCATTTGACGCCCGTCGCCTTCCGCGACCTGCCGGGGTTCTCCGAAGACCGGCTTGACGAGGCGCTGAAGGTCTTCGCGAGAACCTGCGACAGGCCGGTTCGGAGTGAAAAGCTTATCCAGGGCTTCAGCCCGGCGGCGCAGGCGAAGGTTTGCGCTTTGGCGCGCAAAGGCGAAGGGGCGTCCGACCCGCGCGCTTTCTTCACTCGCCATTTCCGGACCTATCTTGTTGCGGTCGATTCTACGGCCGACGCGTTCTTCACTGGCTATTTTCAGCCGGAAATTCCCGGTTCGCTCGTCAGAACCAAGGCCTTTGCGACGCCGGCCTATGGCTTGCCGCCAGATCTGGTCACGCTTTCGCGTCAGCAGAAGGTCGGGGCTTTCGCCGATCTGACAGCTGCGCGCAAGGGACCGGACGGCGCGCTGACACCTTATCCGGATCGCGGGGCCATCGAAGACGGCGCGCTGGAAAAGCTCCCCGGCGTCAAGACTCAGGTTTTCCTCCGGGACAATGTCGATCTTTTCCTCGCGCAGGTGCAGGGTTCGGCGCGCGTCCGCCTCCAGGATGGCCGCGTGCTCCGGCTCAGTTTTGCTGGCCGCAATGGCCAGCCCTATACGGCGCTGGCGCGGGTGCTGGTTCAGCGCGGCGTCGCCACGCCCGCCGAAATGACCATGCGCCGGCTGACCGACTGGATCAGGGAACATGGCGTGGCGCGCGGCGAAGCTGGCGACGATCTGCTGCGCCTCAATCGATCCTTCGTCTTTTTCGATGCGCGTCTCGACACCCGGCCCGATGAGCAGCCGGAAGGCGGGAGCGGCGTGGCGCTGACGCCGCTTCGCTCGATAGCGATCGACTCCCGGATCTGGCCCTATGGGTTGCCCTTTTTCATCGACGCCCGAATGCCATGGCGCAGCGCGGAGTCGGAACCATTCCAGCGGGTCATGATTGCGCAGGATACGGGTTCGGCTATCGTAGGTCCGGCGAGGGCCGATGTTTATTTCGGCCTGGGCGACACACCGGGCGCACGCGCCTCCGAAATTCGTCATCACGGGCGGTTTTACCTGCTCTTGCCCATTGATTGACCGGAAAGAACGGCGCGACAGGGGAACGTAGGATGAAAGGCGGCGGGGAGTTCAAGCGCGCGCCGCGCATTCGCAGGCTTTCGCGCGACGAACTGGCGCTTTGGCGCCACGCGACCGCGGACGTCAAGACAACCAGGGATCGCATCCGTTCCGAACCGGAGCCGGCGCCGCCAGCTCCGGAACCTCCGGTCGCGCCGCCTGTCGCTTCGCCGGTTCGAACCCCGCCCCGGGCGCCGGACGAAAAGCCTAAGCCCCCGGCGCTGCCGCCATTGGCGCCTTTGGAGCGTCGGATGAAGCGCCGGCTGTCGGCGGGCAAGGCGCAGGTCGACGACGTCATCGATCTGCACGGCCTGACCCAGGCGCAGGCGCATCGCGCGCTGAACAATTTCCTCTGGCGCTCCGCCGAAAACGGGGCGAAGCTGGTGCTGGTCATCACCGGCAAGGGCGCGCCAGCCGGCGATGCGGAGCGTTACGACAGCGAACGCGGCGTGCTGCGCCGTAATGCCCCCCACTGGCTGAGGACGCCGGAACTGCGCGCGATCGTGCTTTCAATCGAGGAGGCGGCGCGGCCGCATGGCGGGTCGGGCGCCCTTTATGTCCGCCTGCGGCGGCGCTCCCCCGGCTGAGGAAAGAGCTTGACCCCGCTCCCATGCGGGGGCAAGACGCTGACGTTTCCTGAGAGAGTTGCTTCATGACCGCCCATCGATATGACGTCCTCGGCCTTGGCAATGCGATTGTCGACGTCATCGCGCCCGTCGACGAGGAGTTTCTCGTCAAAGCCAAGCTTCGCAAGGGCGCGATGCAATTGGTTGACGAACAGCAGGCGCAATGGCTCTACGACGCCATGGGCGCGACGACGATCGTGTCGGGCGGTTCGGCGGCGAACACCATCGCGGGCCTGGCGAGCTTCGGCGGAAAAGGCGTCTTCGTCGGCAAGGTCGCGGCGGACGAGGCGGGGCGCGCCTTCGCACATGACATCAAGGCGGCGGGCGTTCATTTCGCGACGCCTCCGGCGAGCGACGGCCCCTCCACGGCGCGCTGCCTGGTTCTCGTCACGCCGGATGGCCAGCGGACGATGAACACATTTCTCGGCGCCTGCCAGAATTTGACCTGCGGCGATCTTGACGTCGCCGCTGTCGCCGCCTCGAAGATCATTTACCTCGAAGGCTATCTGTGGGATCCGCCGGCGGCGAAAGAAGCTTTTGTCGAGGCCTCGCGAATCGCACATGCCGCCCAGCGCGAAGTGGCGCTGACGCTGTCCGACGTGTTCTGCGTCGATCGCCACCAGCAGGAATTCCTGCGGCTGATGCGCGACGGGATCGTCGATATTCTATTCGCCAATGAATCCGAGCTTCACGCTCTCTATGAAACGGCGGATTTCGCGACCGCCGTCGCGGCCTTGCGACAGGAGAACGTGCTCGCCGTTATCACGCGCTCCGAGAAAGGCGCCGTCGTCATCAAGGGCGCGAAGACCTGGGAGGTTCCTGCCGCCCCGATCGATCGCCTCGTCGACACCACGGGGGCGGGCGATCTGTTCGCGGCGGGCTTCCTGACCGGCTACACGAGAGGCGAGGCGCTCGATGCTTGCGCGCGTCTCGGCTCCCTGGCGGCGAGCGAGATCATCCAGCATTTCGGCGCGCGTCCGGAGGTCAACCTCGCGCACCTCGCCCAACAGAGCGCCTATCTGCATGCCGACGGCGTGGCGCCGCAGGGCGTCTGATCCGGCTCAATATTTCAAGGTGGTCATGATTGTCGGCGCTCGAATCGGGCACCGACGCTTTTTTGTGACTTAGTGGCGGAAATGGCGATAGCCCGTCATCACCATCGCCAGACCGGCCTCGTCGGCCGCCTTGATGACTTCATCGTCGCGCATTGAGCCGCCCGGCTGGATGACAGCCGTCGCGCCCGCTTCCGCCGCCGCGAGCAGGCCGTCGGCGAAGGGGAAGAAGGCGTCTGAGGCGACCACGGAGCCCTTGGCCCAGCTCTCGGCCGCGCCGGCGGCCTTGGCGGCCTCGGCGGCTTTCCACGCCGCGATGCGCGAGGAATCGACGCGGCTCATCTGGCCCGCGCCGACGCCGACCGTCGCGCCGTTCTTGGCGTAGACGATGGCGTTGGACTTGACGTGCTTTGCGACGCGGAAAGCGAATTTGAGATCGGCCAGTTCCTGCGCCGTGGGCGCGCGCTTGGTCACGACCTTCAGCGGCATGTCGTCGACCACGGCATTGTCGCGCGACTGGAACAGCAGGCCGCCGGCGACCGAACGGACGCCGAGCCCCGGCGCGCGCGGGTCGGGAAGTCCGCCGGTGAGCAAAAGGCGCAGGTTTTTCTTCCCCGCGACCAAAGCAATGGCGTCTTCATCAGCGTCGGGCGCGATGATGACTTCGGTGAAGATCTTGACGATTTCCGAAGCCGCCGCGGCGTCCAGCTTCCGGTTCAGCGCGACAATGCCGCCAAAGGCCGAGACGGGGTCGCAAGCCTGGGCGCGGAGATAGGCCTCCGTCAGCGTCGCGCCCTCGGCGACGCCGCAGGGATTGGAATGCTTGATGATCGCCACCGCCGCCGTGCGGGCGGGGTCGAATTCCGCGACCAGTTCGAAGGCGGCGTCGGTGTCATTGACATTATTGTAGGAGAGCTGCTTGCCCTGCAACTGGCGCGCCGACGCGACGCCGAGGCGGTTTTCCCCTGTCAGATAGAAGCCCGCGTTCTGGTGCGGATTTTCGCCATAGCGCATCGGCTCGGACAATTTGCCCCCCACGGCGCGATATTCGGGGGAGTCGGCGCCAATCGCCCGCGCCAGCCAGTTGGAAATCGTCGCGTCATAAGCCGCCGTGCGCGCATAGGCCTTTTGCGCGAGCTTCTTGCGCAGGGCGAGGTCCGAGCCGCCGCCATGCGCGTCCATGGCGGCGAGGATGACCTGATAATCCGCGACATCGACGACAACGGCGACGTCTTCATGGTTCTTGGACGCGGCGCGGATCATGGCGGGTCCGCCGATGTCGATATTTTCGATGGCTTCGTCCCAATCGGCGCCCTTGGCGACCGTTGCCTCGAAGGGATAGAGATTGACGACCAGGAGGTCGATGGGCTCGATGCCATGGGCCAGCATGGCGGCTTCATGTTCGGGGTTTTCGCGGATCGCCAGCAGGCCGCCGTGAACTTTCGGATGCAGCGTCTTGACGCGTCCATCCATCATTTCGGGAAAGCCGGTGACGTCGGACACGTCGACGACCGCGATTCCGGCGTCAGCGATGGTCTTGCGCGTGCCGCCGGTGGAAATCAGCGTGACGCCGCGCTGGCTCAGCGCGCGTGCGAAGTCGATCAGGCCGGTCTTGTCGGAAACGGAAAGCAGCGCACGCTTGATGGCGCGGATGTCGGACATGGGCTTACTCTTCAATGGCTCCGCCTCGGCGCCGGGTCGCGCCCGGGGAATTCGGGAGCAGGTCGACTGGCGGGCGAATATCGGGTCGGGCGGCTTAAGGCTCTATGGCTTGGCGCCGCGCTTAGCATGTTTCGCCGCGAACGAAAATGCGTCGCGCGCAAGAGAAAACGAGGAATTTCCTCTCAGACCTGCTCCAGCGGCGAATTGGCGCGTTGCAGCGTAAAGGACCAGTCGACTTCGGCGATATCGGCCGAGGCGCCATAGACGACGATCTGTTCGCAGGCGCGGGATCCCTCCGGCGCGGCGAAGAGAATGCTTTCCTCGATGGCGAGCGGCAGTCCACCGGCCTCGAAAGCCAGTTTGGCGCCGCTGGGCAGCTCCAGCAGCACGCCCGCGCCGTCCCGGATCTGCGTCAGAGTCGCCGCGGGATGGATGTGGAAGCGGATGGCGTAATTGACATTCGACCGTTCCGAGCCATTGGCCGCGATCAGGCGGTCCTTGCCCTGAAGTCGCCCGCCGTCGGCCTGCAGCAGCCAGCGCCGTTCGTGCAGAAAGCCAAGGCGGCGCAGATAGCCGTCATGCGACGCCAGAACCATCGAACCGCGGGTGTTGTCCTCGCGCGTCGCCGGAACGCGCTCGGGACCGAGCAGGATTTCATCGTCGAACCAGCGCGCGGCCCCTATCTGCGCGCTGAACAGGCATGATGAGGAATCGTCCAGAACCAGCGTCGAATGAGCGGCGGTGAGACGCGCGCTTGCCCGCAACTTGGGGCGCGACGGACCCGGATCGCCGCAATTGATGACGACCTTGTCGGCGCCGAGCGAAAACTCGAACGACAGGCATCCGGCGTGAGCGTCGCGCGAGCTGAGGGGCGGCGGCGGACGGCCAGCGTCGAGGATGACAAGCGCGTCCTGCGCCTCGAGCCGCTGGTAGCCGGAATACCGGGCGTTGAACACCGGCTGGTTCCGGTTGTCCTCATAGGCGAGCGCGATGGCGATCCCATCCGGGGCCGTGACGCCCATTCCATTGAACAAGGCCAGCGAGCCGTCGCCATGACGAAACATGCGCAGGGCCGGCGTCATGCGATCGATGGCGTTCAGCAGATCCGGCGGCGGCGACAGCCCGCGCGCGGCGAAAGCCTGTCGTAGCGGCAACAGATCGAACAGCAGGTCGAGCAGGGCTTGCGGATTGCGGCTGATGGTCCCGCCGTCAGGCAGGACCTGCCGGTTCAGTTGCTCGTTGAGGACAGCCACGGAACGCTTCAACATCGACGCGCCGCCCTGGACGCACAAGGAATAGGCGGTCATGGCGACGGCCATCGTGAGCCGCGTTTCTCCCGCGAGGCCGCTGTCGCACTGGCGCCTCAGGCGCCAGTAGCCGCAGGTCAACACGCGAAGGACGCGGCGGTAATCGGGATAATCGACCCCTTCGAGCAGCATCGGCGATTGGCTCAGCCAGGAGATTGTGCGCCGCGCGACAACTTCGGGCTCCCAGGCGGGATGGGCGCGAGGCTTTCCGAGCAGGGCGAGAAATTCTTTCAGGAGCGATCTGGCGTTGGCGCGCGCCAAAGCGGTGTTCGCCGCCCGCAAATGGCGCAACCAGCTGAATCCATTCAGTTCGCGCGACCATTCGGCTGAAGGCGCAGGCAAGGCGAAGGGAGACTGGCCATGCGCATTGACGATTTTTCCGCAGAAGGCGTAATAGCCGGCATAAATATCGGCTGCGGCGGTCGGATCGCCGGTGCGGATATCCTGTGGCGCGATGAGAAGCCGCTCCGGCGGGCTGCAACGCCATTCCTCGAAAGCCAGAAAAGGCCATTTCGCGACGGCGCGCAGCTTCAGCGCGCCTCGGGCGATCGTCAGGCGGACGAGGCGAAGACGTTCGGCGAGGGGCAGGGCGCGCGAAATCGTCAAAGGCGGTCCACACTCCGGTCGGCGGGTTCCGGTACGGCTATGCCGCCAGCTGCCTGCCGACTTTCGCCGATCGTGGTTAATGAACGCCTAACGCAAACGGCCGAGGCGTGCGATGAAGAAACCGTCGAGCCCCCTTTGGCGCGAATCCTCATGCGGGAGCAGATTGGGCAGCAGGCGCAGTTCGCCTTCGGCGTTCGCGGCCTCCGCCGGCAGGCCATAAGCCGCTGGATCGATCGGGTCGCGGACCGCGTCCGGATTGCGCCTCAGCAGCGCAGCGATCTGAGCTTCGCCTTCCTCCGGCTCGAGCGAACAAACGCAATAGACCAGAACGCCGCCGGGCTTTAGCAGGCTGAAAGCGCGGTCGAGGATCTTGGTCTGGATCGCGGCGAGCGCGGCGATGTCGCCGGGCTTCTTGGTCCACAGCACGTCGGGCGAACGTCGCGCGGTTCCGGTGGCGGAACAGGGGGCGTCGACCAGAATGGCTTCGAAGGGCTCGGCCTTGAAGGAAGCGGCGTCGCCGACGGAAATGGCCGCTTCGAGCTTGAGGCGGGCCAGATTGGCCGAAAGCGCCTTGAGGCGCTCGGCGGATTTGTCGAGCGCGGTTACGCGCGCGCCGGCGGCGGCGAGTTGCGCGGTCTTGCCGCCAGGCGCCGCGCAAAGGTCGGCGACGCGATGCCCCGGCTTGGCGTCGAGGATGCGGGCGGGCAAGGCCGCCGCCGTGTCCTGCACCCACCACTCGCCTTCCTCATAGCCGGGCAGTTCGGGGATTGGCGCGTGGCTTTCGAGGCGAATCGATCCGGTCGGCAGCAGCCGGCCGCCGAGCCTCTCGGCCCAGGCTGCGGCGTCCGCCTTGACGGTGAGGTCGAGCGTCGGTTCGTCGCCAAAAGCCGATGCGATCGCGTGCGCCGCATCTTCGCCATAGATGCGCCGCCACCGCGCTGCCAGCCAATGCGGAATATCGTCGTCGAGCGGATCGGACTGTGAGAGAAATTCGTCGCGGCGGCGAATCAGGTTGCGCAGCACGCCATTGACCAGATTGGCGAAACCCGCGTTCTTCGGCTCCAGCCGCGTCGCGCGCACCGCGAGATCGACGGCGGCGTGGTCCGGCGTGTCGAGGAAAAGAATCTGGGCGGCGGCGGCGATCAGATTCCATTCGAGCATGCCGCAATTGCGCGGCAGGCCCTTTTCGACCAGCTGGCTGAGCGCGAGACGGATCGTTCCGAGCCGTCGCAGAGCGACGGTGACGATGGAGCGGGCGAGGCCACGGTCGCGCGGGTCGAGGCCCGCGAGGCGCGAGGGCGCCGCGTCTGACAGAAATCTTTCATCCAGCGTATGCCCGCCCTGAACGATATCGCAGAGGATCGAGGCGGCGGCGACGCGGGCGGCCAGCCCCGGATGGGCGAGCATGCTCTCCGGCGTCTGATCCTGCCGGGGACCCTTCGCCCGGGGACCTTGCGTAACTGCCCTGCCCTTGCCGGAGCGGCCGAAATTATTGCCGTGATTGCTGTTCATTCGCCCCGTGACCAGGTCGGAGTTGCGCGCAAGAAGGTTTCGATTATGAATCGGCCTGTTGGATTTTCACTATAGCGCCGCGCGCGCCGAAATGCGCGCCCGCGCCGGCTCTGAGCTGCTGTTTTCGCTTCGGAGCCGGTTCCATCGGCGGGCGCTAAGACCGGAAGGCTTGACCATGGCGGAGAAAAAGGACGGCGCATTGGGAGCCGGGGAGGCTGAAAAGCCGAAGCTCTTAAGCCCCGAGGCCCGGCGCGCCTTGGCGGAAGCGGAGGAGCGCCGCCGCAATGCGATCGAAGCGTCCCTGCCCCGTGAAATCAACGGCCCCAAAGGGCCTGAGCCGATCCGTTACGGCGACTGGGAGCGCAAGGGCATCGCGAGCGATTTCTGAAAATGGCGCAGCAGAATGCTTCGGCCGGCAAGACCCTGGGCGCCGAAACGGCAACCCAGCCCGTATTTCGCTTCGCGCCCTCGCCTAACGGCTATCTGCATTTGGGCCACGCTTTTTCGGCGCTCCTCAATCTGAAATTGGCGAAGGCGCATCACGCTCGGCTGCTTTTGCGCATCGAGGATATCGACCCAGAACGGTCGCGCCGGCATTTCGAAACCGCGTTGATGGAAGATCTGGAGTGGATCGGCTTCCGTTGGGACGAGCCGCCGCGCCGCCAGTCCGAACATCTGCCGGATTACGCCGCTGCCCTCGACGGGCTGATCGAACGAGGGCTGGCATATCCCTGCTTTTGCTCGCGCTCGGATATCGCCCGCGCCTGCGCAGAGAAGATGGGCTGGCCGCGCGATCCTGACGGCGCTTTTCTCTATCCGGGCGCCTGCCGGACGCTGACACAGCAGGAGTGCGAGGCCCGCAGGGCGTCGGGGGCGCGTTTTTCCCTGCGCCTCGACATGGCCAAAGCAATTGCCGCGGTTCAGGGTCCTTTGACCTATCGGGAGTTTCACGAAGGCGAAGACGGCCTTGCCGTCGTCGCGGCGCCGGAGCTTTGGGGCGACGTCCTGATCGGGCGGCGCGACGTGCCCGCCTCCTACCACATCGCCTGCGTTCTCGACGACGCCGCGCAAGGGGTGACCGATGTCGTCCGCGGCGCCGATCTCGAAGCGGCGACGGGATTGCACCGTCTGCTTCAGGCGCTTCTGGGACTAGGCGCGCCCGATTACCGGCATCATAGGCTGGTGCTCGACAGCGACGCCCGCAAGCTTGCGAAGAGCAAGTCCTCGCCCTGCCTGCGCGATTTGCGCGCCCGGGGCGCAAGCCCGGCTTCGGTCCGCCACGAACTGGCGCGACTGATGAAGGTCGAGTTCTGACGATTCAAAAAACCGGCCCGGATCTCTCGCTTTATGCGCGGGATTCGGGCGGAAACCTGCCAGGCTTTGCCCGATCAGGGCTGCATGACCACCGCCGTGCCGACATCGACGCGCTCATAGAGATCGGCGACGTCCTCATTCAACATGCGGATGCAGCCATAGGATGCGCGGGACCCGATAGAGGCGCGCATGCTGCTGGTCGTGCCGTGGATGGCGATTTGATCGCGGTCGAGCACCATGGCCGCGACGCCCATCGGATTGCGCGGCGAGCCGCCCGGAATGAAATTGGGCAGTCTCGGATGGTCCGCTTTGACGATGGCTGGCGGCGCCCAGTCGGGATGGGAATATTTGCCCTGGATGCGAGCAGGTCCGAGCCATTCCTTGCCCGGTTTGGCGACGGCGACCGGGTATTGGATCGCGCGTCCATCGTCGAGGACCAGGTAAAGTTTGCGCTGGCTCATGCTGATGACGATGGTGCCAGCGTCATATTGAGAACGATAGGAGACGAGATGGGTATTGGCGTTCGCGGCGCCCTGCGGCGTCGCCAAGCCAAGAAGCGTCGCGCCAAACAGCGCAGCCGCTCGCAAGCTCTTGAACTGAGGCATCTATTTTCTCCGGCAGGCGGAATCATTCAATGAGGATGATTTTCCGCAAACTGCCTTTGAATCGCCTTAATAACTAGAGCATGGGCGCCACACTTCGCCGGAATGTCGCCTGATTTGGGAAATTGCTGCAATTGAAGTTATTAAAACTTTAATTGCTGAAAACACGAAAGCCGGGCGACATGCGCCCGGCTTCCATTGATGCGGTCTGCGACGAAGGATCAGCCGCCGCGGTTCTGGATCAGGTCGTCCACCACGGTCGGATCGGCAAGGGTCGAGGTGTCGCCCAGCGAGCCGAATTCGTTCTCGGCGATCTTGCGAAGGATGCGGCGCATGATCTTGCCCGAACGGGTCTTCGGCAGGCCGGGAGCGAACTGAACCACGTCAGGCGACGCGATCGGGCCGATTTCCTTGCGGACCCAGGCCACCAACTCCTTGCGCAGGGCTTCGGTCGGCTCGATGCCTTCCATGACCGTGACATAGGCGTAAATGCCCTGGCCCTTGAGGTCGTGCGGATAGCCGACCACGGCCGCTTCCGACACCGCCGGATGGGCGACGAGCGCGCTTTCGACTTCCGCCGTGCCCATGCGATGGCCGGACACATTGATGACGTCGTCAACGCGGCCAGTGATCCAGTAATAGCCGTCCTCGTCGCGGCGGCAGCCGTCGCCAGTGAAATATTTGCCCGGATAGGTCGAGAAATAGGTCTGCTGGAAGCGCTCGTGATCGCCATAGACCGTGCGCATCATGCCCGGCCAGGCGTCGGCGATGACGAGATTTCCCTCGCAGGCGCCTTCGATGACATTGCCGGAGGCGTCGACAACCTGCGGCTGGACGCCGAAGAAGGGACGGGTGGCCGAGCCCGGCTTGAGAGCCGTCGCGCCTGGCAGCGGGGTGATCAGGATGCCGCCGGTCTCAGTCTGCCACCAGGTGTCCACGATCGGGCAGCGCTCGTCGCCGACGACGCGGTGATACCATTCCCAGGCTTCCGGATTGATCGGTTCGCCGACCGAGCCGAGCAGGCGCAGGGATTTGCGCGAGGTCCTCTTCACCGGCTCCTCGCCGGCGCCCATCAGGGAGCGGATCGCGGTCGGGGCGGTGTAGAAGATATTGACGCCGTGCTTGTCCACCACGTCCCAAAAGCGGGAAATGGACGGATAGTTCGGGATGCCCTCGAACATCAGGGTGGTCGCGCCATTGGCGAGCGGGCCATAGACGATGTAGCTGTGGCCGGTCACCCAACCCACGTCGGCGGTGCACCAATAAATGTCGCCGTCATGGTAGTCGAAGATGTACTGGTGGGTCATCGCCGCATAGACGAGATAGCCGCCGGTGCAATGCACGACGCCCTTGGGCGCGCCGGTCGAGCCGGACGTGTAAAGGATGAACAGCGGGTCTTCGGCGTTGATCTCGGTGGGGGGGCAGTCCGGCGAAGCCTTGGCGGCTTCTTCATGCCACCAGCAGTCGCGGCCTTCCTTCCAGTCGATCTTGCCGCCGGTGCGTTTGACGACGATCTGGGTCTTGACGATATCGCCGGTCTTGTCGATGGCGACATCGGAATTGGCCTTGAGGGGAACCTTGCGACCGCCGCGCAGACCTTCGTCGGCGGTGATGACGACCTTGGAATTGGAGCCTTCGATGCGGCCGGCCAGCGAATCAGGCGAGAAGCCGCCAAAAATGATGGTATGAATCGCGCCGATGCGGGCGCAGGCGAGCATGGCGTAGGCCGCCTCGGGAATCATCGGCAGATAGATCGAGACAGTGTCGCCTTTGCCGACACCCTTGGCCTTCAGCACATTGGCGAAGCGGCTGACTTCCTCGTGCAGCTCCTTATAGGTGATCTTCTTGGACTCGTCGGGGCTGTCGCCTTCCCAGATGATCGCGACCTGATCGCCGCGCGTGGCGAGATGGCGGTCGATGCAGTTCATCGACACATTGGTGGTGCCGTCCTCGAACCACTTGATCGAGACATTATGCGGATCGAAGGATGTATTCTTGACCTTGGTGAAAGGCTTGATCCAGTCGATGCGCTTGCCATGTTCAGCCCAGAATCCTTCCGGGTCGGAAACGGAGCGAGCGTACATTTCCTTGTACTTTGCGTCATTGATGAACGCGTGGTTTTCCCACTCCGTCGGAACGGCGTAAACTTTCTCCGACATAGACTTCCTCCCGGACAAAAACCGACGGCGCTGCTTGCCTGCAACGCGCGCCGTTCAATCGGGCGGCATTATGGCCTATCGGTTTGAAACCTCACAAGCGTCGTGGCGTCACACTTTGGTCCTGCGACCTTGGGGGCAAGCAGGGCCGAAAGGCCGTTTGAAGCCGAAATTTTGGGCAGGGCAACACAAAATGACCTCCGCCACCCATGCGGGGCGGATGACGCGTTCGAGGCCGCGCTCCGATTTTGGCCCTGCGAGAGCTTCGCCGGGCGCGGGCGTTACTGGCAGTCCTTGCGGACCTTATCCAGCGCCTGTCCGATGCCGGAGAGGGAATAAGTGTCCGTTGTCGCCTTGCCCTTGGTGGACGTGGCCTTCACGATCAGTTTCGAGCCCTTTTTCATCGCGTCGATCAGTCGGCCTTCCTCCGCCGGGTTCTTGACCCAGGCGTTGGAGCCCTTGGCGATCAGGCTGAAAGAGGCGTCGCCGATTTCGACCGTCGCCTCGCTGCCGTCCTTCATGGGAAAGCCCATGATGACCGAAATCTCGCTTTTCACATTTTCAGCCGGCCGCGTCGAAATAAAGACATAGGCTGAATCGCGCTTTACCGAAGCCGGCTCGCGCGTCTTCGGCTGCGCCAGGGCGTAACAGGTTTTGGACTTGCCCTGCGTCGCATAAGCGCCCCATTCGCCGAAGGTCCCCAGCAGGGCGGCCTTGCCCGGCTCAGCGCTCTTTCCCGCTTTGGCGTCCTTGCCCTTCGCGTCCTTGCCTTTGGCGGCGTCCTGCGCGGCCGCGGCCTTGTCCGTCTTCGACTGGCTGGTTTTTTCCTTGGCCAGCGCATCGGGCGCTGAGCCGACCACGCAGACGAGGGCCATTGCGGCGCCGGCGAGAAGGTTGCGCGCGCGAAGAGGGGCGAAGGCTGTCATGATGTGACCATGAAAGGGGTTGGCGGGAACGAATCAATTGATCGGATCATAGCGCCAATCATGCAAGCGCTGGAATCCGGCGGCGCTGGCTTTATGCGCTGAAACGGGCAAAAATCGGACCTGTGACTGGCTTGGACGAAACGGCGCTGGCCGCGCCGCGCAGCCTGCCCCGAAACGGAAAGAGATTCAATGATCGCCGCGCTTTGTGAAATTCATGGCCCGCCCGAGGGCCTTGTCCTGCGGGAGTTGCCGGATCCGGCGCCGGGCCCGGGCGAAGTGCTGGTTGCGCCAACTCGCGTCGCCCTGAATTTCTTCGACACCCTGATCATCGAGGACAAATATCAGCTCAAGCCGGCCCTGCCCTTTTCGCCGGGAGGCGAATTCTGCGGAATGGTGCTCGCGCTTGGCGCCGGCGTGGAGGGCTTCGCCATCGGCCAGCGCGTCGCCGGCTATTGTTCCTATGGCGCCGCGCGTTCGCGCCTGGTCGCGCCGGCCTCGATCCTGACGCTTGTCCCTGACAATCTGAGCGACGATCAGGCGGCTGGTCTTTTCATCACCTATGGCACATCGATGTATGGCCTGCGGCAACGGGCCAATCTGCAAAAGGGCGAGACGCTCGCCGTTCTTGGCGCCTCAGGCGGCGTCGGATTGGCGGCGGTCGAGATCGGCGCCGCAATGGAGGCGCATGTCATCGCCTGCGCCTCTTCGCCCGAAAAGCTCGTCTTCGCGCAAAAATATGGCGCGCATGAGGGCCTCGATTATGCGCAGGAGGATCTCAAGGAGGGCCTGAAGCAGCGCACCGGAGGCAAGGGCGTCGATTGCGTCTATGACGCTATCGGCGGCGCTCACAGCGAAGCCGCCTTGCGCGCCCTGGCCTGGAAGGGGCGACACCTCGTCGTTGGCTTCGCAGCGGGCGAAATCCCGAAAATCCCCCTCAATCTCGTCCTGCTCAAGGGATGCGCCATCCTCGGCGTTTATTGGGGCGAGTTCGTCAAGCGTGAGCCGCAGGCCCATCTCGAGAACATGGCGCAAATTTTCGACTGGACCGCGAAGGGAATTCTATCCGCCCATGTTCACGCGGCGCTGCCATTGCAGGACATTGCCAAGGCGCTGAATTTGCTTAAGGAGCGCAAGGCGCAGGGCAAAATCGTGCTGTCCGTCCCGCAATAGGGTTTTTTGCTCTGGCCTAGCCGGAAAAGCCTGCCTAGATTACGCCCTTCTCAGGCGCAACGCGCCGGGAGCCCGATGAATGAGGAAGAGCCGCCATGTCGTACTCGTCCCGCCTGCGCAATATCGTCGCCATCGTCTTGATTGGACTGAGCCTTTCGGCTTGCGGCTACAATACCATTCCCACCGCCGAGGAAACCGCCAACGCGCGCTGGGCCGACGTTCAGAATAATTACCAGCGGCGCGCAGACCTTATCCCCAATCTCGTGGCGACCGTTCAGGGCTACGCCAAGCAGGAAAAGGACGTGTTGACCGCCGTCATCGAGGCGCGCGCCAAGGCCACGCAGGTCCATGTCGACGCCTCGCAACTGACCGATCCCGACAAGATGAAACAGTTCCAGGACGCCCAAAACCAGCTTTCCGGCGCCTTGGGCCGCCTGCTCGCGGTCAGCGAGAATTATCCGGATCTGAAATCGAACCAGAACTTCCTGGCCCTGCAGTCCCAGCTTGAAGGCACGGAAAACCGCATCGCCGTGGCGCGGCGCGATTACATCGCCGCCGTGCGCGATTATAACCTGACGCTGCAAACCTTCCCCAGCATGATCTGGGCGATGACGGTCTTCCGCGGCAAGAAGCCGATGGCGAATTTCGCCGCTTCGGACAATGCCCAGACGCCCCCGGCCGTGAAATTCTGATCGATCGGCGGGGCGCGCCATGGCCGAGGCCCTAGTACGCAGCGCGCGAGCCGTCCACGCCGGCAGACTATGGCTGGCGGCTCTGGCCTGGCTGGCGCTCGCGCTGGCCGCGGGCGCCCTTCGGGCCGAAGCATTGGTCTTCCCCGACCTGACCGGCCATGTCGTCGATCAGGCGGGGCTGCTGTCGGTCGACGCGCGGCAAAGCCTCGAACAGAAGCTCGCCGATCTCGAGCAGAAATCCGGCATCCAATTCGTTGTCGCCACAGTCAATTCGCTGCAAGGCCAGGAGGTCGAGCCCTACGCCAATGAATTGTTCCGCCATTGGGCGCTGGGAGAAAAGACCAAGAATAATGGGGTGCTGCTGCTGGTCGCGCCCAAGGAAAAAAAGATCAGGATCGAAGTCGGCTATGGCCTGGAAGGCACGCTGACCGACGCCCTGTCCAAGATCGTGATCGTCAACGCTATCGCGCCGCGCTTCAAGACCGGCGATTTCGCGGGCGGCGTCACCCGGGGCGTCGACGACGTCATCACGATCCTGACGACCGATTCGAGCGAATGGACGAAAAAGCCCCATGTCCGCCCGGATCATCCCGAGTCGGAGTTCGACGCCATCCTGCCCTTCCTGATCGTCGCTCTGGTCATTTTCATTATCTGGCGCAGCAGCGGCGGCGGGGGCGGCCGGGGCCGGCGCGGCGGCGGCGGTCCCTTCATCATTTTGCCGGGTCCCGGCTGGTCGGGAGGCGGCGGCTCTTCCGGGGGCTTCTCGGGCGGGGATGGGGGCGGCTTTTCTGGCGGCGGCGGCTCGTCGGGAGGCGGCGGCGCCTCGGGAGACTGGTGATGCAGGGGCTTGCGGACGAAAACGCCATTATCGCCGCGGTGCGGGCTGCGGAAGCGCGCACTCGCGGTCAGATCGTCTGCGTGCTGGCCCGGCAGTCCTGCGATCCCGGGGCTTTCGTCGCGCTCTATGCAGCGGCGCTTGCGCTCGTCACGCCTTGGCCGCTACTTGAATCGACACAGCTTTCGGCGCAGGTCGTTTTCGCCATTCAGATTGTCGTTTTTATCCTGGCCTTTCTGGTTCTGGGATGGACGCGGCTCGGCGTCGCGCTGACGCCGCGCGCCGTGAAAAGGCGTCAGGCCTATCGCGCCGCGCTGGAACAGTTTTTCGTGCGGGGCCTGAGGCGGACGCGGTCGCGCGCCGGGGTGCTGATCTTCGTTTCCCTCGCGGAGCATTACGCCCGCATCGTCGCCGACGAGGGCTTCGACGGCAAGGTTTCGGAAGAGGAATGGCGGATCGCCGTCGAGGAGATGACGGCCTGTCTGCACGAGGGGCGGATCACGGAGGGCTTCGTCGCCGCCATCGCGCGCTGCGGCGATCTGATGGCTCGCGAGGCGCCGCCCGACGGCGGCGGCAATGACTTGCCCGATACCCTGGTGCGACTGAACTAGTTATTTTCCGGCGCGCAGGGCGGCGAGCAATTTCTTGCTGGCGCGGCCGTCGCGTTTCATGCCGATGCGCTGCTGGTAATCGGCAATCGCTTCGCGGGTCTTCGTCCCCATCACGCCGTCGATCTTGCCGCCAATGTCATAGCCGCGCTGCGACAGCAACGACTGCACCTCGCGGCGTTCGACGCGCGGAATGCCCGGGTCGTCGGTCGGCCAGGGCGTGACGATGCCGCCGCCGCCCTTAAGGCGGTCCGCCAGGATGCCGATCGCCAGAGCATAGGATTCGGCGGCGTTATAGGAATAAAAGGCGTCGAAATTCCGCGACACCAGGAAAGCCGGACCATGCGGTCCCGATGGCAGCAGCAGGCCATAAGCGCCGGATTCCGAAAGCGGCGATCCGTCGATATGGGTCACGCCCTGGGCCGCCCAGAAGGAGACCGGCTTCTTGCCGCCCCGGCCGGATGGTCCGCTGTAACTGGCGGGCAGCCGGACTTCGAAGCCCCAGCGCAGGCCGTCGACCCAACCCGCGCGATGAAGAAAATTCGCGGTCGAGCCGAGCGCGTCGGGCACGGAATTGATCACGTCGCGCTTGCCATCGCCGTCGAGATCGACCGCGAGGCGCAGGAAAGTCGACGGCATGAACTGGGTGTTGCCGAAGGCGCCCGCCCAGGAGCCGTTGAATTCCTCCAGCTTGACGTCGCCATGATCGAGGATTTTCAGCGCCGCGATCAACTCGCCGCGAAAATAATCCGACCGGCGATTGGGTGTGCAGGCGAGCGTGGTCAGGGATTGAATGATCGGCCGTCCGCCAAAGCTCTTGCCGAAATCGGATTCGACGCCCCAGACCGCGACGATCGCCGCGGCGTCGACGCCATAGCGATGCTGCGCGGCGAGCGCGGCCTGCCGATATTGCGAGAAACGCGCCTGACCGTCGCGCACGCGCTCGTCATCGACGAGGCCGGCGATGTAGTCCCAGATCGGGGTGGTGAATTCCGGCTGGACGCCGAGAAAACTGACGGCGTCATTGGGCTCCAGCCCGTCGAGGGCGCGGGCAAGCGTCGCCTGCGAGACGCCCGCCGCTGCCGCCTGCGCCTTGACCTGCTGCTTGCACGAGCCAAAATCCGCGCGCGCGGCCTGGCCAAGCGCGAGCAAGTTGGCAGGAGCGAGAACAAGCGAAAGCGCGAGAATCCGTGACTTCATAACCTGAGCCTAACGTGATTCTCGAAAGCGCAGAACCGAAAAAGCGATTTTCAGATCCAGGGCCGCTCGGCCGCCAGTTTGGTTTCGAAATCCGCGATTTTAGGCGCCTTGACCAAAGTGAGGCCGATATCGTCGAGGCCTTCGAGCAGGCAATGCCGGCGGTGCGGGTCAATGTCGAATTTCACCACGCCGCCGTCGGGGCCGCGGATTTCCTGCGCTTCGAGATCGACCGTCAGCGTGGCGTTGGCGCCGCGGCTGGCGTCATCCATCAGCTTGGCCAGATTTTCCTTCGACACCTTGATCGGCAGAATGCCGTTCTTGAAGCAGTTGTTATAGAAAATATCGGCGAAGCTGGTCGAAATGACCGCGCGAATGCCGAAGTCGAGCAAAGCCCAGGGCGCGTGCTCGCGTGAGGAGCCACAGCCGAAATTATCTTCGGCGACCAGAATCTCCGCCTTGCGATAGGCCGGCTTGTTCAGCACGAAATCCGGATTTTCAGAGCCGTCGTCGCGATAGCGCATTTCCGAGAACAAACCCTTGCCAAGGCCCGTGCGGGCGATGGTCTTCAGATATTGCTTCGGAATGATCATGTCCGTGTCGATATTGGTGATCGGCAGGGGCGCGGCGACGCCGGTCAATTTCGTGAATTTTTCCATGTCTCAAGCCTGAATTTGGCGCCGCACCGGCGCTTTAAGGATCGTGTAGCAAAAGGCGGATGAGCGAGCAATTCAGTCTGCTTCCCGCTCGATTCGGTCCATGTCAGCGTCGGACAGGCCGAAGTGATGGCCGATTTCATGCACCAGCACATGCCGGATCAGATCGCCCAACGTGTCCTCGCCCTCGGCCCAGACATCGAGAATGGGCCGCCGGAAGAGGTGGATCATGTTCGGGAATTGGCCGGTCTGGCTGGTTTCGGCCTGAGCGAGGCCCCGGCCGCGAAACAGGCCGAGCAGCTCGAATTCCGACGACGCCTCGAATTCCTCGAGCACCTCGTCGTCGGGAAAATCCTCGACGCGGATAACAAGACCCTCGCAGGCGCGCTGGAATCGTTGCGGCAGCCGGCGGAAGGCCGTATCGGCCATCGTCTCGAAATCCTCAAGCGAGGGCGCGGCGCGCAAGGCCCATTCCTGCGCCGGCGGTCGGACGCTGCCCATCAGGCCTCGGCTCCCCGCGCGACGGTCAGGACCAGTTTCGGCGGATGGGCCAGGGTCTGGAACACCACGCAATAGCGTTCGGTCAGTTTGGTCAGGGCGTCGATCCGCTCCTGCGGCTCGTCGGTGTCGAGTTCGAAGAACAGCCGGATGTCGGTGAATCCAACCGGGGCGTCCTTGGCGATTCCCAGCGTGCCGCGAAAGTCGAGATCGCCTTCCGCGCGCACGGCGCCGCCCCGGAGCTGGAAATCCAGCGCCGTGGCCACCGCCTTGAGGGTCACGCCGGAACAGGCGACCAGCGCCTCCAGCAGCATGTCGCCGGAACAGGCCTGCAGGCCCGTTCCGCCCGTCGCCGGGTGAAGGCCGGCCTCGATCAGGGCGCGCGAGGTCGAAACCTTGCACGCGAGGCCTTCGCCAGAGAGATCGCCGCGCGCCTTCAAGGTGACGAAGGCGGCCTTGGCCTCCGCCTTGTATTTTTCCTTCAGCGGCGCCTGAAGGGCGCGAAGGTCATTTGCGTCCATCAGTGCTGTTCCCGGCTCACTTCAGCGTGCGAACGTCCACGAAATGGCCGGTCACCGCCGCAGCCGCCGCCATGGCGGGCGAGACGAGGTGGGTGCGGCCTTTAAAACCCTGGCGGCCTTCGAAATTGCGGTTCGAGGTCGAGGCGCAACGCTCGCCCGGCGCCAGACGGTCCGGGTTCATGGCCAGGCACATCGAGCAGCCCGGCTCGCGCCATTCAAATCCGGCGGCGAGGAAGATCTTGTCGAGTCCCTCGGCCTCGGCCTGCTCCTTGACGAGGCCTGAGCCCGGCACGACCATGGCGTTGACATGCGACGCGACCTTGCGGCCCTCAGCGATCTTGGCGGCGGCGCGCAAGTCTTCGATGCGGCCATTGGTGCAGGAGCCGATGAAGACGCGGTCGATCTTGATGTCGGAGGGTTTCTCGCCGCCCTTGAGGCCCATATAGTCGAGCGCGCGCTGGATTTTTGCGCGCTGGGCCTCGGTCTTCGCGGACTCGACCGTGGGGACGACGCCATCAATCGTCATGACGTCTTCCGGGCTGGTGCCCCAGGTCATGACCGGCGGCAAAGCGCCGGCGTCGAGTTCGACCACAGCGTCAAAATGGGCGCCGGGGTCGCTCTTGAGCTGCTTCCAATAGTGAACCGCCTGCTCGAATGCCTCGCCCTTCGGCGCCTTGGGTCGATCCTTGATGTAAGCAAAAGTCTTTTCGTCGGGCGCGATCAGTCCGGCGCGGGCGCCCGCCTCGATCGACATGTTGCAGACGGTCATGCGGCCTTCGATCGAAAGGGCTTCGATGGCTTCGCCGGCATATTCGATGACATAGCCGGTGCCGCCGGCGGTGCCGATCTTGCCGATGATCGCCAGCACAATGTCCTTGGCGGTGACGCCCTCGCCCAGCTTGCCATTGACCTTGACCAGCATGTTCTTGGCCTTGGACTGGATCAGCGTCTGGGTCGCGAGCACATGCTCGACTTCCGACGTGCCGATGCCATGGGCCAAAGCGCCGAAGGCGCCGTGTGTCGAGGTATGGCTGTCGCCGCAGACGATGGTTGCGCCGGGCAGCGTGAAGCCCTGCTCGGGGCCGATGATATGCACCACGCCCTGGCGATGGTCATGTTCATTGAAATATTCGACGCCGAAATCGCGGGCGTTAATGGCCAGTTGCTCGACCTGCGCCCGGCTCTCGGGGTCTTCGATCGGCTTGGAGCGATCGGTGGTCGGGACGTTGTGATCGACGACGGCCAGCGTCTTCTCCGGCGCATGCACGGTGCGCTTGGCCAGGCGCAAGCCCTCGAAGGCCTGCGGGCTGGTCACTTCATGGATCAGATGGCGGTCGATATAGATCAGGGCGGTGCCGTCGGGCTGGATGTCGACGACGTGGTCGTCCCAGATCTTGTCATAGAGGGTGCGCGGCTTGCCCGTGGTCTCAACCATGTCCTTCATCCCTGTCACGGTCTTTCGTCCTGACGGCGCCTCGGCTCTACGCCGAAAGCCCGTTCGTCATGGACGACATAGAGTTTTTCGCGTCACCGGCAAGGCCCGAAGCATGGCCTAAGCCGCGAAAATGCTTCAAATACGAAAAGGCCGGCGCAGCGGCCAGCCTTCACGAAAAGTCAGAGCTGACCCCGATCGGAGATCACTCGGCTTTGCCGGCCTTGGCCTTGGCCTTCGCCTTGAGGTCGGTGCGCTCCGCAATGCGGGCCGACTTGCCGCGACGGTCGCGGAGATAATAGAGCTTGGCGCGGCGGACCTTGCCGCGACGCACGACCTTGATCGAATCGATCAGCGGGCCATAGAGGGGGAAGACGCGCTCGACGCCTTCGCCATAGGAAATCTTGCGGACGGTGAAGCTCTCGTTGAGGCCGCCGCCGTTTCGGGCGATCACGACGCCTTCATAAGCCTGAACGCGGCTGCGCTCGCCTTCCTTCACCTTGACGTTGACAATCACCGTGTCGCCGGGACCAAATTCGGGAATGGTCTTTTCGGCGGAAAGCTTGGCGAGCTGCTCGGCTTCGAGCTGTTCAATGATATTAGCCATTTGGACTCCGTTTCGCCTCGCGGCGAGCGTTTCGGAACGCTGTTTTCAATTGGCGCTGTCGCCGCCCTGGGGGAGATCGACCGCGCTGTTGGCCGCGCCAATCGGTCAAAATTGGCGCAGAGGCGGGCCTATACAGAATTTTCAGCGCCTTGTCGAGCGTTAGCACGTTTTTCGAGTCAAGCCTCTTGCCAAGATGCGTTCAAAAGAGCCGGGTTTCGGCCTCCTGCTTTTTGGGGCCGGGGTCGTCGGGCGGCGTCGGCAGCGGGAAGATCACCGGCTGCGCCGAGAAACTTTTGCGCGCGGGCGTCTTGGCGGGCTCCTCAGCTGGTTCTGGTGCGGCGTCCTCGATCGTTTTTTCGCTCGGTTGCTGCTCGACGACTGTCGCGGGCGGCGATTCAGCCGGGGGCAGGACCTGCGGCGCGGGGGCGGGTTCGACTTCGAGCGCGGGCGGCTCATAGGCGGGCGGGGGCTCTTCGACGGGGCCGGGCAGAGCCTCCTTGGGCTGCATCCAGCGATAAGCGTCGAGTTTGCCGGTGAGCGGGGAAACGGGCGCCCATTGTTTCGACCAATGGCCGTCGGCGACCCAGACCGCGTCGCGCGGCGCGCGCGAGCCGCGCGAAAGCCATTCCCGCACGAGGCCCTGCGCATTGTGTTCGCGCTCTTCCAATTCGGCCATGATCAGGCACATGCGGGCGGTCGGGCGCTCGCCGCTGGCGACCAGCGGCGCCATCGCCTCGCGCGCCCGGGCGAAATCGCGCGCGCCCAGGGCGGCCGACGCGATCATCATCGCGCTTTCCGGATCATTGGGCGCGAATTTGGCCAGGGCTCTGGCCCGGGCCAGCCGGTCGGTCGAGGAATCGCCCTGCCGCATATCGACATAGGCCCGGGCGAGATCGGGATGCGGGGCCTTGGCGTAAGCGGCCTCGATCAGTTTGGACGCCGCGCGGAAATCGCCGCGACGCGATAGCAGACGCGCCAGCAAGGCGGTTGCGGGGACGAGATCCGGCGCTTTTTTCACCGCGGCGCGCAGCAATTTGATGGCCCGATCCGGCTCCATCATCTCGCATTCCATCGCCTGGGCGGTGTCGAGAACGGCTTTCTGGCGATTGGCCGCATCGGGTTCGATGATTTTCGCCCGAAGGTTCTGGGAGACGCAAATCCGCGCCGCCTCCCAGTCGTTCTGGGCCGTGTAACGGTCGAGCAAGGCCTGGCCCGACCAGCCCAGCGGCGCGATATTCTGCGCCTCAAGCGCGAGCTGATGCGCGCGGTCGTGATCTCCCTGCCGCAGCGATTCGGCATGGAGGCCGCGCAGGCCGAGCAATTTGGTTTCGGGCCGCTCGGTCATGGCCTGAAAGGCGCGCTCTGCCCCCGCGCGGTCGCCGCCGAGCTGCGCCGCCTGCGCTTCCAGCAGCAGGGTCAGCGGCTCATGCGGTAGGAGCCTTTTCGCATCCAGGCTCGCCTTGCGGGCCTTGCGGGCGTCGCCGACGCCCGCGGCGACAATGCCGCGCGCCAGGGCTTCGTGGCCCCGGGCGCGCTTGCGGGCGCGTGCGGTGAGGGAGACAAGGCTCGGCAGATTAAGGACAAAGCGGATCAGACTCCAGAGCAGGATCGCGCCAAGCGAGACGACGCCAAGCCCGACGAGAGGCGAGGTGTCGACATGATAGCCGAACCAGGTCAGCGACAGCGACCCGGGCTGCTCGATGAGAATGCCCAGCCCCAGCGCGACGACGCCGATCACGAACAGAAAAACCAGAATGCGGAACATCGGCTTTACTCGAATGGGGGAATGGCGGCGGCGCGGCGGACTTGCCGCCTCGCCGGACAGGAAGCTTCAGCTTTTGGTCTTGGTCAAATTCTGCAAGGCGTCGGTGAGTTCCGCCCGTGCGGCCGTCTCCGCGTCGAGCCTGGTCTGGACGAGCTTCGCCCAATCGGCTGAGACGGCGAGCGCGGGAGCCGGCAATTGCTGGCGGTCGGCGAGCGCCGCGGCCAGATCGCCGACGCGCAATTCCTTCTCGATCTTTTCGATTTGAAGGGCGGTCGCGTCCTTGTCGGGCGCCCCGGCGGGGCGGATCCGTATGAGCTTGCGGGCCTGAGTCTGGACATAGGCCAGGATGGACTCGCGCGCGCCTTGCGGCGGGGCGGAGTCCTCCGCTGGCTTGGGCGGCGCGGCGGCGGCGGCGATTTTGGGCGCAAGGGCCGTAAAATCCGTCGCTAAACGGTTGACAGTCGGGGCCGAAAGGCCCGCGCGTAGACGCGCCAGCCGAGTGGAATCGCCGCCGAAATTCTGCAAGGCCGCGAGCTGCGCCGAGTAATCGTCGCCTTGGCGAAGGGCTGTCAACAGGCTTTGCGCCACGACCAGCCGCGCCGCCGCGTCGCCAGCGTTGCCGGGGCCTGCCTCGCGTGTCGCGAGCGAGGCGCGCGCGCTGTCTTTCGGCGCGGCCAATTGGCCTTCGACCGTCTGGAGCCGCTGCGTGAGGCGTTCGACCGCCGCCTGCGCCGCCGCAAGCTTGGCGGCCATTTCGGTGATTGTCTTGGCGTCCTGAGTGGCGACCGGCGCGGGTTCGGCCGGTTTGCTTTCGACCGGATTGGCTTGCGCCTGTTTCGGGGCGTCTGCGATCGGCGCGGGGGAAGCCTCCGGCATCTTCGTCGCCGCTTCGCGCGGCGGCTCGGGCGCCGCGACGGGCGGCGTCGGCTCCACTGGCGCGGGAGCCGGCGTCAGCGCGATCCGCGCGGGCGTCGCCGGGGGCGTCGCGACATAGGCGTCCCAAAGATAATACGCGCCGCCGCCCAGCGCGACAGCGCCAATCAGAATCGCGACCGGGCGCAGCGCGCCGCCCCTGCTTGGCGAGTCGTCGGTCGCCGGTTGGCTGGCTTCTTTTTTTGGTTCGGCCGGGGAATCGGCATTGCGATCATGGTCGGAAGCGGCTCCGCCCTCGGGGGAGGCAGCCGAATCCCTGGATTCGGCCGAGGCGGTCTCATGCGCGGGCGTGACGTCGAAAGCTGCGCCTTCGATCACTGGATGGGCGCGGTTTTCCTCGGAAGCGGAGCCTGACAGGGCGTCAGGACTGGTCCGGGGTGTGGATTCGGCATCGCCTGCTTCGGTCTTGCCGCCGTTTTGGTCGCTCATCCCACGCCCCTCTGTTTTTCGCGCCATTATATCCGGCGCGCGCGCCGAGGAAACCCGCAATTGGCCGGGGGCGCCCGGTCAGACGCTGGCGGCGATCGCGTCGGCGATGGCGACCGTGCGGCGCGCCATGTCGGCGTGGAGCCGCTCGACCATCTTGCCGTCGATTTGCAGCGCGCCCTTGGAGGCGTTCTCGGGCAGGTCGAACACGCCGATGATCTTGCGGGCGAAGGCGACTTCGGCCTCCGACGGCGCGAAGACCTCATTGCAGATCGCCACCTGATTGGGGTGGATGAGGGTCTTGCCGTCCATTCCGAAGTCGCGGCCCTGTTCGCATTCCGCGCGGAAGCCGGCCTCGTTGGAGAAGTCATTATAGACGCCATCGACGATCTCGACGTCATGCGCCCGGGCGGCGGCGACGCAGATCGACAGATAGGCCAGCATGGACGGGCGTCCGGGGGTTAGCCGTGCGCGGGTCTCCTTGGCGATGTCATTGGTGCCCATGACCAGAACCGCGAGTCGCGAATGCGGATCGAGCGCGGTGCGCACGATCGAATCGGCGTTGAGGATGGCGGTCGGCGTCTCCATCATCGCCCAGATCCGGGTATGGTCCGGGGCGCCGGCGTCGCGCAGGGCCTTGGCGGTGACCATGATGTCTCCCGGCGAGGAAACCTTCGGGATGAGAATGGCGTCGGGTCCAGCCTTGGCGGCGGCGATGAGGTCGTCCTCGCCCCAGGGCGTCATGGCGCCATTGACGCGGATGACAACTTCGCGGCGCCCGAACCCCCCGGCCTTGACGGCGGCGGCGACCTGGTTGCGCGCGAGTTCCTTGGCGTCGGGCGCGACAGCGTCTTCGAGGTCGAGAATCAGGGCGTCGGCTGCGATCGTCTTGGCCTTTTCCAGCGCGCGAGCGTTTGAGCCGGGCATGTAAAGGACGCTGCGGCGGGGACGAAGGCTGGTCATGGCTGCTCCATTTCGGCAAGTTTTCGCGCGGCACCATAATGATTTGGGGGCCTTCACGCCATTGTCATTTTGCAGCTTCCTCGTCCACAGGGTTAACCGCGCAGGCGGCCGCGACGCAGACCGGCGGCGCCGAGAAATTTAGAATGATTCTACAAAAAGCCGATTCTGTTGCGCCGGTACGCTGGCGCAAGCGATAAATCCCACGCTCGGCGCGTCCGCTCTTGGCTCGGCGATATCGGCTCCACCTTCGTTGTGACGCCCGGGGGGATTTTGATGGCGATGAAAAGGGATTTCGGCATTCCCGTCGGCCTGCAGATGGCGGCGGCCAGCGTGCTTAATCCGTCGCTGACGACCTTGCTGCGGCCTCCGCCGAGCGATCCCGTCGTCGCTCGCCGCCCCCACGATCCACGGCGTCTGAATATCTGGGAGGTCCGTGGCGCATCGCTTTGCTCCATCATCGGCACTTGCCTGACGCTGTCCGAACTGCGGCGGATCGCCAAGAAATGCCGATTTTGCGACGACCCCTACCAGCTGACGGATTACGACATCCACGGCATGATCACATCGCAGATGAATACCGACAATGCGGCGTCGCGCGCCGTCACCAAACATCTCAATGCCAAATTCGAGGGCGCTCTGCGAAAAAGCCGCGGACTGGAGGACGAGGCCGCCTTCCTTCAGTATTGGGAGGGCGCGGTTGAAGCCGGCCTTGCGCCGGGAGCCTATTGGGCGCTTGTCGGCCATCCCGGCCTGCCGATGAGCGTCGAAGCGCGCGTCTATGGCGATATCCACATGATGTCGCATATGTGCGGCGCGTCCAATCGCGGCGACGCCAGGACGATCGCCGAGGCGCAGCGGGAAAAAGGCGAGATCGCGCGCCGCCTTGGCGAGCGGATTGCCGAGCGCGACCAGCGCTTGAGCGCGTTGGAGGCGGAGCGCGCGGCGTTAAGGGCGAAGTTGCGCGCGCTGGAAGAGCTGGCCGTGGAATGTCAGCAATTGCGCGAGACCCTGGCGCGGGACGGTCTGGCGAGCGAACTCGCGTTGCGAGTCGACGAGCTTTCCGTCGTACGAAGCGAAAACGCGGGGTTGCGGCGTCGGTTGGCAAGCGCCGAACTTCGTCTCGAACAGATGCGGGCGCGGCAAGAGGCGCAGAAAGAGGCGCAGAAAGAGGCGGGGCAAGCGGCGAGGGAGCGGCAACGAAAACAGGGGCTGCAAGAAATGCCGTCCGGGTATGCGGTTTGCCCGGAAAACCCAGCGGAGGATGGCGAGGCGCTCGCCGCCGACCTCTGCGGACGCTGCTTGCTTTATGTCGGCGGCAGGCCGCAGACCATCTGCCAGTTGCGCCATCTCGTCATGCGCCGCAACGGGCGCCTGCTGCATCATGACGGCGGCGTCGAACAGTCTCAGGCGCGCCTCGGCGAACTGGTCCGCCAGGCCGACGAGGTGTTTTTCCCCGTCGATTGCGTCAGCCACGGCGCCATGGACTTCGTCAAGAAGCTCTGCGAGAGCCAGGGCAAGCCCATGGTTCCGCTCCGCACGGCCAGCATAACGACCTTTATGCGCGCGATCGGGACGTTCGGCCCTGGCGAAGCGGCGCCTTGATCCGACGCGCCGTGGCGCTCCGTCGGGAGGCCGGCCTTCGCGGGTTCCGTTGCCAAGAGTTCCATTGTCCAGAGTTCCACCGCCACGCCGCTCTATGCGGATTCGCGGCCTTTTCGCGTCTGGAAAGCCAGGGCGACGAGGCTCTCGCAGCGCGCACGAAGACTGGCTGCTGAATAGCAGCCGGCGTAAAGATCGGACAGGCTCGCGACGGCGAATTCCGTGAGCATGGCCTGATTCCATTGCCCGGAAAACAGGACCGGCTCGATCGTTTCTAAAATGATCGCGTCGATTTTCCGCCTTTCGCTTTCCATGTCGCACATTTTTGGCCTCCTCTGCTTGGGATGCGTCCGACACGGTCGTGGGCGGCGTTGCGACGAGCAGCGGCCGGGCAGGCTGACGATTAATGGCGTCGAGCCTGGATTGGCGGTCGGCAAGCGCACGGGAAAAAAGAACGTCGTCGCACGTCAAGGGCGAAGCGAGGCCGGCCCCATTAAATCGGCAAGTCTCAATGGCGCCATTGGCGAGCGTTGGATGTCAATTTCACAAAGCCTAACAAGGAGATCGCGCGCCCTCCAGGAAATTGGCATAATTTTGAACCATTCTAAAAAAATGGATAAGTGGCGCTCGCCGCGCTTTCTTTTTCGGCGTGTGGGAAAAGCAAGGATTGCTCTCCGTGTCGTGATGCGGCAAAACTCGACCGTTTGCGCTGCGGCGCCGAAATGAGGATCGAATGGGCGAAGCGAATTTTCCGAAGCGGCTGTCTGAAGGCTATGAGAATTTTCTGAACGGGCGCTTTCCGCGCGAGCGCGAGCGTTTCGTGGATCTGGCCGAGCGCGGGCAGAGCCCAGAAATCCTGTTGATCGGCTGCTGCGATTCCCGCGTTTCGCCCGAACTGATCTTCGACGCCGGGCCGGGCGAAATGTTCGTGCTCCGCAATGTCGCCAATCTTGTGCCGCCCTATCAGCCGAATGACGATTATCACGGCACGTCGGCCGCGATCGAATTCGCCGTCATGGGTCTCAAGGTCAAGCACATTGTCGTAATGGGCCATGCCCAATGCGGCGGCGTGAAGGCTTTCGCCGAATTACAGAGTGATCCCTACATGCGCCCGCTCGCGCCGGGTGATTTCATCGGCGGCTGGATCAAGCTGCTCGCCCCCGCTGCGGAAAAACTCGGGAAGCCGAGCGAGCCGCTGCAACAATGGTCGGAGCGCTTGGCCTGGGAATCGATCAAGCAGAGCATCGCCAACCTGCGCAGCTTTCCCTATATCGCCACTTTGGAGCAGCGCGGCTGGCTGACCTTGCACGGCGCCTATTTCGGCGTGAGCGGGGGAGAGCTGATGGCGCTGGACGAAAGCGCCGGCACGTTTCATCAGGTCGCTGCCGACGCGCATCACGAAGCGCTTGGCAAGACGCCGCGATTTTAGGCGCGCTGGCGACAAAAGCAAAACGCCGGGTTTGCCCCGGCGTTTCATGTTTCTAGCGGTCTTGCTCAGGCGGCTTTCTGTTTGGGCCGCAGCAGCTTGCGATTGATCAGCGCTTCCGCGATCTGGATCGCGTTCAGCGCAGCGCCCTTGCGCAGATTGTCCGACACGCACCAAAAGGCGAGGCCGTTCTCGACGGTGGCGTCCTCGCGAATGCGCGAAATATAGGTGGCGTCTTCGCCCGCCGCTTCATGCGGGGTGATGTAGCCGCCGGGTTCGCGCTTGTCGATCACCAGAATGCCCGGCGCCTCGCGCAGGATCTTCCGCGCGGCGTCAGCCGTGATCGGCTTCTCGCATTCGATATTGATGCTTTCGGAATGCGAGATGAAGACCGGCACGCGCACGCAGGTTGCGGTCAGCTTGATCTTGGGGTCGAGAATCTTCTTGGTCTCGGCCATCATCTTCCACTCTTCCTTGGTGAAGCCGTCTTCCATGAAGACGTCGATCTGCGGAATGAGATTGAAGGCGATGCGCTTGGGGAATTTCTTGTTCTCGACCTGATCGGAGACGAAGACGGCGCGCGTCTGGGCGAAAAGCTCGTCCATCGCGTCCTTGCCGGCGCCGGAAACGGATTGATAGGTCGAAACCACCACCCGCTTGATGCCGAAATGATCGTGCAGGGGCTTCAGCGCCACCACAAGCTGCGCGGTCGAGCAGTTCGGGTTGGCGATGATGTTCTTGCGGCCGAAATCCTTCAGGGCGTCGGCATTGACTTCCGGCACCACCAGCGGCACGTCGGAATCATAGCGCCAAGCCGAGGAATTATCGATCACGACGCAATTCTGCGCGCCGATGCGCGGCGACCATTCCTTGGAAATGGCGCCGCCGGCCGACATCAAGGCGATATCGCAATCGGAGAAATCAAACGTGTCGAGATGTTTGCACTTGAGTATCTTGTCGCCATAGGAAACTTCAGTGCCGATCGACCGCGACGATGCAAGCGCCACGACCTCGTCCGCCGGGAACTGGCGTTCGGCCAAAATATCCAGCATTTCGCGGCCCACATTGCCAGTGGCGCCGACGACAGCGACCTTGTAACCCATGCTGCTCTCCACGCGTTAAGCGCGCTTCCCTACAGCAAGCAGGCGCTCAGGGCAATGCGCCATCGGGCGCCGTGGCGCTCAAATCTCTCCGACTTTGGCCTCAAGCCGGGCTGTTTCGCGCTCTTCGTCGCGCATCCGGCGTTCGGCGAGAACGGCGTCGTCGAGAGCTTGCGTCCAGCCGCAGGCGGCGAGGCGCTCCTTCATATGGTCCGGCGCGCAGGCCTCGACCTCGATGGCGGGCTTGTTGTTGGATATCGGGATTCGGATGGCGCGCGCATGGAGATGCAGAATGGCGTCGGGCGCGCCGCCCGCGCCATAGATCGGATCGCCGAAAATCGGGAAGTCCCGCGCCGCGCAATGGACGCGCAATTGATGGGTGCGCCCGGTCAGCGGCGACAGCGCCAGCCAGGTGAGCGGCGCGCCAGAGGCGTCGCGCCCCCGGCCAAGTACGCGCCAGCGCGTCTGAGAGGGCAGGCCGTCGGGATCGACTTTCATCCACCAGCCGCGCGTCGCGTCGAGGCGGCCGAGCGGCAGGTCGATCAGGCCTTCGTCCTTCTCCGGCCCGCCGCACACCACGGCCCAATAGGTCTTGCCGATCTTGCCCTGCTTGAACAGAAGCATCAGCTTTTCCAGCGCCTTGCGATGGCGCCCCAGTACCAGGCAGCCGGAAGTGTCCTTGTCGAGCCGATGCGCCAGCGACGGGCTGCGCGGCAGGCCGAACCTCAGATGGGTGAAGGAGTCCTCGAAATTCTCGCCGCCCTTGGGACCGCGATGGACCGGAATGCCCGCGGGCTTGTCCAGCACCAGCAGAAGGCCGTCGCGATAGAGCAGCCGCTCACAAATCTCTTCCGGCGTCATGCGGGAAAGGCTATCGAGAGGGCGACAAGGTTTTTGGTGGCGGGCGTCATGCGCGCTTATTGCAAAAACCCGTGAGTTTGAGAAGGGCGACCTGCCCGGACGAAAGCGAGCTTGGAGCGCATGAGCGCAGATTCGAAAGACAAGGCCGGCTTCATCGGACGCCTGTTCAAGATGCGGCACGCCGACGAATCCTTCTGGGAGGAAAAGCCGGAGGTTGTCGAGGAAGCCAAGGCCCCGGCCCCGGCGCCTCAAGAGAATATCGCTCCGGAGCCCGCGCCCGAACCCGCGCCAGAGCCGCCCGCCCCGGCCGTCGAAATCGCCCCTGCGCCGATTGGGCCAGAAACCAGTTGGGAGCCGCCGGCCCCGGCCATTGAGATCGTTCCCGAGCCGGTTGCACCCCCGCCTCCGCCTCCCGAGCCCGTTCTAGCGCCTGTCGTCGCGGAAGCTGCGCCGAAGGAGAGCTGGTGGACGCGGTTGCGTCAGGGTCTGGCGCGGTCGTCCTCGTCCATCGCCCAGGGCGTCGCGGATATTTTCACCAAGAAAAAGCTCTCCGCCGACATGCTGGAGGATCTGGAGGACGTGCTGGTCCGCTCCGATCTCGGCGTCGCCGCCGCGACACGCATCGCGGCGCTGGTCGGCAAGGGCCGCTATGACAAGCAGATCGCGCCGGAAGAAGTTCGCACCATTCTCGCGGACGAGGTCGAGCGTGTGCTCGCCCCCGTGGCCAGGCCGCTGGAAATCGACTCGAGCAAAAAGCCCTTCGTCATTCTCGTCGTCGGCGTCAACGGCTCAGGCAAGACCACGACCATCGGCAAGCTCTGCGCGAAATTTTCCGCCGAAGGCAAGACGCTGATGCTCGCCGCCGGCGACACTTTTCGCGCGGCGGCGATTGAACAGCTGCGCATCTGGGGCGGGCGGATGAATGTGCCGGTCATCGCGCGCGAAACGGGCGCCGATGCGGCGGGCCTCGCCTTCGACGCCATCGAGGCCGCGAAGGCGCAGAATGTCGACGTCCTCCTGATGGACACGGCGGGCCGCCTGCAGAACCGCACCGAACTGATGGCTGAACTGGAAAAAATCATCCGTGTGATGAAGAAGGTCGACGCCGAGGCGCCGCATGCGGTGCTGCTGGTGCTCGACGCCACCGTCGGCCAAAACGCCCTGAGCCAGGTCGAGATTTTCGGCAAGGTCGCGGGCGTCACCGGCCTCGTCATGACCAAGCTCGACGGCACCGCGCGCGGCGGCATCCTTGTCGCTATCGCCGACAAATTTCAGTTGCCGGTCCATTTCATCGGCGTCGGTGAACAGGCTGACGATCTCGAACCCTTCACCGCCCGCGAATTCGCCCGCGCCATCGCCGGCTTCGAAGACTAATACTCCCGAGGTTCTCAATGTCCGCCGAAGTCGCGCGCAAAAAAGTCAATCCGCTGCTGAAACTGGTGCTGGAAATGGGGCCTCTGGTCCTGTTCTTCCTCGCCAGCTCGCGGCCGGCCCTGTTTCATGGGCTGGTCGGGCCATTTCTGCCCGAGGGGCTGCCGCCCGAGAAAATCGCCATCCTGACCTCGACCGCCGTGCTGATGGTCGCTGTCGTCGTGGCGCTGATTGCTTCATGGGTGTTGACCAAACATCTGCCGATCATGCCGGTCGTCACGGCCGTCGCGGTGCTGTTCTTCGGCTCGCTGACCCTCGTGTTTCAGGACCGGACCTTTATCCAGCTCAAGCCGACCATCGTGAATTGCCTGTTCGGCGCCGCGCTGCTGGGCGGTCTGGCCGTCGGCAAGCTGTTGCTGCCGGTCGCGCTCGACAGCGTGATGCATCTCGACGAGGAAGGCTGGCGCAAGCTGACCCTGCGCTGGGGCCTGTTCTTCTTCGTGTTGGCTGGGCTGAATGAAATCGTGCGGCTGACGCAAAGCTGGGATTTCTGGGCTGGTTTCAAGAGCTTTGGCATCATGCCGCTGACGGTGATCTTCGCCCTGGCCCAGACGCCGCTCATTCTGAAGCATGAGATAAAGCCCGAGGCGGACACGGAGCATTTTTGATCCCCGCTGAATGACGCGGCTTGATCCCTTCTCCCCATAGCCAGTCTTCAGACGGGCGTTCTTCCGAACGCCCTATGGCGGGGAGAAGGTGGCGCGAAGCGCCGGATGAGGGGGGCGTCGCCGCGCAACCCGGTCTTTCAGGATTGTCACGGGCGCGCCCCCTCATCCGTCTCGGCCTTCGGCCGATCCACCTTCTCCCGCAAGGGGAGAAGGGGCGCGGCGCCGCTCGCAATGACGCCAAGGGCAAAAACCGGGCAAAGAAAAAGCCGCCGGACCAAAATCCGGCGGCATTTTCATTTGAAGGGTAAAACCCTTACGCCACGGCGAGCTGGCGCAGCACATAGTGCAAGATGCCGCCGTTCTTGTAATATTCGACCTCGTCCGCTGTCTGAATGCGCGAGTTGAGCGGAACCTTCTTCACCGAGCCGTCGGCGAAAGTGATCTCGGCTTCCAGCTTCTGGCGCGGGGAGAGGTCGGTCAGGCCCTTGATGCTGACCAGCTCGTCGCCCTTGAGGCCAAGGGTCTTCCAGCTCGTTCCTTCCTCGAAGGTCAGGGGCAGGATGCCCATGCCGACCAGATTGGAACGGTGGATGCGCTCGAAGCTCTGGGCGATGACCGCGCGCACGCCAAGAAGGTTCGTTCCCTTTGCCGCCCAATCGCGTGAAGAACCGTTGCCATATTCGATGCCGGCGAAGACGACCAGCGGAACCTTGGCCTTCTCATATTTCATCGCGGCGTCATAGATCGACAGAACGTCGCCGCCGGGGAAATATTTGGTGTTGCCGCCTTCCGGCACATTGCCGCTCTCATCGGCCAGGATGAAGTTCTTGATGCGAATATTGGCGAAGGTGCCGCGCATCATCACTTCATGGTTGCCGCGCCGCGTGCCGTACTGGTTGAAGTCTTCCGGCTTCACCTTGTTGGCCTGCAAATATTTGCCGGCGGGCGATGCCGCCTTGATCGAGCCTGCCGGGGAGATGTGATCGGTGGTGATCTTGTCGCCGAACAGGGCGAGGACGCGGGCGCCCTCGATATCGGTCACGGGCTTGGGCTGCATGGTGATGCCCTTGAAATAGGGCGGGTTCTGGACATAGGTCGACTTGTTGTCCCAGGCGTAGGTCTGGCTCTCGGGCGCCTTGACCTTGCGCCAGTTGACGTCACCCTTGAACACGTCGGCATATTTCGCCTTGAACAGCGACTTGGTCACGTTCTTGCGGATGAATTCCTGGATCTCCTGCGAAGTCGGCCAGATGTCGCGCAGGAAGATCGCGGCGCCCTTCTTGTTGTGGCCGAGCGGCTCCTTGGTCAGATCCTTCTGCACCGAACCGGCCAGCGCATAAGCAACGACCAGCGGAGGCGAGGCGAGATAGTTCGCCTGCACGTCCGGCGAGACACGGCCTTCGAAATTGCGGTTGCCCGAGAGAACCGCCGCCGCGACAATGTGATTGGCGTTGATCGATTTGGAGATTTTCTCCGGCAGCGGACCCGAATTGCCGATGCAGGTGGTGCAGCCGAAGCCGACAATATTGAAGCCGAGCTTGTCGAGCGACTTCTGCAGGCCGGCTTTGGTGAGATATTCCGCCACGACCTGCGAACCGGGCGCGAGCGAGGTCTTGACCCAGGGTTGGACCGTCAGGCCGGCGGCGACGGCGTTGCGCGCCAGCAGGCCCGCGCCAATCAGCACGCTCGGGTTCGAGGTGTTGGTGCAGGAGGTGATCGCGGCGATCACGACGTCGCCCTGGCCGAGGTCGAAGCTTTCGCCCTCGACCTTATAGCGCTCGGCAAGCGCGGAGAGCTTCTTGTATTCCGTGTCCATCGCGGCGGTAAAGCCGGCAGCGACGGCGTCCAGCGCGATGCGGCCCTCAGGACGCTTCGGGCCGGCGAGCGACGGGACGACAGTGCCGAGATCGAGTTCGATCGTGTCGGTGAACACCGGCTCGCCGGCGGCGCGGGTGCGGAACAGGCCCTGGGCGCGGGCGTATTTCTCGACCAGCGCGACGCGGGCCGGCTTGCGGGCGGTCTTTTCGAGATAGTTGATGGTCTCGGCGTCGATCGGGAAGAAGCCGCAGGTCGCGCCATATTCCGGACCCATATTGGCGATGGTCGCGCGATCCGCGAGCGTCAGAGCATCGAGGCCGGGGCCGAAGAATTCCACGAACTTGCCGACCACGCCCTTCTTGCGCAGCATCTGCGTGATGGTCAGCACGACGTCAGTCGCGGTGATGCCTTCCTTGATCTTGCCGCTCAGCTTGAAGCCGATCACTTCCGGCAGCAACATGGATTGCGGCTGGCCGAGCATGGCGGCTTCCGCCTCGATGCCGCCGACGCCCCAGCCGAGAACGGCGAGGCCATTGACCATGGTGGTGTGGGAATCGGTGCCGACCACGGTGTCGGGATAGGCGACTTCGACATTGATCGCCTTGCCGCGGGCCGGCTGGAACTTCTCCTTGCGGGTCCAGACGGTCTGGGCGAGATATTCGAGGTTCACCTGATGGCAGATGCCGGTGCCGGGGGGCACGACGGAGAAATTATCGAGCGCGCCCTGGCCCCATTTCAGGAAGGTGTAGCGTTCGCCGTTGCGGGAATATTCGAGATCGACATTGGTCTTCAGCGCCTTCTTGGAGCCGAAGGCGTCGACGATGACCGAATGGTCGATGACCAGATCGACGGGGACGAGCGGATTGATCTTTTCCGGATCGCCGCCAAGCGACTGGATGCCGTCGCGCATGGCCGCGAGATCGACCACGGCGGGCACGCCGGTGAAGTCCTGCATCAGCACGCGGGCCGGACGGAAGGCAATTTCCTTCTCGACCGCTCCCTTGTTCTTGATCCACTCGGCGACGCCAAGGATGTCTTCCTTGGTGACGGTGCGGCCATCTTCGTTACGGAGAAGGTTTTCGAGCAGAACCTTCATCGAATAAGGCAGTTTCGAAACGCCTTCGAGGCCATTCTTCTCCGCAGCCTTCAGCGAGAAGTAGTGATAGGTCTTGGCGCCGACCTTGAGGGTCTTGCGGCTTTTGAAGCTGTCGAGAGAGGCCATCGCTGAGGATCCCGAAAAAGTTGGGGAGAAAGGCGAATGTTGAGCTTATAAACAAATCCCCCATGGCAGGCTACACAAACAAAAGTTTCAACGCGCGACACGCGTGCGGCGCGACGGGCCGAACAGACTGGAATTATCGTTTTGCTACAACAAACTGAAGGCCTCCATCTCTCCGCGCGGTCGCTTCGGATCGAGCGCGGCGGCCGCGCCATCGTCACGGATGTTTCGTTCGAACTCGCGTCGGGCGAAGCCTTGCTGGTGCTCGGACGCAATGGCGCGGGCAAGTCGACCCTGCTGCGCGCGCTCGCCGGCTTTCTGCCGCTGCGTGGCGGCGAGATGGTTTTCACCGGAGGAAACGCGCCTTTGTCGGAACGGGCGCATTATGTTGGCCATGCCGACGGTCTGAAATCCGCGCTGACCGCGTTGGAAAATCTCCAGTTCTGGGCGTCCATGCTGGGCGCGGCGGGAAAATTCACGCATGGAAAATTGTCGCCGCAGCAGGCGCTTGAAAAGGTCGGTCTCGCGCGGGTCGGCGATTTTCCGGTCGGCTATCTTTCCGCCGGCCAGAAGCGCCGCGTTGCGCTGGCGCGGCTTTTCGTCGCCGCGCGTCCGGTCTGGATTCTCGACGAGCCGGCCACGGCGCTCGATGTCGGCTCGCAGGAGCGGTTCGCACAGGCGATGATTGAGCATCGCGCCAGCGGCGGCATGATCCTCGCCGCCACCCATGCGCCGCTTGGCCTGCTCGACGCCAAGGAATTGCGCCTAGACAAGGAATTGCGCCTTGACGCGGTTGCTTCCACCGCCGGAGCCTGCTGATGTCTTCGCCGCTTCTGTCTCTGTTCCGGCGCGAAGCCCGCATCGCCCGCTCCATCGGCGGCGGCGGCGCCATGGGCGTGGTCTTCTTCCTGATCCTCGTCAGCCTGACCCCTTTCGCCATCGGACCTGACCTGAACCTGCTCTCGCGGATCGGTCCGGCCATCTTGTGGATCGCGGCGCTGCTCGCGACGCTGCTCGGCCTCGACCGGCTGTTTCAAGCCGACGCCGACGATGGTTCGCTCGATCTTTTCATGATGACCTCGACGCCGCTTGAGTTGGTGGTTCTGGTCAAATGCGCCGCCCATTGGACGCTCACCGCCTTGCCGCTGGTCGCCGCGGCGCCCTTGCTGGGCCTGATGCTGGGGCTGGAGCCGGAGGCGCAGGCCGGCGTCGCCGCTTCGCTATTGGCGGGAACGCCCGCGCTCACCTTGCTGGGCGCGATCGGCGCGGCGCTGACGGCGGGAATGCGGCGCGGCGGGCTGCTGATGGCGGTGCTGATCCTGCCGCTGACGACGCCGGTGCTGATCTTCGGCGTTTCGACGGCGGCGGCCGCGAGCGGCGGCACGGTGCCCTTCCACACGCCCTTCCTGATCCTCTGCGCCCTCTCGCTGGCGACGATAGCCGGGGCGCCCTTCGCCGCCGCCGCCGCGCTTCGGGCGAGAGAGGGGTAAGCCGAAACGACGCTCATTTCGTGGGCGACGGCAAAGTTTGCGCCAGCAAAAACCGTCCATTTCCACGATGTCTGAACGAGCGCGCCGCTTACGTCAGAGCGGACATCTACCGTCGGCCGTAGCGATATTCGGTGATCAGATTACGATCGGTAATGATCTCGCCGGGGCGGCCGATCTTGATTTCGGCCTCGTCCAGCGTCTGAACGTGAGAGCTATCCAGAAAGTCCGCGACCACGTCGCCGTCGCGCGGGCCGAACAAGGGTTTGCCGGCTGGAGCGATGAGCCGCAGCTTTTCGCTGGCGGCCTTGTCCGCAAGCCTGACGCGCCAATCCGTCTCCGCGGCGACCGCGAAATTGTCATAGCGATAGACGTGAGGGAAAACGGCGGCGGCCGTCTTCAGCGCATCGATGGACTCTGTCGTATTGAAGGCAAGCACCGCTTCTGGCGTCATATGGGACTTGATGAGCGAGAGAAATTCGCGGCTCATCAGCAGCGACACATACATGCGCCAGTGCCAGGTCGTGTTCATGATGACGAGATCGTATTTCGCATCCGGGTTCTGGCGCAAGAACTTGCGGCCGTCGCCGATGATCAGATTGACGCGCGGATCGTGGATCGCCTTGTTCTGCGCGCCGTAATTCCGGGCGAGGTCTATATAGCCGGGATTGATTTCGACGACGTCCATGCGCTCGACGTCAGGAAAACCGCCGATAATATATTGCCAGCTTCCGACTGACAGGCCGATCATGAGAACACGACGCGGCGTTGGGGTGATCGCCTGAAGCATGATCACGCGGTTGAGCCCGTTTGAATTGATGCGCGGGTCGATATTGGTGCGTCCATCGTAGACGTTGCCGCCAAATACGGCGTCTCCCGCAACATCGTCTTTGTAGGTGACCACAATGCCCTGCCGAGTTTCGACGACATGACGGATTTCGCCGTCCCGCGTCGAGAGCTTGGCGATAAGTTGGTTCTGCGCGCCCGTGCTCGCCTGTCCGGCCCCAAATACAAAGGTGAGCCCGAACGCGAACGCCGTCCCGGCGAGGACCATTTGTTTGATGCTCGAATTCAAACGGTCCGCCAGAGCGATGGCGACGGCGATGCACATGCCCAGGGCGCCCAGAATGATGAAGGCCATCTGGGTCGTGACCCGTTCCAGGACGACGAAATTGGTGACCAGCGGCCCGATAACGCTACCGAGAATGTTGGCAGCGTAAACTCGCGACAGAGATTTGCCGACATGGCCTGTTCCAAGCTTTGTTCCGAGATGGTGACAAATTGGAAAACAGATGGAAAGCAAGAAGGCCGGAGCAAAGATGAGGGGCAGCAGCAGGAGCGGAATACGCGGCAGCGCTATGATGAAAGCGGGCGTGAGGGCGATTACGGCGGAAGCCGCGAGAACGCATTTGGCGACGATCTCGCGCAAGTTGGCCGACGTCCGGCAGAACCCTCCGCCAACCGACGCGCCCCTTGCGATGCCGAGCAGATAGACCGAGAGCACCACGGCGATGGCGATCGGCGTCGACTGGTTTGCGAAGGCGTAAGTGCGCACCCACAGCGTCTCGGCGCTCAGTGACAGCAGGCCAACCAAAAAGGAAATCAGCTGCGCCGGCATCAGTTTACTCCGCCTTTCGCGAGCCCGCGCCGGACGCAGACGATTCCGGTGACGGCGATTGTCACGTTGATGGCGGCCGCGGCATAGGTCAGTCCATCCAGACCGAACAGCGGAATGAGCGCATAAACCGCTGTTAGCGCGCCGACCGCGGCGCCCAGCGTGTTGATGTAGTAAAGGCGTCCTGTGGAATCCCCGACGTTGCCAATTCGCATCGTCAATTCGGTCACGAGAACCGGCAGGGTTGAGCCCATGGCAAAGGTTGGCGCCATGAGGACCAGAAAGGTCGCGCCGACCATCACTGGCAAAGGCTTGTTTGCGAACAGAAGTCCGCTGGCGTCGATCACGTCGAGGCTGACGAAACCAAACAGTCCGATCGTCAATTCAACCGCGGAGAAGACGAAAATGCGGTGTTGCGCGAAGCGGTCGGCGAGCCAACCGCCGAGCAGCGCGCCGCCGCCGAGGCCGAGCATGAAGACGGAGACAATGACGCTGACGGAATCGAGATCGACGCCGAACCAGCCGAACAGCGCCCTCTGCCAGGCGACTTGATAGCAGAGAGCGGCGAACCCGGATGCGAAGAAGAGCGGAGGCAGGACCGCTTCGATCAGACTTGCCGCGCTCGTAACTTCGTCACTTGCCGTCGACCGCTTCTCACTGCTCAAAATGAGTTCCATATCAAACCTTGCAGTCGTCAGCCGTCCGCAGCCAGCCTTTTTCACACTATCCAGAACGTCCTTTTTACTCAGGTGTCGCTTACAAAAGCGTTACGGTGGGCAGTTGATGACCTTGGGGACTTCAACGAGTAACGGCCAGCTGGGTTCGCAATCGGGCCGTCCAAAAACCGTCATGGCCGGGCTTGTCCCGGCCATCCACGCCGGGCCGCCGCTCCGTCTGACGCCAATTATGCCAGAGTTTCGTAGAGATCGTTCCAATCCGGGTTGAGATCGAGAATGAGCCGCGCTTTCCAGGCGCGCGGCCAATGTTTCATGTTCGTCTCACGCTGGATGGCGTCAGTAATTGTTTCATATCGTTCGTAGTAGACGAGGTGTTTCAAACCATAACGCTTTGAAAAACCGGCGATGAGGCCTTCTCGGTGCTCATGAATCCGACGAGGCAAGTTTGAGGTCACGCCGATGTACAGCGTGCCATTCGGCCGATTTGTGACGATGTAGATCCATCCGCCATGCATGGTTTGATATTGCTCGGCGTGGATGGCCGGGACAAGCCCGGCCATGACGACGTCGTAGTGTTGGCAGTATCAGCATGAACCTGAAGTAGAAATCCATGGCCGCAATCCCATTCGACGGATCGCGGCCATAATCGCTTTCCAATCAGGCATCCACGCTTTCAGCGATTTCCACGAATTCCGGAATCTGATCAAAATTCATGTAGCGGTAGACTTCTTCCGTCTTGCCCTTCAGCCCGCCGAGCTGCTCCATATATTCTTCGAAGGTCGGGATCTTGCCCAGCAGCGCCGCCACCGAGGCGAGTTCCGCGGAGGAGAGATAGACGCGGGTGTCGATGCCCAGACGATTGGGGAAGTTGCGGGTCGAGGTCGAGATGGCGGTCGAGCCCTTGCGGACCTGAGCCTGATTGCCCATGCATAGCGAGCAGCCGGGCATTTCCATGCGGGCGCCTGATTTGCCGAGCGTCGCGTAATAGCCTTCCTCGGTCAGGATATGGGCGTCCATCTTGGTCGGCGGCGCGATCCACAGCCGGGTCGGGATGTCCGACTTGCCGGAGAGAATCTTCCCGGCGGCGCGGAAATGGCCGATGTTGGTCATGCACGAGCCGATGAAGACCTCGTCGATCTTGTCGCCGGCGACTTCGGACAGAACCTTGACGTCGTCCGGATCGTTCGGGCAGGCTAGAATCGGCTCCTTGATCGTGGCCAGATCGATTTCGAACACGGCTGCATATTCGGCGTCGGCGTCGGGCTGCAGCAGGACCGGGTTGGCGATCCAGGCCTTCATCGCGGCGATGCGGCGCTCGAGCGAGTGACGGTCCTGATAGCCATTGGCGATCATCCACTTCATGAGCACGATGTTCGAATTCATATATTCGATGATCGGCTCCTTGTTCAGGCGCACCGTGCAGGCGGCGGCCGAACGCTCGGCGGAGGCGTCGGAGAGCTCGAAGGCCTGTTCCACCTTCAGATCCGGCAGACCCTCGATTTCGAGGATGCGGCCGTTGAAGACGTTCTTCTTGCCCTTCTTCTCGACCGTCAGCGTGCCGGCCTTGATCGCCGCCAGCGGAATGGCGTTGACGAGGTCGCGCAGCGTGATGCCGGGCTGCATTTCGCCCTTGAAGCGGACGAGCACCGATTCCGGCATGTCGAGCGGCATGACGCCGGTCGCCGCCGCGAAGGCGACGAGGCCGGAGCCCGCCGGGAAGGAAATGCCGATCGGGAAGCGGGTGTGGCTGTCGCCGCCGGTGCCGACGGTGTCGGGCATCAGCAGGCGGTTGAGCCAGGAGTGGATGACGCCGTCGCCGGGACGCAGCGAGACGCCGCCACGATTGGAGATGAAGCCCGGCAGATCGCGGTGGGTCTGGACGTCGACCAGCTTCGGATAGGCCGCCGTGTGGCAGAAGGACTGCATCACCAGATCGGCGGAGAAGCCGAGGCAGGCGAGGTCCTTGAGCTCGTCGCGGGTCATCGGGCCGGTGGTGTCCTGCGAGCCGACAGTGGTCATTTTCGGTTCGCAATAGGTGCCGGGGCGCATGCCCTTGCCCTCGGGCAGATGACAGGCGCGGCCGACCATCTTCTGGGCGAGGGTGAAGCCCTTGCCGGTGTCGGCGGGAACGGCCGGCAGGCGGAACAGCGTGGAGACCGGGAGGCCCAGGGCTTCGCGCGCGCGGGCCGTGAGGCCGCGCCCGATGATCAGCGGAATGCGACCGCCAGCGCGCACTTCGTCGAAGATCACGTCGGACTTGACGGTGAACTCGGAAATGACTTCGCCATTCTTCAGCGCCTTGCCTTCATAGGGGCGCAGCTCGACGACGTCGCCGGTTTCCATCTTGGAGACGTCGAGCTCGATCGGCAGGGCGCCGGCGTCTTCCATGGTGTTGTAGAAGATCGGCGCGATCTTCGTGCCGAGGCAGACGCCGCCAAAGCGCTTATTGGGGACAAAAGGAATGTCCTCGCCGGTGAACCACAGCACGGAATTGGTGGCCGACTTGCGCGACGATCCGGTGCCGACGACGTCGCCGACATAGGCGACCGGCAGGCCCTTGGCCACCAGCGCTTCAAGCTGCTTGATCGGGCCGCGCACGCCCGGCTCGTCGGGGACGATGCCGGGGCGGGCGTTCTTCAGCATGGCGAGGGCGTGCAGCGGGATGTCGGGACGGGTCGAGGCGTCGGGCGCCGGCGACAGATCGTCGGTATTGGTCTCGCCATTGACCTTGAACACGGCGACAGTGAGCGAGGCCGGGACCTCGGGGCGCGAGGTGAACCATTCGGCGTCGGCCCAGGATTGCAGCACCGCCTTGGCGTTGGCGTCGCCCTTTTCGGCGAGCGCCTTCACATCGTGGAAATAATCGAACATCAGCAGGGTCTTTTTCAGGCCCTCGGCGGCGACGGCGCCGACTTCCGAATCGGGAAGCAGGTCGATCAGCGGCTTGATGTTGAAGCCGCCGAGCATGGTGGCGAGCAATTCGGTGGCGAGCTTGCGGGAAACGAGCGCGTTCTTCTCTTCGCCCTTGGCCACGGCGTCGAGGAAGCCAGCCTTGATGCGGGCGGCGTCATCGACGCCGGCCGGAACGCGATGGGTCAGCAAGTCGATCAGAAACGCTTCTTCCCCGGCCGGCGGCTCGCGCAGCAGGGCGATCAGCCCTTCCGTCTGCTTGGCCGAGAGCGGCAGCGGCGGAATTCCAAGAGCGGCGCGCTCGGCGACATGAGAACGATAGGTTTCAAGGATCGACATTATTGACTCTTTCTCTGGAAGTGAGCGAGCGTGGCGAATTGATCGCCCCGCCCGGAGAGAAACTCGGCACGCATAAAGGACAAGCGCGCCCTTCGCGTCAATTAACGTTCTTGCTAATAAATTGGTCAATCTGGCGGTGCGCGCCGATTTCGTTCCGAGCCAAGTTGACGCCGGGGCGCGCAAAAAATCGGTTTGGAATGGCCGAGGCCTGAAACCGCCTCAAAATTTCGCCCTTCGCCGTCATTTCGCCCGCTATCAATTGCATTTGACGGCCAGCCCGCCTAATCAAGCGGCGCAAGCCCGACGAGGACGGCTGAAGGTCGATGCTCAAATACGCCAATCCGACGCATTTTCTCGCGCTGGCCGCCCGGCTTATCCCCTGGCTCGGCGGCGCATCGGCGCTCGCCCTCGCCGTGGGCCTCTATTTGACCTTTTTCGTCGCGCCGGACGATTACCAGCAGGGCGCTTCCGTCAAGATCATGTATGTCCATGTCCCCGCGGCCTGGCTCGGCATGATGTGCTATATGGTAATGACCTCTGCCGCGCTCGGCACGCTGGTCTGGCGCCATCCCCTCGCCGACGCCGCGCAGAAGGCCGCCGCCCCGCTCGGCGCCGCTTTCACCTTGCTTTGCCTCGTCACCGGCTCGCTCTGGGGCAAGCCGATGTGGGGAACCTGGTGGGTGTGGGACGCCCGCCTGACCTCGGAGCTGGTGCTGTTCCTGATCTATCTGGGCCTGATCGGCCTGTGGCGGACCATTGAGGAGCCCTCTCAGGCCGCGCGCGCCGCCGCGATCCTCACCCTTGTCGGCGTGGTCAATATCCCGATCATCAAATTCTCGGTCGACTGGTGGAACACCCTTCACCAGTCTGCTTCCGTGTTCCGCCTTGGCGGCCCGGCGATCTCGGGGGCGATGATGTGGCCGCTGCTCGTCATGGCGCTGGGTTTCACCCTGCTGTTCTTCACCCTGCACCTGATGGAAGTGCGCAACGAAATCCTGCGCCGGCGCCTGCGCCGCCTGAGCATTCTCGCGGCCAGCGCGGAAGATGCGGATCTGTCGGCGGAGGCGGCGCAATGAAGGATTATTCCTTCTATATCTTCTTCGCCTATGGCTTCGCTGTCGTGGTCATTGGTTCGCTCGTCGTCCGGATCACGCTCGATTATCGCGATCTGAAGCGCAAGCTGGCGCGATTCGAGCAGCAGGAGAAGGGCCGATGAGCGCGCAGGACAACGCCCCGGCGGCGCGGCGGAGTTGGGCGGCGGCGCTGCCGCTGCTGATCTTCGCGAGCATGGCCGGCTTTTTCGCGTGGCGGCTGTTTATCGGCCATGACCCTTCGGCCTTGCCGTCGGTCCTGATCGGCCATCCCGCGCCCGCCTTCAACCTGCCGGCGCTGGCGGAATCGGGCAAGCCGGGCCTCTCCGACGCCGATCTGCGCAAGGGCGGCGTCACGGTGGTGAATATTTTCGCCTCCTGGTGCGGGCCCTGCCGGATCGAGCATCCCAACCTGCGCAAGCTTTCGGAAAACCAGGCTCTCGCCGCGATGGGCGTGCGTCTCGTCGGCGTCAATTACAAGGACGATCCGGCCAACGCCATGAAGTTCCTGAAGGCGGAAGGCGACCCCTATGCCGCCATCGGCGTGGATTCCAGCGGTCGCGTCGGCATCGACTGGGGTCTGACCGGCGTGCCGGAGACCTTCATCATTCGCGGCGACGGAACCATCGCCTTCAAATATACCGGGCCGATCACCGAAGAGGCCCTGAACCAGACCATCCTGCCGCAGATCGAAAAAGCCCTGCGCTGATCTGGCGGCCTCATCCCGGCGCTTTCGCTCTCAGGCCTTTCGATCCATGTCTCATTCCGCTTCGCCCGCCAAACCCCTCACCGCCAAAGCTTGCGGCCCGCTGCGCGGAAAAGCCCGCCCGCCCGGCGACAAGAGCATTTCCCACCGCGCCTTCCTGCTCGGCCTGCTCTCGGTCGGCGAGACGCGGGTCTCCGGCCTGCTCGAAGGCGAGGATGTGTTGAATACGGGGCGCGCCTGCGCCCAGCTCGGCGCGAAGATCGAGCGCCTCGGCGAAGGAAGCTGGTCCATTCATGGCATGGGCCTCGGTTCGCTGCTGGAGCCGCGTGAAACATTGGATTTCGGCAATGCCGGCACCGGCTCGCGCCTGATGATGGGCGTCGTCGGCGGCCATGGAATCACCGCGCGCTTCGACGGCGACGCTTCCCTGCGCAAGCGCCCGATGCGCCGCATTCTCGATCCGCTCGTTCTGATGGGCGCTCAAGTTTTGGAGCAAGCCGAGGGCGGGCGCTGCCCGATTCTGCTCAAGGGAACATCCGAACCCGCGCCGATCGAATATCGCACCCCGGTCGCCTCGGCGCAGATCAAATCGGCGGTTCTCCTCGCCGGCCTCAATGCGCTGGGCCGCACGACGGTCATCGAGACCGAGGCCAGCCGCGACCATACCGAGAAAATGCTGACCTATTTCGGCGCCACGCTCACCTCCGAGCCTTTTGGCGAGCATGGCCGCAAGATCACGCTCGAAGGCCGGCCAGAATTGAAGCCGCGCCCGATCGTCGTGCCAGTCGACCCGTCCTCCGCCGCCTTTCTCATCGCGGCGGCTTTGCTGGTCAAGGAGTCGGACATTGTCGTGGAAGGGGTGATGATGAACCCCTTGCGCACTGGCCTTCTCACCACTTTGCTCGAAATGGGCGCGCGGATCGACATTCTCGACCGCCGCGAGGAAGGCGGCGAAGAGGTCGCCGATCTTCGCGTCCGTCACAGCGAATTGACGGGGGTCGACGTCCCGGCGGCGCGCGCCCCGGCCATGATCGACGAATATCTCATTCTCGCCGTGGTCGCGGGTTTTGCGCGCGGCTTGACGCGGATGAATGGGTTGCAGGAATTGCGGGTCAAGGAATCCGACCGCCTCGCGGCCACCGCAGACGGGCTGGTCGCCAATGGCGTCGTGGCGCATATCGAGGGCGACGATCTCATCGTCGAGGGCGGCGCGGGGACCTGTCCCGGCGGCGGCCTGGTCGCGACCCATCTCGACCATCGCCTCGCCATGAGTTTTCTGGTCATGGGGCTGGCGTCGGACAAGCCGGTGACGGTCGATGACGAAACCATGATCGCGACCTCTTTCCCGACCTTCAAGCCGCTGATGGCGCAGCTCGGCGCGGAATTCTCGGCATGATCATCGCCATTGACGGCCCTGCCGCCTCGGGCAAGGGCACGATCGCCCGGCGCCTTGCCGCGCATTTCGGCCTGCCCCATCTCGACACCGGCCTGCTCTATCGCGCCACCGCCCGCGTGTTGCTCGACCAGGGCTCGAAACTTGACGATGTCGAGAACGCGGTGAGCGCCGCGCGCGGGCTGGCTTTGCTCGATTTCGAGGAAGAGCGCCTGCGGGGGCGGGAAATGGGCGAGGCGGCCTCGGTCGTCGCCGCGATCCCGCAAGTTCGCGCCGCGCTGATCGACATGCAGCGCGCTTTCGCCGCGCGGCCGCAGGGCGCCGTGCTCGATGGCCGCGACATCGGAACGGTGATCGCTCCCGACGCCGACGTTAAAATCTTTGTGACCGCGAGCCCCGAAATCCGCGCCCAGCGCCGGTCGCTGGAGCTGCGCGGGCGCGGCGAAAAGGTCGATTATCCGGCCATCCTCGAAGATATCAAGAAGCGCGACAGGCGCGACAGCGAGCGGGCCGACGCGCCGCTCATGCCTGCCGACGACGCCACAATTTTGGATACGACCGATCTGAATGTCGAAGGCGCCTTCGCGGCGGCTCTGGCCATTGTCGGGGAGGCGAGGGGCTAGGCGGCCAAAAACCGCCCTTCCCAGGCCTCGGCGGCGAGCTATGATGCCGGGCCGCTCCGACGCCTTGGGAATCCGTCAAGGGAGATTTGTTGATATGACCGGGAATGTCACCACTCTCGAAGCCAGCGATTTTGCGATGCGCAACTGGAGAGGCGGCGAAGCCGGGCCCGTCCGGATTGGCTCTCCCGAGCATTTGCGCCTGTTCACGCGCATGCTGCTCGACACACACAACCCCTACAAGCCCGCCGTCATCGATTGGCCGAAACTCGAGCCGGACGCGCTCGCGCGCGTGACGTCGCTGCCGATCTGGGACATCGCGGTCCAGACGGAAGGGCGGGCGTCGATCCGGGTCAAGACTTTCGCGGACACCCTTCGTGATCCGCTTCTGCGCGAGGCGCTGGAGATGGACGCCGCCGAAGAGGCGCGCCACAAGGTCGTTCTCTCGAAACTCGTCGAGGCTTATGGCATCCCGCTCGCCCCGGAGCTGGCCTATGACGCGCCGAAAGACGCCCTGTGGGCCTGGCTGGTGACAGGCTATAGCGAGTGCATCGACAGTTTTTTCGCCTTCGGCCTGTTCGAAACCGCGCGCCGCTCCGGCTACTTCCCCAACGAACTGGTCGAGACCTTCGAGCCGGTGATTCAGGAAGAAGGCCGCCACATCCTGTTTTTCGCCAATTGGGTCGCCTGGCATCGCCGCAACCTGCCCTGGTGGAAGCGCCTGCATTTCCGCGCCACCGAAGCAGCCGTCTGGGTCTTCCTGATCTGGGAGCGGATCGGCATCGCGCGCGGCCTCGACAATGCGGGCGAGATGCAAGACGCGAATTTCGCCATGCAGGGCACCGGCGCCGTGGGCATCGAGCTGTCGCCGGCGGAACTGATCGATCTCTGTCTTGTCGAGAACGACCGGCGCATGGCTGGCTATGACGAGCGGCTGCTGCGCCCCCGGCTGGTCCCGGCGCTTGCCCGCTTGGCGCGGCGGTTCCTGAAGAAATAAGCGCGAGTCGGCCCGACGCCACTATCTCCCGCCTTGTGGAAAACTCGCGCCTTTGCTAAAAGGCCGCCTTCAAACTGCTCCCGCCCGCCGGCCCGCGCCGGCCGTCCATTGGACGAGGCGCATCGCAAAGCCGATGCGCGCTGGCGGAACGGAGCGATTGTCAACGCCAACCCAGGACCGGCGCGCGCCCTATCGGGCCACTAGGAGAACATATGTCGTCTGCCAGCAACGCGGGTATGAGCCCGTCGCGTGATGATTTTGCCGCCCTGCTCGCGGAGAGCTATGGCGAGAACGAGGCGTTCGAAGGTTCGGTCGTCAAGGGCCGCGTCGTCGCCATCGAGAAGGACGTCGCCGTCATCGACATCGGTCTGAAGACCGAAGGCCGCGTCGCCCTCAAGGAATTCACCGGCCACGGCCGCGATCCGGCCCCGGCGGTCGGCGATGAAGTCGAAGTCTATCTCGAACGCGTCGAGAACGCGCTCGGCGAAGCGGTCATCTCGCGCGACAAGGCGCGCCGCGAGGAGAGCTGGGTCAAGCTCGAAAAGGCGTTCGAGGCCAATGAAAAGGTCGACGGCGTCATCTTTAACCAGGTCAAGGGTGGCTTCACCGTCGATCTCGACGGCGCCGTGGCCTTCCTGCCGCGCTCGCAGGTCGATATCCGTCCGATCCGCGACGTCACCCCGCTGCTCGGCGTGCCGCAGCCCTTCCAGATCCTCAAGATGGATCGCCGCCGCGGCAATATCGTCGTGTCGCGCCGCACCGTGCTCGAAGAGAGCCGCGCCGAACAGCGCCATGAAATCGTCGCCAATCTCGAAGAAGGCGTGACGATCGAGGGCGTGGTCAAGAACATCACCGATTACGGCGCGTTCGTGGACCTCGGGGGCATTGACGGCCTGCTGCATGTCACCGACATCGCCTGGCGCCGCGTCAATCATCCGAGCGAAGTGCTCAACATCGGCCAGACGGTGAAAGTGAAGATCATCAAGATCAATCACGAAACCCACCGCATCTCGCTGGGCATGAAGCAGCTGCTCGACGATCCGTGGCAGGGCATCGAGGCCAAGTACCCGATCGAATCGCGCTTCCATGGCCGCGTGACCAACATCACCGACTACGGCGCCTTCGTCGAGCTGGAGCCGGGCATCGAAGGCCTGATCCACGTTTCGGAAATGTCCTGGACCAAGAAGAACGTCCATCCCGGCAAGATCGTCTCGACCAGCCAGGAAGTCGACGTGCAGGTGCTGGAAGTCGATTCCGTCAAGCGCCGCATTTCGCTGGGCCTCAAGCAGACCCTGCAGAATCCGTGGGAAGCCTTCGCCGAGAAGCATCCGGTGGGTTCGGACGTCGAAGGCGAGGTCAAGAACAAGACCGAATTCGGTCTGTTCATCGGTCTCGACGGCGATGTGGACGGCATGGTCCATCTCTCCGACCTCGACTGGAACCGTCCCGGCGAGCAGGCGATCGAAGACTACAAGAAGGGTGACGTCGTTCACGCCCGCGTTCTCGACGTCGATGTCGAGAAGGAGCGCATCTCGCTTGGCGTCAAGCAGCTGGGCGGCGACCCCTTCGCCTCGGCTCCGACCACGGGTGAAGACGGCGAGCTGAAGAAGGGCGCGATCGTCACCTGCGAAATCCTGGAAGTCAAAGACGGCGGCCTTGAAGTCAAGATCGTCGGCTCCGACCTGCAGGCCTTCATCAAGCGCAACGAACTGGCCCGCGACCGCGCCGACCAGCGTCCCGACCGCTTCGCCGTCGGCGAAAAGGTTGACGCCCGCGTCACTCTGTTCGACCGCAAGGCGCGCAAGGTGGCCGTGTCGATCAAGGCTCTGGAAGTGGCCGAGGAGAAGGAAGCCATTGCTCAATATGGCTCCGCCGACTCGGGCGCCTCGCTCGGCGACATTCTCGGCGCCGCGCTGAAGGCCCGCGAAACGAAGTAATTTTCTTCGCTGTCACAAGCAAAACGACCCCGCGCGAAAAATTTTTCGCGCGGGGTTTTTGTTCGGGGGACTTATGACTTACGCCGTCGGCGTCGATTTCGGCACCACCAACAGCGTCATCGCCTTCGCCAATGAAAAGGGCGAAGTGCAGACCATGTCCTGGCCCAGCGCCAAGGGGCCGACGCAGACTTTCCGCACCGCCTTGACCTTCTGGAAGCAAGGCCGCGGGCTGGGTCATGTCGCGGGGCCGCAGGCGCTGGAGCACGCCATCGCCGCCGAGCCGACCGAGCGTTTCATCCAGTCGTTCAAGAGTCATCTCGCCAGCCGCGTCTTTTCGGAAGCGCGGCTGTTCGGCCAGAAGGTGACCATCGAAGAGATGGTCGCGATCTTTCTGCGCCATTTGTTCGAGGCCCAGGGCGGGACGGAAGTCGCCGATGGCGCCTTCCTGGCCGCCGGCCGCCCGGTGGTATTCGCCGGCGAGCGGCCGGATGAGGATCTGGCCTTGGCGCGGCTGTCGAAGTCCTATGCCGGCGCCGGGCTGGCCCAGGCGGAATTCGCCTATGAGCCTCTCGGCGCCGCCTATTGGCACGCGCGCAATTTGCGCCGCGACGAAACGGTGCTGGTCGCGGATTTTGGCGGCGGCACCAGCGATTTCGCCTTGCTGCATTTTTCCCATGGGCCGGACGGGCTCGAAGCGGAGGCCCTGGGTCACGGCGGCTGCGGCGTGGCGGGCGATTCCTTCGATTTCCGGCTGATCGACCATGTGATATCGCCGCGCCTCGGCAAGGGGGCGACCTATCGCTCACTGGAAAAGGTGCTGCCTTTGCCGGCCTATTTCCACGCCTCTTTCGCGCAATGGCACCAGATTTCCTGGTTGAAAACGCAGAAGACCCTGGGCGAACTGCGCCGCTTCGCGGAGGTCTCCGCCCGTGGCGCCGAACTGGAGGCTCTGGCCGAACTGATCGAACTCGATCTGGGCTTCGAGCTTTATCAGACCGTCGGCTCCGTCAAGGCGGCGCTGTCCTCCGCGTCCGAGGCGCCAATGCGTTTCGCCCATGGCGGGGTGTCCATCGATTCAATGGTGTCGCGCGCCGATTTCGAGACCTGGATCGCGCCCGATCTCGCCAAAATCGAAGGCGCGCTGGACGATACCATGGCGGCGGCGAAATATTCCGCCGGCCAGGTGGACGCGGTCTTCATGACGGGCGGAACCTCCTTCATCCCGAGCTTGCGCGCCGTATTCGAACGCCGTTTCGGCGCCCAAAAACTGCATTACGACAATCCGTTCCAATCGGTCGCCGCCGGCCTGGCGCTGCTGGCCGCAGACAAGCGCCGCCGCGCCGGAAACCAGAACGCGAAAAGAATTGGCGGAGCGCATTGAGGTTCGCAGGACGAGACCTTAAGTTGCGGATCGCAAGCGGAGAGCCCGGATGACGCAAAACGCGCCCGTTGAAACCATTCTCGACCGGCGGCAATTGCGCCGCAAACTCACTTTCTGGCGGATTGCGGCCATCGGCGTCGCAGCGGTAGCGATTATCGTCGCGGCGGCCCGTTTCGGCGGCTCTTCGACCCATCTGACGCCCCATATCGCGCGCCTCGACGTCAAGGGGCTGATCACCGGCGATCGCGAAACGCTGAAGCTCATCAAGGACATCGGCGAATCCAAGGCGACCGCGCTCATCGTCGAAATCTCCAGCCCCGGCGGCACGGTGACGGGCTCCGAGCAGATCTATGACGAATTGCGTCGCGTCGCCGCCAAAAAGCCGGTCGTCGCGGTGGTGGACAGCCTGGCGGCTTCGGGCGGCTATATCGCGGCGCTCGGCGCCGACCGCATCATCGCCGACAGCAATGCGCTCATCGGCTCCATCGGCGTGCTGTTCCAGTACCCCAATGTCGCCAAACTGCTCGACACGATCGGGGTCAAGGTCGAGACGATCAAATCCTCGCCGCTCAAGGCCTCGCCCAACGGCTTCGAGCCGACCAGCGAGGCCGCGCGCGCCGCGATCAATTCGCTGGTGGTCGATTCCTACGACTGGTTCAAGGGGCTGGTGAAGGATCGCCGCAAGATGAGCGATTCGGAATTGGCGACCGTCTCCGACGGCCGCGTTTTCACCGCCCGGCAGGGCCTGCCGCTCAAGCTGGTCGATGCTTTCGGCGGCGAGCGGGACGCCGTGGCCTGGCTGGAGCAGGAAAAGGGAATCGCCAAGGGACTGCCGGTCCGCGAATGGAAAAAGCCGAGCGCGGCGAACCGTCTGGGCCTTTTCAGCCTCGCTTCCGACGCTCTCGGGCTGATGGGGTTCACGCAGGCGGCCGAACTGGCGCTGAAGGCCGAAAACGCCCGCGACTCCGCGGCGCTTGACGGCCTTTTGGCGATTTGGCAAGTTGACGCCCAACATTAAGAAAAAATGCGCCAAACCATTTCCCCGGGCGCGGAATAGGGACGACTTCAGTGATTAAATCGGAACTCGTTCAACGTATTGCCGACAGAAACCCCCATCTCTATCTTCGCGATGTCGAAAACATCGTAAATGCTATTCTCGATGAGGTCACCGAGGCGCTGTCGCGCGGCGACCGCGTCGAATTACGCGGCTTCGGCGCCTTTTCGGTCAAGAAGCGCGACGCGCGCGTCGGCCGCAATCCGCGTACCGGCGATCAGGTCGAGGTCGCCGAGAAATTCGTGCCCTTCTTCAAGACGGGCAAGGAATTGCGCGAGCGCCTGAACGATCAGGACGAGTCCTGAACGGGGACCGGAACACGGGGCGAGCAATGCGCAATTTTCTGAAATTTCTGGTCATTGCGCCGCTGGCCCTGATCTTCCTCGTCTTCGCCCTGGCCAATCGCCAGAATGTCGTCGTCTCCTTCGATCCTTTCAATGGCGGCGACATTCCTTCGCCGCAGCTCGTCCTGCCGCTCTTCATCGTGCTGATCGGGGCGGCCATGGTGGGCGTCTTGCTCGGCGGTTTCGCGACCTGGCTGCGCCAGGGCCGGTTCCGCAAGGCCTTGCGCGAAGCGAAGGGACAGGCCGAGGTGTTGCGCGGCGAAAATGAATCGCTGCGCGCCCAAGTCAAGGCGCTGCAGGCGCCCAATGCCCCTTCGACCGCCCTCGTTCCGCCCCGCAGCGCCGCCTGACATCATGTCCGCCATCGTCAAGATTTGCGGGCTGAAACGGCCGGAGTCGCTCGAGGCCGCCTTGGCTGGGGGCGCCGATATGGTCGGCTTCGTCTTTTTCGAGAAAAGCCCGCGCCATCTCGATCTCGCCGAGGCGCGCCGTCTTTCGGAACTGGTGCGCGGGCGGGCTGAAAAAGTCGCGCTCGTCGTCAATGCCGATGATTCGCGCATCGCCGCCATCGTCGAGGCGCTGGCGCCAGATTGGCTGCAATTGCATGGCGCCGAAACGCCGGAGCGGGTCGCGCAAATCCGCGCCTCTTTCGGCCGGCCCATTCTCAAGGCCATCGGCGTCTCCGAGCAGGCCGATTTTTTATGCGCGCCCGATTATGAAGCTGTTTCCGACCGCCTGCTGTTCGACGCGAAGCCGCCGAAGGGTGCCGTGCTGCCCGGCGGCAATGGGTTGAGCTTCGATTGGACGCTGCTGCGCGATCATGCGTGCATGGCGGCGAAGAAAAACTGGATGCTGTCGGGCGGGCTTGATCCTGAAAACGTCGGCGTGGCCATCCGTCTCACCGGCGCGCCCGGCGTCGACGTCTCATCCGGCGTCGAGGATGCGCCCGGCGAGAAGAGCGCCGCGAAGATTCTCGCCTTCATCGCGGCGGCCCGCGCGGCGTGACGCGCGGCGCGTTTCAAGTTCAACTTGGCCTCCCGGCTGGAAGCGGTTAAGAGAGCAGGCTCTGACGCCTTTCTCGTATCGCGGCGATCCTCCCGGCGGGAAATTGCGTTAAATCGTTCAGTCGGCTCAGCCCGGCGCTCCGTCCCGGCGCGCGCGAAAGAGCCAAGAGCAGAGCCATGAACAGTCAATCGCCCAAACTCGCGCCCAAACTTGCGGCCAATTCCCTGCGTCAGGGCCCCGACGCGCGCGGTCATTTCGGCATATTCGGCGGGCGTTTCGTCGCCGAAACCTTGATGCCGCTGATCCTGTCGCTGGAAAAGGCCTATGACGCGGCGCGTCAGGACCCGGCCTATCACGCCGAGCTGAAATATCTGCTCACCCATTATGTCGGGCGGCCGAGCCCGCTCTATTTCGCGGAGCGCATGACCGAGCATCTCGGCGGCGCGAAGATCTATTTCAAGCGCGAGGAGCTGAACCACACCGGCGCGCACAAGATCAACAATGTGCTCGGCCAGATCCTGCTCGCGCGGCGCATGGGCAAGAAGCGCATCATCGCGGAGACGGGCGCGGGCCAGCACGGCGTCGCCACCGCCACGGCCTGCGCGCGTTTCGGCCTCGAATGCGTGGTCTATATGGGCGCGGTGGACGTCGAGCGGCAGAAGCCCAACGTCTTCCGCATGAACCTGCTCGGCGCGAAGGTCGTGCCCGTGCAGTCCGGCGCGCGGACGCTCAAGGACGCCATGAACGAGGCCCTGCGCGACTGGGTCACCAATGTCGACGACACGTTTTATTGCATCGGCACCGCGGCCGGCCCGCATCCTTATCCGGCCATGGTGCGCGATTTCCAATGCGTGATCGGCGATGAAACCCGTGAACAGATGATGGCCGCGGAAGGCCGCCTGCCGGATTCGCTGTTCGCCTGCATCGGCGGCGGCTCCAACGCCATCGGCCTGTTCCATCCTTTCCTCGATGATCCTTCGGTCGAGTTGTACGGCGTCGAGGCGGCGGGGCACGGCCTGAACGTGGAAAACGGCCACGCGGCCTCGCTGGCCGGCGGTCGTCCCGGCGTGCTGCATGGCAACCGCACTTATCTTTTGATGGACGATGACGGCCAGATTCTCGAAGGCCATTCCATCTCGGCGGGGCTTGACTATCCCGGCATCGGCCCGGAACACGCCTGGCTGAAGGAGAACGGCCGGGTGACCTATCTCTCGGCCACCGACAAGGAGGCGCTGGACGCTTTCCAGCTCTGTTCGCAGCTCGAAGGCATTATTCCAGCGCTGGAGCCGGCCCACGCCCTTGCCCGAATCGTCGAGATCGCGCCGAAAAAGCCGAGGGACCATCTGATGGTCCTCGGCCTGTCGGGGCGTGGCGACAAGGATATCTTCGCCGTCGCGGAACATCTCGGCGGCATGTGACTCGGTTGCGCCTTCCGGCGCAGCTCAGTGACGCCGCGCGTAGTGGGCGCCTTATGTCAGGCCTTGGCCAAATTGGCGGCGAGTTCTTCCGGCGGTCGCGGGCAATCGACCATCCAGGAGCCGCCGAAGCGGTCGGAGAACATCGCGTAATAACGCGACCAGAAGGTCTCGCCGGGCGGCATGAACATCTGCCCGCCCTCGGCGAGCTCCGCGATGACGCGCTTCGCCTCTTCGACGTCAGCGACTGAAATATGCACGGTGACGTTGCGGGACTGGCCGCCGTCCGGGCCGCAGTCCTGCGCCATGTCGCTGGCCATCAGGCGGAAGCCGTCCTTTTCGAGACAGGCGTGCATCACCTTCTTTTCCGCGCCCGGGGCGATGGGCGTTCCGGCGGGCGCCTGGGCGTAAGGAAACATGGCGACGATTTTCGCGCCCAGCGCCTTCTCATAATGCGCGAAAGCTTCGGCGCAATTTCCGGGAAACATCAGATAGGGCGTGAACTGCATTGCAAACCTCCCGATTTTCCTTGACAGTTAAGTTGATATCAACATAAATAAATCATGTCAACCGCGCCCGATCTGCTGCCCTTCGAGACGACCCATCGCATCCGCGACACTTGCTTGTGTCTTCACGTTCAGAGGGCGGCGCGCGCCCTGGCCCGGACCTTCGACGAGGCCCTGCGCCCGCTCGACCTTACCAATGGCCAATTCTCCCTGCTCAATGCATTGAATCGCCCGGCGCCTGCCGCCATCTCGCCGGTGGCGTCCCTCCTCGCCATGGACCGCACCACGCTCACCGCCGCCTTGAAGCCTCTGGAGCGGCGCGGCCTCGTCGCGATCGAGAAAGATCCCAAGGACCGGCGCGGCAGGCTCCTGATCCTGACGCCCGAAGGCCGCGCGCTGCTGGCGCGCGCCGCGCCCATCTGGGAAAGGATTCACGCCGCAATAGAGGGGCGTCTCGGCGCCGGCGCGGAAAACTTGCGGCAGGGTTTGCGCGAATTGGCCTGAACCGCCCGTTTTCAAGGGCGGCGCATTGTGCTACCCCCACGGCCATGACTGCTCGCCTTGAAAACCGTTTCGCCGATTGCCGCGCGAAAAACCGCGCCGCTCTCGTCACCTTCGTCATGGGGGGAGACCCCGACCCGGCAATTTCGCTTGAGATCCTCAAGGCGCTGCCCAAGGCTGGCGCCGACGTCATCGAAATCGGCATGCCGTTCAGCGATCCCATGGCCGACGGCCCCGCCATCCAGGCCGCGGGCCTGCGCGCGCTGCACGCCGGGATGAAGTTGAAAGACGTGTTGAAGCTCGTCGCGGATTTCCGCCGCGAGGACGCCGACACGCCGATCATCCTGATGGGCTATTACAATCCGATCTATGTCTATGGCGTGGAAAAATTCCTGGCCGACGCCAAGGCCGCCGGCGCGGACGGCATGATCGTGGTCGATCTGCCCCCGGAAGAGGATGGGGAATTGTGCCTCCCGGCCCTCAAGGCGGGGCTGGCCTTCATCCGTCTGGCGACGCCGACGACGGACGACGCCCGCCTGCCCGCCGTCCTCGCCAACACCTCGGGCTTCGTCTATTATGTGTCGATCACCGGCATCACCGGAGCGGCGCGGCCCGATTATTCCCGGGTCGCCACGGCGGTGAAGCGCATCAAGGGCCATACGGCTCTGCCGGTCGCGGTCGGCTTCGGCGTCAAGGACGCCGCCGCCGCCCATGAAATCGCGTCCAACGCCGATGGCGTGGTGGTCGGCTCGGCCCTGATCGACGCTTTGGCCAAGACGCTCGACGCGCAGGGGCGCGGCGGGCCGGCGACGGTCGCGGCGGTCGGCAAACTGGTTGGCGAACTGGCGGCGGGCGTCGCCAGCGCCGCGAAGGAGAGCGTGAGGCCATGAATTGGATCTCCAATGTCGTTCCGCCGAAGATCCGCTCCTTTCTGAAGCGCGACACGCCGGAAAACCTCTGGGTCAAATGTCCCGAAAGCGGCGCGCTGGTCTTCCACAAGGATCTGGAAGCCAATCTCTTCGTGGTGCCGACCTCCGGCTATCACATGCGGATTCCGCCGAAGGCGCGGCTGGAGGCATTGTTCGACGACGGCGCCTATGACAGCCTTCCCCTCCCGGAAGTTGCCGCCGATCCGCTGAAATTCCGCGACATCAAGCGTTACACCGACCGGATCAAGGACTATCGCGCCAAGACCGGCGTCTATGACGCCGTGACCCTGGCCGCCGGCGCCCTGCAGGGAACGCAAGTGACGGTCGCGGTGCAGGATTTCGAGTTTTTGGGCGGTTCGCTCGGCATGGCGGCGGGCGAAGCCATCGTCTCCGGCATGTTCCGGGCCATCGAGAAGAAGACGCCCTTCATCATTTTCACAGCCTCGGGCGGCGCGCGCATGCAGGAGGGCATGTTCTCCCTGATGCAGATGCCGCGCACAACTGTGGCGGTCGAGCGCCTGAAGGCGGCAAAGCTGCCCTATATTGTGGTGCTGACCAATCCGACCACGGGCGGCGTCACCGCCTCCTACGCCATGCTGGGGGACATTCACATCGCCGAGCCCGGCGCGGTGATCGGCTTCGCCGGCGCGCGCGTGATCGAGCAGACCATTCGCGAGCGCCTGCCGCAGGGTTTCCAGCGCGCGGAATATCTGCGCCAGCACGGCATGGTCGATATGGTCGTTCCCCGCGCGGACATGCGCGAAACGCTCGGCCGCATTTGCCGCCTGCTGACCAAGGCGCCCGCGCAAGCGGCCTGACAAGGCGGACATGACAGCGCCCGACGTCCTTCTCGGGCGCCTGCTCGACCTTCATCCAAAACGGATCGACCTTTCTCTGGGCCGTATCCAACGGCTGCTGACGTCGCTCGGCGAACCGCAACGGCGTCTGCCGCCGGTGATCCACGTCGCAGGCACCAATGGCAAGGGCTCCACCATCGCCTTCATGCGCGCGGTGCTGGAGGCGGCCGGTCTCGGCGTCCATGTCTATACCTCGCCCCATCTCGTCGCCTTCCGCGAACGCATCCGGCTCGCCGCGCCGGGGGGCGGCAAGCTGGTGTCCGACGAAGCTCTGGCGGAAGCGCTGGCGGCGGTCGAGCAAGCCAGTGCCGGCGAGCCGATCACCTTTTTCGAGGCGACCACGGCGGCGGCGTTCAAACTCTTCGCCGATCATCGCGCCGATGTCCTTCTGCTCGAGGTCGGCCTTGGCGGCCGTTTCGACGCCACCAATGTCATCGATGCGCCCGCTTGCGCCGTGATCACGCCCATCTCAATCGACCATGTCGAATTTTTGGGCGATTCCATCGCGAAGATCGCCTTTGAAAAGGCCGGGATCATCAAGGCCGGCGCGCCCGTGATCGTCTCGGCGCAGAGCGACGAGGCCGTGGCCGTGCTGGAGCGCGAGGCCGCCCGGCAGGGCGCGCCGCTTTCGCTCTATGGGCAGGATTTCCTGTGCCGCGCCGAACGCGGGCGCATGGTCTATGAGGACGAGAGCGGCCTGCTCGATCTGCCTTTGCCGAGGCTTGCGGGCCGCCATCAACTGGTCAATGCGGGAACGGCGATCGCCGCCTTGCGGCGATGCCTGCCGGACCTGTCCTTCGCGGCGTTCGAAACAGGCGTCGTGAAGGCGAACTGGCCGGGACGGTTGCAGAATATCGGGCGCGGGCGGCTCGCGGCGCTCGCGCCCAAGGGCGCCGAGCTTTGGCTCGACGGCGGCCATAATGAGGCCGGAGCCCGCGTGCTGGCCGAGGCGATGGCCGATTGCGAAGACAAGGCGTCGCGTCCGCTGATTCTGCTTTATGGCGGCCTTCAGAGCAAGGACGCCGCCGGTTTCCTGCGCCATTTCGTCGGGCTTGCGGCGGAGGTGTTCGCCCTGCCGGTGCGCGGCGAACAGGCGGGCCGGCCCCCCGAGCAGGTCGTGGCGATCGCGCGGAGCCTCGGCTTGAAGGCGGAGAGCTGTTCGGGCGCCGAAGAGGCCTTGCGCGCGCTCGCTCGCCATGATTCGCCGCCGCCGCGCATTCTCATCGCCGGCTCGCTCTATCTCGTCGGCGAAATTCTCGCCGCCAATGGAACCCCGCCCGAATAACGCACGTTCCAGCGCGCGCGGAAATCGGCTCGAGCCTCTCCCGATCCGATTGCGTCGGATCGGGGCTCTCGTTTTTCGTTTCCACGCGTTTTCGCTTCGCGGACCTTCGGTACTTGACTCGAACCGGTATCCACTTCTCTTGAAAACGCTGCTAAGGGAAGGCGCGCCCACGCCAAGGAGAGCGGCCTCGCCATGCAGCCCATCGCGCCGGACCAGCAGACCGAAAGCCCGATGACCCCGGAAGCCGGCAGGATCGTCGTCCGCCCTTCGACCGAGGCCGACGCCCCGGCGATGCTCGCCATCTACAAAGGCTATGTCACCCATGGCCTGAACAATGGCGCGGAAATCGAGCCCATGCATGCCGACGACATCAAGCGCCGGCGCAAGAACATGCAGAAGCATCGCCTGCCGCATCTGGTCGCGGAGCTGGACGGTGTCGTGATCGGCTACGCCTATGCCGTGCCCTTCCGCAAGCGGCCGGCCTATCGCTATTGCGTCAAGCATTCGATCTATGTGCATGAAAATCATCTGCGCGCGGGCGCCGGACGCAGGCTGCTTCCAGCCCTGATCGAGGCCTGCGCCGAGGCCGGCTACCGGCAGATGATCGCCTATGTCGATTCGGAGAATCAGGCTTCGCTCAACCTGCACGAAGCCTGCGGTTTCCGCCGCGTCGCTTATCTCGAAGGCATTGGGTTCCGCTTCGGGAAGTGGACCGACAGCGTGATGCTCCAGCGCGCGCTGGGGCCGGGCGCCAGCGAACCGCCGCCCGGCCATGTGCCGATGTCACGCGCCGGGATCAGCCACATAAGTATGGAATCGGATTGAGCCGTCCGACGCGATCTCGCGATAGACGCCCTGGATTTCCGCCTCGAAGCCCGGGAAAAGATTGGCGCCGCGCTCAAAAGTCTTGAGATAGTCGAGCATGGGCCTGGCGCGCTCGTCGAGGATTTCGCCCGGCGCGATGGTCGCAATGCCCGGCGGATAGACGACCCAGAGCGTCGTGGCCATCTTGCCCTCGACCTGGTCGATCGGCAGGTACTGGACCTGATTGCGGGTCAGTTTCTGCACCGCCTCCTGCGGCGGCATGGCGGGGCGCGGCAGATGTTCCGGGCGGAACTGGCGGCGCTGGAGATCGCTGGTGCCGGCGTCGCGATAGAAGGCGTGCATCTGCTGGCACAGGTCGCGCAGCCGCATCCCGGCGTAACGCTTGGCGCGCTTCGCCACGAATTCCGGAATGACCTCTTCCAGCGGCGCGTTTTGGTCATGATAGGTCTTGAAGGCGACAAGCGCGGAGATCAGCGCGCCCGCCTTGCTCGATTCGACGCCCGGCGTCAGCAGGAAGAGCAGCGAGTTGAGGTCGTTCTTCTCGGCGACGATGCGGTTTTCGCGCAGATATTGCGCGACGACCGGCGCGGGCACGCCATGATCGAGATATTTGCCATTGGCGCGGTCGAAGCCCGGCGTGATGAGCGTGAGTTTGCAGGGGTCTGTCAGGGCATAGTCATCGGCCACATGACGGAAGCCGTGCCAGGCGGCGCCGGGATGGAAAGTCCAATAAGTGGGGTTGCCTGCGAGATCGTCGGTCGAGACGTCCTCCCAGGCCATGCGGCCGTCCGGCGTATCGACTTCGTCGGCGACGAAGGGATCGAAGAACCAGGCGCGGTCCTTGCTCTTGGCCTTTTCCTGGAACTCCTGACCGAGCGCCCGAATTTTCTTGCGGATCTCGATGCCGAGGCGAATCGTATCGTCCCAGAGGACTTCGCCCGACTTGCCCTTCATCATTTGCGCGCCGACGTCGAGCGAGGCGAACAAGGGATAGAAGGGCGAGGTCGAGGCGTGGACCAGGAAGGTCTCGTTGAAGCGGCGATGTTCGATGCGCCGCGCCTGTCCCTTGATGTGCCGGTCCTTGACGTGAATCTGCGAGGCTTGTGAAAAGCTCGCCAGCTGCTTGTGCGTCGATTGGGTGGCGATGATTCCGGGCGCGTCCGGGCCGAGATCCTTCAGGCCCATGGCGAAATGGCCGGAGAAGATCGGGTGGAATTTCATGAAGCCGGCCCAGGCTTCGTCGAACAGGATATAGTCGCAGAGGGGGCCGATCTTGGCGAGAATGGTCTCGGCGCTGTAGATCGTGCCGTCATAGGAACATTGTTCGATCACGGCGACGCGGAACGGACGCTCCTTTTTCGAGGCTTCCTTATCCGTCACCAGCGGATTTTCGCGGATCTTCTTGCGGATTTTCTTCTCGTCCAGCGCCTCGTAATCGATCGGCCCGATCATGCCTTGCGCGTTGCGGTCTGTTTCGAGATAGATCGGCACGCCGCCGCCGAGCATCAGGGCGCCGTGATGGGCGGCCTTGTGATTGTTGCGGTCGAACAGGACCAGATCGCCGGGGGCGACAAGGGCCCCGAGCACGATCTTGTTGGAGGCCGAGGTGCCGTTGAGGACGAAATAGGTCCGCTCGGCGCCGAATATCTTCGCCGCCTCCTTCTGAGCGCGCAGGGCCGGGCCTTCATGGACGAGCAGGTCGCCCAGCTCCAGTACGGAATTGTCGAGATCGTCGCGGAAGATGGCCTCGCCGAGATGTTCGACGAAAATCCGGCCGATCGGGCTGCGCGAATAGAACACGCCGCCATTATGGCCGGGGCAGGTCCAGAGCTGGTTGCCTTCCTCGGCATAATCGACCAGTTCGCCAAAAAAGGGCGTCTTCATGGTCTCGGCATATTGCTTGAGCTTGCTGACGAGGTTCTTGGCGATGAATTCCGGCGTCTCCTCGGCGAGGAAGACATAGCCGTCGACATTGTCGAGCACGTCGATCGGCAGATCCTCGAAACGCTTGCGGCGCACCAGCAGGATGATCGGCATTTCGAGGCCGCGGCGGCGGACATAGGAGATCAGGCTCGCCGTCTTGCTGGTCATCCCCTTCTTGCCCCAATCGACGATCATGCAGCCGATGGCGGCGTCGGTCTTGATCGCGAGTTCGGCGTCCTCGACGCGGCGGGCGCGGATGACCTCGAAGCCGGATTTCTCCACCGCGGCGATGATTTGCCTCAAGCGCTCGCCTTCCAGCTCGTCGGCGTCAAAGGCCGGAGCGCAGACGAGAAAGGTGAAGCGGCGGAAATAGTCCATGACGGCCCCGGAAATGCGTGGATTCGCGCGTTGATTTGACGCGTGGCGATGACTCTTTGATGAAATTTTGCGTCCTGCCAAGTCCGGAACGGGCCGAGGCGCAAATTTACCGGGACGAAGCGTCGCCCGCCCTTGCCGATCGCGCAAAATCGTCGCGCCGTCTTTGCGCTTTTTCCATCTTCCTGCGGCGATAATGGCCAATGATCGAACTGCATATTCCCCGGACCCGCCGCCGGCTTCTTGCGACCGTCGCGCGGGCGGCGGGCCTGATCCCGTTTTACAGCGCCATGGCGCGCGCTCAATCCGACCCGGTCGCCGCCGCGACCGTCGAGTTCATTGCCGGAATGACGGAAGCCGCGCGCGCGCAAAAGGCTTATCGCCTGAAGCGCGGCGTCACGACGCTTTACCGCGTGGTTCTGCCGGAAGGCGCCCATCTCGTCGGCGCGCCGGGCGGCTCGATCCTGCGGCTGGGCTATGACGGCGGCCTGCTGGCCAATGAATCGCCGCTGCGATCGGTCAATTTGGAAGATATCGTCTTCGACGGCGCCAATCGCCCCATCAACGACGCCTTCGGCTTGTTGAATTTCTACGATGTGGCCCAGGTGGCGATGGAGAACTGCACAGTCCGCAACAGCGCGACCGGCTTGTTCCAACATCGCAGCGGCGGCAGGATCAGGCTTTGTACGTTTCAGGACCTGACGGGAACCGCCATCCATGACGACAATTGCGCCGGCATGGTGATCGACGCCAACAGGATCCGGCGCTGCGGCGACAATGGAATCCACCATTGGAGCCTGCATTCGAAGCGCCATGACGGCTCGCGAATCAGCAATAATGTGATCACGGACATCTCCAACCGCTCCGGCGGCGTCGGCATGTATGGCAATGGCGTGCGGGTGGCGGAATGCGGCCCGGTCACGATCGAGAACAATGTCATCGAGCGTTGCGCCTATACCGCCGTGCGCAATACTGGCGGCTGGGACATTGTCGTCGCCGACAATCGCTGCAAGAGCTTCAATGAAAAGGCGATGTATGCCGAATTCGGCTTCCGCAACGCTACATTCCGCAACAATGTCATCGCCGATTGCGGCGCGGGCATTTCCGCGACCAATTATCTCGGGCCGGGCGACGGCGCGGGCGCGCTGATCGCCGGCAATATCGTCAGTGGGCTGCGGCCCTCCCATCCCGACGGGGAATTCGGTCCGCGCATGGGCTGGCTGCATGGCGTTCACGGCGAGGGCGACGTCCGCATGGTCGGCAACACGATTGTCGGATCGCCCGCCGTCGCCGTGCTCGCCGGCTTTTACCAGGCGCGCAACAATGTCGTCGTCGAAGCCAACCATCTGATCGACAATGAATACGCCATCGGCTTCGCCACCCAGGGCGAACCCGGCCTTTGCGAGATCGTTGAAAATGAAATGCGCGGCTCGAAAAAGGCGAATATCGTGGCCATGTTCCAGGAGCGGATCGTCAGCGGCGACCTGGCTTTGCCGGGCGCCGTGAACAGTTTCAAGAATGTCGTCATTCGCGGCAACCGCGTGCTGTAGGATCGCGTCGCGTTCAGGCGGCGATTCGGCGGGGTCGTGAATTTGCGTGGTTTTTGAGTTTATTAACAAAGGCGCTAACATCGCCGCCCGCCGCAGCGGCGATGGAGCACGGAGTTCTGGTTGCAATGAGCATGGTCAGGAAAGTCGCCGTCCAGATGGACCCTATCGACCGGATCAACATCGTCGGCGATTCGACCTTTGCGTTGCTGCTCGAAGCCCAGGCGCGCGGTTTCGAGCTGGTCTATTACACGCCCGATCGCCTGTCGCTGCGCGGGAGCGACGTCGTCGCCGTGGCTCAGGACCTGCGCGTGCGCGACGTAAAGGGCGATCATTATGATCTCGGCGCCCCGCGCGAGATTTTTTTGCGCGACATGGACGTGGTGCTGCTGCGCCAGGACCCGCCTTTTGACCTTTCCTACATCACCTCGACCCATCTGCTCGAAAAGATCGGCGGCCGCACATTGGTGGTCAACGATCCCGCCAGCGTGCGCAACGCGCCGGAAAAGCTCTTCGTGATGGATTATCCGGAGCTGATGCCGCCGACGCTCATCACCCGCGACAAAGACGCTATCGACGCCTTCCGCGCCGAGCATGGCGAAGTGGTGATGAAGCCGCTGCACGGCCACGGCGGCGCGGCCGTGTTCCGGCTAATGACGCGGGACGCCAATTATGGTTCGCTCTACGACCTGTTCGCGACCAGTTTCCGCGAGCAATGGGTGGTGCAGAAATTCCTGCCCGCCGTCAGCCGGGGCGACAAGAGAATCATTCTCGTCGATGGCGAGCCCGGCGGCGCGGTCAATCGTGTGCCGGCCGAAAACGACATCCGCTCCAATATGGTGCGCGGCGGGGCCGCCGAGGCGACCGAGCTGTCGCCGCGCGAGAAGGAAATCTGCGCCACGATCGGGCCGGAGCTCAAGAAACGCGGCCTGATCTTCGTCGGCATCGACGTGATCGACGGCTATCTCACCGAGATCAACGTGACCTCGCCGACCGGCATTCGCGCCATCAAGCGCACGGGCGGACCGGATGTCGCGGCGGCGATCTGGAATGCGATCGAAGCCAAGGTCGCGAGCCTGGAGGCCGTGGGATGACCCTGCTAGGTAGTCTCGCCGGCCGCGATCCGCCGGCGCCGGGTTCGAAATGGACTGGCCCTCGCCTCGAATTGCCGATGAAGGCCCTGATCGACCGCGCCGCGCTCGACGCGCGGATCGCTAAACTCGCGGAAAAGCATGGCGGCGCCACGCCGGAATTCCGCAAGGCGGCCGTCGAGGCCCTGGCGGAATGTCTGGCCGAGGGTTCGGCGACGGCGCGGGCGGCGCTGCAGGAGAAGGGTTCGGGTCTCGCTTGCGCGGCGCATCTCGCCTTTGTCGAGGACGAGATCATTCGCGCCATCCATTCCTGCGTGGTGAAATTTATCCATCCGGAGGCGAAGACGGGGCGGCTCTGCGTCGTCGCCGTCGGCGGCTATGGCCGCGGCGCGCTCGCGCCGGGTTCCGATATCGACCTTCTGTTCCTGCTGCCGAGTCGCGGCCACGGGGCGGAAGAGGCGGTAGTCGAATCCATGCTCTATCTGCTTTGGGATCTGAAGCAGAAGGTTGGCCACGCGACGCGAACGATTGACGAATGCCTGCGGCAGGCCAAGGCCGACATGACCATTCGCACGACTTTGCTCGAATGCCGCTTCCTGCTAGGCGACCGCACCCTGCTCGACACTCTGCTGGAGCGGTTCGATCAGGAAATCGTCCGCAATACGGCCCCTGAATTCGTCGCGGCCAAACTCGCAGAACGCGACCAGCGCGTCCAGCGGGCGGGTTCGTCTCGCTATCTGGTCGAGCCCAACGTCAAGGAGGGCAAGGGCGGGTTGCGCGATCTCAACACCCTGTTCTGGATCACGAAATACGCCTATCGCGTGAATGACGCCGAAGCCCTGGTCGGCGTTGGGCTGTTCAGCGAAAATGAATTGCGGCTGTTCCGCCGGTGCGAGACCTTCTTGTGGAAGGTCCGCTGCTTCATGCATTTTCTGACCGGGCGCTCCGAGGAACGCCTGAGCTTTGAATTGCAGCGCCAGGTCGCGGCCCAGCTCGGCTATACCGCGCGCGGCGGCCTTTCGGCCGTCGAACGGTTCATGAAGCATTATTTCACAGTCGCCAAACAGGTTGGCGACCTGACCAATATCGTCTGTGCGGCGCTGGAAGAGCGTCAGGCCAAGCCGCGCGCGGTGTTCGACCGCTTCGTCGGCAAGCTGCGCCGTCGCGCCAAGCCTCGCGATCTCGGACCCTTCGCGCTTGAAACGGATCGCGTCACGGTCGCCTCGACCGACGTCTTCGCCAACGAGCCGATCAATCTCATCAGGCTGTTCCATGTCGCGGCGCGCAATGAATTGCCGATCCACCCGGACGCCCTGCGTCTGGTGACGCAATCCCTGCCGCGCATCGACAACAAGCTGCGCGCCGATCCGGAAGCCAACCGGCTGTTCCTGGAAATCCTGACGTCGCAGAAATCGAGCGAAAGGGCCTTGCGCCTGATGAACGAGGCCGGCGTGCTGGGCCGTTTCATCCCCGATTTTGGCCGCATCGTCGCGATGATGCAGTTTAACATGTACCACCATTATACGGTGGACGAGCATCTGATCCGGGGGCTGGGCCAGCTGGCGGCGGTCGATGCCGGCGAGACCATCGCCGAACTGCCGCTGACCAGTTCGATCATGCCGACGATCAGCCATCGCCGCGCGCTTTACGTCGCCATGCTGCTGCATGATATCGCCAAGGGCCGCAAGGAAGACCATTCCATCATGGGGGCCGAGATCGCCCGCAAGCTGGGGCCGCGCCTCGGTCTGAGCAGCGCGGAGACGGAAACTGTCGCCTGGCTGGTCGAAAACCACCTGATCATGTCGAATATCGCGCAGAGCCGCGATCTCGGCGATCCGCGCACCATCGAAGGCTTCGCCAAGGTCGTGCAAACGATCGAGCGGCTCAAGATGCTGCTGGTTCTCACCGTCTGCGACATTCGCGCGGTCGGCCCGGGCGTCTGGAACGCCTGGAAGGGCGAATTGCTGCGCACGCTTTACTGGGAAACCGAGGTCGTGCTGGCCGGGGGCCATTCCTCGGTCGATCGCCGGCGCCGCGTGAAGAAATCTCAGGAGGAGCTGCGCGCGAAACTCCCGGCCTGGCCGGATCACGAATTCGACGAATATGCGGCGCGGCATTATCCGGCCTATTGGCTCAAGGTCGATTTGCCACATCGTATCGAACACGCGCAGCTGCTTCACGCCAGCGCGGTGGAGATGAATTCGCTGGCGACGGAGGTGGCGACCGACGCCTTCCGCGGCATCACCGAGCTCACTGTGATCGCGCCGGATCATCCGCGCCTGCTGTCGATTATCGCCGGCGCCTGCGCGGCCTCCGGCGCCAATATCGTCGACGCCCAGATCTTCACGACGACGGACGGGTTGGCGCTGGACACGATCTCGATTTCCCGCGCCTTCGAGCGCGATGAGGACGAGCATCGGCGCGGCCAACGGATCGCGCGCGCGATCGAACAGGCCTTGCGCGGCGAAATCAGGCTCAGCGAAATTGTCGCGGCCAAGGCGGGAAACGCGCCCTCGCACGGGGAAACCTTCAACGTGCCGCCCGACGTCGTGATCGACAACAGCCTGTCCCATATGTACAGCGTCGTCGAAGTCTCGGGCCTCGACCGGCCGGGTCTGCTCTATGATCTGACCTTCGCTTTGTCCAAGCTCAACCTGAATATTGCGTCGGCTCACATCGTGACCTTCGGCGAAAAGGCGGTCGATACGTTTTACGTCAGCGACCTGACGGGCGCCAAGGTCGTCAATCCGGCGCGGCAGGGCGCTGTTCGCCGCAATTTGATGGACGTGTTCAACACCAAGCGGAAAGCTTGATTTTTGCCGCGTCCCGCCCGATATGCAGGCGAAAGCAACCAAAAGGCTGAATGATGAACGACGGCAATAATCCGCAGAACGAAAAGCTTTCGCAAACGGATGGCGAACCCGAGAACGCCGCCGACGCGGCTCCGGCCCAGAGCGACGCTGAGCGCGACGCCGCGGCCGTGCAGGCCCTGATCGCGGAAAACGCCAGCCTCAAGGACAAGGTGCTGCGCACCCTGGCGGAGATGGAAAATCTGCGCCGCCGCACGGAGAAGGAAGTCGCCGACGCCAAGGCCTATGGCGTGACTTCGCTCGCCCGCGACATGCTCACCTTCGCAGACAATCTGCGCCGCGCGCTCGAAAACGTGCCAGCCGAAGTCCGAGAGGCCGCCGACAATGCGCTGAAGGCCTTTGTCGAGGGCATCGAGCTGACCGAGCGCGATTTCCTCTCCCGCCTCACCCGCCACGGCGTGCGCAAGCTCGAGCCGAAGGGCCAGAAATTCGATCCGAATTTCCATGAGGCGCTCTATGAGGCCCATGACGAAACCGTTCCGCCTGGCACGGTCGCGCATGTGGTGGAAGAGGGCTTCGCCATTGGCGAGCGGGTTCTGCGCCCGGCCAAGGTCGGCGTGGCCAAAGGCGGCGCCAAGTCCAATTAAGCGCGCCAAGTCGAATTAAGGGCGGCCCCGGCCGAATTGACATTACCGGTTCGCGCCGGGCGGCAGCCCGGCGGGACCGGCTAGGAGCGAATGCGACGCCGAGCTGATGCGAGGGATTCGTTGATCGCGGCGCGCCGCGATCAACGGGAACGCCAAATGCTCCTGCTCAAGCCTGGTCTGCGTCTTTACAAGACGGCGCTCGACCGGGCGGCTCAGGAGGCGCTGCTCGGCGAACTTCGCGCGATTCTGTGCGACGCGCCTTTGTTCCGGCCGAAAATGCCGCGCACCGGCAAGGAATTCTCCGTCCGCATGAGCAATTGCGGGCCGCTTGGCTGGGTATCGGACCTTTCAGGCTATCGTTATCAGCCCCATCATCCCGAAACGGGCCAGCCCTGGCCGCCGATGCCGGAGAGCGTGCTTCGGCTGTGGCGTGATTTTGCCGAAAGCCCGGTCGAGCCGGACGCCTGCCTGATTAATTATTATGACGAGACCGCCCGGATGGGGCCGCATCAGGATCGGGACGAGACGGATTTCTCCGCGCCGATCCTGTCGCTGTCGCTGGGCCTATCCTGCCGCTTCCGCTTCGGCGGCGAGTCGCGCCGCGACCCGAGCGCAACGATTCGCCTCGATTCAGGCGACGTTCTCGTCTTCGGCGGCCCGGCCCGCAAAATGTTCCATGGCGTGGACAGAATCCTGCCCGGAACGTCAACTCTGCTGACGCCGACCGGCCGGATCAACCTGACCCTGCGCCGGGCGGAATGAAAAAGCTCAGGCCGTCAGAACCTGCTTGGATCCGACGGTCGAATCGGCCTTGAGGCGATAGACCAGAGGCACGCCGGTCGCCAGCTCCATCGACGGGATCGTTTTCGGCGTCAGCCGGTCGAGCACCATCACCAGGGCGCGCAGCGAATTGCCATGCGCGGCGACGATGGTGCGCTCGCCGCGCAGGACGGCGGGCAGGACTTCCTGATTGTAGTAGGGCAACACGCGGGCGACCGTATCCTTCAGGCTTTCGCCGCCGGGCGGGGGCACGTCATAGGACCGCCGCCAGAGATGGACCTGGTCCTCGCCCCATTTCTTGCGCGCCTCGTCCTTGTTGAGGCCCGAAAGGTCGCCGTAATCGCGCTCGTTGAGCGCCTGGTCCCGGGTCACGGGCAGATTGCTCTGGCCGAGTTCGGCGAGGATCAGCTTCATCGTGTTCTGGGCGCGGGTCAGGTCGGAGGTGAAGCCGGTGTCGAAGCTCAGGCCGAGCGCCTTCAGGCGCTGGCCGGCGGCCTTGGCCTCTCCGATTCCCTGTTCGGTCAGATCGGGATCCTTCCAGCCGGTGAAGAGGTTTTTCAGGTTCCAATCGCTCTGACCGTGGCGGACGAGCACAAGAAGACGTTCGGACACTTGTTTCTCCTGGCTATCAAATCGCTGTCGCCGCGCTGCGCGGCTTCCGTTCATGCGAAATCGCCGGGTCGCGGCGTTGTCGCGTCTATGCTGTGATTTGCCGCTCCGGCGCCGTGATGGAAATCAAAACCCGGTTCAAATTCCGAGCACGTCGGCCATGGAATAGAGGCCCGACGTGCGGCCGCGCCCCCACAGCGCCGCCTGCACAGCGCCGCGAGCAAAAATGCCGCGATCCTCGGCGCGGTGGATCAGTTCGATGCGCTCGCCCGCGCCCGCGAAGATCACGGAATGATCGCCGACGACCGTGCCGCCGCGCAAAGTGGCGAAGCCGATGTCGCCGGCCTTGCGCGCGCCCGTATGGCCGTCGCGCGAGCGGACAGAATGCTTCGCCAAAGCGATGTCGCGGCCCTTTGCCGCCGCCTCGCCCAGCAGAAGCGCGGTCCCGGAGGGCGCATCCACCTTCATGCGGTGGTGCATTTCCAGAATCTCTATGTCCCAGTCGATCCCGAGCGTCTTGGCGACCTTTTCAACCAGACCGGCCAGCAGATTAACGCCGAGGCTCATATTGCCCGAGCGGACGATGACGGCGTGGCGCGCGGCGGCCTCCAGCTTGGCGAGGTCTTCGGGGCCCATGCCCGTTGTGCCGACGACATGGACGATGCGGGCCTGCGCGGCGAGGGCCGCGATCTCGACCGTCACGGCAGGAGCGGAGAAGTCGATCACGCCATCGGCCTTGAGCAGGGCCGCGAGCGGATCGTCGGTGACGGGGACGCCCAGCGCTCCAAGCCCGGCCAGATCGCCGGCGTCGCGGCCGAGCGCGGCAGAGCCGGGCCGCTCCAAAGCGGCGGAGAGGACCGCGCCTTCCGTCGCCGCGATCGTCTTGACGAGCATCTGGCCCATGCGCCCGGCGGCGCCGACCACGACAAGACGCATCTCAGCCATTGCGATGTCTCCGGACCGGAAAAGAACGAATGGCGCGGGAGAGGGTCCGGTCCCCCGCGCTGCGAAGCCTTGGCCGCTCTATAGGCTTTTTCGCGCCAAGGCAAAAGACGCAGGATGGATCGAGGCTTAACGAGCGGCCCCTGGCGAAAAGGCTTATGGCGCCGTTTGGCGGCTGACGGATTGCTGTCACTTCCGGGTCATGATCGGCCGCTAAGGTCGCGACTGTCCAAAGGCGCTGTCCCCCAGTCCTCAGGACGTGACGCCGGGCCGGAGGTACGCCCGGCGTTTTTTTGTCTTTTCGGCTCTGGTTGGGTCAGGCGTGGACCTGTGCAATTTCGCGCTGGATGGCGAGCGCCGCCTCGCGCGGGTTCGTCGCCGCCAGAATGGGCCGGCCCACCACGATATGATCCGCGCCGCGCGCAAAAGCCTCGGCTGGCGTCGCGACCCTTTTCTGGTCGCCGAGCGCCGCGCCGGCGGGGCGCACGCCCGGGGTCACCAGCAGCAGGTCCTTCCCGACCAGCGCGCGGGTCGCGGTCAATTCCTCGGGCGAGAGGATCAGGCCGGCGATTCCCGCTTCCTTCGCCTGTTGCGCGCGCATCGCGACCAGCTCCTTCACGCCATAGCGGTATCCTGCGGCCGCCAGGTCGGCGTCGTCATAGGAGGTCATCACGGTCACGCCGAGAACCTGCAGCGCGGAGCCTTCGGCGCCGCGCCGCGCCGCCGCCAGCGTCTGAGGAAAGGCGTGAACGGTCAGGAAGCGCACGCCGAGCCGCGCGATCTGCGCCGTGGCCTTTTCGACCGTATTGCCGATATCGTGCAGCTTGAGGTCAAGAAAGACCTGTTTGCCCGCCTCGGCGAGTTCTTCCACCAGGGCGAAGCCGCCGCCATAGGCCAGCTCCATGCCGATCTTGTAGAAGGCGACGCTGTCGCCAAGCCGCTCCACCATCGCGCGGGCCGCAGCGGGCTCGGGAAGATCGAGGGCGACGATGAGCTTGTCGCTTGTGGCGCTGAGCATGGGCGGGTTCCGTCATACGGGGAAAACGCCGCCTTATAGGAGCGAAAACCGCGCGGCGCGACCGCGAATTTCAAAAACGCCGCGATTTGGGATCGATCAGGGATTTTTCGCCCAGCGGCGATCCGGCTTCTTTTGGCGCGAGCCGCGAGCGGGCTTCTTGCAGCTCGTCGCGAATTTCGCGGCCGAAACGGCGCGACTGCCGCAGCAGCTTGTCGATCATGTCGGGCCGTGTTTCGACCGCATGGGGGCAATCTGCGTGACGATAGATGAAAATGCGCGCGGGAGGCAGGTTGAGCCAGATCGGCGCGAGGCTTTGCGTCTTGAAATGCTGGCTCGCGGCGAGATGGGCCGGGACCGGCGATTTCACGCCATAGGTGAACTGGATGAACCTGCCGTCGGGGCCCATCAGGTCAAAAGCCTGCCGCAGCAGCGCCAGCCGCGAGGCTTCGGGCTTGGTCAGCAGGGGCAGGCTCGAGACCACAGCGGCTGGCGGCGCGTCAAGCGAGCCGGCCAGCGTATCGGCCAACCGATAGGCGTCGCCGCGCACGATTTTCGCGTGCGGGAATTTCTGCGCCAGAAGATGGCAAAAAGTCGGCTCGAATTCGACCAGCACCAGACGCTCCTGGGCGATTCCGCGCGCCAGCAGGGCCTGGGTCACTGGCCCGGTGCCCGGGCCGAGTTCGACGATGGGTCCGGTGGAGGCGGGGTCGACGCATTGCGCCATGGCGCGAGCGAGGAAACGGCCGGAGGGCGTGATGGCGCCAGCGAGCAGGGGGTTTTCCAGCCAGGAACGAATGAAGCGCGCCTCATCGGTCAGCCGGAGGTCGATCCTGTTCTTGGGGCTCGCAAGCAGCTTCGCCGGACGTCTGTGCGCGCTCAATTTTTGCCCTTGCCTTTTTTCCCGGCATTTCGCCAGGGCCTTTTGTCGGGCCTGGGGGGACCGCCGCGAAGGTTCGCTCACATTGACGAAAGCGTCAAGGAAAGCCGACAGGCTTTATGTCACGTCAGATCGAAAAAATCTTTCATTTTGGCGAAAAAGCCGGTCGATTCGGGGTGCGTCTTGTTGGTCGACTCGTTTTCGAACTCCGCCAGCAGTTCTTTCTGGCGCTTGGTCAGATTTTGCGGCGTCTCGACATTCGCCTGGATATAGAGGTCGCCGAAATCGCGCGTGCGCAGCACCGGCATGCCGCGGCCCTTGATCTTGAACTGGCGGCCCGATTGCGCGCCCTCGTCGACCTTGACCTTGATCTCGGTCCCGTCGACGCCGCGAACCTTGATCTCCCCGCCAAGAGCGGCCTGAACCATGGTGATCGGCGCCCGGCAATGAAGGTCCGCGCCCTCGCGCTGAAAGAAGGGATGCGGCTTGACCGAGAGGAAAATATAGAGATCCCCGGACGGTCCGCCGCGCAGGCCCGCCTCGCCCTCGCCGGTCAGACGGATGCGGGTGCCGTCCTCGATGCCCGCCGGAATGTTCACGGAGAGCGAACGTTCGCGGGTGACGCGGCCCGCGCCCGCGCAATTGGGGCAGGGATTGTCGATGACCTCGCCGCGCCCGTGGCAGGCGGGGCAGGCGCGCTCGATCGAGAAAAAGCCCTGCTGCGCGCGGACGCGGCCGGCGCCGCCGCAGGTCGAGCAGGTCTTGGGCTTGGAGCCGGCCTTGGCGCCGGAGCCGGCGCAGACGTCGCAGGAGATGGAAGTGGGGATTTTCAGCGAGGCCGTCTTGCCGCGAAAAGCTTCTTCCAGCGTGATTTCCATATTGTAGCGCAGATCCGCGCCGCGTTCGCGGCCAGTGGAGCGCCCGCGCCGTCCGCCCATCACATCGCCGAACAGATCGTCGAAAATATCGGCCATCGAGGCGGCGAAGCCCTCGCCCATGCCGAAACCGCCGGCTCCTGCGCCGCCGCCATGCTCGAAGGCGGCGTGGCCGAAGCGGTCATAGGCGGAGCGCTTCTGTTCGTCGGAGAGGACCTGATAGGCCTCGTTGACTTCCTTGAATTTCGCCTCGGCGTGTTTGTCGCCGGGGTTCTTGTCGGGATGCAGCTGCATCGCCTGTTTGCGGAACGCGCTCTTCAAGTCGCTTTCGGAACAGGCGCGGGCGACGCCGAGAACTTCGTAATAACAGCGTTTGGCCATGGATGACGCCATCCGGATTTGCGGTCGGTGAAAAATGCGTGCGGCGGCTCAGGGGCTAGACGTTACGACCTGTCGACGCAACCCTTTTTTGTCCGCAGAACCCATATCCGCAACGCGACCGGGGCGCTGACGCCCCGGCCCATTTGCAGGATTCACGCCTGAGGGCGGAGCCGCTTGCGCGGCTCAGGCGCCCTTCTTGTCGTCATTGACTTCCTTGAAGTCGGCATCGATCACGTCTTCCTGCGCGCCGGGAGCGGCGGCGCCGGCGCCGGCCGATTGCTCGGCCTTGTACATGGCCTCGCCGAGCTTCATCGAAGCCTGGGTCAGCTCGTTGGCGCGGGCGTTGATCGCTTCGACGTCCTCGCCTTCAAGCGCGGTCCTGACGCTGGCGATGGCCGCCTCGATCGCGCTCTTGTCGGATTCCGCGACCTTGTCGCCAAAATCCTTCAGCGACTTTTCGGCGGAATGGGCGAGAGCCTCTGCCTGGTTGCGGGCGTCGACCAGCTCGCGACGCTTCTTGTCCTCGGCGGCGTGGGACTCGGCGTCCTTGACCATCTTCTCGATGTCGGCGTCGGAAAGGCCGCCGGAAGCCTGGATGCGGATCTGCTGCTCCTTGCTCGTCGCCTTATCCTTGGCCGTGACCGAAACGATGCCATTGGCGTCGATGTCGAAGGTCACCTCGATCTGCGGCACGCCGCGCGGCGCCGGCGGAATGCCGACGAGATCGAACTGGCCCAGCGCCTTGTTGTCGGCGGCCATTTCACGCTCGCCCTGGAACACGCGGATGGTGACCGCGGTCTGGGAATCCTCGGCCGTCGAGAACACCTGGCTCTTCTTGGTCGGGATCGTGGTGTTGCGGTCGATCAGGCGCGTGAACACGCCGCCGAGCGTCTCGATGCCGAGCGACAGCGGGGTCACGTCGAGCAGCAGCACGTCCTTGACGTCGCCCTGCAGCACGCCGGCCTGGACCGCGGCGCCGATGGCGACCACTTCATCCGGGTTGACGCCCTTGTGAGGCTCCTTGCCGAAGAACTGCTTCACGATCTCCTGGACCTTCGGCATGCGGGTCATGCCGCCGACCAGCACCACTTCATTGATCTCGCCGGCGGCGAGGCCCGCGTCCTTGAGCGCCTTGCGGCAGGGCTCGATGGTGCGCTGGATCAGGTCGTCGACCAGAGCCTCGTATTTCGCGCGGGTCAGTTTCAGGGTCAGATGTTTCGGCCCCGAGGCGTCGGCGGTGATATAGGGCAGGTTGATGTCGGTCTGGACGGCCGAGGACAATTCGATCTTCGCCTTTTCGGCGGCTTCCTTCAGGCGCTGGAGGGCCAGCTTGTCCTTCTTGAGGTCGATGCCATTGTCCTTCTTGAACTCGTCCGCGAGATATTCGACGAGGCGCATGTCGAAATCCTCGCCGCCGAGGAAGGTGTCGCCATTGGTCGATTTCACCTCGAAAACGCCGTCGCCGATTTCCAGCACCGACACGTCGAAGGTGCCGCCGCCGAGGTCATAGACCGCGATCGTGCCGGAGCCCTTCTTGTCGAGGCCATAGGCGAGGGCCGCCGCGGTGGGCTCGTTGATGATGCGGAGCACTTCGAGGCCGGCGATCTTGCCGGCGTCCTTGGTGGCCTGGCGCTGGGCGTCGTTGAAATAGGCCGGAACGGTGATGACCGCCTGGGTGACGGGCTGGCCGAGATAGGATTCAGCCGTTTCCTTCATCTTCTGCAGGATGAAGGCCGAGATCTGCGACGGCGAATATTGCTTGCCGTCCGCCGAGACCCAGGCGTCGCCATTGCCGGCTTTGACGATCTGATAGGGGACGAGGCCGATGTCCTTCTGGGTCATCGGATCGGCGAAGGTGCGGCCGATCAGGCGCTTGATTGCAAAAAAGGTCTTCTCGGGATTGGTGACCGCCTGGCGCTTGGCCGGCTGGCCGGTCAGGCGCTCGCCGTCGTCGGTAAAAGCGACGATCGAGGGCGTGGTGCGCGCGCCTTCGGCGTTTTCGATGACCTTGGGAGTTGAGCCTTCCATCACGGCCACGCAGGAATTGGTGGTGCCGAGATCGATGCCGATGACTTTAGCCATGAGAATTCGTTCCTTTCTTCGCAGAACCGTCGGACCCCGAAGCGGTCCGGTATTGGGCGGTTGGGCGGAGGTTGCCTCGCCCGGTTCCCGACTTCCGATCACATTGGGTTGAGCTCGCCCGCTTGCAAGAGCGCGTCAGATATAGGGTTCGGGAATTTCGCTCGCAAGCAGGATGGCGCAGCCGGGCTTTCCGGCGCCCGGTCGTGACAAAATTACAACGAGCGGCGGAATAAAGCGGTCCAGACGGGCTGCGAGGCGTCCGCCAGGCAGCGCGGAAGAGCTTGTAAAGACAAAGCTATGGCATAATCGCGCAGGTGATTTGCGGAAAGCCGGCGGCCGGCGGGCCAGATTGACAAAAAATGCTGACAGATGAATTCCTGGCAGAAAGTTTAAATATAAACAGTGGAGGAATGAATGATTGAGGCATGGACCCGAACGGCCCGACGGCTAGGCGTCGCGCTGGGCGCGACGCTGGCGGCGACGACCGCGCAAGCTGCGGATCTCCCGAGCTATAAGGAAGCGCCCCCCGCCCCGGTCGTCGATAGCTTCCAGCCTTTTTTCGTGAAGGTCGGCTTCACCTATGCCCTCAACTCCAGCTCGTCGCGTCTCTGGGGGCAGGATCCCACGGCCATGCGGCGCGGGAACATGACGGCCTTTCCGGCGCATGTCGGCGCGACGATCGGCGATATCGCCACGGCGGGCTTTGAAGCGGGCTTTTACGTCACGCGCAATGTCTCGGTCGATGTTTCGGCCGGAATTCCCTATTACGTCAATGACAAGACCAAGGGATTCAATCCGTCCAATCCGATCCTGACCAATGGCACGGTGCTGGCCCAGATCGTACCGGCGCTCGTTCCAATTACCGTGCTCTACCATTTCGACAATTTCGGCCCGATTCGGCCCTATCTCGGCGGCGGCGTCGGAATCGGTTTCTCCCTTGGCAACAAGAACGCTTTCCTCAACGATGTCCATGTCGCCAGTTCGCTGGGCTGGGTGTTGCAGGGCGGCGCCGATTATATGATCGATCGCAATTGGGGCGTGAGCCTCGACGTGAAGAAAACCTTCGCTTATGTCGAGTCCTACGCCAATGGAATCAATGTCGCGGGCACGACGCTCCCGGCAAAGGTCTATCAGCACACCAATTTCCAGCCATGGCTGTTTTCTCTCGGCATCATCTATCGTTTCGGCGGCGGAGAGCCGATCCTCGCCAAATATTGACGCGCCGACCCGCGCGAAATCTGATCCCGGCGCGCTTGGCGACGCCGGGATTTTTTTGGCGGCGCGGGGATTTCAAAGCAATGGCCCGGGTCCTAAAGTGTAGGTTGGGTCTTAAAGTGGAGGTTGGGACATGGGCGCCGCGAGGTTAAGATGGTCGCGCCCCGCTCAAGATGACCAGTCCATGCGCCCCATTTTTCTGACCATCGCTTATTTGCTGATCATCGCGTCCACCGAAACCCGCGCCCAGATGCAATTGCCGGGCGCCGTCGGCGCGCCAACGCCCGCCGGCCAGAGCATCGCCCCGCCCACTTCGGCGCCGCGCGCAACGCCGCCGTCGCAAGGCGCCTATTCCGGCCATTTCGCGGCGGCAAAGCCGCCCGCCCCCGATTCCATCGTCGACAAGCCGTTCAGTCTTTCCGGCGCGCGCGGCGCCCTCCAGATCGAAAGATCGGGCGCCAACCTGCGCATTTCGCGTCTCACCGCCGTTGGCGACAAGATTTCGCGCCCCAACCAGTCCTGCGAGGTTTCGATGGGCGCCGAGGGGCCGATCGGGCTGAAGCCGCTCGGCGTCCCTGACGGCGTCCAACGATACGAACTTGAATCCACGGCCTGTCCGCTGCAACTCGACATTCTCAGCGGCGCCGTGCGCGCGCGCAGCCCGAACGGCGCCTGCTTCTTTCCTCAGGCCGATTGCCGGATCGACGCCTCCGGCCTATGGGGACCTGCGGGCAGCAGCTTTTCCGACGCCCAGATCAAATCCATCGAGAAGGAGCGCGGCGCGCTCGAACGCGTCATGCGCACGCATTTTCGTACGCTTCTCGACAAATATAAGAAGGACAAGCCGGCGGCCCAGGCGGCGATCAAGGAGCAGGCCGGCTTTTCCTCCGAACGCGCGCAGGTTTGCCGCGATTACGATCGCGAGGAAGCTGTTGGTTTTTGCTCCCTTCGACTGACCGAAGCGCGCGATTTTCGGCTTCAGGCGCGACTCGCGGGCGAGGCGGCGGCTAAAGCCGACCAGCCCGAAAAAGCCGCCAGGCCGGCAAGGCGTCCCGCGCCGAAACCGAAGCCGCAGGCCGCGCCCGCGCCTGCGGCGAACTGAACGACGCAGTAGCCAGCCGGTCCTAACCGGCCCAAGGGCACCGAGATTCGCCAGAGGATTTCCCATGACTTTTCTCATTTCCGGCCTGATCCTGTTTTTCGCCTCTCATCTGCTTCCGACCGTTCCGGCGTGGCGAGCGTCGCTGGTCGCGCGGCTGGGCGAGGACGGCTACAAGCTCGCCTTCTCGCTGGCGGCGGGGCTGGGCCTAGTCTTGATCGTCTGGGGCGTTTCAGCGGCGCGGGGCGGGGAGGCCGATCCCCAGCTCTGGCATCCGCCCTTATGGTCGCGCCATCTGGCCTTCGCCGTGATGCTGCCCGCCTTCGTCCTGATCGTGAGCGCCTATATTCCGTCCCATATTCGCGATTGGTCGCGCCATCCGATGCTGGCGGCGGTCGCGCTCTGGGCGGCGGCGCATCTCGCCGCCAATGGCGACCTTATCGCCCTGCTGCTGTTTGGCTCGTTCCTGGCCTTCGCACTTTATGACCGGGTCTCGGTTTCGGGCCGCGCGCAGCCCGCCCGCGCGCCGGCGCACGGCTGGGGAGGGGATGCAGTCGCCATCGTCGTCGGCCTTGCGCTTTGGGCCGCGACTTTGTTCTGGCTGCATGCGCTTGCTGGCTTGCCCTTGTTGCCCCCGATTCGCTGACCCGTCAGGGCGCGGGCGACAGGACCACGCCGCCGTCCAGCACTTTCGCCTTGTCGGTATGGAAGGCGACGAGGGTGGAGCGATGGCCAATGGAGAGCAGGGTGGTTTGCGGCAGGCGCTCGGCCAGCATTTTATAGATCGCGGCTTCCGTCTCTTCGTCCAGCGCCGCCGTGGCTTCGTCGAGCAGCAGCCAGTCGGGCCGCGCCAGCACGGCGCGGGCGATGGCCAGGCGTTGCTGTTCGCCGCCTGAAAGCCGCTGCGACCAGTTGTCGGCGATGTCGAGCTTGTCCGCGAGTTGCGGCAGCCGCGCGTCGATCAGCGCGGCGGCGATTTCCTTGTCGTCGTAACGGCCCGCCTCGGCGGGATAGATCACAGCGTCGCGCAGCTGACCGATCGGGATATAGGGCCTTTGCGGCAGCAGCAGCATATGGCCCGGCTCCGGCGCCGCAACCTCGCCGGAGCCGAACGGCCAGACGCCGGTCAGCGCGCGGAACAAGGTGGACTTGCCCGATCCCGAGGCGCCGGAGACCAGCAGGTTGCGGCCCGCCTTCAGCGGCAGGTTCACGCCTGTCAGCAGCGTCAGGCCATTGGGCAGGGCGATGGTGGCGTCGCGCAGCGCGGGCGCCTGCGCGCCCGCCTCGACCGTGAAGCCCTGCTCGGTCTGCGCCGTCTCAATCGCGGCGTCAAAGGAGGTCAGACGGTCGAGCACGGCGCGGAAGCCAGCCAGCGAGGAATAATAGGTGATGAAGAAGGTCAAGGCGCCTTCGACATGGCCGAAGGCGCCCGCCGTCTGGGTCATTACGCCGAGGTTGATCTTGCCGGCGAAATAGAAGGGCGCGGCGAAGACATAGGGAATAATGGGGCTGAGCTGGCCGTAAAAGCCGGTGAAGGCGGTCAGCTTTTTCCGCTGGTTGATCATTTCGAGGTAATTGGCGATCAGCGCCCCGAACTTCTTGCGCAGGTCGAGGGCTTCCGCCTTCTCGCCGTTCAGCAGCGCCACCTGTTCGCTATATTCGCGCAGACGCGCCAGCGAGAAGCGGAAATCGGCCTCCACTTTCTGCCGGCCGAACATGATCCGCACGAGAGGGCGGCCGATCAGATGGGTGATGAGGGTGCCCGCGGCGGCGTAGACCAGGGCGACCCAGAACAACAGGCCGGGGAAGGCGAAATTCGTGCCGGGGAAGGTGAAATTGGCCGACAGGCTCCAGAGTAGGATCGCGAATGAAACCAGCGACGACAGAGTCGAGATCAGCATGATTGAATAGTTATAGACGCCATAGCCGAAGGCGCCGCCCTCGCCGCCGCCGTCGATGAAGCGCGCGACGTCTTCCGCGATACGCTGGTCTGGATTGTCCGCCGGGCCGCCGCTGAGCGACATGCGGTAATGCGCGTGATTCTTGAGCCAGTGCGCGATGTAGAATTGCGTCAGCCAGCGCCGCCAGCGGATAACCAGATAGGAGCTGACGACGAATTCGATCACCATGCTGGCGACATAGATGAAGGCCCAGGGCATGAAGACCCACAGCAGCATGCGCCAGAATTCGGGGCCGTTCTTCTCCTGAATCGCATTGAAGAAATCGCGATTGAAGAAACTCAGCCGCACCGAGATCGCCACCTGCGCCTGGTTCAGCACGACGAGAAAGACCACCATGCCCGTGGCCAGCACGCGTTCGATGGTCTTGAAGCGCAGCGGCCCGAAGCCCGCCGTCGTCTCGTCATCCGCGTTGAAGAAACGGTCGGCAATGCGGGTCAGCGATAACACGACCGGCACATGCGAAACCGCGAAGATGATTATGGCGAACATGGCCACGGTGAGCGCCAGCGTCGGCGGAATCTGGGCGTCTTCGAGCGATTTGGGCCAATAGCCGAACCGCGCGGCGAAATTGGCGAGGCCGAAAAGGATGGTTTCGACAGAAAACAGCGCGAGGAAGATTTTCAGGAAACGCGAAACCGGCCCGCTGCGCTCGCAGCAGAAAGCGACGATGAGGCTCGCCCCCGCGAGGAGGTCGAGCGTCGGGTCCGCCTGTTGAATCCCGACGATTCCGGACAGAACGCCGAAGATCGCGACAGCCAGGCCAAGAAGTCTCATGGTCTTCCTCGTCTCAAGGAGAGGCCGGCGAATCGGCGCCAGCGCAAAGTTCAGGAACTATAAACTGGTCCGGGCGACTTGCCGAAGGCGCCACACGGCCAAGTTTTTTCTTACGCGCCCAGGATTTTTCGCGCTTGCGCCTCGTCGAGGCGGATCTGCTCGATCAGGGCGTCGAGCGAGTCGAATTTCGCCTCGGGACGCAGGAATGCGACGAAATAGACCTCGATGTCCCGGCCATAAAGGTCTTCGGAGAAATCGAAAATGTAAACCTCGAGCAAAGGCGGGCCATTGTCGACGGTAGGACGGCGGCCAAAACTGGCGACGCCTTTCAGCCGGCGCCCGTCGAACTCGATTTCGACCGCGTAAATGGCGTGACGCAGGCGGCATGAAGGGTCGACGGCGAGATTGGCGGTGGGAAAGCCGAGCTGGCGCCCGAGCTTGGCGCCATGGATGACGGGACCGGTCAGCGACCAGTAATGGCCCAGCAGGGCGGCTGCGGCGCGAACGTCGCCACATTGCAAGGCCTCGCGCGTGGCCGTGGAGGACACGGCGTCGAGCGAGCCTTCCTCATCGGCCAGCACCTTTTCGACGATTTCGACCGCGATGCCGAGTTTTGGCCCCGTCTCGCGCAGAAAAGCGGGCGTGCCCGTGCGCCGCGCGCCGAAATGAAAGTCATAGCCGACCACGACGGCGCCGGCGCCAAGCCGCCGCAAAAGGATTTCGCGCAAAAAACTTTCGGCGTCGAGACCCGCGAGACCCGAGTCAAAGGTCAGCACGAACATGCCGTCAAGGCCGAGCTCCGCCATCCGGTGGGCCTTGGCGTCGCGGCTGGTCAGGCGGAAGATCGTGCCGGCGCCGCCGAAATAATCGGCCGGATGCGGTTCGAAGGTGAGGACGGCGCAAGGGCGGCCGAGCCTTCGCGCCAGCGCCTGCGCGCGAGCGATCACCGCGCGATGGCCGCGATGGACGCCGTCGAAATTGCCGATTGCGACGACTGCGCCCGCCAGAGAATCGGGCGGCTGCTGGGGATCGACGCTGAGAACGAAATTCGGATTCGACGGCATCATGGGTTCCGGCGGACGTCGCGGTCTTGATGCGGCGCAAGGGAGACCGGCAAAGTGTTAAGGCCGTTCGAGTCGCCCGCGTCAAGACTTGCGCCGCGATTTAGCTGAAACCGGACTGATTTGACAGGAAAATTCGTCACCTCAGGCGGGCGCCGTCAGCAGGCCGGGGGACGCCGTCAGCAGACTGAAGTGTCGGAAGCCAGAGCCTTCCGCACGTCCAGCGTCGCGCGCACGCCGATGCTGTCATGATGCGCATCGAGGAATTTTTGCGCAGCCTTGCGGCCGATGTCGCGCAATTGCAGGAAGAAATCATAATCCGAGCGCATTCTGCTGGAGGCGCCGAACTTGTTGAGTTCGTCCTGCGCTTCGATGACATGCAGGCGGATGGATTTGTAGTTCGTTCCCTCGAGACGCCCATCGGCGACCAGCCGCGCGACGAAATCAATGGCGCGAAATTCCTGCAGCAAAGCCGAATTGAAGGTGATTTCGTCGATGCGCCCCAGGATTTCGGCGACGGTGCCGGGCGTTCCCTTGCGGACAATGGGGTTGATCTGGATGAGGATGACGTCGGTGGTCTCGGTCTCGTAAAAGAACGGAAACAGCACCGGATTGCCCATATAGCCGCCATCCCAATAGGGAACGCCGTCGATTTCCACCGCGCGGAAAACCGTGGGCAGGCAGGCGGAGGCCATGACCATGTCGATGGTCAGTTCGGGCCGGTGGAACACGCGCACCTTGCCCGTTTCGACATTGGTGGCGGCGATGAACAGCTTCAGGTGGTCGCTGGCGCGCAAGGCGGCGAAATCGACTTGCGCGGAGAGGACGTTGCGCAGCGGGTTGATGTTGAGCGGGTTCATCTCGGCGGGCGAGAGCATGCCCGCCGCCTGCTGAAACAGGGTGGCGATCGGCGTGGCGTTCCAGAAATTCACCATGCCTTCGACGACATCGCGCTGAACCGGCGCCAGTCCGCCGTCGATGCTGGCCGCGCGCCAGAACTTCGCCAGCTGGTCGCGGGCGGCCTGATGGCCGCCCTTCCGCATGCCTTCGGCCAGACTGACGGCGTTCATGGCGCCGGCGCTGGTCCCGCTCATCCCGTCGATGGACAATCGGCCGTCTTCGAGCAGGCGGTCGAGCACGCCCCAGGTGAAAGCGCCATGGGCGCCGCCGCCCTGCAGCGCGAGATTGACCTTTCTGGTCGGCTTCAGGGCGTCGGCATTTGTCATGGCAAGTCTTTCGCGGCGAGTTGTGCGGCTTGTCTGGCGCAGTCAGGTCAGGCCGCGGTCCAGCCGCCATCCATGGAAATATTGGCGCCGGTGATCTGCGATGCGGCGTCGCCCGAGAGGAACACGGCCAGCGCGGCGACCTGATCGACGGTGACGAATTGCTTGGTCGGCTGGGCGGCCAGCAGCACGTCGTTGATGACCTGCTCCTTGGTCAGGTTGCGGGCCTTCATCGTGTCCGGAATCTGCTTTTCGACCAGCGGCGTCCAGACATATCCGGGGGAGATGCAATTGACCGTGACGCCGAAGGTCGCCAGCTCCAGCGCGGCGGTCTTGGTCAGGCCGGCGATGCCGTGCTTGGCCGAGACATAGGCCGATTTGAACGGCGAGGCGACCAGCGAATGGGCGGAAGCCGTATTGATGATGCGGCCCCATTTGCGCGCCTTCATGCCCGGAATGGCGGCGCGGATGGCGTGAAAGGCCGAGGACAGGTTGATGGCGATGATCTGGTTCCATTTCTCGACCGGGAAATCCTCGATCGGCGAGACAAACTGGATGCCAGCGTTGTTCACGAGAATATCGACCGAGCCGAAGGTCTTTTCGGCATGGGCGATCATCGCGGCGATTTCTTCCGGCTTGGACATGTCGGCGCCGTCATAGATCGCCTTGACGCCGAAATCCTTCTCGATGGAGGCGCGCTCGGCCTCGATGGCGGCGGCGTCGCCGAAACCGTTGATGAGGACATTGCAGCCTTCCTTGGCAAAGGCCCGGGCGATGGCGAGGCCGATGCCCGAGGTGGATCCGGTGACGACGGCGGTCTTGGCGGCAAGGGACATGATCGGCTCCTGGGTGTGAAGCACACGAAATGGTGCGAAGCGGGGTATCAGCTTCGCCGCGACTATAATTCGCGCCGTAAAAATTGCAGCCGCGAATTTCGCCTAATTCCGCTTGCGGGACAAAATTCGCGCGAGGGTAAATCCTCTGTTATAGAAGGCCGGATTTCGACGACCGAGAGCCTCACGAAATGACCGAACCTGCTTTCCCGCCGCTCTGTGAAACCGAAATTCCGGCCGAGCCTTTTTCGCGCCGCCAATCCGTGGCGGTCCGGGTTGGCTATGGCCCCGGCGCGGTGACGGTGGGCGGCGGCGCGCCGGTCGTCGTGCAGAGCATGACCAATACGGACACGGCGGATATCGAAGGCACGGTGAAGCAGGTCGCAGCTCTGGCCCAGGCCGGCTCCGAACTGGTGCGAATCACGGTGGACCGCGACGAGGCGGCCGCCGCCGTGCCAAAGATCCGTGAAAAACTCGACGCGATGGGCGTTTTCGTCCCGCTTGTCGGCGATTTCCACTATATCGGCCACAAATTGCTGGCGGATCATCCGGCCTGCGCTGAGGCTCTGGCGAAATATCGCATCAATCCGGGCAATGTTGGCTTCAAGGAAAAGAAGGACAAGCAGTTCGGCGCGATCGTCGAACTGGCGATCAGGCATGACAAGGCCGTGCGCATCGGCGCCAATTGGGGCTCGCTCGATCAGGAAATGCTGACCGAGCTGATGGACGAGAACGCCAAGGCGGCGCGTCCCGTCGACGCCCGCGCGGTGATGCGCGAGGCCATGGCGCGCTCCGCGCTGCTATCCGCCGCCCGCGCGGAGGAAATCGGCCTCAAGCGCGACCGCATCATCCTCTCGGCCAAGGTTTCCGGCGTGCAGGACCTGATCTCGGTCTATCGCATGGTGGGGCGGCGCTCCGATTACGCGCTGCATCTCGGCCTGACCGAGGCGGGCATGGGCTCCAAGGGCATTGTCGCTTCCTCCGCCGCCTTGGGCATCCTGTTGCAGGAAGGTCTCGGCGACACCATCCGCGTTTCGCTGACGCCCGAGCCGAATGGCGACCGCACCTTGGAAGTTCAAGTGGCGCAGGAAATCCTGCAGACCATGGGCTTCCGCACTTTTGTCCCGCTCGTCGCTGCCTGCCCGGGCTGCGGGCGCACCACCAGCACCGTGTTTCAGGAGCTGGCGCGCGACATTCAGAGCCTCATTCGCGATAAAATGCCGATCTGGCGTCAAAGCTATCCGGGCGTCGAGACGCTCAATGTCGCGGTGATGGGCTGCATCGTGAACGGGCCGGGCGAATCGAAACATGCCGATATCGGCATTTCCCTCCCCGGCACCGGCGAAACCCCGGCGGCGCCGGTCTTCATCGACGGCAAAAAGGCCATGACCCTGCGCGGCGAAGGCATCGCCCAGGAATTCGAGAAGATCGTCGAGGATTACGTCGCCCGGCGCTTCGGCGGCAAGTCGGACGCCAGCGCGGCGGAGTAAGGGGGAGGCGAAGTCGCGGACGCATTTCCGGCCGCGATAAGCTGGTCGTTTGTGATCGAAGGCGGTTCGACCTGCCGGCGACTTTCCGAGAACGCTATGCAAGGTCGGCTTGCGGCGGATTCTGTTGAAAAACTCCATTTTGGCCGCGGATCAAAATTTCCCAGCGCCTTGGAGTTGGCATCGTAAAAATGATGCGGGGGACCAGCAGGTTTGACGAATAATCCGCCACGAAGCGTCGCAGCCAATTCTAGACGGCATTGAACGAGGAAAGTCGCTCACAGCGGGTTTTGGCGGGAATTTTATAGCGCCCCATTTTTCGAGTTTTTCAACAGAATCGGCGGAAAGGCGTCATTCGCCGCCCCTGCTGGTCCGGCCCCCCATCTTGGCCGCCAAATAAGCCCTCCCTAATCCTTGACCGCACGGATATTTTCCCCGACTTCGACCACGTTGACTTTGTTGCCGTTTGATCACATCGGCGCACTTTACGCTTCATTGTGGCCATTGCGGATATTCGAGCCCAGGAATCAAGTGTAGATTATTATAATAAACGCGATCTATTTCTGTCGCGCCAAAAGCGCATAGCAAATTGAAATATTGAGATAAATCGCAATAACCGAACGCAATGAACGTTCTAGGGGCGGAAAACCATGCGCAAGTTGCTTCTCTCTGGCGTCCCGTTGGTGGCTTTGGCCGGCCCGGCCTTCGCCGCTGATTTGCCATCGACCAAAGAAGCTCCCGTTTTCGTAGCCCCTAGCCCGATCTTTCATTGGACAGGTTTTTATGTCGGCGCAAACGCCGGCTACGGTTGGGGGCCAGCCAAAGCTCGCTTGCAGCTTCCACCCGATCCAGGATCGCAAGGGTTCTTTGGTCCGGCCCTCGCGACTGGCGCCCTCCCAGCGACTTTGAATTTCAACCGTTCCGGCTTTATCGGAGGCGGTCAAATAGGCTACAATTATCAAATTAATAGTGTCGTGCTTGGTCTTGAGGCTGACATTCAAGGCGCGGATGTCGGCGGTTCGTCGGCCCTTACGACCATCAATATACCTGGATTTGTAGCGGGAAATTATTCGGCGCGTTCCACACTTGAATGGCTCGGAACCGTACGCGGTCGGCTTGGATTTACTCCAGTTGAGCGTTTGCTGGTCTATGCAACGGGTGGTTTGGCTTATGGTCATTCAAAACGTTTTTATTCTGCAGCTGCTCCTATGAGCAACGACTTCTTTTCGTCGTCTCGCTCAAGCACAAATGTCGGATGGACTTTGGGCGCGGGCGTCGAGTGGGCAGTCAACAATAATTGGTCGATCAAGGCCGAATATATTCATTATTGTCTCTCCTGCTCAACGGACATTACGACGCCGGGCGGGCGTGACCTCGCCTTGGTCGCCGCTGGCGTTATTCAGCCTTTGGCGAATAAGTTCTCCAACGGCGGGGATATCGTCCGCGTCGGCCTAAATTACCGCTTCGACGCGCCAGCCGCCGCCGAAATCGTCGCCAAATACTAATCTTGCGCCAGATCTGGACACTCACGAGAGGAAACAGCCCGGCCACACGGTCGGGTTTTGTCCGCCAAAACGATGAGCAACTCGCGTCTGAGCGCGCGATCGGCCGCCTTGAGCCGTGAGCGGACCGCTGCGTGCCGACTGATTTCCACCAGCAACGAAAACCCGCTCACCCCCCGATAAACCCCGCCCCGATATTGATGCTCATCGCCAGAACGGCGTTGTTATAGAAAAACGCCAGAACGCAATGGGCGAGGGCGAGGCGGCGCAGCGCGCTGCCTGTGATATTGACGTCGGCAGTGGCGCAGGCCACGCCGATGACATAGGAAAAATACAGAAAATCTGGATAATCCGGGCATTTAACGCCGGGAAAATCAATCCCGCCATTCCATGTCCCGTTCTCGTCCGGCTTGGCGACGAGGAAAAATTCATGCGCGTAATGTAGTGCGAAGATCAGGTGGACGAAAAGCCAGGAGCCGACAATCGTGGCCAAAGCCAGGGCGATATGCAGGCCTCTATCCCCGGCGGGCAGACCCTTGATTGAGGCGAGCTGGGCGAAAATGGCGCCAAAGGACACGGTCGAAGCCAGCGCCGTCAGCGCCAGGATCGCGTGACGCCCCTCGTCCTGCAAGGCGGCGCGACGGTGAATGTCGCGATGTTCCGACCGCATAATCATGATCCCGGCGGCGCCCATGTAAAGCCAGATCATGGCGTTCCAGCCAATCAGGCCGCGCGTGATCGATCGCCAGTCGGCGGGCAGGGCCAGCGCGACGATGATCCCAAGCAGCGCGCAGGTGAACAGGCGCGGCCGCGCCCGGATCATCCGGAAAGGCTTGGGCAATCGGCGGGCTGGCGCCGTGGTCATCGGCTCATGACTTCCGGGCGACGGTGAAGCGGGCGGCTTCGGCGAGAATGGCGCCCGTATCGCCAAAGCCGCCGTCTTCCAGAGCCTTGATGGCCTCCTGCGCGAGGGCGTCGCGGACTTTGCGCGCTTCCTCCATCCCGAGCGCCGCGACGAGGGTCGCCTTGTTGCGGCCGGCGTCCTTGCCGGCGCGCTTGCCCAAGGCCTGTTCGTCGCCTTCGGCGTCGAGAATGTCGTCCGCGACCTGGAAGGCCGCGCCGAGCGCCGCGCCATAACGGCTGAGCGCCGCCTTTTGCGCGGCGTCGGCGCCGCCCATGCGGGCGCCCGCCTCCACGGCGAACAGCAGCAGCGCGCCAGTCTTCATCGACTGCGTGAGGGCGACGAAGCCGTGCGTATGGCGCTCCTTGCGCGCCTCGGCTTCGAGGTCGAGCGCCTGGCCGCCGACCATGCCGCCGAGGCCCGCGGCGCGGGCGAGCATGACGGTCAGGTCCGCGCGCACGGACGCGTCGGGATGGGTCGGAGCGTCGGCGACGATGTCGAAGGCGTAGGTCAGCAACCCATCGCCCGCCAGAATGGCGGTGGCCTCGTCAAAGGCCTTGTGGACGGTGGGGCGCCCGCGGCGCAAATCGTCATTGTCCATCGCCGGCAGGTCGTCATGGACCAGCGAATAGCAATGGATCATTTCCAGCGCGCAGGCGGAGCGCAGCACGCCCTCGCCCCGGACGCCGAACAGGCGGGCGGTCTCGACGAGAAGAAAGGGGCGCAGCCTCTTGCCGCCGCCCAGCGAACCATAGCGCATGGCTTCGAGCAGGCGCTCGGGCCGGGTCTTTTCCCCGGGCAGTCCATGCGGCTGGAGCAGCGCGTCCAGCATTTTTTCCGTCGCCTCGGCGACGGAAACGAGCCGCGCGGCGAATTCCTGTGGTGCGATCTGAGCCGACATGCCGCATTTTCCCTTTTCGCGCGATTTGGTCTTGCGCGGATCGCTTGCCCGATGCATCGGCGCGGGTCAAGGCCGCGCCGACGCATCGGGCCTTCAAGGCCTCGCGGCTATTTCACTTCGATCGTGATCTTTTCGGATACCAGCGGCGGGTCATGAGGGACATGGGCGGAATCGCCGAGGATGAGCTGGAGCGTATGTTTTCCCGGCGGCAGGTCGAGCGCCGTCTCGGTCTGGCCGCCGCCGAAATGGCGCACATGGGCGTCGGGGGGCGGTATGGGCTGGCTCAGCTTTTCGCCGCTGGGCGCGTCAATGTCGATCAGCAGATGATGATGCCCCGTATTCGGCTTCTCCACGCCGGCCGGCGCGACGCCGAGGCCCGCGAGGCCGAATTTCACGGTGACCTTGCCATTGATCACCGCGCCATTGGCGGGCTCGATGAAATAGATTTTCGCATTGGCGGGCCAAGGCGATTCCGCCAAAGCGGCGCCGGCAAAGCCCGGGACGGACAGGCCGACAAAGGCGGCTGCGAAAGCGCTCAATGCAATTTTCGACATGGCAATTTTCGACATGATTTAAGTCCTTCCGTACGCCTTCACGCGCGAGGCGCAAAGGAACGCCTCGTGGCGCCGGGGCGGCGCGGAAGGCGTGCGGGCGAAGTCTCGCAAGGCGGCGCTTGGGCGTCAATCCGCACGGCGGAAGACGATCAGAGGCGCATTTTTTTCATCGGCGAAGGTCAGCTTGCCGCCCTCGATCCGATAGGTCCGCGTTGCTTCGAGCACGACGGAAAATTGCCATTCCAGCTTGTCGAGCGGGGGCGGACAGGCCATGCGCGTTCCCGCCACCTGGCTGAATGAGATCTTGTCGCCATGGATTTCCGGCTGGCCCATCATTCGATTGCAGCCGAGAGTCGCCGCCATCCGGCCATTGGGCAGAAATTCGAACGAAGTCTTGGACGCGTCGAAGGCGCCGCCGTCCCTGATCTGCTCGACTCGCCATTTTCCGGTGAGCGCGTCGCCATCCGCCAAAGCCGGTCCCGGCACCAGCGCGACAAGCACGGCCATCACAGCCCTTCGCATCAAAAATCCCCGCAAGTTTCCGGCTGATCAAACTGTCCAGCACGGCGCAAGCTATGCGGATTGGGGCGGGGGTTCAATGAATGAGCCGGAATATGGCAAATGGGCCTGCGGGCGCCAGGCGGGCGTCGGATGCGAGGCCCGACCGTCGTTTTCGCGCCATTGCTTGTCATGCCGCTTTTTCAAGCGATCGCCTTGAATCACTCAACATTCTCTTGACCCGGCGCGACTCGCGTCTAGGATCCGCAGCCGCGAAAACGACAGCTATGTCAAAATCCGATAAATCATTGCAAGGGACGAGAGATGATCCAAGAGTTTCGATACAAGGGCGAGACCTTCCGGGTAAACGCCCATGGCATTCCCGGTCATGAGGAAGTATTCATCATCCATTTCGTCAATGGCGAGGAAATGGGTGAAATTTCCATCGACCGCATGACCGAGGAGAACGACACCAGCGCCCCCATCGACGCCATCTGTGTCATGCTTTGCGACAAACTGATCGCTGAGGAAGACATCCAATGCGCCGAACCGACCGCAGGGTTCACATGGGTCGAAGGCGAGCGCATTCGCGAGGTCCCTCCCAGCACTGCTTTTACCTTGTGATGACTTATAAATAACCTTCATGATTACGGTGAGTTGATACAATCTCTCATTTTCTGAATGAGAAATTCGTATCATCTCATCGTAATTTTGCATGAGGGTGCTTCGGACGTGAATTGCTGCACGCGAACGAAGACGCGTAGACGTCCGCGCGCCCCCCTGCAGGCGACGAAAGTCCGTCGACGAAATTCACTCGTTTGGCGAACGGCTTTCGTCAGTCTTCATCGTCGTCGCTTTGAAGCGCTCAATCGCCGACCTTGTATTGAAGAACATCCGGTCGCGTCCGAGTTGTTCGCCAAGACCGGAACGCCGAACCATATCCAGCGCGTCCGGATTGAGCCCGGCGAACCAGACGACGCCTCCCGAGCGCGTCGCGCGCCTGTCCTGCTCGATCATCATCTGCAAGGCCGAGAACTCGATGTCGGGGACGCGGCTCAAGTCCAGCACGAGAACGCGCGGTCGATATTTGGCCTCGAGCGCCTGGATCTGATCCCGAACATTTTCGGCGTTCAGGAAGAAAAGGCGCCCCTCGGGTCGAAGGATGAGAAGCCCTTCAATCGTCTCGTCGTCGGGATGGTCCGGCGAAAGCGGCCGCAAGACGTCGGCGCCGCGTTTTTTGCCGATGACCGAGACTCGGGTCCGCGCCGTCTGAGCGCCGAGCCCGATCAGCGACAGGATGATTGCGACAACAATGCCCTTCAGCGTGCCGAAGGTCAGCACGCCGAGCGCCGCCGCCACCGCCCACCAGAACTCCATGTTGCGCACGCGATGGATTGCCCGGAATTCAGGCAGTGAAATCAGGCTCGCCGAATAGATGATCACGATGGCGGCCAGCGTCGCGTTCGGCATCATTCCGAGCAAGGGCGCCAAAACCAGCATCGTCGCCAGCGCCGCGGCTGCGCAGACGAGCGAGGCCTTTTGTGAACGTCCCCCCGCCGAATAGACCACGCCGGTCTGCGACGTGCCGCCCCCGGCGGCCATGGCGCCGAAAAAGGCGCCGCCCAGATTGGCGAGACCCGTTGCGATCAATTCCCGGTTCGCGTCGATCGGCGGATCGCCGGGACGCGCGAAGGCGCGGCCGGCCGCAATGCTTTCCGTGAAGCTCATCAGCGCCACGCCCAGCGCGCCGGGCGCGAGATCCTCGATCAGGGCGAGGTCCGGCAAGGTCAGTCCCGGAAGGCCCTGCGGAATATGGCCGACCGTCGAAACCCCGAGCGGGCCGAGGCCAAGCAGCCATGACGCCAGGATCGCTCCCGCTACCGCGACCAGCGGCGCCGGCGAGTGCGGCCGCACCATTTCCATGACCACGAGAAAGGCCAGCGTCGCCGCGCCGACCGCCAGCGTGGACGCCGATGTCTCGGGAAGATGATGGACGAGGGTGACGAGGTCTGGAAAGAACGATCTCTTGTCGTAGTGGAGCCCCAGCAGTTTCGGGGCCTGGTCGAGTACGATGACCAGCCCGACCCCAGCCTTGAAGCCCGTGAGCACCGGAGCTGAAATGAAATTAGCGACGAAGCCGAGCCGCAGCAGCCGGGCGACGATCAGCGCCAGGCCGACGAGCGCTGTGAGCGTTGCGGTCGCCGCGGCCAGTTTTGCGGGATCGCCATCGGGGGCGACCTGCCCTAACTCGGCTCCAACGAGGATGGCGAGGGTCGTTGTGGAGCTGACGCTCAACACCCGCGAGGAGCCAAGCAGCCCATAAATGATCCCGGGCACGAAGGCGGTATAAAGCCCCACCGCCGGGGGCAAGCCCGCGACGGTCGCATAGGCCATCGCCTTGGGAAGGACGACGGCGGCCGCCGTGAGTCCGGCCACAATGTCGAAGCGAAAATTGGCTGCGCTTGCGGCATCGGCGGGAGTTGGCGGTGTCATGGAAACGTCCCCAATCTCGAAAATCAGGAAGCGCGCTGGGTCATGTAATAGACTCGTAGAGTCAGGCTAATTTGACGCCGGTCAGCCCTTCGCTCAAACGTCGAGATTGGCGACGTTCAGTGCGTTGTCGTGGATGAATTCGCGCCGGGGCTCCACCACGTCGCCCATCAGCTTGACGAACAGGTCTTCGGCCTCGTCGCCTTCCTTGATCTTGACCTGCAGCAGCGAGCGGGCGTTGCGGTCGAGCGTCGTCTCCCAGAGCTGTTCCGGGTTCATTTCGCCGAGGCCTTTGTAACGTTGCTGGGTCACGCCCTTGCCGCCGGCGGCGAGTATGGCTTCCAGCAGGGTCGTCGGTCCACTGATGCGAGTTTCATCGCCACGCCGCAGCAGCAGCGCGGGGGTCGAATAGGTCTGGCGCAGGCTCGCGGCGCGCTCGTCGAGCCGGCGCGCTTCCGCCGAGGCCAGTAGGCCGGCGTCGAGGGTCAGCGCTTGTTTGACGCCACGCAATTCGCGCACCAGCACATAGCCGCCGTTTTCGGAGCGGCCTTCCCAGCCGCGTTCGGTCTCGTCCGCGAGCGCGTTGAGCCGCGCCGCGATTTCCTGCGCCCGCGACGCTGCTTCTTCCTCGCCGATGGCGGACAGCGGCTTCAGCGCGCCCGCAATCGCCGCCTGTTCGACGGCGGCGCGATTATAGCGATTGTGCAATTGCGCCAGCACATGGCGCGTCAGCCGCGCTTCCTCAACCAGTGCGCGGAGATCGCCTCCGGCGCGCTCTTCGCCCGAGGGCAGGCGCAAAATGGCGCCTTCGACGCCATTGCCGATCAGATAGTCCTCCATCGCCTTCTCGTCCTTGAGATATTGCTCGGACGAGCCGCGCTTGACCTTAAACAGCGGCGGCTGGGCGATATAGAGATAGCCGCTATCGATCAGCGGACGCATCTGGCGATAGAAGAAGGTGAGCAGCAGGGTGCGAATGTGGGAGCCGTCCACGTCCGCGTCGGTCATCACGATGATCTTGTGATAGCGCAGCTTGTCCAGATTGAATTCGTCATGGCCGATGCCGGCGCCGAGCGCCGTGATGAGCGTGCCGATCTGTTCGCTCGACAGCATTTTGTCGAACCGGGCGCGCTCCACATTGAGGATTTTTCCGCGCAAGGGAAGAACGGCCTGATATTCTCTCGCGCGGCCCTGCTTGGCCGAGCCGCCGGCCGAATCGCCCTCGACGATGAAAAGCTCGGCCTTGGCCGGGTCGCGCTCCTGGCAATCGGCGAGCTTGCCGGGCAGGTTGGCGACGTCCAGCGCGCCTTTGCGCCGCGTCAGTTCGCGGGCCTTGCGCGCGGCCTCGCGGGCGGAAGCCGCCTCGACCACCTTGCCGACGACGGTCTTGGCTTCGCCGGGATGTTCCTCCAGCCAGCGCCCGAGCGCCTCGTTGACGACGCCCTCGACCACTGGCCGCACTTCCGAGGACACCAGCTTGTCCTTGGTCTGCGAGGAGAATTTCGGGTCCGGCACCTTCACCGAAACGACGCAGGTCAGGCCTTCGCGGCAATCGTCGCCGGTCAGATCGACCTTTTCCTTCTTGGCGAGGCCGGAGCTTTCGGCATAGCCGTTGACCTGCCGCGTCAGCGCTGCGCGGAAGCCGGCGAGATGGGTGCCGCCGTCGCGCTGCGGGATGTTATTGGTGAAGACCAGCACGTTCTCGTGGTAGGAATCGTTCCACCACAGGGCGACCTCGACCGTGATGCCGTCGCGTTCGCCGCGCACCTGCACCGGCTTGCCGAGCAGCGGCGATTTGGCGCGGTCGAGGTAACGCACGAAGGCTTCCAGCCCGCCTTCGTAGAAGAGATCTTCGGTCTTGATCTCGGCATGGCGCGCGTCGGTAAGAATGATATGCACGCCGGAATTCAGGAAGGCGAGCTCGCGCAGCCTGTGCTCAATCGTGGCGTAGTCGAAATCGACATGGGTGAAGGTTTCGGTGCTGGGCAGGAAAGTCACTTCCGTGCCGCGCTTCGGCTTGCCGTTGTCGAGCGGCGCCGGGCCGACCACCACCAGCGGCGCGACGGCGTCGCCATGGGCGAAATGGATCTCATGCTCCAGCCCGTCGCGCCAGATGCGCAGGCCGAGACTCGAGGACAAGGCGTTGACGACCGAGACGCCGACGCCATGCAGTCCGCCGGACACCTTGTAGGAGTTCTGGTCGAATTTTCCGCCCGCGTGAAGCTGGGTCATGATGACCTCGGCTGCGGAAACGCCCTCCTCGGGATGCAGGCCGGTGGGAATGCCGCGCCCGTTGTCGGTGACGGTGCAGGAGCCGTCGGCGTTCAGCGTCACCGTGACGAGCGTGGCGTGGCCCGCCAGCGTCTCGTCGATAGCGTTGTCCACCACCTCATAGACCATGTGGTGCAGGCCCGAGCCGTCGTCGGTGTCGCCGATATACATGCCCGGACGTTTGCGCACTGCGTCGAGCCCGCGCAAAACCTTGATCGATCCGGCGCCGTATTCTTCCTGGACGAGCTCCGGAGTGATTTCGTTTGCGCCAGTCAATGCGGATGTCCCTCGGTCAAAATTGCCGCGCGCCGCGCAAGATGCGCGCGCGCCATGATTCGTCGGCCGCTATCATAACGGAAATTCAGGCGGAACGGCGGGAGAATGCGGATTTGCCGCCAGCCTCACAATGTGCGCGGCGCGGGGCTGATCACCGTGGTCGTCCCATTGTTGATCTGGACGACGGCGAGGCCGCGTTCGTTGCTGCCGTCCGGCTTGAAGCGGAACACGCCGTCGGCGCCGTTGAAGCCGGTGGGATTGGTCAGAACTTCCTCGCTGAAGCGCCGCGGCCCTTGCGTGCGCGCCAACGCCGCCACCAGCGAGACGGAATCATAGGCGAGCGTCGCGACGCGGGTCGGATCCGAGCCGAACTTGGCGCGATAACGTTGGGCGAAGGCGGCGAAGCCCGCATTCTCGGGCGTGGCGAACCATGCGCCTTGCAGCGCCGGCAGGCCGAGGACGCGGGCGTCATTCCACAGGCCGGTGCCGAGAATCTGGACCGCGCGGGGATCGATCTTGCTGGCGGTCAGCGCGCGGGCGACCTCCGGCATGGCCGCCGCCTGTTCCGGGATGAACAGGCAATCGATCTGGGCGCCGAGCGTGGCTATATTGGAGGCCGACGCGGCGACGCCGCCCGACTTGTATCGCTCGATCAGGGCGACGCGGATGTCGCGCCGCGCCGCCGCCTGCTGCAGCGCGCCGGTGGCGACATTGGCGTAATCATTCTCCGGCGCGAGCACGGCGACCGATTTCTTGCCCTTGCTGGCGGCGAATTCGACGATCCGGTCAACGTAATTCTCGACCAGGAAGGACAGCAGATAGACCCCGCGCGAGGCCGTGGAGAGATCGGTTGAAAAGGCGATGACCGGCTTGCCGGCGGTCTTCGCGACTTCCGCCGCTGCGCGCACGTCGCCGGCGAACAGCGGGCCGAGGATCAGCTCGGCACCCTGGCCGATCGCGGTCTGGGTCGCCTCGCGCGCGCCCTCTGGCGTCGAGCGGTCGTCGCGGACCAGCAAGGTGACGTCATTGGCGCCGGCTTCGGAAATCGCGAGTTCGGCCGCATTGCGCATCGAGACGCCGACGACGCTCGCGCCCGAGCCCTGGCTCAGCGGCAGGATGAGCGCGACCTTGACCGGACCATTGCCGAGCGTGTCGGAGCCGGGCGCGGGCGTAGGACTGGGCGCGCCGGCGTCCTCGCGGCGCCCCGGGCCGGGGCCGGTCAGCGAACAAGCGGAAAGCGCGGCGGCGCTTCCGAGCAAGGCGGCCCGCAGGAAAGAGCGCCGCGCGGCGGCAAATTGATCTGTCGTCATGCGCAATTCGTTCTCCGCGGCCTCTTTACGCGCCCCTTTTTGCGCGCCCGGTTGGGGCGTCTGGGGCTCCCGGCCGGCGAGCGGCTTGACAGACCCGTCCAGTCCTGTCTTACGGCATAGGCGCAGGATCTGGCAACATCGCCTGTTGGCGCGTGGTCTCGGCGGCTTGCGAGGGCCAGGCCTCTGATCTATAGCTCGTTCGATTAACAGAACGATCGTCATTTTTATAGAACGAAAGGCGCGCCCATGGCGCATCCGGAGCCTTCCTCGCCCTCTCTGCCGGCGTCTTTCGTCGCCTTTGGCCTTCGCGCCGAGGCCGAACCCATCGCGCCGGGCCTTCACGTCGTGGCGACGCCGATCGGCAATCTACGCGACATCACCTTGCGGGCCCTGGCGACGCTGGCCGCCGCCGACGCCGTGATCGCCGAGGACACAAGGGTCAGCCGCAACCTTCTCGCCCATTATGGCATCGCCACGCCGCTGGTCGCCTATCATGAGCATAATGCCGAGCAGATGCGCCCGCTCCTGCTCGCCCGCCTCCAGAAGGGCGAAAGGCTCGCCCTGATTTCCGACGCCGGAACCCCTCTGGTGTCCGATCCGGGCTTCAAACTGGTCGGAGAGGCGGTGGCGGCCGGCATCCCCGTCACTTCGGCGCCCGGACCCTCCGCCGTTCTGGCGGCGCTGGTGATCGCCGGCCTGCCGACGGACCGCTTCTTCTTCGAGGGCTTCCTGCCCGCCAAGAGCGGCGCGCGCCGCGCGCGCATCGCGGAGCTCGCGTCCGTTCCCGGCACGCTCGTCCTGTTCGAATCCGCGCGGCGGCTGGCGGAGACGCTGGCCGATCTCGCCGCGGTGCTTGGCCCGCGCCAGGCGGCGGTGGCCCGCGAACTGACCAAGCATTACGAATCGGTTCGCCGCGGCGCGCTCGACGTTCTGGCGGCGGATTACGAGCGCGACGGCCCGCCCAAGGGCGAAATCGTGCTGCTGGTGGCGCCGCCCGGCGAGGACGCCCCGGCGCTCGACGGCGCCGCGCTCGACGACAAGATCCGCGCGGCGCTGCAGAAATTCTCGCTCAAGGACGCCGCGAGCGTCGTTTCGGCCGACACGGGACAGCCGCGTCGTAAAGTTTACGCCCGGGCGCTGGAGCTTTCCGGCGAGTCCAAGAGCAAGGGCGGCGAGGGCGAGGACAAGTGAGCCGCCGCCGGTCCGCGCGCGTTTTCGGCCTGCGGGCGGAGGCGCTGGCGGCTTTGTGGCTGCGGCTGAAATTCTTTCGCATTCTGGCGCGAAATTATGCGGCGTCGGGCGGCGAGATCGACGTGATCGCGCGGCGCGGCGATCTCCTGGTCTTCGTCGAGGTCAAGGCGCGGCCCGAATTCGAGGCGGCGCAGATGGCGATCGACGCGCGCAAGATTGCGCGGATTTCGCGCGCGGCGCGGGTCTGGCTCGCTTCTCATCCCCGGCTCGCGCCCTGCGCCTTGCGCGGCGACGCCATTCTCGTCGCGCCCCGCCGTCCGCCGCGCCATGTTCCCGGGGCGTTCGAACTCGATCTGTTCGCGTGACACCCATGCGCAGAGGCCATGACCTCTGCGCATGGGTTAGGAGCGAATGCCATCGGGCGTCGAATGACGCCCGTCTCGCGCCGGGCTACTGGCCGAGCATGTGCGAGGGATTCCCAGATCGCGACGAGTTGCGATCTGGGAGAATTGGGATGACGCCGTGGCCCGCGCTTTTTTCCCCGGCGGGCTAGTCTTTTCGGGTTTTTGCCTGTATGAGACCCGTTCTTGAATTTCCCCGCGCGTCCCTGACCCATTTCCGGACGGACGCTGCGGCCGGACCGGAGTTTTGAAATGGCTGTTCCGAAAAGAAAAACCTCGCCGATGAAGCGCGGCTTCCGCCGCTCGGCCGACGCCCTCGCCGCCCCGACCTATGTCGAGGACAAGGACTCGGGCGAACTGCGCCGTCCCCATCACATCGATCTGAAGACCGGCATGTACAAGGGCCGTCAGATTCTGACGATCAAGTCCGCCGAAGACTGAGCCGAAAGCTCATGCACTATTCAAGGCCGGCGTTTCGCCGGCCTTTTGTCGTTGGGCTCGATTCTATTGATCGGGCAGGACGTCCGGCACCAGCATGCGGCGCAGCGGGATCTGCTTGCGAAATTTCAGATCGAGGCCGTCGTAATATTTCTCGATCAGGCTCACGAATTCGACGCCATCCACCAGCTTCAGATTGCCCTTGGCGGCGGCGAAATTCTGTGCGGCGGCGGTATAGCCTCCGGTGGTGATGAAAATTCCGACATCGCGGTCGTGGATCATCGCATAGAAGGCCTTGACCAGGTCGGGGCCGACATTGCCCTCATGCGCCTTGACCTGAATCTTGAGGATTGGCGGCTCGATGCCGAGTTCGTCGCGATGGGCGATGACGTCAATGCCGTCGTCGCGCACGGCGCGGGTGGCGTGCGCATTATAGCCCATGGCGCGGAACAGGTCGGCCACGAAGGGCTCCAAAGGAAAACCCTTCAAATCGGTCTTGATTCGTTTTGAAATGAAATCCTTGGTCGTTTCCGCGATGTCGCGCGCGACGCGGGCCTCGGTCTCGTCGTCGCTGGGCGCCGATGATTTCAGTGGGCCGGCGCCGGATGGCGGCTCGAAGCGGCGGATGAATTCGGCCGCGAAATTGCGCAGTTCGAACAGCGTCAGGACCGAGCCCAGCTCATAGAGCGCGCCTTGCGAAAAGACGTCGCGGCTGAGCGAAGCCATCCAGCGCACGCGGCGCCGGTGCGGAAAATCCGGGTTATTGGTCCGGTCGTAAATATAGGGCGTGGCGATTTCGCCCCAAAGCAAGGTCCGGTCGATCTTGCGCGGATAGATCACGCGATCGCCGATCTTCATCTCATGCACGAAGCGGAACAATTGGCCGGCCTGGGCCGGGATCGCGCTTGGCTTGGCCTCGCCGCTCTGGGCGAAGGCGTCCTTGAAGGCCGATCTTTGCGCGGGCAGGGCGCTGACATCCTGGTTGACGTCGCGGAAGCTGACGGCAATCTGGCCATTCTCGATGAAAAGCGGATCGGCTTCGCTGTCGCCGCCCGCGCGGACCGCCCAGACTCGGAAGCTCATCTTTCGGAGACCTGCAAACAAAAAGACGGCCGGGAGAATCCCGGCCGTCAAGCTGTCTAGTCGATTTTATTTCACGGCGATATCGCCGCGCAGTTGTATTCGCGGGCGTCGGGCAGAGGAACGCCGCCCGCGAAATGGCGTCAGATCATGTACTGGCCGCCATTGGCGGAGAGGGTCGAGCCGGTGATGAAGGCGGCGTCGTCGGCGACGAGGAAGACAACCGCGCGGGCGATTTCCTCCGGCTCGCCGAGACGGCCGACCGGGATATGCGGCAGGATCGCCTTCTCAACCACGGCCGGGTCAATCGCCTTGACCATTTCGGTGGCGATATAGCCCGGGCAGATGGCGTTGACGGTGATGCCGGCCTTGGCGCCTTCCTGCGCCAGGGCCTTGACGAAGCCGATATCGCCGGCCTTGGCGGCGGAATAATTGACCTGGCCCATCTGGCCCTTCTGGCCATTGACCGAGGAAATGCAGACAACGCGGCCGAATTTGCGGGCGCGCATGCCTTCCCATACCGGGCGGGTCATGTTGAACAGCGAGTTCAGATTGGTGTTGATGACGCCGTACCACTGGTCCTTGGTCATCTTGTGAAACATGCCGTCCTTGGTGATGCCGGCGTTGTTGACCAGCACCTCGACGGGGCCGAGGTCGGCCTCGACCTTGGCGATGCCGGCGGCGCAGGCGTCATAGTCAGACACGTCCCACTTATAAACATGGATGCCGGTATCGGCGTTGAAAGCCTTGGCGGCTTCGTCATTGCCGGCATAGCTGGCGGCGACTTTATAGCCGGCTGCCTTCAGGGCTTTCGAAATGGCCGCGCCGATGCCGCGCGTTCCGCCCGTGACGATTGCGACTCGAGACATGTTTCCCCCTTATTTTTTTCAATATGTTGCGACGAAAAGGCGCCGGCCGCCCCATCCTCCGATGGGCTATGGCTGCCGGCGCCGATATTGCGCTGAAATCAGCGCTCGACGGTCAAGGCGATACCCATGCCGCCGCCGATGCACAGGGTGGCGAGACCCTTCTTGGCGTCGCGCCTCTGCATTTCGTGCAGCAGGGTGACAAGGATGCGCGCGCCGGAGGCGCCGATCGGATGGCCGATGGCGATGGCGCCGCCATTGACGTTGACCTTCGATGTGTCCCAGCCGAGCTCACGGTTGACCGAAATGGCCTGGGCGGCGAAAGCTTCGTTGGCTTCAATCAGGTCGAGATCCTGGATGTTCCAGCCGGCCTTTTCGAGAGCCTTGCGCGAGGCCGGGATCGGACCGGTGCCCATGATCGCCGGATCGACGCCGGCCGTCGCCCAGGAGGCGATGCGCGCCAGCGGCGTCAGGCCGCGCTTGGCGGCCTCGGCGGCGGTCATCAGAACGAGGGCGACGCCGCCGTCATTGATGCCCGAGGCGTTGCCGGCCGTCACAGTGCCTTCCTTGCTGAAGGCGGGCCGCAGCTTGGCCAGCTGATCATAGGTGACGCCGTCGCGGATGAATTCGTCGGTGTCGACGACGATGTCGCCTTTCTTCGACGAAATCGTGAAGGGGACGATCTCGTCCTTGAACTTGCCGGCCTTTTTCGCGGCCTCGGCCTTGTTCTGCGAAGCGGTGGCGAACTGGTCCTGATCTTCGCGAGTGATCTGGAACTTGGTGGCGATGTTTTCCGCGGTCGTGCCCATGTGATAGCCGTGGAAGGCGTCCGTGAGGCCATCGCGCAGCATGGTGTCGAGGACCTTCAGGTCACCCAATCTGACGCCCGAGCGAAGAAAGGCGACGTGCGGAGCAAGCGTCATGTTTTCGATGCCGCCCGCGACAATGACATTGGCGTCGCCATTGGTGATCTGCTGCAATCCGAGCGCGACGGAGCGCAGGCCCGAGCCGCAGAGCTGATTGAGACCCCAGGCGGTCTTTTCCTGCGGAATGCCGGCCTTGATCGCGGCCTGGCGGGCGGGGTTCTGCCCCTGGTTGGCGGAGAGAACCTGGCCAAGGATGACCTCGTCCACGTCCGCCGCCTCGACTTTGGCGCGCTCCAGCGCGGCCTTGATCGCGGCGGCGCCAAGTTCAAAGGCCGGAACATTGGCGAAAACTCCGCTGAAGGAGCCCACCGCGGTGCGGGCGGCGGAAACGATCACGACATCGGTCGACATGCAAAATCCTCCAGAACGTCGCCTGACGCCCAATGGGCGTGATTGATCTGGCGACTTGGCGGCTAGTTTGACCATTTTGGCGCGTGCGCGGTCAAGGCGTCAGGCGCGCCAATTTATGCTCTTTTGGTTGTAGGGCCTTTGCTGGAGACGAAGTATTGACGAAGAAGACGCTTTGCCTTTGCGCGAACGGGCGTTATCGTCTTTCCCGCCGGAACCTAGGCTAGGCCTGACGTCCGGCAGGGAGGGCGGTCTGGAGCGCGACCTGCGGCAGCGAATTTCGAGAGCGGAATTCAGCGGCGACTTGCAGCGCGACATCGCCGTCGGGCATGGGAATGAATAATGACCAACGAAAAAAAACCCGTCACCATCAAGAAATATGCGAACCGCCGTCTCTATAATACCGGCGCCAGCGCTTATGTGACCTTGGATGATCTCGCTGAAATGGTTAAGCATGGCGAAGATTTCGTCGTCTATGACGCCAAGAGCGGCGATGAGATCACTCGCTCCGTTCTCGCCCAGATCATTTTCGAGCAGGAAGGAAAGACGGGGCAGAACTTGCTGCCGATCCGTTTCCTTCGCCAGCTGATCCGTTTCTATGGCGACAGCATGCAGATGTTCGTGCCAAGTTATCTCGAATTCTCGATCGAGCGGCTCACCAAGGATAGCCAGAAGTTCCGCGAGCAGATGGATATCGCGATGAGCGGGAACCCGCTCGCCACGCCGACGCGGCAGATGTTCCAGACGATGGAAGAGCAGGCGCGCAAAAACATGGCGATGTTCCACGAAGCGCTCGACATGTTTTCGCCCTTTGGCGCTTCTTTGGGCTCTTCCCTTGGCGAGGCCGGAAAGGCGGCGCCCGCGGGCAAATCCGGAGACGATCTGAGCGAATTACGCGCGCAGCTGGCGGAAATGCAGAAGCGCATCGACACTATCGCCAAAAAGGAATAGTCGGCGCCAGCCCCTATGGGGGCGAGCCGGAACGTGCGGGGCGTCAGGCTGGGGCGTGATTGGCGCCATGCATGTCCGCCGGGGCGACCCGCGCGGCGGCGAAATAATCCCCCTGGAGATATTCCACGCCCCAGTCGCGCAGGATCTTGGCGGTTTCGCCATCCTCGACCCATTCCGCCACGATCGGGATGCGGATGTGACGCGCAAGCTCGATCAGCGTACGCACGAAGAAGCGATCATCCACTGAACGCGAGAGGTTCTGCACGAAGGCGCCGTCGATCTTGACCAGATCGACGTTGAGCCGGCGCAGGTTCTTGAACGAGGTGTGGCCGGAGCCGAAATCGTCCATCGCCACTTTCGTTCCAAATTGCTGGAGCGCGGCGATCGCCTGGGCGGTGGCCTCGACATCCGCGATCACGCAGGTTTCGGTGAGTTCGACGGTGAGGCGGCGCGCAAGCTCCTCACGGCCGCCGAGCACGGTGCGGAACCTCGGTATGAAATCGGGTTCGTGGAGGGTCTGGCCCGACATGTTGACGGCGATGCGCATCTCGGGATGGTCCTGAAGCTTTTTCAGGGCCAGTTCGAGCACACGCTGGTCGATCATCTGGATGAGGCCGGCTTTTTCGGCGGTCGGCAGCACGGCGGCCGGGGCCGCCAGCGATCCGTCCGAGCGCCGCAGCCGCATCAGCGCCTCGAACATGGCGGGTTCGCCGCTCGGAGCGTCGACGATGGGCTGGAGGGCGATGAGGATGCGGTCGGTGTTGAGCGCGGAAACGATTTCATCGGAAATCTTCAGCGCGCGCATGCGCGCGTCGTCGCGGGCGAGCGAAGGTTCATAGGCCACGAAGCGCGGGGCGCCCGTCTGGCGGGCGAGGTCCAAAGCCTCCTCTGCGTGCTGGAACAGGACATGCGCCGCGCGGCCGTTGCGCGGCGCCACGACTCCGCCGACGCGCAGCGACAGGGGCGCCGGACCGACGGCGGTCTCGAAAGGAGCCGCCGCGGCGATCTCGACAAAACGCTCCGCCGCCGCCGCCATTTCCGCTGCGTCGCAATTTTCCAGCACGACAGCGAATTTGTTGCCGGCATAGCGAGCCAGGAGGTCGCGCTCCCGGCAATTGGCGCGCAGGCGCCGGGCGAGGCCGGCCAGCATCTGGTCGGCGACGTCATAGCCGTGGGTCCGGTTCAGAACGAAGAGATTGTCGACGCTGATGAGCAGGGCGGCGAAGGATTGTTTGCGCTTGGCCGCCTGATCGTAGAAATTCGCGGTCAGCTCCAGCAGGCAGGCGCGGTTGAGCGCTCCCGTCAACGCATCGAAGCGCGACTTCAGCGCCAGTTGGCGCTCCTGCTTGTGGCGGTCGGTGATCACGCGCACCAGGCCATGCGCGCGCGCCGGCTTGCCGTCCGGGCCCGCAAACCAGCGTCCCGCGTCGTCGATCCAGACGGCGGGGTCGCGCGGGCTGTCTGGGGGGACCAGCCCGTAGCATATCTGGAATGGGACGCCCGCGCCCTCGTCGGTCGCGGTGGATCGCGAAATGACGTCGAAACGCGAGCTTTCACTGTCGTGCGACAGCCAATCGGCATAAGCGCGGCCGGTCTGGATCGATTCGATCTTCTTGACGCCCAGCACGGCGGCGGCGTTCGGCCCCCATTGGATGCTGTCGGTATGGAGGTCCCAGTCATAGACGGTCTGGCCGATCGAATCGAGAATCGCGCGCGGGTCCGGCGCGCCCTGGGCCTCGGGCCTCAGACGTGCGGCGACGCGCGCTGCCAGCGATTGCCGAGCCTTCGGATCGCCTGACGCCTCCGGCGACGAATCGTCATCGCCGCCCAGGGCGCCTTGCCGCACGACGGTTTTCAGGGAGCGGGACGCCAAATAGCCAAGCTGCACGTTAAACTTCCGAAGCCAATGCATTGCGCGGCAAATCATGGCCGGCGGCGCGTTAATTCCACGTATCGCAGCGCGAAGAATCTAGAACCTATTCTTGCGTTCCCGCAATATTGTAAAAATTTCGACAGGATCGGCGTCTTCGAAGCCGAGCGCCTGCTGCAGCGGCGGATTGGAAGCGCGCAGGAAGGGATTGGTCTCCAATTCGCGCGCGATGGTGGTCGGAAGCGTGAAGGCGCCCCGCGCGCGCAACTCGTCCACTTCCTGCGCGCGTTCCGCCAGCAGGATATTATCCTTGTCTACTGTGAGCGCGAATCGCGCATTGGCCTGGGTATATTCATGCCCGCAATAGACCTCGGTTTCTCCCGGAAGGCCGGCGAGACGCATCAGCGTCTCATGCATCATCGGCATGGTGCCCTCCATCACCCGGCCGCAGCCCAGCGAAAACAGGGTGTCGCCGACCACGACGACATCGTCGTCCTCGAAATAATAGGCGAGGTGGCCGAGCGTATGGCCGGGCGTTTCCATCACGATGGCGCCGCTTTCGCCCAGACGTAGCATGTCGCCTTCCTCGACCGCGACATTGAGCGGCGGCAGACGATGCGAATCCTTTTGCGCGCCGACCACCCGCGCCTGCGGGTAGCGCGCCTTGAGCGCCCCGGCGGCGTCGATATGGTCGTAATGGTGATGGGTCAGCCAGATATCGGTCAGGGTCCAGCCCTTTTCGGCCAGAGCGGCCAGGATGGGGCCTGCTTCGGGCGCATCGAGCGCGGCGGTGGCGCCGCTGGCCGGGTCATGGACCAGCAGGCCGAAATTGTCCGAAAGACAAAGAAACTGGTGAAATTCGAGCCCCATGTCCCGCTCCATGTCCTGTCGCCGACCGAAGCGCGCAAGCTAGCCGAGACGCGGCCGTGGGCATACCCCAATCGGCATAGACGGGCGCAAACTCGCCCCAAAAACTCTCGCCGGAAGTTCTCGCGCGTCGGTCTTGCTCTTGCGGCGGTTTTGGTCGATTTTGGCTCATGGCGCTCGATGTCACCGATTTGCGCAGCTTTTACGCCTCCCCGCTCGGCGAGACGACCCGCCGCCTTGTTGGCGGCATATTGCGCCAGCGCTGGGAAGCCGTGACGGGGCTTTCAATCGTGGGCCTCGGCTATGCGACGCCCTATCTCGAATTGTTCGAGGGGCAGCCGCTTCGGCTTCTGGCGATGATGCCCGCCGAACAGGGTGTGGTGAACTGGCCAGCCAATGGACCTTCCGCCTCCGCTCTGATCGACGATTCGATGCTGCCGCTGCCCGATTCCTGCGTCGATCGCATTCTTCTCGCCCATGCGCTTGAAAACGCCGAACATCCGCGCGAATTGCTGTCCGAAATTTGGCGGGTGTTGACGCCCGGCGGGCGGCTGATCGTCGTCGCCCCCAACCGGTCGGGCCTCTGGGCGCGGCTCGACACCACGCCATTCGGCCATGGAAGGCCCTATTCGCGCGGTCAATTGCTTGATTTGATGCGCGAGACCTTGTTTTCGCCCGTCTATTGGAGCGAAGCGCTTTACACCCCGCCGCTGCAACGCACGGCCTTGCTGCGTTTGGCGCCGGCGATCGAGCGCATTAGCGGAAAATTGTCGCTGCCGGGCGCAGGCGTCCTGATCGTCGAGGCGACGAAGCAGCTTTATCGTCTGGTCGGAGTCCGGCGCTCGCGGAGGTCCCTGCCGGAATTGGCCCCCGCCCTCGCGCCCGTTCTCGCGCCCCGGCCATTCGGCTCAGGGCGTCTCGGCTCGGAACGGCGCGTGGACTGACGCCACAGCCGCTGGCGGCAAAAACGGCGAAATTGCAGGGATTATGTTCGGAAGGATTATTGTCCGGCGACGCGGGTCGCGTTGGGCGCCTTGGCCATCAGGGCGTCGATCCGGTCGCGTTCGCGTTTGAAATCGGCGAGCGCCTTGCCGTCGACCTGTCGAGTGCGCGCCAGCTTCACGCGCATGGGATCGACGAAATGGCCGTTGACGACGACTTCATAGTGAAGGTGCGGGCCGGTCGCCAGGCCGCTCGCGCCGAGATAGCCGACGATCTGGCCCTGGTTGATATGGGCGCCTTCCGTCACGCCGCGCCCGAACCGCGACATATGATTATAGGTCGTGACATAGCCGTTGACGTGTTCGATCTCGACACGGCGGCCATAGCCTGAATCCCAGCCGGCCTTGAGGATGGTTCCATTGCCGGCGGCGAAGATCGGGGTGCCGATGGGAGCCGCCCAGTCCACGCCATTATGCGGCCGGGTATAATGCAGGATCGGATGGAAGCGGGCGCCGAAGCCCGAACGGAATTCGCCCGTGGCCATCGGCTTGCGCAGCAGGAATTTGCGCGTCGAATGACCGATCTGGTCGAAATAATCCACGCCCTGATCGTCGGGCGATTGGAAGCGGTAATATTTGAAGGTTTCGCCGCGCGAGGTGATCGAGGCATAAAGCAGCTCGGGATGGCCGCCCTCGGAATCGTCGCCGTCTTCATAAAAGGCGTCGATGGAATCGCCCGCCGACACCGCGCGCTGGAAATCGACGTCATTGCCAAAAATCCGCACCATCTGGTCGATGATCGGGTGAGGAATGTCCTGCTTCAGCGCCGTTTCATAAAAGGAATTATATAGCCGCATGCCGGAATCGTCTTCGCTCTCGTCCGAATCGTCGTCATTGGCCGGCTTGGCCTTTTTCGCGACGATCGGCGCTCGTTCCAGCATCAGGTAGCGGCCGTCGTCGGCCAGCGCGACCACCGCTTTCAGATTGTCTGCGTCGTAGACGGCGAGGCGGGCGAGGACGGGCGTATCGCTCTTCTCGGTCTCGGCGAAGGAGAGTTTGACTCGCCGACCTTCCGACAGCAGGTCGCCAAGATTGGCGCCGCGGAACGATCCCTTGACGTTGGCGATGACATCCTTGCCAATTCCGGCGCCGGCGAGGATATCGTCGAGGCTCTCTCCGCGCCGCGCCACCACCAGACGGTCCGACGCCGCCGGAGAGCGCGACGAATCGGACTGAGGCGCTGTCGTGCGCGGAGCGATGGTGACGTTTTCCGGCACCATCCGGACCTCGATGGCGGAGAAGGGCGAATTGGCCGCCCCGCCGCTGGACGCCCCGAAGCCGAGGCTCGGACCGCCCAGTTCGAGCGCCGCGCGGCTGGTCCGCATCAAGAGGAGCTGTGGCGGCAAGGGAAGGGGCGCGCGGGCGCCGCTGCTCTGCGCGCTCTTCACGGTCTCGTCGACCTGGGCGCGGACCTCGCCGAGTGAGAGCGAAGCGCTCTGGGCGCCGAGCGATACCGTATAGAGGTCGCTCATGGTGAAGCTGACTTCCGCGTCATCCGGCGCGGGCGCCGCTTCGGGCGCGTCCGGCGAGGGATTGCTCGACTCCGCCAGCAGCTTCAGCGGGTTGAAACTGGGAACGTCCGCGCCGAGGCCAGTGTCGGTCAGGGTGAGCGTGGTGGAAACCCGGGTGAAGGCGCGGGATCTCATGACCTCCTTGTCGCCGACCTTGATCGCGGTTGGCGTCTTGAACGTCTGTTTCGCCGCGACAATGTCCACCGCCTTGAGAATGCGGTCGCCCTTCTTGGGGTTGACGCCGGCGTCTTCCGGCCGCTCGCGATGCGCAAGAATGGCGCGTGTCGGCGCCTCGGCGAAATTGGCCTCGCGATCGAAGGCGGCATAGATCGCGCCGCCCAGGAGGCCGGCGCCTATCACGCCCGTCAGGGCCGTGCCCGCGAGCCAGCGCGGCGAGACGCGCCGCTGGCTTTCCGTACCCAGCCTGTCGCCCTGGGCGTCAATCGGCGGCTCCGCGCCAATGGAGGCGAAGAACGAGCCACGTTTGCCAGTGCGGGACGATCGGCCGACGCCGAAGGGTACGGAACGCAATTTGGAACAGGTCTCCAGAGGAAGCGCGCCGCTACAGATAGCGTCAAACCGCAGTTCTGTCTCTCGCTTCGGGCCATTCAATGGGATCTGGAGATAGACAGCGCAATGATGGCCCAATTGCGGCATGGGCGTCGCGGGCCCGACGGCCACGTATCCCCGACTCAATCGTCTGATTTTTCAAAGTCTTACAAATTTTTTCCAATTTTTCTGAAAAACCTGCTTGACCGCCGGGCTTGGTGGGTCCTATAAGGCGGCCATCGACGGCGTCGCCGCGGAATTGAGCGGCGGGCGCTGACGCGTCTCCATTAGAGCCTTGGGTGGTTCGCTGGCTTAGGAGCCAGGTGGATATG
>NZ_JAGRPM010000010.1 GCF_019449565.1 Rhodoblastus sp. | reverse complement strand
CGCGCCAGTTTCGAGAGCCCGACGACGCCGCGCTCCGGGTAATAGGCGATATGGGCCTTCCCGAAGAAGGGCGCCATATGGTGCTCGCAATGCGAGACGAAGGGAATGTCGCGTACGAGGACCATGTCGTCATAGCCCTCCACGTCCTCGAATACTTTGTCGAGGATCTCCGCTGGATCTTCGCCGTAACCGGCGAAAAGTTCGCCGAAGGCCTTGGCGACGCGCGCCGGCGTATCGAGCAAGCCTTCGCGAGCAGGATCGTCGCCGGCCCAGGCGAGCAGCACGACGACGGCGGCTTCCGCCTCGGCGCGGCTCGGACGCGGGACGGGGGCCCGCCTCTCATCCAGCTCAGCCCTAAGCGATCGAGCGTCAATGTCATGAGCCAGTTCGTCCATGTCGCATCCCCGCGCCGGCAAGCAATTTCATATGGCGTGGGTTTTTACGCTCGAAACGGAAGGATGGTTCAGTTTGGTCGCAGCATTTTCTGCTTTCGCCAAATGGTTCGCCTGGCTCCAGATCGTGCGCGCGAGCGGGGGCATCAGGTCTGCAAGGCTTTCGCTCTTGCAGGGCGAAGGACCTAACCACGGCTCCCGAAGAGCGTTTGTCATTGATGCCATACGGTCCATTCTAGACTAGGAGGCAGACTTTTGGTTCTTTACCGGCTTCCGCCCGTTGGAGCCGATGAGGACTGCGGGCCCGAATGACCGCCTTGGGTCATTACTACCGGTTCGTTTGTGGCTGCCGACGTCGGTTGCACGGATTTTCCGGTCATTCGGGGAAGGCGGACTCGCGCCAGAAGCGCAAGTCCACGGTCATCTGGCCCGGATCCAGAGACGGAGCGAAGGCGACTTTCGGAGCCGAAATGCGAACGGCTGGAGTGACCAGGAATTCGGACCCTTCACAATCGTTTCGAACCCCGATGTGATTCCAGGGGGAATCGTTGTGCCCCTCCTCCGTGTAAAAGGTCTCGACATTTTTCCAGGAGCACCCTGCAGGGTTCAAAGCGCTCCCCGCGTCAACCGTTAATATTTCGCGGCGATCCTTTGGTTCGAGGAATTGGGCGTCCAGATCGGGATGACGATGTTCGTCCATATCCGCGTGTCCTTGCCGCGGTAGTTTCGCTCCGCAACATCGCTCGTCAGCTTGAGCTGAATATTGACGGGACCGAAGTTATAGCCGACGAGGCCGCCAAGCGCGAACTGGCTCTGGCGGGCGTAGCCGGCATAGGGCCTGGACAGATCCGCCGAACCGAAGCCGACGGCGCCGATCTCCCATTTGCCGAAGGTTCTGGTCGCCGTCAGGTCGTAATTGAACCACGAGGGCGCGAAAGAGCCCGGTGTCGTTCCATTGCGTCCCGTTCCGTAAATGACGGTCGCGCTGAGGTCCCAGCCCTCGTTCAGGTAGGACAAGGCGACGACCTGCATGAAGGATGCGAAATTATAGGCGACGCCGATCCGTTCGAGAGGGCCGGTGACCGGAATGTGCAATCCCTCGTGAACGCCGGCATAAAAATGATTGCCGAGGTCCCATTTCAGGCTCAGCTCGACCAACGGATTGGCCCAGCCCGCCTTGTTCAGCCCCACCGGATGGTCGATGCTCACCTGGGCGGCCGAAGGCGCGACGTCAAAGCCGAGCCGGCCGCCCGCGAGCGTCCAGGGCGTCGACCAAACGATCCAGGTTGGCGCCAGGACGCCGACATCGGTGGCCGGGCTCGTGCTGCGCGCACCCCAATTCGCAAGAGTCAGGTCGTAAACGCCTTCGGGCAAGGGCGGGCCGAGGGCGATGCCAGTGGTCAGGCCGGGCTGCAATTCCGATCCGGCGACGACCGGCGCCGGGCTTTGCGCGACGAAAAATGTCGCAGCCAGGGCGATGGCCAATGGACGATAGGCGCGCAAAATCTCCTCCTCGGGAACGAGGCGAATGTGAGGGATTGGTTGTTTTCTGTTGAAAGGACCGCCGGCGGGCGGGATGTTCCGCCAGCGGTCTCGCCTTGCGGCGGCCTGTGGGTCAGGCGCGCTCGGGCACGGGGAGGTTCACCCAATCCCGGTAGAAGGTGTCGATATCCGGTTCGAAATCATGGATCACCGGATACCAGGGCGTCGGAGCCTCGACGTCATGCATGACGCCGCATTTCGGGCAGTAGAATTCGCGATAGACCTGCCATTGGGTGTCCGGCGCCATCAGCTGCGGATAGACCTCGGTCATCGACTCTTCGGTGTCGCGGACATAGACCGCCGCATGCAGTTTCCAGTTCTCGTCGTGCCCGCAGAATTCATGGCCGCAATCGCATTTGATCAGCCATTTCTTGTTGCTGGCCTTTTGCACGATGTTCATGTGCGGTCCGAGCGGCAGCACGATCTTGTCGGCATAGGAGACCTTGGCCTGGAGCGCCGCGAGATATTTCGCGAAGCGGTCCTGATCCTTGGGCATGGACAGCATGCGGAAGGTGGTTTCCCAGTCGAGCGTGCCCTCGACCAGATGCGCGACCTGTTCCTTGGTGTAAGACATGGTGGTTTCCTCAATTCCTGATGGTTTTCGGGCGGATCATTCTTCAACTTGGACGACGGTGTGCACGTCGGGCAGCAGCGAGAGATCCATGCGGTGCTTCGAGCCATAGGTCGGCACGCCGAGTTCGGATTCCTGCAGGTCCCAGTCGGCGGGCAGATCCCAGAAGGACTTGAATTCCGACTTGAATTTTTCCGACAGGCCGAAGCTGGTCGCGAACATGTGCTGCACCTGCACCGACGCATGCTTGTTGATGATGCGCTGGCGCTCTTCCTTCATCCATTCGCGGGTCGGCACGGCGCGCGCGAGGCGCTCCTTGCGGATTTCCGCGCGGCGGGCCTGCGTCTTCGCCGCATCGACGGTGAAGACGCCCTTGGCGTCGGTCGTGAAGACGGCGCCATAGACCTTGACGGCGTATTCAGGCAGCAGGAACTTCTGGTTGAGATCGTCCTCGATCGCCTTGGGCTCGCGGTCGAGCGGATCGCCGAAGCCGGGACCGCCACGCAGATAGTTTAGGTAGAGGTCGTGGTTGTCGTAGCAATCCTCGGTGGTGATGCATTGCTTGTCGCGCTTGACGACCGAGGTGGCGTCAATGTGGCGCTCATAATCAGGTCGGGTCGGATCGAGATCGCCGCCAAGCGGCAGCGAGTCGCCGATGGCGATGCGCTCCTTCAGCCCGGTCTTGTGCGCCTCGAAGCGATAGCCGGTGGCCGACGGATAGCCGCCCATCATTCCCCAGTCGCTGTTCATGAAGCCATTGCCCATGAAGAACATGGTCCAGTCCTGGGCGTTCCACACCATGCGCAAGGTCTCGAAGCCGCAGCCGCCGCGATATTTGCCATAGCCACCGGAATTGGCCTTCACATTGCGGCCGAGATAGAGGAGCGGCTCCGCCATTTCCCAGATCTCGATGTCGCCCATGTCGCCTTCCGGGTTCCAGATCGCGGCGGCGTGGTTCAGCCCGTCCTTGACCGCGCAGGCGCCGGTTCCGCAGGACGAAGCCTCGAAACTGTTGACCGCATGGATTTCGCCGTCCTGGTTGATGCCACCGCCCTGAAGCCAGTTCGACGTATTGGCGTTGCCGGCGTTGACCTCCTCCAGATAGCCTCGGCTGAAATAGGCCTGGCCGAGGCCGCGCCACAGAGCCGCCCAGCCGGACACCAGGAAATGCCAGGCGTAGGCGTGTCCCGTGCGGCGGTCGTCCGGATTGCACCAGGCGCCTTTCGGCAGGTGGAAATCCGTCGCGAAATAGGCGCCGTCATTGATGCGCTGCGTCGGCACCAGGGTCTGGCACATCATCACCCAGATGCCTGAGGTGAAGGCGACCTGATGTGCGTTGAACGTATGCCAGCCCCAACGGCTCGCGCCCTCGAAATCGAGCTTCCACGAGCCATCGCCGCGAATGGTCATCTCGCAAGGCGAATGCATGATGGAGTCGAGCTTGGCGAAAGCCGACGACACTTGCACGTCCGGGTGCTTGTAGGGCACGTCGACGAAGGAGACCTTGCGGTATTTGCCGGGCAGCGTCATGGCCTTGATGCGGCTCATCAAGCCGCGCCGGCCTTCCTCGATAACCTCGTGCGCGAATTTCTGGTAAGCCTCGAGACCGTCGGCGCGGATCACCTCCTCGACCAGATCGCGGATCATGTGGCAGCCGGCGATGCGGGTGCGCTCGTCCAGGATCCAGTATTTCGGCGTGCGCACCGAACGCTGCGATTCATGCAACCAGTCGCGCAGGGGCGTGTCGTTCACGCCGGTCTTGCGGCAGGTGATCATGTAGCCGTCGCCGAAGCGTTGCACCTGTCCGGTCGACATCGAGCCCGGCGTCACAGCGCCGGTATCGATCACATGAGTCACGCCTCCGACCCAGCCGATCAGCTTGCCGTCCCAGAAGATCGGCACGATGGTGGCGATGTCGCAGGGATGGACATTGCCGATCGCGCAATCGTTGGTGGTGAACATGTCGCCGGGATTGATGCCCGGATTGGCCTCCCAATTGTTCTCGATCATATATTTGATCGCCGCGCCCATCGTGCCGACATGGATGATAATGCCGGTGGAGGTCAGCACGCAGTCGCCGGCGGCGTTGTAGAGGGTGAAGCAGAGCTCGCCCTCCTGCTCCACTATCGGGCTGGCGGCGATTTTCTTGGCGGTTTCGCGGGCGTGGACCAGCCCGCCTCGCAGTTTCGAGAACAGCTTCTCGTAGCTGATCGGGTCGCTGTCGCGGAACGCCAGCTTTTCAAGGCCGTTGTAGAAGCCGGTGGCTTGCGTGCGCGCGATGATGTCATCGCGATTCTGCTTCAGCGTCATGCCGTTTCCGAGCAGGTCGCCGAAATTCGCCGCGGTTCCGGTAAAATTCTTGTCGAGCATGTTCATGTTGAAAATCCTCCCTTATTTCACTTCCTTGAGATGGAACAGGCGATGCTTGTCGATCGTCGTCTCAAAACCGTCCGGCACCACGAAGGTGGTCGCGTCGGATTCGATGATCGCCGGGCCGGCGATGTGATTGCCGGCCTTCAGCGCCTCCATTTTCCAGATTGTGGCGTCGACCCATTTCTTGTGGCGATAGAACGGGCGCGAGCCGAGGCGCGCTTCGAGCGGCGGCGTCCGGCCGCAATCCGGGTCTTCGGGCAGTACCGGCTTCTGCGTCGCCACCGTCCCGCGCAGGATCGCGCCGGTGATGGAGAAGCCGAGTTCGGGCGAACGCGCCGAATTGGCGTAGACGCGGCCGTAGGTGGTCTCGAAGGTCTCGACGATCCGGTCCCAGTCGGCGGCGGTTTCCGCCGAGGTCACGGGCGAAACGATTTCGAGATCGTTGAGCTGGCCCATGTACTGCATCTTGAAGCCGGGGATGAGCAGCACGTCCTCGGGCTTGAAGCCGTTGATCACAAATTCGTCGATGACCTTGGTCGCCAGTTCCGACCACGAGTCTTGCAATGTCTTGCAGGCCTCCGCCTTTTCCTGGGCGCTCGCGAATTGCGCCACGCCGACGTCGACAGACTTGTCGTAGCGATATTCGAAATCGGCGCAGGCGCAGCCGAAGGCCGAGAAGCCGGCTGCCCAAGCGGGCACGACGACATCCTTGAAGCCGACGCCCTCGGTATAGCCATAGGTATGGACTGGACCGGCGCCGCCATAGGAGAAGCAGGTGAATTCGGCCGGGTTGTAGCCCTTGGCGCTGATATTTGCGCGCAGATATTCCGACAAGGTGAGATCGAGCAGTTCGATCACGCCGGCGGCCGCGTCCTCGACCGACAATCCGAGCGGATCGGCAATCTGCGCCTTGATATGCTGGCGCGCCCTTTCGACGTCGAGCTTGATCGCGCCGCCGAGAAAATTCTCGGGGTTGAGATAACCGAGCACGACATGGCAGTCGGACACTGAAACCGTGTCGAGACCGCTTTCCGGCCAGCAGGTGCCGACGCGATAGCCTGCGCTGTCCGGACCGAGCTTGATCGACTTGCTGTAAGGATCGAGGCGGACGAAGCTGCCTGCGCCGGCGCCGACCGAGTCCATCGCCACCAGCGGCAGCGACAGCACGAGGCGAGCCATGTCGGGATCGGATTTGATGGCGAAATTACCCTTGGTGATCAGCGCCACGTCAAAGCTGGTGCCGCCAATGTCGGAACAGGCGATGTTTTCGTCGCCGAGCGCCTCGCCGAGCAGTTTCGAGCCGATCACGCCGCCAATCGGGCCGGAGACGATGGTGCGGGCCAGTTCCTTGGCCTTCCAGCTGATGGTGCCGCCATGGGTCGCCATCACGCGCAGGTCGAATTTGGCGCCGTGCTTCTTGAAGCGGTCATTGACAAGCTTGAGGGTCTGGCGCGACGGCTCGGCGCCATAGGCTTCGAGGATCGTCGTGTTCATGCGGTGGCTTTCCTTCCGCGACGGGTAATAGTCGACGGAGGCGAACACCGGGATGTCCACGCCGAGACGCTTCAGCTCCTCGCGCGCCACATCGCGGGCGCGCTGCTCGCTGGCCTCGTTCTTGTGCGATTGCAGCAGGCAGATGACGATGGCTTTAGCGCCCTCATCGACCAGTTCGCGCGTCGCCTGGCGGACTTCCTCCTCGCGCAGCGGGATGACCACCCGGCCCTGCACATCGGTGCGCTCGGTCACGCCGCGCGTGCGCGAAACCGGCACCAGTGGCTCGTCATAGCGATGGGTGTTGAGATGGATGCGGTCTTCCAGCGCATAGCCGAGATAGCTTTGCAGCGCGCGGCCCATCGAGTGAATCTGCTCGAAGCCGCGATTGCAGACCAGGCCGACCTTTAAGCCCTTGCGCATCAGGATGCGGTTGAGCATGGCCGTGCCGGAATAGACGCAGGTGACGAGTTCCGGATAGACGTCATCCACCTCGCGCCGCCAATGCGCCAGCGCATCGACGGAGGAATTGAAAATGGCCAGCGATTCATCCGCCGGATTGCTTTGCGCCTTGCCGACGACGAAACGTCCGTCGGCGCGAACGAAAAAGGTGTCGGTCATCGTGCCGCCGGCGTCGATGCCCAAAACCTGGACTGGATTGTCCTGGACTGGATTGGTCTGAGTTTCCACGGGATCCTCCGCTGATGTTTTTGTCAAAACGCCCGGACGGAAGACAGGAAGGGGTCCGCACGTTTCGTGACAATGTGCGCAACGGCCGTGCCAGAAATCGTATCGATCTAACTAATTGAAATTAAATAGATGTTTTATGCCGCCTCACAGGCGCTTCGCGTCTGCGGCGGACGCCTTCGCGTCTGCAATCCGGACGCGACCGGGCCTGGGACAGGGCGCAAAAAACGCCGCCCGACCTGTTCGGCGGGACGGCGTGGGATCAAAGGCAGGGAGCGGCTACTGGCGCCGAATCGTCAGAAGCGGAAGCGCTCGGCGGCGATGCGGCTGATGCCGTGGCGTTTCACTTTTTCGTAAAGCGTGCTTTTGGCGATGCCTAGCCGCGCGGCGACGCGGGTCAGATTGCCATGCTCGGCCTCGATGGCGGCAATGATGGCTTGTCGCTCGCGATCCGCCAGGCGAAGAGGCGCGGCGTCGGACACGGGCGGTGCCGCGCTTTCGACGCCGACGAAGGCGCCGCCGAAAGACAATTCGGGCGGGAGGTCGTCGAGCGTCAGCCGGTCTCCCTCCGCCAGCAAGGTCATGCCTTCGATGACATTGCGCAGTTCGCGGACATTGCCGGGCCAGGAATAGGCGACCAGGGCGTCGATCACGCGGGGATCGAGCGTTTTGGACTTCAGCTTGTGGGCGGCCGCGGTCATCTCGACGAAATGGCGCGCCAGCAGCGGTATGTCGTCGCGATGCTCCGCCAAGGCGGGAAGACGAAGGATGGTGACGGCGAGGCGATAGAACAGGTCCATGCGAAAGCGGCCCTGCGCCACTTCGTCGCGCAAATCGCGATTGGTCGCGGCGATGACCCGCACCTGAACCTTGCGCGGCCGGTTTTCTCCGACGCGATAAACCTCGCCATCTTCCAGCACCCTGAGAAAATGCGCCTGCAACTCCAGCGGCATTTCGCCGATTTCATCCAGGAACAGGGTTCCGCCATTGGCCGCCTCGAATTTCCCGGACATGCCGCCGCGCTTGGCGCCGGTGAAGGCTCCGTCGGCGAATCCGAACAATTCGCTGGCCAGCAAATCGCGGGTCATGCTGCCGCAGTTCAGCGGCACGAAGGGACCCTTGGCGCGGGCGCCCGCCACATGTAGGGCATGGGCGAAGACTTCCTTTCCCGCGCCGGTGGGGCCGAGCAGAAGCACCGGCAGATGCAGCTTGGCGAGCTGGCGCGCGCGGGACTTCACCTTGGCAATGGTTTCACTCGCGCCGACGATCTTGTCGAACGCGTCCCTCGCTGCTGCGACTGGTTCGGCGGCGGGCGCCGAAAAGGACGCCCAGCGCCGGGACGGAGGAATGGCGAGGATCGTGCCCAGATGCTCCTCGCGTTCGAGCACAGGCTCGATCCAGTCGGTTTTCAGCCATCCCGGCAGGTTGGCTTTCCGGCTTTCGAGCCGTCCCGCGCCCAGTTTGGCGCCGAGATCGTTGCATACTTTCATATCCAGTCCGACACTGTCGAAAAATAGTCCGGCGTTTTCATTGGCGCGGACCATGCGGCCTCGCCGGTCGAACACGACCAGACCGCTTTCGCCCCATCGAGCCCCCTGGTTGAAGGTGATGTCGAGCAGGCGCGCGCGCCGCTCCATTTCGATCGAGGTAAGGCGCGTCTCAATGCGCCCGGCGCCGGCGACGGCCAAGGCGAGGCAATGGGTGTTGTGGTTACCGCTCAGGCCGGAAATATCCAGCGCGCCCAGGACGCCGCCGTCGAACGGATCGCGGATGACGCTAGCCGAACAGGTCCATCGCTTGACCCCCTCGCAATAATGCTCCGCGGCGCAGATCTGGATCGGTTGGCCGGAGGCGAGCGCCGTGCCGATGGCGTTGGTGCCGCTCGCGCTCTCGTCCCAGAGCGCGCCGGGAATGAGCCGCACGTCGTGGCCGTCATATTTCGCCCCCGGATCGCCCTCGACCCACAGGATCACGCCATTCGGATCGGTAAGGATCATCATGGTCCCCGATTCCGACAGGAAATCCCGCGCATGGGCCATGACCGGCTTCGCCGCCTCGATGAGGTCGCGATGCCTTTGCTGCAACGAACGCATGCCGTCTTCGTCGACGACCACGGGGGCCGAGCATTGTCCCGGACTGACGCCCGTGTCGAGGCATCGCCGCCAGGAATCCTCGACCATGCGTCGCACGGCGTTGTCGGGCAAATCGTCGCCGGACAGAAATCTTTCCCAGGCGTTCATCACCGCCCGTTCGCCGCCGGCCTCCGGTCGACGGCCCATCAGGTCGCGAGCCACTTCGTTACCTCCCGAAATTCTTTCTTCTCGCGCTATTTATTGTCAGCTTATCGAGAATTTGCGTCCCGGCAATGCGGGAAGTTGGAACGGGCCTCCTTCCAGCCCGACATCGTCTCCTCTCGAAAATGACTTGAGGTCCGGCGTCCTGGAACGCAAGGAATGCGCCATAACATGAACCAATTGAATTGATTGATGACTTTCTCCAAAGCGTCCGGAAATCGGACTGTTCGGTCGTCCGGAATCCGGACGCCGACCGACGGCGCCGACCGCCGAACGAGCGATCGAAAGCCGGACGCCGCGTCCGTCCGGCGCGGACGCGAAGGGGTTGGGCATAGAAACTGTTCTACACACTATTTCAATGACTTGATCGCGACGGACGTCTGGCGCCGCGCTTGCCCCGTTATCCCGTCGTTTCGGCCTCGTGCGGCGCGCGCTGCGCCGCCTGGCCGCGAGACGACGATCCTCATCCGAACGGGTCTGGCCGACATGGGCGCCGAGCTTCTGGAAATGGCTTTCGCCGGGGCGGCGATCTATTTTACCTGCGGTTTTTTCACCAATGGCGTGGAATGGCTGGGCCTGCGGCTTCATCTGTCGCAAACGGCGACGGGGGCCATCCTCGCCGCCTTCGGCACGGCCTTGCCGGAAAGCGCCGTCACGCTGAGCGCCGCCGCCTTTGGATCGGATTCGGCGCAACAGGACATTGGCGTCGGCGCCGCCATCGGCGGTCCGCTCGCGCTGAGCACCATCGGTTACGGGGTGATCGGCCTGATGGTCTGGCGGCGCCGTGCGTTCGCCTCGCCGCTTGGCCATATGTCGTTTGATTGGCTGCGCCGCGACCAGATCTGGTTCCTGAGCATCTTTGTCCTTACTACTGTTCTGGGCGTGGCGGAGTTGCGCTGGAAAGCGCCGTTCGGCCTGCTGCTGATTGCCGCCTACGCCCTCTATCTTCATCGCGGGCTTGACGCCGCCGACGGCCTGTCCGAGGCGCTCGCCCCTGATCGCCTCGCACTTCGCCCGCGCGATTCGGAGCCGAAAACCGTCTGGATCGCCCTGCAACTTGGGCTGGCGCTCATGGCGATCTGCATGGCCTCGCGTTTTTTCGTACACGGACTGGAGATGACCGGTTCCGCGCTCGGTCTTTCGCCCCAGGTCACAGCCCTGCTTCTCAGTCCCATAGCGACGGAAATGCCGGAAACCATGAACGCAATCGTCTGGATGCGTCAGGACAAGCCGCACTTGGCGCTGGCCAATGTCAGCGGGGCGATGATGATCCAGGCGACCCTTCCAGCGGCCTTCGGCATGATTTTCACGCCATGGCTTTTCGAAGCCGCGGTCCTCATCGCCGCCCTTGCCATCGTTCTCGCGACAACCGTCGCGCTGACCGTCGTCAACCTGCGCCGTATGGCTTTGGCGGGATGAATACGGCTGGTCTGTCGCATCGTCGTCTTCGCGCCCCAGGCGCAACCTTCGTGATCGCCCTCGACCTCTTCGAATCCGGGACAAGCCCTTCCGCCAAGGACCGTTTTGCTCCTCAAAGCCAAGACGCCCTCACCAAAAGGGAATTTCCGCTTCGGGTCATAAATTCACTTTCGTGAGACGGTGTGGAATGTCCGCTGAGCCCTGCCACCTGCCGTCCATCCACTGGCGCCGTATGCGTCAGTCTCTGCCCTACTGATTGCGCATCGCAGCTGGCAGAAAGCACAAAACATTTACTGTGCCAAAAAACCGGCCGAGGCTGTACGGGCGATCATGGAGCCCCCCGCCCCCCTCGCATTCAAAACCCCTTCGGGGGTGGGTGGGGATCCCAAAGAATTCCTTCGAAGGGATTGCTCCAGCCCAGATGCGAAGAGCGCGCGCGTTATCTGAGACGGAGCGAGGCAGCTCTCCGCGAGCATTCATTGTTAGAATTGGACCGGACCGTGGGGCGCGGCAAATTGTCACCGTGCTTCCCGGGTGCTGCCCAAATCGATTTTCTGGGAAGCACATCCACTAGAAACATCTAGCAACCCATTGATTTACAATGGTGAGCGCGCTGGGACTCGAACCCAGGACCCTCTGATTAGAAGTCGTCAAAAATGCCATTTCTCGCGGTTTCCCAACATGCCTCTCTGATGCTGATATTTTCATATAATTATTTAATATCAAATAATTATGAAGCACATGAATTTCGTTTCTAGTCCCTGACGATCACGCGCCTTCCCGTTTTGGTGGTTGCTAGGTGGTTGCTATTTTTCCCGAGGCGTTCGATGATCGCACGTCAATTATGAGCCGAATTGCCATGCCCCGCCTTACCAAGAAGCTTGTTGAGACCCTCCCCTGCTCGTCTGCAGCCACCTATGCGTGGGACGATCAGCTCAGCGGTTTCGGCGTCAAAATTTTACCGACCGGAAAGAAAAAATATGTCGTCAAATATCGCGTCGGAGGCGGTCGCACGGGAAGACCGAGGTGGTATTTGGTTGGCGCGCACGGACAGCTAACATGCGAGCAGGCGCGCGAAATCGCCACCCAAGTACTTGCCGCCGTGGCGCGCGGCGAAGATCCGCAAGGCCAAAAGGAATTGCTTCGTGCGGCGCCAACTGTCGCTGATCTTTGGAAGCGGTTTGAAGACGAACACCTTCCGCGAAAAAAACCAAGATCGGCCGATGGCGACCGCCAAATCGCCACGGCGCATTTGATGCCAGCCCTCGGACGTCTCAAAGTCGTCGATGTGTCACGGAAAGATATCCAAGCCCTACACCACGCTATGGCGGAAATGCCCTATCAGGCCAACCGAACGATCGCACTGATGTCGAAGATGATGAGTCTCGCGGAAGTGTGGGGGTATCGGCCAGACGGCAGCAATCCTTGCCGCCATATCGTGAAATACCGCGAACAAGCACGGCAAAGATATCTTTCCCCAGACGAACTCATTCGAGTCGGCAAGGCCCTTTCGAAAGCGCTCGCCGCAAACGAAATCAACGTTCACATGGACGCCGCAATACGACTACTTCTTCTGACAGGCGCAAGGGTTTCAGAAATTCTGGGCGCGCGCTGGGAATGGGTGGATTGGAATCGACGCGTGATCGCCCTGCCCGACAGTAAGACAGGCGCAAAGCCGCTATTTTTGAGCGAGCAAGCAATTGAATTGCTGCGTCTGAGAAAGGCGGCGGCGGAAGGATCGGATAACCCATACGTCATCGAGGGAAGACTCGCGGGAAAGCCTCTCGTGAATCTTGCTAAGCCCTGGGCGCTGATCCGGAAACGCGCCGGCGTCGAAGACGTCCGCATTCACGACCTGCGCCATACGGCCGCGAGCATCGGCGTCGCGAGCGGACTCAATCTGCCTGTGATTGGCCGCCTTCTTGGCCACACGCAGGCGGCGACGACCCAACGCTACGCGCATGTCGACATTGATCCCGCCCTCGCCGCCATCAACACGATCGGCGCGGCGATCACGGCGTCGCTCAACGGAGAAACGGCAACTCGGGATGAGGGCGCTGCAGACACGGGCGAGAGCGGGCGCGTAAATAGCGGCCCATAGTGCAGATTATGACAAACACACTATGGCTCTCCCAAAGGCTCCGAATTTTGCGGAAAGCCGTCATAACAGCGACGCCCGATTTTGACTTACGCGGCCCAGTTCGCAGATCGCCGAGCAAACGTCTCAATCCGGCGGAAAGCGGAAGATGCCGAGTTGCTCCGGCAATGTCGGGTCGGCGCATGGATTGCGGACGTCAGGAATATTTGCGCCTGATTTTCGCACCCGCCAGGACGGCCGGCCGAAAACGCACAGGCGCGGCTAACTTCACTATGGGTCGCGGCGGCTTAGGTTGCGGTCGCGAATCCACAGATTCATAAGCGGCGCGCATGTCCAAAAATTGCCATGCAGAGACATTTGCAGAATCTCAGAAGTTCCAGGTAAAATTGCCTTTGACGGTATTGTCGTAACTCTGGTCGGCGAATTGGTTGGTCCAGGAAATGCCAAGCGAGGCGTTGGGCGCGACAACCAAATCAAGACCGGCTTCGCTGACGAGTGCATCGCGCGCAATCGGCGAGCCGGCCAGGGCGAAGGCCGCCCCACCGGACTGGAACGCCAGCGCCGCCATCGGCGTGATATCGCCCAGCGCATGCCGCCAACCCAGTGTGCCGCGTGCGGTGAGCGTGCCGGTCAGTGGCACAGCGCCGCGCAAACCCAGCGTGGTGTAGGTGGTGGCGAGTTTGGACGAGCCGGTCACGGCCGCCACGCCGAGTTCATTGACCGCACCGTCGACATTCACGTAGGCGATATTGGCAAACGGCTCCAGCGTGGTGGCTGCGAACGCAAAGCCGTGGCCGACCTCGCCGAACACCTGGGTTGTCTTTGCGGCATAGTCGCCACGCTGCGAGCCCCCCACATTCACCACGTTAACCTGCCGCGAGGCGAGGATGTCGTTCCAGGAGAAGCTGGCGCCGCCGCGAAGTCCCCATGCACCGACCTGACCGCCACCATAGAGCGCGATATGATAACTGTCGCTTGAGCCGGACGCGGCGATGCTCGGGGACCTGAAGATGGACTGGCTGTATCCCCCAGCCAGACCAACACGCCACCTGCCGTCGAAGGTGACGTCCATGCCGGAGATTATGCCGCCGAGCGATTGATCGGTGTGCGCCGCATTGCCATCACCCTTCAGCGAACCCCAGCTACCCAGCGCCTGCGCCCATACCGCGTAGACCGGCGGCGCCAGCGCAGCGAGCGGCGGCGCCTTACAGAACGGTATGGCGCTCGCGGCGGCGCAAGCGTTGCGCGGCTCTTCCTCTGCATAGGACAATGCGCTGCCTTCCGGAGCCAATGAGGCGCCGTAAGCGAAGTCCTGCCGCAGCCGGCGGGTCACGGCGTCGCGCAGATAGTACGACTGCTCAGACAGCACGCCCGTCGCGTTGGCATGAATCGAAGCGTTGCTCAGACTGGTGAAGGCGGAGCGCGCCTGGGCTTCGGTCGCGCCTACCACCTGCCGCCACAGCGGATTGGCAGCCGCCATCGTATCAAGCGCACTGGCCACGGCCTTCTCGTTGCGCGTCGTGGCCAGTTCGGCGAACGCGCCGGCGCCGCGCGCGGTCGTCAGGGTGCCGTTGAGGCCGTCGCTACTCAGGTGAAATGTGAGGAACGGAAAGTCGGCAATCGCGACGTCAGGCGCCGTTCCTGTCAGGCCGCCATTGGTCGTGATCAGCGTGTAGGTTTTACCCGGCACGACGGGGGCGGCCGCTTTATTGGTGTCATGGGCGATCTCGAATACCGAACTTTGAATATTTGCGCTGCCGGACACCTTGATCAGGTCGCTCGTGTCTCCATTGATCTCAGCGTAATATGTCGAGCTCGGCCCCATATAGAAATTGCCGTCGATATGGATGGTCCCGATCGAATTTCCGGGTGAGACCGTGCCGCCATTGTTGTTGACGTTGCCGAACGTGCCGTTGCCCGACAGTGTGCCGCCTTTATTGACATTGACCACAGACGAACTCTCAATCGAACCATTCACATCGAGGTTGCCCGCGTTGACATTGGTTTCGCCGGTGTAGGTGTTGATGCCGGACAGCACCTGCTTTCCACCGGCGATTGTCAAGCCGCCCGTTCCCTGAATGATGCCGGCATAGTTGGTCGAACCTCGGTCAATCGTCAGCGTTTGCTCGCCCAGCGTCACCTGACTGTTCGCCACTCCATCGAGCGTATTGATGGTTGCGCCTGCGTTTGTGCCGGAGATGTCAAATTTGCCGGCTGCGTTGGTAAGATTCACCCCGCCGCTGATTGTTCCGGCGCCGATCAGCGCTACAGTCCCGCCAGAGATTATGACGTTACCGTTGATCGAACCGCCGTTGGTTGTTGTGAATGCGGTATTGGTCAACGAGCCAAGGAACGTCCCGCCTGCCACTACCTTAAAAATACGGTTGTTGGTCAGTCCTGCATCGATACGCAGCAGGGCGCCGGGAAGCACCCACAAAGTGCCAGAGTTGGTGGCCTGACCCATCACCTCCCACGAAGCAAGAACATTGAGCTGCCCTTGCTGTACATTCAAATCCAGGGCCGATCGCTGCGAGAGCCCGTTTATCGTCCAGGTGCCCCCTCCAGTTTTCACCAAATGGCCGAAATTGATGTATTGCGAGTTCAACAAGCCAAGCTCAAAGGACCCGTTCGAAATGGTATTGTTCAATATGAGAGTGTCACTCTTGCTGAAAGCGGTCACCCGGCCGGAAATGGACTTGGTGTCTAGGATTGAAAGGCTGTTGACGCCCCCGGTAAAGTGTATCGCGTCAGCGCCCGAACCGCCGGCGACCGATCCTCCATCATTCATGGTGATGTTCAGATTCTGGCCGCTTATGCCGACACCGCCCTTGCCGGGAGTTGCACTATTAAGCTGGTCGAGTCTGTGGCCTTTACCTCTCATGGTAGGATCGAAAAACCCGTAATCAACAAGGTTTCCACGGCCGGTGCCTCGAGAGCCGCCCGCTCCACCCTTCACTGTTGCCGCAATTTCAACTTCAGATCCAACGGGGTTAGTGAACAGCAAGCCGACCCCGCCGCTTCCCCCGGAGCCACTTTGCTCGCTAAGGATACCCGCGACACCGGCGTAGCTGGCGTTGCCGCCATTTCCCCCGTTGCCCCCCGTCACATCACGCAGAATGTTGGTAGAAGCGCCACTTGTGACAACCGCGCCGTAACCGCCTGCGCCGCCCCCGCCGCCCCTGATATTACGAGCGGTGGAACCAGCCACCCAGAAGAACCTTTCGCCGAGGACGGTGCTGTTACCACCATCACCGCCGTCGGTGCCGTAAAAACCGCCAATAAAACCCAAACTCGAGCCGACGAAACCGTGCGTGCCGCCACCCCCGCCCGACGCGTTCAACCCACCCGAGCCGCCGGCGCCGCCCTGCTGGTATCCCGCGCCGCCGCCGCCTCCAGCTGCGAACATGTCATCGCCGCTACCGCCTTGCCCGCCAGTGCCGGTCGGATTGTCCTGGCCACCGACCGGGCCGACACCTGCCTTGCCATCCGGGCCGGTGCCTGCGCCGCCACCCGCGCCGCCATCCGCGACTGCGGGCGCGGAGGAAAGCCCTAAGGCGATGATAGCAAGACTTGGCATGAGTGCCGCAGGGGCGGCGACTACTGCAGTTGTGACCAAAAGAGCCGCAAAGCGGCCATTGAGACGCTTGCGCGCAACATCGGCCCCGGGGGTTTGGGGCGGCATAAAATGAGTCAATGGAAACTCCCAACCGGCCAAATGACGACGCTTAAAGATTCCGTGCACCTTCGCGGCGACGGACGCGCCCAACTAACTGGGGTTGAGTGGGGCTATGCTAGCGACTGGGCCGGGCAGAGTCTTGACTTTAAAAGCAGTTTTAACGGTAAAAAGAGTTGCATGCTGCCTAAATATCCGTCGCTTCCCTACCCAAAGCGCGTGTAGATCAGGCTTCTGCGCGATTGTGCGGCAGGGTGCTCTGCTTCGCCCCCGCTTTTTCTCAGGCACTCAAACGCAAAGTCGATTTATCGCGGTGCGCTCTGCCTCACAGTGTGGCCACGCCGGACGCGCCAAGAGTTCGAAATTAACCGCCTAGACATGATGGCGCACGATCGCGCCGACGGAGTTGGTCGGGCTCGTGGGCGCCGTCAGGGCCTGCCATCCCGGCATCGAATTGGAAGTGGTTGACGCCAGCGCGCGACCCAGCGGACAAACTCGTCGACGGCAATCGACTTGGCCATCCGAACATGAGCGGGTTATCGAAATATGACTTGGCCCAGCGGCCCGTTGTCAAATCGCGCCTTCGAGGGGCGCCGCCTGCATCTCGGCGCCCGTGGCGATTGTGTAACGTAAACTGCGGCTAATGGCACCGGACGAGACATTCGCGACTCAATCGTGGATGTCGCCTTCGAGCCGATAGCGGAAGGCACGTTCAGCGGAGAAAAGACAGCGCTGGTTGAGGACGGCGCCGACGCGGAAGAGAGCGAGCGCATTGCAAGAGGCTCATAGTGTACATTGCGAAAAATACACTTGCTTGGCCTTTTGCGAGTTTTTCTTGGCCGCAAACTTATCAAGAACTCGCTATGTCCCGCGCAATTCGCAGCTCGCCCCCCAATTCGTCCGAATTTTTGCGGGCGGCGCTTGATCGGCAGAGAACTGCCTCCCGTCTGTCTTCGGCGCTCGGATGCGTTCGATTCGACAGGCGTCGTGATGGTCCATTTACCATCCTTCAACGGTCATTCACGGAACCGAGCGAACCGGCGCTCATGACCCGTTGGAGACCTTCGCCAAGGATCGCGTAGAGGTCTCAAATCGGCGGAAGGCGGTCATAGGTCGAAGGCCCGGTTCGGGGCGGAGAACGGACCAAGACGAGACGGCAAGTTTGCGCCAAGAGTGGTAATTCAATGCTGTAAGAACCGATTGGCGCTTTCGGTCCAACAGTCATTCGTCCATGTACAAATGCAAGAGACTTGCGCACCGCTGGGGCACATAAATATTGAAGACCCCAGGGCTGTCGGTATTGTCAGCTAGCCCAAGGAATTATTGGCTGATTTGTCGAGGCGGCAACAGCCGTCGGAGTGATAATTCTTGCCAAATCGTCCATCTCATCCGTTGGCTTGGCGAACTCGCCATTCTGCCGGCGACATCTCGAATTCGCGCTTGAAAGCCCGCCGAAATCCTTCCTCCGACTCGTATCCGACCGCGTGCGCGATCTGAACGACACTCTTGCGGGAATCAAGCAGGCCGCGCTTTGCGGTCTCCAGCCGCCACACGGTAAGATAGCGGATTGGTGGAATGCCGATCAGATCGGTGAACCGCTCCATAAATGCGCTCCGAGAGAGCGCTGCCGTGCTGGCGAGGGTGTCAGCGGACCACGGCGCCGCAAGGTCGCCATGAATCAGCGCCAGCGCACGCCCAATATTTGGATCGCTCAACCCCTTGAGCCATCCCCGTTCCTGATCCCCAAGTGTCGAAGCGTATTCTCTGACCGCTTCAACCAGCAGCACCTCCGATAGCCTCGACATAACGCTTGACGACGCCAGCCGGCCTCTCACCAGTTCATCTGCCGCAAACCGCACCGAGGCCGCTACCCAATCGCGTGATGCGGCTTCGCCGATGTTGAGCTTCAGCATCTTTGGCAAAGCGGAAAGCAGGGGATTGAACGCGTCTTGGGTCCCAAGAAAACCGCAAATAATGCTCGTCGGCGCGCGCCCGCCACCGTATCGGATTTTCAGCGTTCCGCCATCTGCCGACCGCTGGATGAGGCCAGCCGCGCTCACCGGAGTGAGGCCGGGGCCGCTCGCCATGGTGTGGATGCTATTGCGCGGCAGCAGGAAGATTTCGCCGGCACGGATTTCCATCGGAGGCTCGCCTTCGACGGCGACGAGCATGCTTCCTTCCAGCACCACGTGATAACCTATCACCTGCACAACGTCTGGCAGGAACTGTCTGCATTCCTCGAGTCCGATCTGGGTGACAACGCACCACGGCGCCGTGAAGCTGGCCTCGAGAAAGACGCCCCCCGCGAGCCGAACCAGTCGAAGCACGTCTGACAGCGGGTCCGCCATGGTCCGCAACTCTCAAGAATTGGACGCGCGGTCCTCTCTGCCGGACGCACGGTCCTCCACCAGCGATCATGCCGCGTGTATCTTATTGACACCGACGAAGCGCCGTCCGCAGGCCGGAGCGCAAGAGATCGGCGACCGACGCGTCAGCCGCGCAGCAACCTTCGACTTCGCGAACTGACAACAACAATGCAGCAGCCTGCTGAACATCTGTGCCCTGGCAGGGTACGGCCGCGCCCTCGGCATGCCGTTCCACTGAACTGAACCGGATCTGAACATCAAAGGAGAACTCACATGATGAACATAACGAAACTTTCAGAAGTCGTGAAGATCGACAATGGCGTAAACGTCGAGGCGCTCCTCGCCGCACGCGAGGTCCTCGAGCATGCGCCCGAGGCCGCGCAATTCAAGTGGCGCGCCAGCTGTGAGTGGGTCAATGGCGCCCACAGCCGCTCTACTATTGGCGATTTCTATGGGCTCGGCGCCGAGCAGTCCCGTGGCAAGACCTTCACCGTCGAGTCTGACCACCCGCAAGTCTTTGCGGCCGAGGACAGTGCTCCAAGCCCGGTGGAACTCGTCCTCACCGGCCTCGCAGGTTGCCTGACGGCAGGCATTGCCGCCGTCGCGCAACGGCGCGGCATCCAGCTCCACGCCGTCAAAGCCGTCCTCGAGGCCGACATGGACCTTCAGGGCATCCTCGGCATCAACGACGAGGTTCGCAATGGCTTCCGCGCCGTCCGCGTGCACTTCGACATCAGGGCTGACGCGAGCGAGGACGACATCAGGGCGCTCGTGGCCCAGTCGCAGAAGCGGTCGGCCGTCTTCGACATCATGACCAACCCAACCAATGTCTTAGTCAGCGTCAACTGACGCAAACGCGCGCGAAACAGGAGCGAGAGCCGTGAAATACGCCACGACTGTCATCATTGGCTCCGGCCAATCCGGACTTGCGATGAGCAGGCACCTGAGCGACCGCTCGATCGACCATGTGTTGCTCGAGCGGGGCGAGGTCGCCAACTCTTGGCAGACGGAACGGTGGGACTCGCTCCGCCTCCTCACACCAAACTGGCAGAGCCGCCTGCCCGGTTTCGCCTATCAAGGCGACGACCCTGACGGCTACATGCGCATGCCCGAGGTCGTCGACTATTTGAGGCGGTATGCCGTCGTGTCGGCTGCCCCGGTCCAGCTCCACACGCGTGTGATCCGGGTCCATCAAGTCGATCAGGGCTACGAAATAACAACGGATCAGGGCCCTTGGCGTTGTCGCACGATCGTCCTGGCCAGCGGCGCATGCAATATCGCGACCGTGCCGTCGCTCGCCTCCGAGCTGCCGCGGAAGATCACCAGCCTCACGCCAATGCAATACCGCAACGCCAGCGCATTGCCGGACGGCGGCGTGCTGATTGTCGGCGCTTCCGCCACCGGCGTGCAACTGGCCCGCGAAATCCACGCTTCCGGCCGATCCGTGGTTCTCTCTGTCGGCGAGCATGTGCGCCTGCCGCGCGTCTACCGTGGCCATGACATCAAGTGCTGGTTGGATGTTATCGGGGCCATGGATGTCCGCTATGACGAGGTGGATGACATCGACCGTGCGCGACGATTGCCCTCGCTTCAGCTCATCGGCACGCCGGAGCGGACCACAATCGATCTCAACAGTTTGCGCAATGCCGGCGTCGAGATCGTCGGGCGTCTCGTTGGACTCAACGACGGCAAAGCTCAATTCTCGGGGGCGCTGGCGAACCACTGCGCGCTCGCAGACCTAAAGATGAACCGCCTGCTGGCGAGCATCGACGCTTGGCTTGGCGCGAGCGGCCAGGAGGATCGCTTTCCGCCTCCTTGCCGCTTCGAGCCGACAAATCTCGGCCCGCGGATGAGGCTGGGTCTGGACCTCAACGACAGCAGCATTGGCGCCGTCGTCTGGGCCACGGGATATCGACCCGACTATTCGTGGCTCGACGTGCCGGTTTTCGATCGCAAGGGGCGCATCCGGCACGACGGCGGCGTGGTGACTGCCCCCGGCATGTACGTCATGGGCCTCCCATTCATGCGCCGGCGCAAGTCATCGTTCATCGACGGCGCCGGCGATGACGCAGCCGATCTCGCCGCGCATTTAAGCCTTGGACTGCGTCGCGCGGTTGCTTGAAGGAGCAATGGTTATGAACACGCTTCACGCCTTAAAGCCGCGATACGATGTGGTGATCATTGGCGCCCGATGCGCCGGGGCGGCTACGGCATTGTTACTGGCCCGGGCCGGTTGCAAGGTTCTCGTCATCGACCGGAGCGCCTACGGCTCCGACACATTGTCTACCCACGCCCTGATGAGAATGGGCGTCGTTCAGCTCGAACGGTGGGGACTGCTTCCGACGGTCATGGCTGCGGGAACGCCTGCAATTCATATGACGACGTTTCACTACGGTCGGGAGTCAATCAGTGTCAGGATCAAGCCCGAGCACGGCGTCGGGCATCTTTGTGCGCCGCGTCGCACCGTGCTTGACCGCATCCTCATCGACGCCGCCCGCAGCGCGGGCGCCGACGTACGCCATGGCGTTACCCTCTGTGAACTGCAGCGCGACGTCGACAACCGGGTCGTCGGCGCCTGGTTGGAGAATGGCGACGGCGGCCGCGTTGGGGTGCGCTGTGATGTCCTGATTGGTGCGGACGGGCTGCAATCCGCCGTCGCTCGGCTTGTCGAGGCGGAGTCCTACGTGCAGGGGATGGGCGTCTCGGGCTGTGTCTACGGGTATTTCCAGAATGTGGAGCGGGATGGCTCTCATTGGCACTTCGTCGAGAATGCCGCGGCGGGCGTCATCCCGACCAATGACGGACAGCATTGTATTTTTGCCAGCGTGCCAAGGTCGGCCTTCACCGCAACGTTCCGCGGCGATATCGAGCGCGCTTTCCTGCAGGTGTTGGAGGCGAATTCCGCAAAACTGAGCGCGGACGTCGCCCGCGCCCGCCTGATCGGCCGCCTGCACGCCTTTGCCGGCGTTCCCGGACACATCAGGCAATCTCATGGTCCGGGATGGGCGCTCGTCGGGGACGCCGGCTACTTCAAGGACCCGTTGACGGCGCACGGCATTACGGACGCCCTGCGGGATGCGGAACTGCTGTCCGGCGCGATCGTCGATGGACGTCCGGGCGCGCTCGCTGCCTATCAGCATCAACGGGACGGGCTTTCACGCGACCTGTTCCAGATCACCGATTCGATCGCCTCGTTCCGCTGGAGCCTCGACGAAGTGAAAGCCTTGCACGCGCAACTCAGCGCCGCGATGCGCGCCGAATGCGAACGCATGGCTGGCATCGCCGTTCCAGCTTACCACGCAGCATGAGGAGACCCGAAATGTCGTCAAAGCAATTTTCCTGGGACCAGACAATTGCCGGTCGGCCTCGTGTCGGGGCGCGCGCCGCGCGCCAGCGCATGACGACAATGCGGGACGTCGAGATGTTCACCGAATTGACGGGCGATCGAAACCCGATCCACTACGACGCGGATCTGGCGACCAGGTCTCCGTTCCGAGGCCTGATCGTGCAAGGTGGCGTGACGACCGGCTTGTTGAATGCCGTCGTCGCCGAGGATCTGCCGGGTCCTGGCACCGTCTTCCTCGAAACCAACTGGCGGTTCGTCAAGCCCGTTCGCGTCGGCGAGACAATCATTGCGTCGGTTTGCGTCAAAGACGTCCGCGAGGACAAGCCGATTTGCAAGCTCGAAACGGTTGTTCGCAACGCGAACGGAGAGATTTGTGTCATCGGCGCCGCGACCACCTACACGGTTCCTTTGCTGGATCTGAGGAATCGCTCCGGAAGGCAAGCTCGAAGTGAAGACGTCGAATGAGCCTGACGCGCGACGGCGATCGTAGGGATGTCGACGCCGGCATACCCAATCTTCGACAAGCCATCCCAGTTTGGCGTCCGATCAGCGGCGAGGTTGCGCCAGAAGCGGAAAATCCGCGGTAGCTGAACGAACCCGTATTTTCGACGGTCGGCCGTCCCGATGCAGCGGCAGCTTAGCAAGCTGCGCGGCCTTCACGAAAGAATGATAACTGATGAATATTGTTTTTCATCAGTTATCATGTTTCACTCTGCTGGTTCCGTTTGGAGGCCTTTTGCCATGGTCGCGCCGCATTCACTCCGATTTCGCATGGCGCCGTCGCTTGGCGCCGCAGTCCTGCTCGCGGTCGGTCTGTCCGGCTGCGATCAAGCTACGGGGAGTCACAGCAAACCCGAATCCGAGCCGCGCGTTCTCGTCGAAAAGGTGCATTTCGCCCCGGAGAATGACATACGCAGTTTCGTCGCGGCGATTCGTCCCCGCATCGAAACCGATCAGGCGTTCCGCGTCGGCGGTAAGGTCGCGCGTCGTCTGGTTGAGACGGGCCAGCGGGTCAAAGCGGGCGACGCCTTGGGCCAACTCGACGAACTCGACCTGCGTCTCCAGAAGCAGCAGGCGGATGCAGAGCTGGCGGCATCACAAACCGCGCTCGAACAGTCGATCGCCGACGAACGCCGCGGCGCCGACCTGCTCCGCAAGGGCTGGACTGCGCAAGCGGCTTATGATCGCCAACGCGCCGCCGCCGACGAAGCGCGTGGGCGCAATCTGCGCGCTCGGCACGCAGTAGAACTCGCCGCCAACGCCCTCGGTTATGCGACTTTGCTTGCCGACGCCGACGGTGTCGTCACCGCGACTTTCATTGAGCCGGGACAGGTCGTCACAGTTGGACAGCAGGCGATCCGGCTAGCCCGGCTCGCCGAAAAAGAGGCCGTCGTCGCGCTGCCCGAAACTTTCGTCAACGGCGTCAAGAGCGGCGAGGCGCGCCTGACGCTTTGGTCGGCGCCGGAAAAGCCTTATCGCGCCGCGCTGCGAGAACTGGCGCCGTCTGCCGATCCGGCGACGCGCACGTTTAACGCCCGCTTCTCCCTTCCCGACGCCGACGACAAGGTCGAACTCGGCATGAGCGGCACGCTGACGATTACGCCAAATACAGGCCAACCCGTCGCCCGCGTTCCCCTCTCGGCGGTGTTCGACCAGGGCAAGGGCAGCGCGCTATGGACGGTCGGCTCGGACAGCAGGCTGTCGTTGAAGCCGATTGTCGTGCGCCGCTACGGCGAGCGCGACGCGGAAGTGTCTCAAGGCGTCGATGAGGGCGACGAAATTGTCGTTCTCGGCGCGCAAAAACTCGTGGCGGGCGAGAAAGTTCGCCCCACCGCGCAGCTCGCATTCTGAGGCCAACTCGTTATCTGGGGCATTGCCATGCGCCGTTTCAATCTCTCCGCCTGGGCGGTCCATCATCAGCCGCTGGTGCTCTTCCTGATCCTGTTGCTTGCCGTCGGCGGTCTGTTCTCCTATCTGCAGCTGGGCCGCGCGGAAGACCCTTCGTTCACCCTCAAGGTGGCCAATGTCATTGCGACCTGGCCCGGCGCGACGGCGGAAGACATGCAGAACCAGGTCGCCGACCCGATCGAAAAGAAGGCGCAGGACCTGCCCTATTTCGATCATGTCCAGACCTATGCCAAGCCGTCGTTCCTGGCGGTGCAGGTGTTTTTCAAGGACACGACGCCGCCCAGGGAGGTCCCCTGGCTTTTCTATCTGCTCCGCAAAAAATTGACCGACGCGCGCGGCGATCTGCCGTCTGGACTCATCGGCCCGGAGATCAATGACGAGTTCGGTGACGTCGATTCCGTGCTCTTCATGGTCAGCGGCGATGGCGCGGATTACGGACAGCTGAAAAAGGTCGTCGAATCCATGCGTCAGCGCCTGCTCGACGTTCCGGATGTCGCAAAAGTAAACCTCTATGGCGTGCAGGCTCCGCGCATCTTCGTTGAATTCAGCCAGGCGCAACTCGCCAATCTCGGCGTAGCGCCGCAGACGATTCTCGCTTCCCTGGCGCGGCAGAATGACGTCGCGGCGAGCGGCGTGTTCGAGACCCAGTCCGAGCGCGCGCCGGTGCGCATTTCCGGCGCGATGAACGGCGCAGCGGCAGTCGCCGAAACGCCGGTCGAATCCGGTGGACGCGTTTTCCGACTTGGGGACGTCGCCAAAGTGACGCCCGGGTTCAAGGACCCCGCGGATTTTCTCATTCGCCAAAGCGGCAAGCCGGCTCTTGGCGTCGGCGTCGTCATGGCCAAGGGCGGCAATCTGCTGACGCTCGGCAAGAACCTCGAAACGGCGATGCAGGACATTCGCGCCGCGGTCCCTGTCGGTATCAACATTGAGCAGGTCGCCGACCAGCCGAAAGTGGTCGCTCACGCTGTCGGCGAATTCACGCGCTCGTTCATGGAAGCCTTGATGATCGTGCTGTTGGTCAGCCTGCTGTCGCTTGGCTTGCGCACCGGCGTCGTCGTCGCGCTGTCCGTGCCGCTGGTCCTGGCGATCGTCTTCATCGTCATGAACGCGATCGGCCTCGACCTGCAGCGGATCACCCTTGGCGCCCTCATTATCGCGCTCGGCCTGCTCGTCGATGACGCCATCATTTCCATCGAGATGATGACGGTGCGGATGGAGCAGGGGTTCGATCGCCTGAAGGCGGCGACTGCCGCCTGGGATTCGACCGCTTTTCCAATGTTGTCCGGCACCCTCGTCACCGCCGCGGGGTTTTTGCCGGTCGGCTTCGCCGCCTCTTCGGCGGGCGAATACGCCGGCGGCATTTTCTGGGTCGTGACCATCGCCCTTCTGGCCTCGTGGCTCGTGGCTGTCGTCTTCACCCCCTTCCTTGGCGTCAGACTTCTTCCCGACCATGCAAAGGGCCAGAAGGCGTCGGATGCGCGCGCCATCTACGAAACCCGGGCCTATCGCGCCTTGCGGAGCCTGATCGCGTGGTCCGTTGATCATCGCAGCCTGGTGGTCGCATCCGTCCTCAGCCTGATCGTGTCCGCTGGCGTCGCTTTCGTCACCACTGTGCCGCAGCAGTTCTTTCCGATTTCGGAGCGGCCGGAGTTATTCTTCCAGATCCGCATGCCCGAAGGAACGGCGATCGGCGCGACTCTGGCGACGGTGGAGAAAGCTGAAAAAATGCTCAACGGCGATTCCGATATCGCGACCTCCACCACCTATGTCGGACAAGGTTCGCCGCGCTTCTGGCTTGGCCTCAATCCGCAATTGCCGAACGAAGCCTATGCCGAAATCGTGATCGTCTCGAAAGACCTGGTCGCCCGCGAAAGGATCAAGCAGAAGATCGAATCCGCCGTGGCGGAGGGTGCTCTGGCCGAGGCGCGGGTGCGCGTCGACCGATTCAATTTCGGCCCGCCGGTCGGTTTCCCCGTGCAATTCCGCGTCATGGGGCAAGACCCCCAACGAGTGCGCGACATCGCTTATCGCGTGCGCGAAGTCATGCGCGGCGATCCAGCCGTACGCGACCCGCAGCTCGACTGGAACGAATTGATGCCGTCAGTCCGCCTCGTCCTCGACCAGGATCGCGTTCGCGCCCTGGGCTTGACGCCGCGCGATGTCGCCGATTCCCTGCAATTGCTCATTTCCGGCGTGACCGTCACCACCGTCCGCGACGGAATTGACAAAGTGGACGTCGTCGCCCGCGCTGCTCCGGAAGACCGCGCCAAACTGGACCGACTCGGCGACCTGACGATCGTTTCGCGCAACGGCGCGCCCGTGCCGGTGGCGCAGGTGGCGAAGATTGTCTACGACCACGAAAACGCGATCCTGTGGCGGCGCAACCGCGACACAACCATCACGGTGCGCACGGACGTGGTCGACAGCGTCCAGCCGCCGGACGTGTCGGGCCGCATCTGGGCGCGCCTCGCCGACATTCGGACCGCATTGCCCCTGGGCTACCGGATCGAGATGGGCGGCGCGATCGAGGAATCCGCAAAAGGAAACAATTCGCTGTTTGCCGTCTTCCCGGTGATGATCCTCGTTATGATGACGATCGTGATGGCGCAATTGCAAAACTTCGCCCGGCTCGGCCTCGTGATGATGAGCGCGCCGCTCGGCATCATCGGCGCCACCTTGGGTCTGAAACTCGCCGGCGCGCCTTTCGGCTTCGTCGCGCTGCTCGGCTTGATTGCATTGTCGGGCATGGACATGCGCAATTCGATCATCCTGGTCGATCAGGTGCGCCAGGATCTCGAGCTGGGCGCAAGCTACCGTGACGCGATCATCGAGGCGACGGTCCGACGCGCCCGTCCGGTCATGCTGACCGCGCTCGCCGCCATCCTCGCCATGGTCCCCCTGTCCCGCTCCCTGTTTTGGGGACCGATGGCGGTGACGATCATGGGCGGGCTGTTCGTGGCGACCTTCTTGACGATCCTCTACCTTCCAGCGCTTTATGCATTGTGGTTCCGGCGGCGGCTCGACGAGCGGGCGACGGATCCAGTCCCGGCGACGGAAGGGCAATATGCGCTGCCGGGGATTCTCGGGATGTCGACCAGATGAGCGAAATGGCCACGAAAGAAAAGGACCAGCGGCGGCAGATCATCGAGACCGCTGAAAGGCTATTCCGCGAGATCGGGTTCCAGAAGACCACCGTCGCCGACATCGCCCGCGAACTGCGCATGTCCCCGGCCAATGTCTACCGGTTCTTCGGCGCAAAATCGGAGATAAATGAAGCGGTCGGCAAGCAGCTCATGGAAGAGGTCGAAGCCGCCATCGCGCTTATCGCCTCGGGGCCCGGCCCCGCGTCGGAGCGCCTGCGCGCCTTGATCAAGACCAACGAGGCGATGAACGCGGACCGTTTCATCGGCGACCGCAAACTGCATGACATGGTCGAGGTGGCGCTCAACGAACAATGGCCAATCGTCGAGCAGCATATTGAGCGGATCGCCTCCTGCATCGCGCGCATCATCGCCGACGGCATGGCGTCGGGAGAGTTCGCCCCTGGCGATCCGGTTCTCGCCACCCGGCTGGTCCACACCGCCTGCATGCGCTTCTGCCACCCGCGCCTGATGGTCGAATGCGCCGACGATCCCGAGCCGACCATCGATCAGATGGTGGATTTCTGCCTCGCCGCACTTCGGGCGAAGGGCTAGTTGTTTAGTTCAAGCATCTGGTGGACGGAATTGAGGCTCTATCGTTCCCCGTCCTTCGCAGTCTAGGGAATGGCGCCTTAGAGCCGCCTATTAATGAGCCGGGCAACTTCGACGAACGACCGGATCGGGTCGATGCTGTTGAAAAACTCGTTGCCCCGTTGCCCTAGGCGGGGCGGCGTGATTCCATTTTTCTCGCGATTTGCGAGGGGATTCCGCCGATGATGGGACGCCAGTCCGCCGATCAGGCTCAATTCTTTTATGCGTTCAATCT
>NZ_JAGRPM010000009.1 GCF_019449565.1 Rhodoblastus sp. | reverse complement strand
CTTGGCTGCGCCAACAGCCCGATCAATCACCGAACGCGCGCGCCTGAACCCCAAATACCCCGCAGGATCGGATCCAGCGCAGCAAAATCTATTCCCTTCAACCACATAGACAGATGGGTGTTCTATTGCGCAGTTGTAATCATTGACCCAGTTCGCGAGTTTGGCTCGGGCATGATCTAGCCCAAGAAACAGCGTTTCATTCAGTAACTCGTCGCGCATTCGGCCATTGAAACTCTCGCAGAACCCGTTCTGCATCGGCTTGCCCGGCGCGATAAAATGCCAGGCGACCTGATGCTCCAGCGCCCATGACAGCATGGCGTTGCAGGTGAACTCTGTGCCGTTGTCGGAAATGATCATGCCCGGCTTTCCACGCCGCTTGATCAACGCCGTCAGCTCTCGTGCGACGCGTTGGCCCGAGATCGACGTATCCGGGATCGACGCCAGACATTCGCGGGTGACGTCGTCGACAACGTTCAGAATGCGAAAGCGTCGGCCCGAGGCGAACTGGTCATGGACAAAGTCCAGCGACCAGCGCGCGTTGGCCTTCACCTCGACCAGGATCGGCGCCCGCGTTCCGGTGGCGCGGCGTCGTCCGCGGCGCTTGCGCACGGTGAGGCCTTCTTCGCGGTAAAGCCGATAGATGCGATTGACGCCCGAAGGTTCGCCGCCTTGCCTCAGCAGGATGAACAGCCGCCGATAGCCAAAGCGCTTGCGCTCATTGGCCAGGTCGCGGATTTGCTCGCGCAGCTCCGTATCGGGCGCGCGACGCGACTGGTAGCGGATCATCTTGCGATCCGCGTTGACGAGGGCGCAGGCCCGCCGTTCCGACAGGCCCATCAGGGCCCGCAGATGCGCGACGCCTTCGCGCTTGGCGGCGGGCCCTACCATTTTTTTGAAAGAAGCTCACGCAAAGCCGAGGCGTCGAGCATGGCTTCCGCCAGCAGCTTCTTCAGCTTGCTGTTCTCGTCTTCCAGCGCCTTCAGCCGCTTGGCCTCGGAAACGTCCATGCCGCCGTATTTGGCTTTCCAATTATATAGCGTTGCTTCCGATACGCCGTGCTTGCGAGCCAGATCGGCGGTCCTGGCGCCCGCCTCATGCTCCTTCAGCACACCAATAATCTGCTCTTCCGTGAACCGTGCGCGCTTCATCTGTCCGTCCTTCATGAGGCCGGACTCTAATCCTACGTGGAGGAACTTTGCAGTGGCACGTCAACTCCGTGTTTCCCGACGGTATCGCCCCGCCCGCCGCTCAATATTGTGCATTGCGGCCCGCGCGCTTTGCGACTCGCGGCGTGAACGTATAAGAAGGGCCTATCGTTTCCGTCACGCAGGATCGCTCCATGTTTCGCTCCATGTCTCGCTCCCGCGCCAGCGCCACGCGCCGTGGTCTGCTCGGCCTCGGCGCCGCGCTCGTTCTGGCCGCCGCGCCTTTCGCCGCTCAGGCGCAAAAAGCTGCGGGGCCGGAAGCCGCCGCCAAGGTTCCGCTCGACCTGTTGATGGCGGAGCCGCCCCTGCCCGACGTCTGGCTCGGCGATCCCAAGGCGCCCGTGACGATCATCGAATATGCCTCGATGACCTGCGGCCATTGCGCGCGCTTCACCACGGATGTCTTTCCGACCCTGAAGTCCAAATATATCGACACCGGCAAGGTGCGCTTCGCCCTGCGCGAATTCCCGCTCGATCCGCTCGCCGCCGGCGCCGCCATGTTGGCGCGCTGCTCGGGCGACAAGCGCGAGGCCGTGGTCGAACTGCTGTTCCAGCAGCAGAAGAACTGGGCCTTCGTCAATAATCCGCTGCAGGCCCTGCGCGACACCGTCAAGCAGACCGGCATGGGTTCGGCGGCCTTCGAGGCCTGCCTCAACGACCAGGCCATGTTCGACAAGATCAACCAGATCCGCGATACGGCGGCGCAGAAATTCGGCATCAGCGCCACGCCAACCTTCTTCATCAATGGCGACAAGAAGTCCGGCGAGATCCCCGCCGAAGAGCTTGACGCGCTCCTCGCCCCCTATCTCAAGTAAGAGTTCTCCCTGAATGCGTTATCTGCCGCTCAGCGCCGAAAACCGCGAGGACATGCTGGCCCGCATCGGCGTCGCAGCCATCGACGACCTGTTCGCCGACGCGCCGCGCGACGCCCTGCTCACCAGCACGCTCGACCTGCCGTCGCGCAAATCGGAGCTGGAGGTGGAGCGACGCCTCTCGGCTCTGGCGGCCAGGAACGTTGCGGCCAGCGCCGTTCCCTTTTTCGTCGGCGCGGGGGCTTACAAGCACCATGTTCCCGCGACGGTGGACCATCTGATCCAGCGTTCGGAATTCCTCACCAGCTACACGCCCTATCAGCCGGAAATCTCGCAGGGCACGTTGCAGGTCCTGTTCGAGTTCCAGACCCAGGTCGCCAATCTGACCGGCATGGAGGTCGCCAACGCCTCGATGTATGACGGCTCGACCGGCACGGCGGAGGCGATCCTGATGGCGCATCGCGTCACCCGCCGCCGCAAGGCGCTGGTTTCCGGCGGGTTGCATCCACATTATGCCGCGACGGCCCGCACCCTGTCGGACATGGCCGAGGACGAGATGCGGATTCTCCCGCCCGACCCGCTCGCGGAGGAAGACCTGATCGGCGCGCTGGACGACAGCCTCTCCTGCGTCGTCGTGCAAAGCCCGGATGTGTTCGGCAATCCGCGCGACCTGCGCCCGCTGGCCGAGGCCTGCCGCGCCAAGGGCGTGCTGCTGATCGCCGTGGTGACGGAAGCGCTCTCGCTCGGGCTGATCGAATCACCCGGCGCGATGGGCGCCGATATCGTCGTCGGCGAGGGCCAGTCGATCGGCAATGGCCTCAATTTCGGCGGGCCTTATCTCGGCCTGTTCGCCGCGCGTGAAAAATATCTGCGCCAGATGCCGGGACGCCTGTGCGGCCAAACCGTGGACGCGAACGGCCGGCGCGGCTTCGTGCTGACGCTTTCGACCCGCGAGCAGCATATTCGCCGCGAGAAGGCGACCTCGAACATCTGCACCAATTCCGGCCTGTGCGCCCTCGCCTTCTCCATTCATCTCTCGCTGCTCGGCGAGACGGGCCTGAAGCAGCTTGCCCTGATCAACCACGCCAACGCAGTCGCGCTGGCCGAGGCGCTGGACAAGGTTCCCGGCGCAAAGGTGCTGAACAGCGCCTTTTTCAACGAGTTCACGCTGCGGGTGCAGGGCTCGGCGGCTGACCTCGTCGAGCGCATGGCGGCGCGCGGCGTGCTCGCCGGCGTTCCAGTCTCGCGTCTGCTGCCCGGCGCCGGTCTCGACGATCTGCTGTTGGTGGCCTCGAGCGAAGTCAATACCGACGAGGATCGCGCCGCCTTCCTCGCCGCGCTGCAAGCGGAGGTGCGCGCATGAACCGCGAAGGCCGCCCCACCCAGCCGCAGATCGCAACGCCGCACATGCCGAAAACCTTCACCGGCAATCGCGCGCTGCAAGTCGCCGAAGCCTTGATTTTCGAGACCGGCCGCAATGACTTCACCGGCGTCGATCTCGACCCGCCCGCGCCGTTCACGCCGCGTCTCGGCGGGCTGGAGCGCAAGAGCGCGATCGGCCTGCCCGGCCTTTCCGAGCCGGAAGCGATGCGCCATTACGTCCGGCTGTCGCAGAAGAATTACGCCATCGACCTCGGGCCTTATCCGCTCGGCTCCTGCACGATGAAGCACAACCCGCGCCTTAACGAGAAAATGGCGCGGCTGCCCGGCTTTGCGGATATTCACCCGCTGCAGCCGGTCTCGACCGTGCAGGGCGCGCTGGAACTGATGGAAGAACTGGCCGGCTGGCTGCTCAAGCTCACCAATATGCAGGCTGTGGCGCTATCGCCCAAGGCGGGCGCCCATGGCGAAATGTGCGGAATGATGGCGATCAAGGCCGCCATCGCCGCCCGCGGCGAGGCCGCGACGCGCAATGTCGTGCTGGCGCCGGACTCGGCCCATGGCACCAATCCGGCCACCGCCTCCGCGCTCGGCTTTTCCGTGCGCGCCGTGCCCGCCGGGCCGGATGGGCTGGTCCATCCCAACGCCGTCGCCGCCGCGCTCGGCCCCGACGTCGCCGCGATCATGCTCACCAACCCCAACACCTGCGGGCTGTTCGAGCGCGACATCGTCGAGATCGCGCGGCTGGTCCACGAAGCCGGGGCCTATTTCTATTGTGACGGCGCCAATTTCAACGCCATCGTCGGCAAGGTGCGGCCCGGCGACCTCGGCGTCGACGCCATGCACATCAACCTGCACAAGACCTTCTCCACCCCGCATGGCGGCGGCGGGCCGGGCTCCGGCCCGGTGGTGCTGTCGAGCCGGCTCGCGGCTTTTGCGCCGGTTCCCTTCCTCAAGCGCGAGGGCGAGCGGCTTTCGCTGGTCGAGGACGCGGAAGGAACGGAAGCCTTTGGCCGCATGACCGCCTTCCACGGCCAGATGGGGATGTTCGTCCGCGCGCTCGCCTATATCCTCTCCCACGGCGCCGACGGTCTGGCCAAGGCCTCGGAAGACGCGGTGCTCGCCGCCAATTATGTGCGGGTGAGCCTCAGCGACGTGATGTCCGCGCCCTTCGGCGACAAGATCTGCATGCACGAGGCCCTGTTCGACGACCGCTGGCTGAAGGATACGGGCATCACCACGCTCGATTTCGCCAAGGCCATGATCGACGAGGGTTTCCACCCGATGACGATCTATTTCCCGCTCGTCGTCCATGGCGCCATGCTGATCGAGCCGACCGAGTCGGAATCGCTGGTTTCGCTGACCCTGTTCATCGCGACCTTGCGCGATCTGGTCTTCAGCGCCCTGCGCGGCGAGACCGAACGCTTCCTCGGCGCGCCTTATTACGCCCCGCGCAAAAGGCTCGACGAGACCGCAGCCGCGCGCAAGCCGGTATTGCGCTGGACGCCGCCCAAGCCAGTGGAGGCCTGAGCGGCCCTTCTCCCCATAGCCCGTCTTCAGACGGGCGTTCTTCCGAACGCCCTATGGCGGGAGAAGGTGGATCGGCGCCGCGGGCGGCGAGACGGATGAGGGACGACGACCGCAGAATGCCCCTCATCCGCTGACGCGCCCCCTCATCCGGCGCTTCGCGCCACCTTCTCCCGCAAGGGGAGAAGGGTTTCCCCCGCTGCCTTTTCCCCAACTTTCGCCGTGGCCGCGCTTGATTCGGCCCCGCTTCTGGCGCCTTGTTCCGTTTCGGGAAAAAAGGAGCGCCATAACTCACTCATGAAATTCGACAAGCTGCGACTGACCGGCTTCAAAAGCTTCGTGGAGCCGACCGATTTCGTGATCAACCCCGGCCTGACAGGCGTTGTGGGGCCGAACGGCTGCGGCAAGTCCAATCTCGTCGAGGCCCTGCGCTGGGTCATGGGCGAGAATTCTTACAAGCAGATGCGCGCCGCCGGCATGGACGACGTCATCTTCTCCGGCTCCGGCTCGCGCCCCTCGCGCAATCACGCCGAAGTCGCGCTGGTGCTCGACAACAGCGCCCGCTCCGCGCCAGCCGTCTTCAATGATTCCGACATTCTCGAAATCACCCGCCGCATCGAGCGTGAACAGGGCTCGACCTATCGCGTCAACGGCCGCGAAGTGCGCGCCCGCGACGTGCAACTGCTGTTCGCCGACGCTTCTTCGGGTGCGCGTTCGCCGGCCATGGTGCGGCAGGGGCAGATTGGCGAAATCATCGCCGCCAAGCCGCAGGCCCGCCGTCGCATTCTGGAAGAAGCCGCCGGCATCGGCGGGCTGCATTCCCGTCGCCACGAGGCCGAATTGCGCCTCAAGGGCGCCGAGGAAAATCTGCTCCGGCTGGAGGACGTGCTGACCCAGATCGGCGCGCAAGCCGAATCGTTGCGCCGTCAGGCCCGGCAGGCCGCACGCTATCGCGCCTTGGCCGCCGAAATCCGCCGCCACGAGGCCCTGACCGCCCTGATCGCCTCCCGCGAGGCGGCCCATGAGGCTGATGAGGCGCAGCGGCTGTTCGATTCCAATGTGGTCGATGTCGCCGAACGCACCCGCCAGCAGGCCGAAACCGCCCGCTTGCAGGCGCTCGCCGCCCACGCCATGCCGGGCCTGCGCGATGCGGAAGCGCAGGCCGCCGCCGCGCTCCAGCGCCTTGTCCTCGCGCGCGAAACGCTCGATGGCGAGGAGAAGCGCGCCGCCGAGCGCAAGACCGAAATGGAGCGCCGCATCGCGCAAGCCGCCGCCGATCTCGCTCGCGAACGCAGCCATTTCGAGGATGCGGCGGCGACTTTGGCCCGCCTCGAAGGCGAGGACGAAGACCTCGCCGGGGCCGGCGAGGCCGAGGCCGATCTCGTCGAAGAGGCCCGGCTGCGCTGCGAAGAGGCCGAAGAAAAGCTGCGCGCATCCGAAATCGCGCTGGAAAAGGCGCAGGACGCCTTCGCCAATGCCGAGGCCCAGCGCAACGCCCTCGCCGAAACAGCGCGCCGCGAAGAGCAGGCGCTGCTGCGTTTCGAGGGCGAATTGTCGCGCATCGAGGACGACATCGCCGCTTTGCGCGCGAGCGCGGAGAGCGATTCCGAACTGGCCGAATCGCTCGCCGAGGCCGAGCGCCTGTTGGACGCCGCCGCGCAGGCCGAGGAAGACGCAATCGCCGCCGAATCCGCGCTTGCGCTCGCCCGCGACGAAGAGACCTACTTACGCGGCCCGCTGGCCGAGGCCGAAAAGCGCGCCCAGAAACTCGAAACCGAGGCCGGGACGCTGGCCAAATTGCTGCAGACCGGCGCGAGCGGCGGCTGGCCCGCCGTGCTGGAGCGCATCGTCGTCGCCAAGGGCTATGAAGCCGCGCTCGGCGCCGCGCTCGGCGATGATCTCGACGCCTCCGACGACGACGACGCCCCGGCGCACTGGACCGTCACGCAAAGCGGCGGCGACCCCGATTTGCCCGCCGGCGCCCGGCCGCTGACCGAATGGGTCAGCGCCCCGCCCGCGCTCTACCGCACCCTCGCCCAGATCGGGCTGGTTTCGCGCGATGCGGGGCCGATCCTGCGCCAGCATCTCAAGCCGGGGCAGAGGCTCGTCTCGATCGAGGGCGATCTATGGCGCTGGGACGGCTTCACCCAAGCCGCCGAGGCGCCCACGCCCGCCGCGCGCCGTCTCGCCGAGAAAAACCGGCTCGGCGATCTCGAAATCGAGGCAGAACAGGCGCGCGAGGCCGTCGAGGCGCTTCAGGAGAAGATGGAGGGCGTCCGGGCCGCCGTCGCGGAGGCCGCGGAGGCCGACCAGCGCGCCCGGCAGTCGGCGCGGATGACGCAAAAGGCGCTGGCCGACGCGCGCGAGGCCGCCAACGCCGCCGAGCGCCGGCAGGCTAACTTCTTGTCGCGGCTCGCCAATCTCGACGATTCCCGCAAGCGCGCGGAAGAATTGCGCGACGAGGCCCGCGAGCGGCTGATCGAATCGCGCGAGGCGCTGGACGATGTCGCCGAACCCGCCACGCTGGCGGGCGAACGCGACGCCGCCCGCGCCGCCAACGCCTTCGACCGCGCCGAGGCCGCCGAGGCCCGCGCCTCATTGCAATCCTTTTCGCGCGAGGCCGAAAGCCGGCTGCGCCGCCGCGAGGCCATCGCGCGCGAGACCAAGAGCTGGCTCGACCGCCGCGCGCGGTCGCAATTCCAGACCGAAGAGATCGAATTCCGCGTCGCCGAGGCGCAGGAGGAACTGGCGAAGCTTGAGGACGCGCCCGACGAGTTCCTGCTCCAGCGCCGTTCTCTGGCCGGGAAGATCGAAGAGGCCGAAGCCGCGCTGCGCGGCGCTGCCGATGCCCGCGCCGAGGGCGAAACCGCCCTTGCCGAGACCGACCGCGCCGCCCGCGCGGCGCTGGAGGCCATGAGCGCGGCCCGCGAGACCCGCGCCCGGCTGGAGGCTCAGGCCGAAGCCGCCAAGACGCGGTTACAGATCCTGATCCGCGACATTGCGGAACAATTGAACTGCGCGCCGCAGGGCTTGCCGGCCTTGGCCGGCCTCGCCGAAGGCGACGACCTTCCCGCAATGGACGGCGTCAGCGCCCGTCTCGCCAGCCTGAAACAGGACCGCGAGCGGCTGGGCGGCGTCAATCTGCGCGCCGAGGACGAGTTGGCCACCGTCGAGGATGAACAGGCCAAGCTGATCGCCGAGCGGGACGACCTCGCCGAGGCGATCCGCAAATTGCGCTCGGCCATCGGCTCACTCAACAAGGAAGGCCGCGAGCGCCTGCTCGACGCTTTCGCGCGGGTCGACGCGCATTTCCGCGACCTGTTCTCGCTGCTGTTCGGCGGCGGCTCGGCAGAACTGCAACTGGTCGAATCGGACGACCCGCTCGAGGCCGGGCTGGAAATCCTGGCCAAGCCCCCGGGCAAGAAGCCCGCGACCATGACGCTTCTTTCTGGCGGCGAGCAGGCCCTGACCGCCATGTCGCTGATCTTCGCGGTCTTCCTGACCAATCCGGCGCCGATCTGTGTGCTGGACGAGGTGGACGCGCCGCTCGACGACGCCAATGTCGAGAGATTTTGCGACCTGCTCGACGACATGGCCCGCAAGACAGACACCCGCTTCATCACCATTACCCATAATCCGATCACCATGGCGCGGATGGACAGGCTATTCGGCGTCACCCAGGCCGAGCGCGGCGTGTCGCAACTGGTGTCGGTGGAGCTGGAGCAGGCGGAACGCCTGCTGGAGGCGAGCTAGCGGCGTTTTGCGTTAGTCGCCGCAGCGTTCGAGCCAAACATCCGCGAGGCCTCGCCTCTCGCATTGGCCCGCGAGGTAATTCTTGATGCGCCTCACTCGGTCTGCGTTTTCTGGCGTTCCTGGGGCGACTTTTGGCGTGTTGTTCGTCGCGAGCAGCGAAAGGTATTGATCGTCATCGAGTGCTTCGAGGGGCTTTCCGAACCATTTCCACGAGGCGGCGTCGAAACCATTGACGTCGATGAATGCAGCGAGCTGCGCGTTTTTCGAAGTCAGCGGGTCAACCGCGAAATGAGCGATCAAGCTTTGCTTGATTTTTGCGAATCCCGGCTCGAATTTTTCAAAATAAAGCTTCTTGACGATGGATTGGGTGACGGTCGTCGTCGTAAGGGGAGCGCTCCAATCAACGCCATCGTGCTTCCAAAAATTGGGGTCTTGAACCTTGATCAGCTTTTCGAGGCGTTCGGCGGTAAGGGCTGTTGGCGACTTTTCGCCATTATGCGTAGCGGCCTCATATTTAGCGAAAAGTTCGTGCGTAACAGACCGCGCGGCGACCACCGCACGAGCCTCATAGCCGACAAAAATGATGAAGCCGGCAAGCGCCAACGATTTAAAAGCCGATGATTTATTCATGTATTAAGACCATCGATTTAGTATGAATATAAAATATGTGACCCTCAATTCTGGCGGCAGTTTGGCTTAAGGTTGGCGTTAATTCGGCCGCGCCGACAGCGCTGTTCCCTTAACGCCGAACAAGCCGATCCACCAAACCTCGAGGCGATCCGCAAATTGCGTGCGGCCATTGGCGCTCTCAACAAGGAGGGCCGCGAGCGCCTGCACGCCCTCCGCGCGGGTTGGCGCGCATTTCCGCGATTCGGCGTTACCCTGGCCGAGCGCGGCGTGTCGCAACTGGTGTCGGTGGAGTTGGAGCAGGCGGAACGCCTGCTGGAGGCGAGCTAATTGCGCCAACAAACTGACGCCTAAACGCACCTGATCTTCTCACAGGTTAAGCATCTGATTTCACGACTTTTAATTGCCTGGGCAGAATTCTTGAATTCTGCCCAGCGTTGGCCCATTCAAATCTGATTGACTAGGAAACTTTATGCAGATAGTTTCCTAGTCAATTTGATGACGCCGTCGTGGACCACATGCCGCCTGAAGTTTCCAAATTGACCGCGCACCTTGGATACTGGCTCCGCCACGTTTCCAATCACGTGTCGCAAGCCTTTGCCCGCAAGCTCGCGGCCAAGGATGTCACCGTCGCCGAATGGGCGCTTATGCGCGTGCTTCATGGCCGGGAGCCGACATCGCCCAGCCAGTTAGCTGACGACATGGGCATGACGCGAGGAGCGATCACCAAGCTGGCTGACCGGCTTTTCGCCAAGAGGCTGATTGACCGAGAGGCCAGCCCTGATGACGGGCGTTCACATACCCTTCGTCTGACCGCACAGGGCGCAGATTTAGTGCCTGAACTGGCGGCGCTCGCTGATGAGAACGATGCCGAGTGCTTTGCCCACCTGTCCGACAAAGACCGCCGCGCCATGCTGCGCATTCTGATGGAGACAGTCGCCCGGCTGGGCCTCACCGCCATACCGATTGATTGACAAGTCCCACAATCAGAAGGAGCCCATCATGAACGACCACCTTACCAAGATTGCCCAAACGTGCCTCGACGGGGCAGAGAACAACACCATGACCTTTCCCGATATTGTCGGGACGCTGATGCAGGCAGGCTTTGAAAGCTATGTGATTGATTACCGCCGCTCGATGGCAACCTATTTCATGCCAGACGGCGACAGCGTTGTGCTGCCGACACAGCACGGCAATAGCCCAATCGCAGCGACGCTCGACACCAGCGCCGTTCGATCCGCCATTAAGGAGGCGCAGCAGCTTGCCCCCGGCTACACCTACGCGGGTTTTTGCGGGAAAGTCATGGCGGCTGGATGTGCGGGTTACATCGTCTCGTTCACTGGGCGGCGCGCTGTCTACTTCGGTCGCGACGCGGAAATTCACGTCGAACGCTTTCCGCAATAGATGCCGCCACGCGCCCATGGGGCTTTATGCTGCGGAATGCAAATGATGGCTGAATATGTTGGCTTCCTGCTGCGGAACCTCCCTGCCCTGCTCTTCGTCGTTGCGCTAGGAGTTGCGGCGGCGAGTCGTGGTCACGGGTCTACGGCCGAGCGGTTCCTTTCGTGGATTCTGCTCCTTCCCACTGGCGTCACCGGTCTGTGGGCGGGGATTGCTCACGTCTTCTTTCCGGCGACGGCTGCCGCCCATATCGGTTGGGAAGTGAGTCCGTTCCAGTTCGAGGTCGGCATGGCCGATTTGGCTATAGGCATAACCGCCTGCATAGCTTTCTGGTGTGATCTGAATTTCAAGGCAGCCGCCGTCATTACCGCTTCGGTTTTCCTCTTGGGCGACGCCATCGGACATATCAGGCAAATGTTGCTCGTGGGTAACTTCGCGCCGGGCAATGCGGGCTTGCCATTCTAATTGGACATCATCTGCCCTCTGCTCGCCATCACACTTTTGATGACTGCAAAGCGGTCATCCAGCATGTTGCATAATTCTTGATTCGTGCTCTGCGTGATGGCGGCTATGGGCTCGCGACGAGACAGTTTGTCGATCAGATCAGAATGGTCTGCGATGAGCCGCTTCGATCTTCCGTCCCCTAAACCTCGCCCAAGCGCGATTCGATTCGCCGGTCCGGGACCAGCCACATCGCCGCGACGCCGACATAGACCAGACAGCCGATCCAGGGGCTGAGACAGGTTCCGACCATGCCGGCGAGATAGGCGACAATCGAAATCTTGCCCTTGAAATCCTTGCCGATGGCGCGACGCAGCAGGGTCTCGCCCTCATGGGCGCGCAGCAGCACGACGACCAGGATGTAATAAGCGAAAGCCGCGCCGAGCAACACCAGGCCATAGAGCGCGACCGGATCGCGCGCGAAATGGCTTTCGCTGGCCCAGGCGGTGACGAAGGGCAGCAGGGACAGCCAGAACAACAGGTGGATATTGGCCCAGAGCACCGCCCCATTCACCTTCTCGACGACGGCGAACAGGTGATGATGGTTGTTCCAATAGATCGCGACATAGATGAAGCTCAGGACATAGGCCAGAAAGACGGGCCAAAGCGGCAGAAGCGCCGGAAAATCCTCGCCATGCGGGGCCTTCAGCTCCAGCACCATGATGGTCACGATAATGGCGAGCACGCCATCGGAAAAAGCCTTCAGCCGCTCGCTCGTCACGCCCATCCTCCGTCCTGCTTCGGCGACAGGCTAAACCATCCTGTCGCGGGAAAAAACCCGCGACCTCCGGCCCTGCGCCGCCCCGCCGTCTGCGACCTTAGGAGAGACCCGGATAAAATCACATTTTCCCATTTAATTTCAATGTGTTATTTGTGTCATAGAAAAGCCGCGCTTATCTTGACAGGGCGAGGTCCCGTCAATATGGTGCGCCCGGTTCAAGAAGGGCGGGATGTTTCGCATCCCACGAGTCCGATTCCTCATCGGTTCTCGTCCGGACGACCTCCTGCAAGTTGCGGCGGCTGCGATGAGTTCAGCGGCGCCTGCCCCGATCCCGCGCCGAGGCGCCATGAGCTAGGGGGCGATTGATGCAGGACGGACCGGACGACGCCGAAGAACTGAAGGCGCGTCTCGCCAAATTGCGAGGCGACCTGCAGGCGCAACGCGATACCGGCAAGGAGGCCGATCGCAAGGCGGAAGCGGATTTGACCGACAAGGGCCTTGGGCAGGCGATGAGTCTCGGCTTTCGCGTGCTGTCGGAATTTGTTGCGGCCATCGTGGTCGGCGCCCTCATCGGGTGGCAGCTCGACGAATGGCTCGGCACGAGCCCGTTCCTGCTGATCCTGTTGTTGGGATTGGGCGTGGCGGCGGGCTTCTGGACCATCTATCGCCTCGCGGTGCTGCCGTCGGGGCGAGGCGGCTCGAAAGAGCCCTGAATTGTAATGAGCGGGATCTCCCGCATAACCTTGTGAGCGGGACCTCCCGCATAAAGTGAAGGGCAGAACATGTCGGAAGCTGGTCCCGCGATTGATCCGATCCACCAATTCCACATCAACGTCATCGCGCCCCTGAGCATTGGCGGCGTCGACGCCTCCTTCACCAACGCCTCGCTCTTCATGGTGATCATCCTCGCGGTGATCGCCTTCATCATGTTGCTGGGCACCTCGGGCGAGCACATCGTCCCCAACCGCCTCCAGACGCTGGCCGAAATGTCCTATGAATTCGTGGCGAGCACGGTGCGGCAGACCGCCGGCGAAGCGGGCATGAAATTCTTCCCCTTCGTCTTCTCCGTCTTCATGTTCGTGTTCTTCTCGAACCTGATCGGCCTCGTGCCCTACACCTTCACGGTCACCAGCCAGATCATCGTCACTTTCGCCTTCGCCGCCTTCATCATTCTGCTGGTGCTGGCCTATGGCTTCTACAAGAACGGCGCGCATTTCCTGCGCCTGTTTGTTCCGTCGGGCGTTTCGCCGATCCTGCTGCCCTTCATCGTCCTGATCGAGATCATCTCCTTCGCCTCGCGGCCGATCTCACTCTCCGTTCGTCTCTTCGCCAACATGCTCGCGGGCCACATCACCCTGAAAGTGTTCGGCGGTTTCGTGACCCTGCTGCTCGGCGCCGGCGTTTACGCACTTCTCGCGCCGCTGCCGCTGATCGGCATTGTTCTTCTGACCGCGTTCGAACTGCTGGTCGCTTTCCTTCAGGCGTATGTCTTCGCCATCCTCACTTGCGTCTATCTCAATGACGCAATTCACCCGGGCCACTGATAATCCAACCCAACAACAAATAGTCGCCCTTCAAAATCGAATGGAGTTTCAAGATGGATCCTGTTGCAGCTAAATACGTCGGCGCCGGTCTCGCCGCTATCGGCATGGGCGCCGCCGCCATCGGCGTGGGCACGATTTTCGGCAACTTCCTGTCCGGCGCGCTGCGCAATCCGTCCGCGGCCGATGGCCAGTTCGGCCGCGCGTTCATCGGCGCCGCCCTCGCCGAAGGTCTCGGCATTTTCGCCTTCCTCGTGGCGATCATCCTGCTCTTCGTGAAGTTATTTAAGTCGCGCGCCGGCGGTTTTGCGCCGGCGCGCGTTTCGTCCCGCAAATTTAGGATCGACCCATGGCTCACGACGTTGAAGGGCACAAGGCCGGAACCGAGGTTCCTGGCGGCCCCGCTCACGAAGGCGGCGTTTTCCCGCCCTTCGACCCGAATAATTTCGCGGCGGAGCTCATCTGGCTGACGATCACTTTCGGCGCGATCTACCTGCTGATGTCGAGGATCGCGCTGCCGCGCGTCGCCAAGATCATCGCGACCCGCAAGGACAAGATCGACTCCGACCTCGCCGCCGCCGCCAAGGCGCAGGATGACGCGGCCGCCGCCGCCGCCGCGCATGAAAAGACGCTGGAAGCGGCCAAGACTAAAGCCCAGGCTTTGGGTCAGGCCGCCCATGCGGAAGTCAAGGCTCAGGCCGACGCCCGCCGCGCCACCCTCGAAGGCGAGCTTAACGCCAAGCTCGCCGCCGCCGAGGCCCAGATCGCCACGACCAAGACCGCCGCCATGGGCAATGTCGATTCCATCGCCAATGAGACCGCTCAGGCCATCCTGCAACATATCACCGGCAAGCCGGCCGACGTCTCTGCCGTCGCCGCCGCGATCGCCGCGCTCAAGAGCTGAAGGAGCGAAACATGGACGCTGAATTTTTCGTCGCCCTCGGCTTCGTTCTCTTCGTGATGCTGCTTGGCTATCTGGGCGTGCACAGCAAGCTCGGCGCCGCGCTTGACGGCCGCATCGACAAGATCAAGAGCGAACTGGCCGAAGCCGCCCGCCTGCGCGCCGAAGCCCAGGCCCTGATGCAGAGCTTCGCCGCCAAGACCGCCGAAGCGGAAGCCCAGGCCGCCAGCATTGTCGCCCAGGCCAAGGCCGAAGCGGAAGCCATGTCCAAGGAAGCCCAGGCGCGCATCGAGGAATATGTCGCCCGCCGAACCAAGCAGGCGCAGGACAAGATCGCCCAGGCCGAAGCCCAGGCCACCGCCGACGTGCGCTCCGCCGCCGCCGACGCCGCCGTCAAGGCCGCCGAGACCGTGCTGAAGTCCAGCGCCGGCGGTCCGGACGGCTCCATCTTCGTCGATCAGGGCATCGCCAGCGTCAAGGCGCTGGTCAACTGACGCGACGAGCGATGGGACGAAATGATCAGGCCGGGGCTCACGCTCCGGCTTTTTTCTTGCCCGCGCCATGCAAGAGAAAATAGAGCCCATTTTTGCGCCGGGACAGCACATGAAATTTCAGTTAGGCGCGCCGCCACGCTCTGGCCTTCCCAATAAAATCGTGCTTCTGTGCGACCGCGGCGGAAGCAGGCGCCCTGTCTATTTGATCGGCGGCGACCGCCCCGACCGCGAGCAAAAATGATGGCCGGATGGGGTTTTCCATTCGCGATCAATTTTTTGCCTGCTCGTTCGCTTCTTGCGACGCAGGCGACTTAAGGGGTGAAACATGAAAAAAACAGCGATTTGCCTGGCTCTCGGAATGGCTTTGGCGCCGACCGCCGGTTCCGCCCAGATCATGATTGATACGACCAAGATCACCTGCGGCGAATTCGCCGCGATGGGACCCGCCGACGCCGACATGGTCGCGTCCTGGTTCAGCGGCTGGTTTAACCAGAAGCTCGGCTATACCCAGGTCGATCTCGAGGCTTTTCACCGCAACACCGCCAATGTCGCTAAATTCTGCGCGGCCCATCCGAACGATCAGCTGTTCGGCGTGATCCAGGCGTCCGTGAATCAGATGATGAAGAAGTAATCCGCATCAAGCCATCCGGAGAAAAACTATGAAGACCAAGCTGATTCTCGCGGCGGCGATGCTCGCCTTGACCGTTCCCGCCAAAGCCCAGGTCGTGCTCGACTTGTCGCTCATCACCTGCAGCCAGTTCGCCGGTCTGCCTGAGGCTGACAAGCTGCTGATCTCGTCCTGGATGGGCGGCTATTACAGCGCCACCAAGAACCTGACCACCATCGATTCGCGCTATGTGAAGCGCAACCACGAGGTGATCGGCAAATATTGCGCGGAGCACAAGTCCGACAAGCTGCTGGACGTGGTCATGAAGGAAGCCCACTAACCACGACCCCGGCGCCTCGGGCGCTGATCTGCCCCTTAAGCCTCCTTGGCCATCGCCAAGGAGGCTTTTTCTTGGGTATTTGATGCCGCCCCTTAGCCCGTATTGCGCAGTCCCGCTGCGATGCCATTGATGGCGATGAGGATGCCGACCCGCGCCTTGTGATCGATCAAGCCCGCACGCCAGCGCCGCAGCAATTCCGCCTGCAAATAATTGAGCGGCGCAATATAGGCGAAGCGATGCGCGATCGAGCGCGAAAGCGCCGGATTGTCGGCCAGCCGTTCCGTCTGGCCGGTTGCGATTTCGAGCGCCGCGATCGTGCGCGCCCATTCCGTCTCGATCGCCGAGGAAATCGCGTCCGCCGCAGCCCGGTCGGGAGCTAGATCGGCATAGCGCCGCGCGATTTCGAGATCGGCCTTGGCCAGCACCATGTCCATATTGGACAACAGGGCGCGAAAGAAAGGCCATTCCTCGGACATGCGCCGCAACAGCGCCTTCCGCGCATCGCGATCCTCGCGCAGAAACGCCTCGACCGCCGCGCCGAAGCCGAACCAGCCCGGCAGGGCGACGCGGCTCTGGCCCCATGAAAAACCCCAGGGAATGGCGCGCAAATCCTCGATCCGCCGCGTCGCCTTGCGGGAAGCGGGGCGCGAGCCGATGTTCAGCTCGGCGATTTCCGCAATCGGCGTGGCCGCGTAGAAATAATCGACAAAACCCGGCGTCTCATAGACGAGGCCCCGATAGGCGCGGATCGACAGGCGCGATAATTCCTCCGCCGCGACGAGAAATTCTTCGGGCGGCTTCTGCCCGTCCACCAGAAGACTGGCTTCGAGATTGGCCGCCATCAAGGTCTCGAGATTGCGCCGTCCGATGTCCGGATTGGCATATTTGGCATTGATCACCTCGCCCTGCTCGGTCAGGCGGATCTGGCCGCGCACCGTGCCAGGCGGCTGGGCGAGAATGGCCTGATAGGACGGGCCGCCGCCGCGCCCGACCGCGCCGCCGCGCCCATGGAACAGGCGCAGACGCAGCCCCGACAGCGAATCGAACAGAGCCGCCAGAGCCGTCGAGGCGCGGTAAAGCTCCCAGTTGGAGGTCAGATAGCCGCCGTCCTTATTGGAATCGGAATAGCCGAGCATCACATCCTGCACGCCGCTGGAGCGCCGGATCAGATCGGCGATTCCCGGCAGAGCGTAAAAGGCGCGCATGATCGGCTCGGCGGCGCGCAAATCCTCGATGGTCTCGAACAAAGGCGTGACGATCAGCTCAAGTTCCGCAGAATCGCGCTCCGACTCATGCAGCGTCCCGTGCAGAAGGCCGCATTCCTTTTGCAGCACCATGACTTCGAGCAGATCGCTGACGCTTTCGGTATGGCTGATGATGTAATGGCGAATGACGCCGGCGCCGAAATTCTCGCGCGCGATTCGCGCCGTTTCGAATACGGCCAGTTCGCTGCGCAGGCTATCGGAATAAGCCAGATTCGGGGCGCGCAGCGGACGCGGGTCCGCCAGCAGCCGGAGCAGCAAGGCGACACGCTCGTCTTCGCCAAGCGCCGAATAATCCGGCGCGATCCGCACCACCGCCAGCAGCTCCTTGAGCACCGCTTCGTGCTGGTCCGAACTTTGGCGAAGGTCGGTCGTCGCCATGTGGAAGCCGAACACATCGATGGCGCGGATCAGCCGCGCCAGCCGGCCGCGCGCCATAGCCGCGCCGTGATGGGCGTTCAGCGATTCGCGCACAATGACTAGATCGGCGCGCAATTCCTCCGGCCGCACATAGGGCGCGGCGGGGGCGACGGCGTGGCGCATCGCCTCGCCGCCAGTCAGGGCGGTCAGCGTGCCGGCGAGGCGGGCGTAAACGCCGATCAAAGCGCAACGATAGGATTCGTCGGCGCGATGCGGATTGTGATCGCCGGACGCCTTGGCCAACGCATCCAGTTCCGCCGAGCAATCGACCAGCGTCCGCGACATCGACAATTCGGCGCCGAGCAGATGAACCTCGACGAGGTAATGCCGCAGGATCGTCTCGGCATGCGCCTTGACCGTGGCGTCCAAAGTCTGCGCGTCGACATTGGGATTTCCGTCGCGGTCGCCTCCGATCCAGTTGCCCATGCGGAAGAACGGCGCCACTGGACGCCCCAGCCTTTGCTCCAGATCGGCGTAAAGCTTAGGAATCTCGCGGATGAAGGTCGAGCGGTAATAGAGGAGCGCATTGTCGATTTCGTCGCGCACGGTCAAGCTCGCCGTGCGCAGGATGCGCGTCTGCCAGAGCTGCACCACGCGGGCGTGCAATTGCGCCTCGTTCTCGCGCCGGTCGGCCTCGGTCCGGCACGTCTCGCGCGCAGCGAGCAGATCGGCGATCCCGCGCTCGGCGTCGAGCGTGCTGCGGCGCTGCACCTCGGTCGGATGGGCGGTCAGCACCGGCGAGACATAGGAATGGCGCAGCATGTCCTCGATCTTCTCCGGCGCGACGCCCGCCGCCGAAAGCCGCTCGAAGCAATGGGCGAGGCCGCCGGGCTGCGTCTGCGGCTCGTGAGCGGCGCGGCGGCGCAGGAAGTGGCGGTCCTCGGCGATATTGGCGAGATGGGAAAAATAGGCGAAAGCGCGGATGACGGAGACGGTCTCCGCCGGCGTCAGGGACTGCAGCAAGGCGTCGAGTTCGCGCCCGGCCTCCGGATCGGCCTTGCGCTGGCCCGCGACCGAGAGCCGCCGGATCTTCTCGATCTGTCCGAATACCGCCTCGCCCTCCTGCTCGCGCACCGCATCGCCGAGAATCTGCCCAAGCAGGCGAATATCTTCAAAAAGCGGCCGCTGCTTGTCCGTCTCGTCCTCCGTCGCAGTTGCATCCGTCATCATGCTCTCCGCTGTTCAGCCGGCGCTTCACCAGATCGGCGAGGGCGCGGCCTGCTGCAAATATTCGGCGATGCGCGCCCGTGTCGAAGCGGTCGCTTCGGCGGGGAGCGCATCGAGGGGAAAAAAGCCGCTTTCGGCGATTTCCCAATCGGGCGCGCGGGGCTTGACCTGGCGCGCGCCGCAAACAAGATAAAGCGCGACATGATCGCGCCGCGAATGACGAGGATTGTGATAGAACCCGATCAGGCGGGGCGTTTCCTCCGAGACCAGGCCGCCCTCCTCCTCCATCTCCCGACGCAGCGAAGCCACCGCCGTCTCGCCGCGCTCGACGCCGCCGCCGGGCAGATGAAATCCCGGGATATAAGTGTGACGCACGAGGAAAACCCGCCCCGTCTCATCGAGCGCGATCACGCGCACGCCGAGCGTCATGGGCCGCAGCGCCAGGCCGACAATGCGCTGCCCCTGCCGGATGAATTTTTGCCATAACGCCATTTCGGACATGAAAGCTCCGCGACTGGATTCAGTCTTGAAATCAAATTATAGCTTTGATGCGCTTGCGAAATCGAAAACGCGCGGCGAGGCAAAAGCCTCTCGCGCAAAAACCCTGACGCCGCCGCTCACTCGGAGAAGATCATGAGTTTGAAGAGCTTTTCCGAATTGACCCAACGCGAAATCCTCGCCATCGCGATTGCTTCCGAAGAAGAAGACAATCGAATTTATGCCACTTTCGCAGAAGAGCTGGCGGATCGCTATCCCGCAACCGCGAAAGTGTTTCATGAAATGGCGGCGGAGGAAGACGGCCATCGCCGCCAGCTGCTGGAGATCTATCAGGCCCGTTTCGGCTCCAACCTGCCCGCCATTCGCCGCGAGGACGTCAAGGGCTTCTACAGCCGCCGCCCGACCTGGTTCGTCAAGAACCTGCCGCTGGAGACGATCCGCCACCAGGCCGAGGCGATGGAGGTCGATTCGCAGCGTTTTTACGTCCAGGCCGCCGCCGCCTCGCAGGATGTCGGCGTGCGCAAATTGCTCGGCGATCTCGCGGTGGTCGAGAAGAGCCACGGCGAGAAGGCCAACGCCCTTTCAGAAGCGATCCTGACCGAAAGCGCCCGCGCGGAGGAAGGCCGGACCGCGCATAAATTCTTCGTGCTGCAATATGTCCAGCCCGGCCTCGCCGGCCTGATGGACGGCTCGGTCTCGACGCTCGCGCCGCTGTTCGCCGCCGCCTTCGCCACGCAAAATAATTGGAGCACCTTCCTCGTCGGGCTCGCCGCTTCGCTCGGCGCCGGCATCAGCATGGCCATAGCCGAGGCTTTGTCGGACGACGGTTCGATCACCGGGCGCGGCGCGCCCTTCATTCGCGGCGCTGTCTGCGGCCTCATGACGACTGCCGGCGGCCTCGGCCACAGTCTGCCGTTTTTGGTGCCGGATTCCTGGCCCCACGCCTTCTGGACCGCGACGACCATCGCCGGGATCGTGGTCTTTATCGAACTGTGGGCCATCGCCTATATCAGGGCGCGCTATATGGACACGCCTTTCCTCAAGGCCGTGGCCCAGATCGTCGTCGGCGGCGCGGTCGTGCTCGCCGTCGGCATTCTCATCGGCGGCGCCTGAGGGCTCGGCAAATGTTCCGTCTCGCCCATCTCTCCGACGCCCATATCGGCCCGCTGCCCAATCCACGATGGCGCGACCTGCTGGGAAAACGCGCTACCGGCTATATCAACTGGCGGCGCGGCCGTTATCGCGCCCATGACATGGAGGCGCTGGGCGCGCTGGTCGCCGATCTGCGCGCGCATCGTCCCGACCATGTCGCGATCACCGGCGACGTCTGCAATATCGGCCTGCCCGCGGAATACCAGCTCGCCGCGCAATGGCTGCACACGATCGGCGCTCCGGCCGACGTCAGCCTCGCCCCTGGCAATCACGACGCCTATCTGCGATCCAGCCTCGCCTATATGGCGCGCGACCTCAGTCCGTGGATGCGCGGAGACGACGGCGCGAACGGCTTTCCCTTCCTGCGACGGCGCGATGGAATGGCGATCATCGGCCTGTGCAGCGGCGTCCCGACGCTGCCCTTTGTCGCCTCGGGCAAGCTCGGGCGCGGGCAATTGGCGCGGTTCGCCGAAATCCTGCGCGAGACGCGCGATGAGGTCCGCGTCGTGCTGCTGCATCACCCGCCGGTCGACGGCGGAGGCCGCATGCGCAATCTCGCCGACCATCGCGCCCTGGCCGAGACGCTCGCGCGCGAGGGCGCGGATCTGGTGCTGCACGGGCACAGCCATGTGATTTCACGAAAAAGCCTGCCCGGGCCAGATGGGCCGATCCCGGTGCTCGGCATTTGCTCGGCGTCTTCGATCGGCCGCAATCCGCGCCGGCGCTCCGCCTATTTTCTAATCGATTTCGATCTGGAACAGCGACGCATTGCGGTCACCACACGGCAACTCGACGCCGCTGGACAATTCCATAGCATCCCGGCCTGAAGACGGGGCGGAGCTACCACAAGACCTTGGGCAGACGGCGCTTCCAGCGCTCGCCGCGCGGCAGGCCGCTCGCGGCTTCCACACGATGGGACTGGGCGACCCGAGCCGCCGGCGCGGGCGCCAAAGCCGGCGTAGAAACAGGCGCGGGCGGCGCGGCGATTGGCAAGGCAATTTCGATTTGGGGACCGCTTTCGGTCGCGCGGGATTTCTTGTTCTGCGCCGGGGCGCGGGATTTCTTGTTCGGCGCAGGAGCGCTGGGTTTCTTGCTCGGCGCTGGGGCGCTACGTTTCTTGCGCGGCGCCGGGGCGGCGCGGACCTTCCGCGCGACAGCGGTCTCCGCGCCATCCGCGATCGGCGCGGCTTTTGGCGGGCGGCCGCGACGGCGTGGCTTGGCCTCGATCTGGCCCACAGGCTCCAGAGACGTTTCAGAGGCCTCGGCCGCCTTGTCGTCCGGGACAGATCCCGACAATGGCTCGATGGCTTCGAGAATTCGGCGTGGCGGCGGCGCGGGTTCGGCGCGGGGCGGAGTTGCCCGCGAGGGCGCCGGCTGTTCTTTAGGGGCCTCTTCCGCCAGATCGGATTCGTTCCATTGCGGTCCGGAGCCCAAAAATCTGGCGAAGCCGCCTTTGCGAACTTTTTTGACTTCGACAGTAAAAGGCTTCTGCGGACGGCGCACCCGTCTATCTCCATGCACAGGAATATACGAATCAAATGAGTTCAATGACTTTAAAGCAAATTATTTCTGTTGGATAGCAGCGTTGCTCGACCAAAATCTTTCCTGTCCAAAAAAATCCAAAAAAAGAACCTTTGCCAACGCGCGGGCGTCGCATTGCGGCCTTCATGGCGCCGTGGACTTAACAGCTTACGACTTGCCTAGCTTTCTTCCGACCGCAAGGGATAGCGCCATGAAAAAGGTAGTTTTTTACCAAAAGTCTGGTTCTAAAAAGGATCGCGAGCATAAAGACTTGCTTGCCGCAGCCGGGTATGAAGTCGAAACGCGTGACTTAACTGCGGAAAACTGGACTTCCGCAGGACTTCGCGCATTTTTTGCGGAAAGGCCGGTGCCCGAATGGTTCGACCCTGCGGCGCCGCAAGTGCTCTCGGGCGAGATCGACCCATCGCGCGCCAATCCCCAGCAGGCCCTGGTGATGCTCTCGGTCAATCCGAGCCTCATCAATGGCCCTCTCATCAAATTCAATGGGCGCTGCGCCTCCGGCCTTGACGCAAAGGAACTGCGCCATTTCCTCGAAGCTCGTGCCTCCGGCGGCAAGCCGGCCAGCGTCAAGCACCTGCCCTCGACCTGGAGCCAGACGATGAGCGCCTGAAGACAAGGCCAGGCCAGGGCGAACCCATCTCGTCGGGTCTCAGGACTCGACGAAGGCCTTTTCGATGACATAGGAGGCCGGATCGCCGCCCGAGCCCTCGCGGAAGCCGCGCTCTTCGAGCATGCGCACCAAATCGCGCAGCAGGCCGGGGCTGCCGCAGATCATGACGCGGTCTTCAGCCGGATCGAGCGGCGGCTGGCCGATATCGGCGAACAGCTTGCCATTTTCGATCAGATCGGTGGCGCGGCCCTGATATTGATAGGGCTCGCGGGTCACGGTCGGATAGTGAATGAGCTTTTCGCGCACGATATCGCCGAAGAACTCGTTCTCGCGGGCCGCCTCGACGATGTCGAGGCCATATTTCAGCTCGGCGACCTCGCGGCAGCCGTGGATCAGAATCAGATGGTCATAGAGGTCATAGACCTCCGGGTCCTTGATGATGCTGGAGAAGGGCGCGATGCCGGTGCCGGTCGAGAACATGTAGAGGCGCTTGCCCGGCAGCAGGCTCGGCTGAACCAGCGTGCCGGTCGGCTTGCGGCCGACCAGAACCGAATCGCCGACTTTGAGATGCTGGAGGCGCGAGGTCAGCGGGCCGTCCGGCACCTTGATCGAGAAGAACTCGAGATCGTCTTCGTAATTGGCGCTGGCCATGGAATAGGCGCGCAGCAGCGGCTTGCCTTCGACTTCAAGGCCGATCATGGCGAACTGGCCATTGACGAAGCGGAAATGCGGATCGCGCGTCGTGCGGAAGCGGAACAGGCGGTCCGTAAAATGCTGCACTTCAAGTACGGTTTCGCGGTTGAAGGCGCCGCCCTTTTTCTTGGCCGGGGCTTCCGCGGGCGGAGCCGTCACGGTGTCGTTTTCGGCGGCATTGCTCATCTTGACCAATCTCCGTGCAAGTCCAGCGCCGGCCCCATGGGGCGGTGAAACGCCTTTGGGGCATGACAGAGGCGCTGGCCCTCGATTTCAATCCGATCCGCGAGAGCGATCGCGCTCTGCCGGGATCCATTCGCGCCGGGGCTCAAATCGCGAGGCGAAACCGCCATCAAGCCGAGCGTCGACGCGCGTCTGGCCCGGCAAGAAAGGCGCCAAGCCAGCCTGTAAGGCCCGTTTCCTATAACGACCCGGCCGGAATGGCAATGTCGATTCTCGACCCCTTGTCAAATAAGGCAAATTCGCCCCGGCGAAAGTCCCGCGCGGCAAAACCATTTCCTTTTGACGAAATTCCCACGCCGCTCAGCTGCGCAAGCCAGGCGTGCGCAGGCCAGGCGCCGCTTAACTGCGCAGGCCGGGCGCCTCCTGGCCCGTGCGCGCCACATATTCCGTGTAGCCGCCGCCATATTGATGAATGCCCTCGTCGGTCAGCTCCAGCACGCGGTTGGACAAGGCCGCGAGGAAATGCCGGTCATGCGAGACGAACAGCATGGCGCCCTCATATTGCGATAGCGCCGCGATGAGCATTTCCTTTGTCAGCAGATCCAAATGATTGGTCGGCTCGTCGAGCACAAGGAAATTCGGCGGATCATAGAGCATTTTCGCCATCACCAGACGCGCCTTCTCGCCGCCCGACAGCACCCGGCATCTCTTTTCCACATCGTCGCCGGAAAAACCGAAACAGCCGGCCAGTGAGCGCAAAGACCCCTGCCCCGCCTGCGGGAAGGAATTCTCCAGCGACTCGAACACGGTCTCCTCGCCATCCAGCAGGTCCATCGCATGCTGCGCGAAATAGGCCATCTTGACCGTGCCGCCGACCGTGACCGATCCGCCATCGGGTTTCGCAGCGCCCGCCACCAGCTTGAGCAAAGTCGATTTCCCGGCGCCGTTAACGCCCATGACGCACCAGCGCTCCTTGCGGCGCACCTGGAAATCCAGCCCCGCATAAATGCTGCGGGCGCCATAGGACTTGTCCACCTTTTTCAGGCTGACGACATCCTCGCCGGAGCGCGGCGCCGGCGGGAACTCGAACAGGATTGTCTGGCGGCGGCGCGGCGGCTCCACCTTGTCGATTTTCTCCAGCTTTTTCACCCGGCTCTGCACCTGCGAGGCGTGCGAGGCGCGGGCCTTGAAGCGTTCAATGAACTTGATTTCCTTGGCGAGCATGGCCTGCTGGCGCTCGAACTGGGCCTGCTGCTGTTTCTCATTGAGCGCGCGCTGCTGCTCGTAAAATTCGTAATCGCCGGAAAAACTCGCCAGTCCGCCGCCATCGATCTCGACGATTTTTTTCACGATGCGGTTCATGAACTCGCGGTCATGCGAGGTCATCAGCACGGCGCCGTCGTAATTCTTCAGAAATTCCTCCAGCCAGATCAGGCTTTCGAGGTCCAGATGGTTGCTCGGTTCGTCGAGCAGCATGGCGTCGGGACGCATGAGGAGGATTCGCGCCAGAGCCACGCGCATTTTCCAGCCGCCCGACAGCTTGCCGACGTCGCCATCCATCATTTCCTGCGAAAAGCTCAGACCGGCCAGAATTTCGCGCGCGCGCCCCTCCAGAGCATAGCCGTCCAGCTCCTCGAAGCGCCCCTGGACCTCGCCATAGCGTTCGATGATCTCATCCATGTCGTCGGCGCGGTCGGGATCGGCCATGGCGGTTTCGAGCGCGGCCAATTCTGCGGCGACCTCGCTCACGGGGCCGGCGCCGTCCATCACCTCGGCGACCGCGCTGCGGCCGGCCATTTCGCCGACATCCTGGTTGAAATAGCCGATCGTCACGCCACGATCGACATTGACCTGCCCCTCGTCAGGATCTTCCTGACCCGTGATCAGCCGGAACAGCGTCGTCTTGCCGGCGCCATTGGGGCCGACGAGCCCGACTTTCTCGCCTTTCAGGAGCGCCGCCGAGGCCTCGATGAAGATGAGATGGTTGCCATTCTGCTTGCTAATGTTCTCGAGACGAATCATGCCGGGACGCCTGTAAAAGTTTCGGCGTCCTTAGGCCATGTCGCCTGCTGGCGGAAGCAAATTTCGAATCGCGGGCGCGCGTCGGCGGGATGGCCAAAGGGACGCAGGCGCGGATTGGAACTGACTCCACCTTCCGGAAGTTGTGTCCATAAGGGCGAATCCGGCTCGAACGACAGGGACAACATGCCGCGCAATGACATCGCCCTTATCGTCGGCCTCATCGTCGCCTTCTGGTATGTCTTTGCGGGCCCTGGCCGGGCGGAGGGCATGCCCCGCAGTCCTCGCGCGATCGGAAGGGCGTTGGGCGCCTTCCTGGTAGGGTTCCTGCTGACATGGATCGTGCTGCGCCTGCTCGATTATTGAGGCGGGGCGCATGGCGATTCTGACCGTCAAACATATCACGACCTATTCCTACTCCGCGCCGGTGCGGCTTGGAGAACATCGGATGATGCTCCGCCCACGCGACAGCAACGACCAGCGGCTCCTCGCCGCCACGCTCGAAATCGAACCGCGCCCACATGAGTTGCGCTGGATTCATGACGTTTTCGACAATTGCGTGGCGATCGCCAATTTCGCCGGGGCGACGCGAAGCCTGCGGGTGGAGAACAATCTCACGCTCGAACACACCTATCTAGAGGAGCCGGATTTCCAGTTGGAGGATCGGGCGCGCTTCTATCCTTTTCCCTATGACGCCGATGAGATACCGGATCTCGCCCGCCTCATCGAGCGGCACTATCCCGACCCCGCCCGCGAACTCGATCACTGGGTCCGGCGCTTCCTCCACCAAGGTCGTCCGACCGAGACGGGCGCGCTGCTGATGACCTTGACCTATGCGATCAAGGAGGGATTGTCCTATGAACGCCGCACCGCGAAGGGCACGCGCAGCCCGTTGCAGACGCTCTCCTCCGGACGCGGCACCTGCCGCGATTTCGCGATCTTGATGATTGAGGCCGCGCGCGTCCTCGGCTTCGCCGCCCGTTTCGTCTCGGGCTATATCTATGTTCCCGACCGGGACATCGGCGTAAGCCATCTCGGCGGCGGCTCGACCCATGCGTGGTGCCAGATCTATCTGCCCGGCGCCGGCTGGGTCGAATTCGATCCGACCAATGGCATTGTCGGCAGCCGCGATCTCATTCGCATCGCCGTGGCCCGGGAGGCGCATCAGGCCATTCCGCTGCATGGGTCCTATTACGGCGAAGCGTCGGACGACCAGGGCATGGAAGTCTCCGTCCTGGTCCGCCAACTGCCCGACGCGGCGCCTTTCTCCATTCCGCATCAAAACGCGACGCTATGACCAGGGCGTTTGATGCGACAGCCGTCGCTCATGCGGCGCGATTTGTCCCGACCAGGCGCCCCATCGGCGCGAACACAAGGATTGCGCCATGCTTATCCAGGCAGGCTTTGACATCGCCTTTGAATGTCCGGCGCAGACGCCGATGCTGCTTCAACTTAACATCCATCCGTCGCGCGACGCGGATCTGCTTTCGGCTGACACCATCACGTCAAATCCAGACCTGCCGATGCGGTCCTATCTCGATCTGTTCGGCAATCGCGTCACGCGAGTGGAAGTCCCGCCGGGCCTCGTCACCTTCCACAATCGCTTCGTGATCCATGATTCCGGCGAACCGGATGAAACGCCGCCCGACACCGATTTCACGCCGATCGCCCGTCTCCCCGACGAAGTCCTGCTCTATCTCGCGCCGAGCCGCTATTGCGACAGCGACAAGCTCGCGGATTTCGCCTGGACGACATTTGGGAAGATCTCGGGCGGCTACATGCGGGTGAAGGCGGTTTGCGATTTCGTCCATTCGAAAATCCGCTTCAGCTATCCCGACGCCCGCCCGACGCGCTGCGCCAGCGATTCGATGCAGGAGGGAATCGGCGTGTGCCGCGATTTCGCCCATCTCGCCATCGCCCTGAGCCGCTGCCTGAACGTCCCCGCGCGCTATTGCACCGGCTATCTCGGCGACATTGGCGTGCCGGTCGACGTCAATCCGATGGATTTCAGCGGCTGGTTCGAGGTCTATCTCGGCGGCCGCTGGTACACGATGGACGCGCGCCACAACCACCCGCGCATCGGCCACATCGTCATGGGGCGCGGCCGTGACGCCGCTGACGTGCCGATCTCGACGGCTTTTGGCGTCGCCAAGCTCGTGCGCTTCGAAGTGGTGACCGACGAACTGCCGCAACCTCGCACATCCTGACCGCCATCGACGCCGGACGAGGCCGAACCGGTCTTGCCCGCCGCGTGGATCAGGCCCAGCTCAGAACAAAGGCGCCAGCGGCAAGCCCGATGATCAAGGCCGCAATGACCCAGTGCCGGGCGGTCCAGTTGTGCATGATCATCGACATTCCTTCCCGCTGAAATCACGGCGCAAACAAGTTTTCGCTGACGCCGGGAGTCTTTTTCATAGCCTCGAAACGCAAGCTTGGCGAGGACTCCCGGCAGAGTTGGCCAGATCCTCCGGCCGCAGCCTGTTTTGAGCTGTGGAACCGGGCGCTTGACAATGGCAAAAATATGTTCTCTATTTGTTCTTATCGGTTTAGGCCGTTGAATACGGGAGAGAGCATCATGTCGCTTGCGTTTGGCGTCGGGACTGGATCCGATCTGATTGGCGCACTGTCGGTACCGCAGAGCTTTATGCCCAAAAAGCGCCATGGCGCCGCGGCGGCGTTTTTGGCCCGCCCCCTGTCCTTGTCGCGCGATTTCCTGGAGCGGGCGACAGCGTCGCGCAGCAACCGCAATTCCGCCTTCGCCGGTGGCGCTTCCCGGCGCATGGCCATGCGCCACGAGGAGAGCGTGATCCGCAATGAATTCTCCCGCATCGCGGACCTCGCTCGCCTGTCCGACGAGGAACGCGCCCTGCTGGTCGGCGACTCCTGCGAATTGTCCCACGTCATTCTGGCGCTCGAAACAATCGGCGCCGCGCTCGACCTTTTCCGCGAGCCGATGGCGGCCGTCGCCTGGCTGCGCGAGGACAATTTCGCCGAACCCTTTAATGGCCGCTCGCCGCTGCGCTTGATGGCGGCTGACGGGCTCCTCGGCGTCGAGATCACGCTTCTCTATTTGAAGGCGCGGCGACGCGCCGCGCAGGCGTAACGCTCCAGCCAGTAGAAGCGCTCTGCCGGTAATCTCGTCTGAAGCGATTCCCGCACGTGCCGCGCCAGATTGCGCGAATAAGCGCGCCAACTGGCCGCGAGAATTTATATTTTTCAACCAATTAGATGGTGCTGCGAGAGAGGATTGAACTCTCGACCTCTCCCTTACCAAGGGAGTGCTTAATGCCTGAAGCCGGTTACGACTTTTTGCATAACGCCTACACTTTGCTGATAAATAAGGTATTTTCATTGCCTCAGTTTGAAGTAGGTTGCCTTGATTTGTAAACGCGCGGTAGCTATCTGGTAGCTAGGCCCATTTAGCAACCAAAGGCCAGCGCCAAGTTATGCTAACGTTGAAGCAAATCTCAACCATTCCGGCGAATTCCGTCCGCTGGGACGAGGGAAAAGGGGCGGTCGCCGGCTTTGGCGCGCGGCGTCAGAAAAGCGAGGGCCTGGCCTACGTCCTTAAGTACCGGACAAGCGATGGTCGCCAGCGCTGGCACACTATCGGGCGTCATGGCGCGCCCTGGACGCCCGAAATGGCGCGCGCGGAGGCGCGCCGGATTCTCGGCGAAGTGGCGAAGGGCAGCGATCCCGCGGCCCAAAAGCAGGAGTACAGAAAGGCCGCGACTGTGGCGGAGCTTTGCGACCGATATCTTGAAGACGCGAAGGCCGGCCGCCTTTTCACGCGGCGCGGCGCGGCCAAAAAGCCCAGTACCCTAGCGGGCGATGTGGGCCGAATAGAAAGACATATCAAGCCCCTTATCGGCAAGCGCAAAGCGTCCGCTGTGACGCGCATGGATATTGAGATTTTTCGCGACTGCGTGGCCGAGGGCGTGACGGCGGCCCGGATCAAGACCGGCAAGCACGGACTCGCCCGCGTAACCGGCGGCCGGGGGACGGCGACGCGGGTAATGGGATTGTTGGGCGCAATTTTCGCCTTTGCGGTCAAGCATGGCCTGCGCGCCGACAATCCTGTTCATGGCGTCGAGCGCCATGCTTACGCTCAGCGCGAGCGGCGCTTTTCAGATGCCGAATATAGAGCCCTTGGCGCAGCCCTGGAGGCCATGCCGGCGACGACCTGGCCTATCGCGCTTGCCGGGATGCGTTTCCTGGCCCTAACCGGCTGGCGGCGCGGCGAAATGCTCGATTTGCGCTGGCGGGACATCGACCTTGCCAACCGGACAGTGACGCTTCTGGATACCAAAACGGGCCGATCTATTCGGCCGCTCTCACATGCCGCCTGCTCCGTCATAAAAGACCTTCCGCGCCTCGGCTCGCTCGTGTTTCCTGCCTCGTCAGGCGACGACAAACGCATGGCGGGATTCCATAAAATTTGGCTTCGCGTCGCGGCGAAATCCAAGCTTCCCAGTGACCTGACGCCCCATGCCTTACGCCATTCCTTCGCCAGCGTCGCCGCCGACGTAGGCTATTCGGAACTGACGATAGCGGCGCTGATCGGCCATAAAAAAGGGAGCGTCACGTCGCGTTATGCGCACCACGCGGACGCCATTCTGCTTGTCGCCGCCGATAAAGTCGCGCAGCGCATTGTCGCGCTGCTGGACGGAGTTTGAAATGTCGGCTACGGACGATTTGAAGGCTCTTTTAGTTAGCAATGGCTTCCGCGAAGGTGACGTTCCTGAACTGATTGCGGCGGTGGAGGGCGCGTTTGATCGCACGATAAAAGAACGCCCTTCGCGGTCAGCGTTGCGAATGAAAGCTGTTGAATTGGAAAAGGCGTCACGTCAATTCGTGAAGGCGTCGCGCGAAGTTGTGAAGGCGCTCAAATCCGCGAACGACCTTCATTTTTTCCTTCGGATGGCCGACACTTTGTCGAAAAGCGGATTGGACTTGGATGATGGGGCAAACCTCGGCCTCCAAGAGGCGAGAAAGTTTGACGATAAAATCAAAATCAAAATCATAATCAAACTCATTCTTTCAAATCTGAGAAACGTTCAACCTGGCCTTTTGGCGATTGCTGAAGCGTGCAGAACATTGACTGTTGATTGCCACTGAGAACTGACCCGCTTTGGGCGGGCATTTCCACTGAGATTTGACCCATGTTTGAACTTCTCCCGGCTGGCGTCAGCGGGGGTCTTTGGAGTGATAGACATGGCGTTATTGAGCGTTATCCGGCG
>NZ_JAGRPM010000008.1 GCF_019449565.1 Rhodoblastus sp. | reverse complement strand
GCCGGATAACGCTCAATAACGCCATGTCTATCACTCCAAAGACCCCCGCTGACGCCAGCCGGGAGAAGTTCAAACATGGGTCAAATCTCAGTGGAAATGCCCGCCCAAAGCGGGTCAGTTCTCAGTGGCAATCAACAGCCAATCCTCCGAAATCGCGCTTTGAGCGTCTTGAAGCTCGATTTTCCCTTGGCAGACCAGGGATGAAAGACAAGCTTCTACCGCATCTTTCTGATGCGCTTCTTCGATCGGCTGCAGCGCCAAATTGCGCCGGTCAATGACGGCGCCGCCGAGCGCGAGAGGGATGATGTGATCGAGTTCGTATCAATTGCGATGTTCAATGGGCTCTCCGATTGCCGTTAACAACTCCGCCTTGATCCTCTTCATTTCGGAAACGTAGGGGCGGATCGTTCGCGTCCAGCCAGGTGTGCAGATTGTTTCGGCGATCGTGGCCTGCGTCACGGCAGGATTGAGCGCGGGCCGGTACCGTTCATCCGCATGAGCCGGCGACGACAGCAGAACCAATACCAGGAAAACTGATCGCCACATTGCATTCTCGCTGTTCCGGCGAATCGGCCGCCGCACCAGCATCATCTCCTGAAAGAGGAAGCCGAGGAATTGACGGAGTGATTCGCGCCCTCCCTCGGGCGGCGCTCCCCCTATTTTGGTGTTCATGGTCGCCTCGGGCGGCCTGCTCTTCGGCGATCTCGAGCCTTGAAAAGCTGCGCTGACGATTGGCCACCGCGAGAAGTTCTTCGAGCAAAGCCAGCGATTCCGCGCCATATTCCGCGTGGCCTCATATGTCGGGCGCAGCCCGTTGAGAACGAATGCGCGCAAATCGTCCGGCATTTCGGACGTCAGGCTAGGGCGTTGATCCGCGAATGCTCGATAATTTGGCTCAAAAATCAGGGTTTCTTGGCACGCAAGATCGATGGCTTAAATCGATCAACTGATCGTGCTCGGCGCGAATCAGAAACACGTCTTTTCACAGATGCAGCCAAGCCAAAACAGCATGCCAAAAAACGATGGCTTTAGCCCACACGCCGGCAAGGAAGGTTCTGACATCGTCGAGTGAAAAGAATCCTGCCTCCATGCAAGCCAAAATCAACAACACAATGACGACCACGGCGACGACAACCGCTATTTTACGTTCTGTGGAGCGATAAGTGGCGATCGCCCCGTTGATCGGGTCGTCGGCGAGCGACTTGTAGTCGCCATTGTCAAGGAAGGCGTAAAGCTTAGGACGCCACGCGCTCCTGGTATCATCAAATTTTTTGAAAAATTGGTCGTTTGTCGAAATCGCGATCCAGAACGATACGCCGACATAGATAGCAACGACTAAAAATATTATTGCGAACGGTTTCGACGTAGCGGCAGTTTTGGCTGGATCCATGGCCAGCCGGATTGCCAGCACGCCGATAGCCAAGGCGACGTCCCTCCAAATGGCGTTGGAAAGGTCGCGGGCTTGTTGAATTAGCTTTTGGACGTCGTCCGCGAGAGATTTCCGCAAGTCGGCCAACGCCTTTAGCGTGTCTTTGCTGCCCGATCGAAGATGCGCCTTATATAGAAGCCGCGCGGAATCGAGCGCGAGCGAGACGCGCCCGCTGATCTCTCGGAAAAATGACGCGTCGGCGGGCCATTCCCTTGTGAGTTCGGCAGTCAGGAATGTATGCCGGACTTCGTTGTCGGTACCTTCCAAATAGACCCAGTCCGCGGCATCCTGGAGCAATTGAAAGGAGCAACTCTCGTCCAATTCCCCGAAATTTAAGCGCCTCGGCGGCTGTCCGGATAGAGCAACCCGACGCACTCCGGCCTCGACAAAAAGCTCGCTCGGAAGCGATCTGGCGATCATCTCCATTGCGATACGGCGCCATTCGCGCCAAGCGACGTCCTCCGCGTTCGGCTTTGTCACCGTAATCCATGGCTCTATCCGACTGGGGGCCATGAATTCGGCGGAATGGCAGCGAACCTGTCTTCGAGGTCCCGCAACCGGAGTCTGGGTGACAAATTCGTTTCCCTTCGGATCGCCGTTCCACGGCTCTACAATGAAACCCTTGGTCGCGAACGGATTTTCCGAAAAGGCCAGCCTCACAACCGCGGCTGGCGTCACCAAGTCGTCGTTCAGTAGGAAAGAACGCCAGCCCTCCAAAGTGAAAAGATGCACTGCTCCCTCGATGGGCTCGAAATTGACGGTCAGTCTTACGCGCTCGCCGTCCCTGGCGACTCCTGGCGCGATGCTGTCTTCACTCTCGTCGATGCACGAAATTTTCAGCCAGACGGGCAGTTGATCACAAACCGATTGCCAGCGAAAAAGCGCATCGCGCGAAAGGCGTCCCGCGACGCGCAATCGCCCGTGATCCTCGCTGACGACGCAGTCGCCTGATAAGCGGCTCGCGTCAATTGCCGCGTGGACGTTTCTCGATATCGACATCGTCCCTCGTCACGCGTGCTGTCACCACAACGATTTCCTGCCGCCCATCCTCGAGGCGGCGAATGGCTGGGCGGTTTCCTTCGTCAAAAAGAATCTGCGTGCCCTCTTCGGTTTCAATTCGAAGGCGTGAGGGCTTTCTGATCTTCTCAGGATTGATATCAAAGGTCTCCTCCGAGACGCCTCGATCCTTCAGTTTGCGCGCTAATGTCTTTCTGAGCGGAGCATCTTCCTCGACTTGGCCGAAAATCGCGGTGATGAGCGGCTCGCAATCGTCGGGGTCAAACCGGTGACCGCCCTGACGAAGCACCTCGTAGATCCGGTTTACGCCGCTTTTCTGTATGTCTTCCGGCAGGGAGGCGCGATGGTCCTTGAAGGTGTCCTTGAACGCCTCCGCCAGCTTCTCGCTGAGATCGTCGGGCGAATTCACCCGGCGCGCTTGAAGGAACCTTTCGAAATAATCGGAGATATGTGCGGTGTTCGATCGGTCTCTGACCATGATGCTCCCGCCTTCGCCAGGCGCAAGTCGTACCAAAGCGATCTTTTGCATAGCCTCTGGCTTCCGCACGAAAGTTTCGTGGAATCTCTCTAATCTGGGCACCTGCGGGCCAGAGGAGGCTTTCAGAAGATAGCGGACGACATCTTCGTTGTCGTACTTGATCAGTGCGTAGATGGGTTCGGTGTTGCCCACATTTAGCTCGAATACAAAGAAAACTCCTGCGCTGGTCACGGAGTAATGCTGGTTCTGAAATTCGGACGCCAAGTCCTGCGATTTTTCGGTGAAAACCGACGCGTCTGACGCGATCGATCGTATCAAAGCTTCGGCTTTCGAACGCTCCCGAAATTCGAATAAATTTCCCCTTAGGGCGGACTTCACGCGATCGACGAAGAAGTCCGTGAATTGAGGAGGGGATATCTCGTCCAGCAGTTTGAGGTCGTCAGCCGTTTTGCCCACGACGTGGAAAATCATTCGATTGATGGAAATAGCGGCTTTTTCGTCGTCGGATAAAAATGGCATTGTCTCTTCCGTCGGGGCAATTTTTAATCGAAACACTGACAATACAATTGCGGCCGCGCAATTCCGCGCTGGGCGAGGTCACAACTAAAATATGTAATCGAAAAAATCTGGGATGGACCAGACTTTTCTCGCGGGTGAGCAAAACATAACTCCGTTTGAGCCAGAGGTCTGCCCTTTGCGTCCTAAATTGAGGGCCTGGAATCTCGCATGAGCAGACATTGCGGCGGCGCCAGCGAACCTACGACCGAAAACCAAAGATGTCTGGATCTGGCGATTCACGAACGATTAATCAATTTGCCGGACGCGACGGGCTGCAAGCGACCGTTGGATCTAGTCCGCTGTTGCTTTTGATGGCGATTTCCCACTCGCCACGCTTTGACCAGTCGGCAAGGAGATCGATCAAAACTCCAGATCGACGCCACGCGGAATCGAACCTTTCCGCGCAACCGGGTGACCTCCGGTTAAACGATGTTCGAGTCGGAAGATCGTTCCTGGAACCTTCTGATGAAGGCGACATTCTGGCCGGCCGATACGGGTTTCAATCAGGTCCGGCATTTGCGGCGTCCGGTGACGTCTAAGCGGCGCGCCGGTGGGTCCAGGCATACCTGCCCGCCCGATGAACCGGCGATGTTGATCAGTGTTTTTACGCTCTTTCGCGCCTGGCACAATTTGGTTCGGAGCAACTCGAATACGAAAGCTTTACGGTCCAGCGAGTCGGCTTGGCTCATAACGCAACCCGGATTTTTGGTGTGGTAGATCCTAAAGAATTATTCGGGCAATACAGTTTATGTTTGGTGTTTGCCCCCAATATTGTTTGCTGACATAATACATAGGTATGTAACTACGGCAGGAAGTAAATCCATGAGTATTTTGCATGACATTGAAACGGCAATCGAGCCGTATCTTACGGTGTCTGCACCGATAGATGATATTGATATCGATGCCCCATATAACCTGTTTTTCAGGAAAGATGATGCCGATTTCGAATATTCAGATCCCGTCTTGCTCGGAGAAACACTTCAAATTGATGTTCGGGGACTCGGGCGTCTCCAGCTGAGTTTGAAATTGACGCTCGCGCTTGAAGACGCCTCATTGTGTGCCATACCGAATGGTGAGACAGTATTTGTTACCGGTGAAGTCTGCGTGCCAACCGCCAGGAAAGCCGTTTGGGAAGTAATCAGTTGGACGATGCCGCATCGCGTCGCAATGAGGACAACGCCGCATTATTTCTAATGCGGCACGAAATATAAGTGATCTAAAGATGCGATGCGCAGATAAATCTGTGTGCCGCTCCTTGCCAAAACGGGTTCAGCGTAAACGAAAATTTCAACCCTTTGTCCAGCCGCTGCCAATCCCGCGGCGATTATTTGTGAGAGGATGTTTTTTTCCATATAGACATCAAGTTCTGAGCGGTTGATGTACACGTTTGGTCGGTCATTCTTTCCAGACAATGTCTGCGGATAACGAAATTTGAGTTGATAATCACCGTTTTGTAGTGTGTTGATGAAACCAACTCCCCAAAAAATGACTCGCCTCTCCGGAGCGGCCAAGTCGTGGTTTGCAGTGTTTAGATTGAAGAAGAGGTCGGAGTATGCGATCCGCTCGGCTCCAATGTGGACATAAGTGCTTCCTGCCTGCACAGTGGACATTTTTTTGAATCGCATGACCAGCGGCCGGACCCGATTATAACGGGAGATATTAAGGGATTGTCCAGTTGGGTTAGTCGAAGGGGTCGAGGTGCTCTTCTTCGTGATGATTGGCGACTGTCCGGGCGGGACTGAACGGGGTGAGCGTATCGGAGCTACTTCAAGGAAAACGACGTCGTCATGCCCGCATTTCACTTTTTTGATAAATTCTTTGTCCTTGTCTTGTCGCCCAACAACGGTTTCCGGCGGCGAATATGGGCATCTTGGGTCGTGCGCCGCGCCTTTAGCGATACGAAAATACGGTTCTAGAATTCGAGAGGCGGGCGGGCTATCAATATTGATGCACATAAGACGCGCTTGGCAGCTGTCTGAAGCGCACTCAAACCCGTCGTTGCTCGAAATTAAGTCCTGAGAACGATATGAATAGGCATCGTCAGCAGTGATCAGTTCACCAAGATCTTTGCTGTAGGCCGCTGAGTAAGTTCCACCGCTCACTATTATTCTCGCCTATTATCCAGAAAGTTCCGTAGGCGCTGACAACGTATGATTATCAGGGCGATCGAAAGCCGCCTGCTGGCGCGTTTTGTCCGTGCGTCGAGAACAGAACCAATGCCAGGACAATCGATTGCCTCATGGCATTCTCGCTGTTCGGGCGAATCGGCCGCCGCATGGGTATCATCGCCTGAAAGCGGAAGCCGAGGAATTGACTCGATCACAAATGTTCGCTATTTGTTCCTAATGATCGAGCTTGTAGCGTCTCGGAGGTTCGGCTCATGTTGTCGGTTCAAAGTTCTGAACAGCCGTCGCGCGTTGCGAACGCGCCTATTTTCCAATGCGCCAAAGCTAAAGTGCTAATTCCTGTCAGGAATCGCCTGGTTCGCGATGCATTGATCCAGACCGCGCTCGATCCGGAAGTCACGGACATCCGGCCGCCCGAAGCCGAAGAGTGCAGTTTCGATTTTCGCGCGGCGCGCTGCAGCGTCGAGGAACGCGTTTATGTGCGTTCAAATGCCGATGAGGAAGACGAACTCGCGGGCGGCGACTGTGACGTCGTTCTCCACGAACCCATCATTCTTAGCGAGCCCCGACTGACGAGCGCTCGCCTTGTCTGGTCCTGCCGAAAGCGCTGGGTGCCGCCGGGCGACCGCGTCCGTGTTTTGCATTTTTTGACCGAGGGCGGCGCCGCTCCGCTGATTGATGTTGCGCAAGCGGCAACGAGTTCGCCGGACGGGGTTGCGGCCGTTCTCGCGCTTGTCTGTCAGGATTTGCTCGAAATCGATTTGGCTCAAGCGAGCCTCGCTCCTGAAATGCTCGTACGCCGGCGCTATCAAGTGTCATGAGGGCGGCGGGACGTTCGAACCAATCCCGAATGCTTATTACGTCCCGGCTGCCTATCGAACACTTTTTTGAAGGTTCGTCATGCGTGTCGCCATCATGTCCGACTTGCATTTGGAGTTCGAGCGCGGCCCGGTTCGCGGCGATGAATGGTCCGCGTTCGTCGAGCGCCGCGCCAGTATCCTCTGGCATCCCCGCATCGGGCCTTTGCTCGATGAAGCGGTAGGCGTCGACCTCTTGATATTGGCGGGAGATATCGACGTTGGGACGCGCGGAATGGCATATGCTGACGAGGTGGCGCAGTACATCGGCGCGCCGGTTGTTTATGTTCTCGGAAATCACGAAGGCTATGACGGCACGCCGTTTGACCGTCTTTTCGACGCGCTGCGCGAGAAAGCGACGGTGACTCAGGGGCGCGTGAGTTTCCTTGAAAACAGTCGCGCGGAATTCGGCGACGTGCATGTTCTCGGCGCAACTTTGTGGACCGACTACGCGGCGAACGGACGCGAGAACGTCGAAACCGCAATGCGCGAAGCGAATAATTGCCTCAACGATCACGTTCGTTGCCGGCTAGGTGGCAACAAATTCAGACCACCAGGCGCACGCAGTTTGCATTTTGCGAGCCGGGCCTGGCTCCGAGACGAGGTCGCGAAAATCCGCGCGAACGACCCTGAGGCTAAAATCGTCATCGTGACGCATCACGCGCCGATCATCGACGGCGCCGCGCCGGAATATCGCGGCGACATCCTGTCGCCTGCGTTCGTCAGCGATCTGAGCGCCGAAATTCAGGCTTGGCGCCCCACGCTCTGGGTGTTTGGCCATACGCACTTCAACGTTGATAAATTCATTGGGTCGACGCGGGTTGTCTCGGCGCAACGCGGTTATGTCGGCGAGGCGCCTGCCGTCGAGAGCTTTCGCCCGGCAATCGTCGAAATTTGAAAGGATCGGCGGCCGACGTTATAGCGGCGCCAATGCAGATAGCGCGAAAAATACCGGTCGTCGCAGCGCACGGCGCTTAAGCGAAAGGCACGACGTCGTTGGCCAAGTCCGAACTTGCACGCCTTGACTCTGGATCTCCCTAATGTACTTGTTATGTTCCCATCAAGTGACCGGGGTTGAATCATGTCAATGTCAGGCGGGAAAGCCGCCGTCGTCAAAGTGACGGACGACGAAATTGACGCGATCATTTCGGCGTTCGGCGGGGACGCTCGGGAAGCGATCCGGGCGCTACTTCATGATCTGATGGAGCTTGCTCTAGATTCCGAGGCGGCTATTTCGCGTGGCTTCGTTCGGGGGTAATTGCTTCCATTTCGATTGCATGACAAGCCTGCAGAAAAGCCATTCCTTGGCCTTTCAGGCTGGGCGCCGCCTCTACGCCGGACGCCTCCGGAGCGGACACCGCTCGACATCCTTAAGGAGCGCTACGCGCGCGGCGAGATCGACGGGGAAGAATTCGACCAACGCCGTCGCGTTCTTGGCGAATAAGGAAAGCTGCCAAACGGCGGCAGAGTTCGCGACTCAGCCTGGTGAGCCGCTTTGTCGTTCAGGTCTTGATGTACGGACCGGCGCCGCGGGAAAAAATTCGTCCCACTATGCCGTTGAGGAAAACCGAAATGAAATTCCTGCTGCTCCTGAACGATCCGCCCTACGGGACCGAACGCACTTACAACGCCTTGCGTCTAGCCCATGCGCTGGTGAAACGAGAGCCAGACGCGGCGATCGTCGTCTTTCTCATGGCCGCCGCTGTCTTGTCCGCCAAGGCCGGCCAGAAGACGCCGGAGGGATTTTACAGTATCGAGCGGATGCTAAAGCGCGTCATGGCCGGCAAGGGACAGGTCCTTTTGTGCGGGACATGCATGGACGCGCGCGGCATCGCGGATTCCGAAGTGATGGAAGGCGCGAGCCGCAGCACCATGGACGCGCTTGCGGCCGAGACCTTGGCCGCCGAAAAGGTTCTGGTGTTCTGACGATGGCGACCATCTATCTCGACTATAACGCTAGCACGCCGATCGCCCCCGAAGTCGCGGCGGCGATGAGGCCTTTGCAGGAGGATGTGTATGGCAACCCCTCAAGCGGCCATTGGGCTGGCGCGCCGGCAAAGGTCGCGGTGGAGAATGCCCGCAGCAAGGTTGCTGCGCTCCTCGGCTGCCATTCCGATGAAGTCGTGTTCACCAGCGGCGGCAGCGAGGCCAATAATCTCGCGCTGAAAGGATTGTTCTTCCGGCGCAACGATCGCCCGTCACATTTGATCGTCTCCGAAATCGAGCACCCGGCGACGCTCGAACCGTGCCGTTTCCTGGAGCGACTGGGCGCCAAGGTCACCTATGTGCGGGTGGACGGCGCCGGCCTCGTCGATCCCGATGACATCCGCAAGGCGATCACCAAGGATACGTTTCTGATCAGCGTCATGCACGCCAACAACGAGGTCGGGACCATCCAGCCAATCGCCGAAATCGCGAAAATCGCCCGCGAGCATGGCGTTCCCCTGCATAGCGACGCCGCGCAATCTTTCGGCAAGATCCCGACCCAAGTTGACGATCTTGGCGTCGCCCTTCTCTCCATCGCGGGCCACAAATCCTATGCGCCCAAGGGGATTGGCGCTCTCTATATTCGGCGGGGGATCGAGATCGAGCCGCTTATCCACGGCGCCGGACACGAAAGCGGCCGGCGCGCGGGCACGGAAAGCGCGCTGCTGACCACGGCCCTCGGCAAGGCGTGCGAGATTGCGCCGCCCTGGATTGGCGCGCCGGGCGTGAGGCGGCTGCGGGATGTGTTCTGGGAAAACCTGCGCGCGGCGTTTGGCGACCAAGTCGCGCTGAACGGCCATCCGGTGCTTCGGCTGCCCAACACGCTCAATGTTTCATTCATCGGGCGCGTCGGCGCCGACATCCTCGCGCGAATACCCGATGTCGCCGCTTCGACCGGGTCCGCCTGTCATTCCGGCGAGATCGCGCTGTCACCCGTGTTGAAGGCCATGGGCGTCGCCCCCGCGGTAGGGATGGGCGCCATCCGCTTCAGCCTTGGGCGCGGCACGACGCGGGAAGAAATCGACGGAACCGTTGACCGGCTCAAGCGGGCGCTCGCATGAGCAGGAAGGAGCTCACAACGATTGGCCCAGCACCCTACGCAGCCTGGCGCGCGACTTCGCTCGGGGCGATCACGGAAGCCATCGAGCAGCGACTGATCCTCGACATGATCGGCGGGGTCGAGGGCGCCCGCGTCCTCGACGCGGGCTGTGGCGACGGCGTGCTGGTTTGCCTCATGACGGCGCGCGGCGCCGAGGCGACAGGCGTCGATCCCGACCCGGCCATGCTCGCCGCCGCGCGGTCGCGCGCGGCCAAGGCGGGCGTCGATGCGGCGTTCCTGGTAGGGCGCGTCGAGCGCTTGCCGTTTCCCGACGCCTCGTTTGACGTTGTTTTCTCCGTCATCGTTCTTTGTTTCACGCCGGAGGCGGCAAGCGCCGTTCACGAGTTGGCGCGCGTGCTTCGTCCGGGCGGGCGGCTCGTGCTCGGAGAACTCGGGCGCTGGAGCCTGTGGGCGGCTCTGCGCCGTGTGCGCGGCTGGCTCGGCGCGGAGACCTGGAAGGCGGCGCGATTCCGCAGCGCGTCCGAGTTGGGCTCGCTCGCGGAACAGGCGGGGCTGTCCGTCATAGCCATCCGCGGCGCCGTTTACTATCCGCCAGTGAGCGCTTTTGCCCGCGCACTGGCGCCGATCGATGCTCGCCTCGGCCGCCTGACCACATTTGGCGCCGCGTTCATCGCGCTTGGCGCGGTTTCCGTCGATCAGCCTTGGAAACAATGACCATGCCGCCACAATCGAACACTTCCGCGCCTTCTGGCATCCGGCTTGGCCTGCGCGAGAATTGGCGGCAGTTTTCGCTGCTCGTGCTCATCAATGCCTTTGTCGGCGGCATGGTGGGGCTGGAGCGCACAGTGGTCCCGCTGATCGGATCCGAAGAGTTCAAAATCGCCTCGACGACGATTGTCGTCTCCTTCATCGTCAGTTTCGGAATCGTCAAGGCGATCGCCAATCTGATCTCGGGGCATTTCGCGGATGTTTACGGCCGCAAGCACATGCTCGTCCTCGGCTGGCTGTTCGGGCTGCCGGTCCCCTTCATGATCGGCTGGGGGCCGACCTGGGGCTGGATCATCGCGGCGAACGCGCTGCTCGGGATTAATCAAGGCTTCGCCTGGTCGATGACGGTGATCATGAAGGTGGACCTCGTCGGCCCCAAATCGCGCGGGCTCGCCGTCGGCCTGAATGAATTCGCAGGTTATCTTTCCGTCGGCCTGACCGCCTTCTTCACCGGCTATATCGCCCAACGCTACGGTTTGCGGCCTCAGCCGTTCTATCTCGGCATCGCCTATGCGGTTCTGGGGCTGGCCCTTTCGATCCTGCTCGTACGCGACACCCGCCATCACGTCGGCCTCGAACTAGCGAATCATGCGGCCCCGGCGGAAAAGGTCGGGTTCTGGGAGATTTTTCGCCGCGCCTCGTTCGGCGACCGCAATCTTTTCGCGGCGTCGCAAGCCGGTCTGGTCAACAATCTGAACGACGGCATGAGCTGGGGGATCTTTCCGCTTTTCTTCACGGCTTTCGGCCTGGGTGTCGAACAGATCGGCGTCCTCAAGGCCGTCTATCCCGCGGTGTGGGGCGTGCTTCAGACCGTCACCGGCCCGTTGAGCGACCGGTGGGGCCGCAAAGGCCTGATCGTGGCGGGCATGTGGGTGCAGGCGAGCGGGCTGTTCCTGACGGCGGCGACGCGCGAGTTCAGGTGGTGGTTCGTCGCCAGCCTATTGCTCGGCCTCGGCACTGCCATGGTCTATCCGACGCTCATCGCCTCGGTCTCCGACGCCTCGCATCCGTCATGGCGGGCGCGCTCGCTCAGCGTCTATCGATTCTGGCGCGACCTGGGCTATGCCATCGGCGCCCTCTCAGCCGGAATCATGACAGACCTGTTCGGCGCCGCCTGGGCGATAAGCGCTATTGGCGTTCTGACTTTCGCCTCCGGCGCCCTGGTCGCCGTCATCATGAACGAGCGCCGACCGGCGACTGGAACGGATAAAACACAATGACGGCGCCAAACGACAATGGCAGGCGGCCACCAATTTTGAGCCGCAAGGACCATCAGGCGCCCTCGGTGTTCACGCCGGACGCACTGCTCAGGGAGGCGCGCCGTCAGAAGGGGATCGACGCCGGCGCCTTGCCCGAAATCTGCATCCTCGATCCCGATGGCGATATTGTACGCCATCTCATCGCCACCGGACGTTCTCGCCGTCACCCGCATTGGGCCTGCTATCACACCGACCTTCACGCTTTTGAGCACAAGGGGCAAAGTTACGGCGTCGTCGGCTGCGCCGTCGGCGCGGCCTTCGCTGTCCTGATCGCCGAGGAACTCTTCGCCTCCGGCTGCAAGCTTCTCATCAGCATGACATCGGCGGGCCAGATTGCGCCGGTACAGGCGCCGCCATATTTCATCATCATTGACCGCGCGCTTCGCGACGAGGGAACGAGCTACCATTATCTGCCGCCCGAGGAGTACAGCCTGGCTGACAAGTGCTTGACGCGACTGGCTGAGGAAACCCTTGTCGCCGGGGGGATATCGGCTCAGGTGGGCGCAACCTGGACGACGGATGCGCCGTTCCGCGAAACGGCAGAGGCGATCACGGCCGCCCGGGAAGCTGGCATCCTGGCTGTCGAAATGGAAGCCGCAGCGCTTTATGCCTTTGCCGCCGCGCGGAAGCAGCCGGTGCTCTGCTTCGCACATGTCACCAATCAGATGGGGCGCATCGAAGGCGATTTTGAAAAAGGCGTCGCAGATGGCGCGGAAGAGTCTCTGAACGTAATCTTGACGGTGGCGCATCGTTGGCGCGACCAGACGCCTCCCTGAGCGCAAACGGGGCCGCACCTTCGCTGTTCTAATGTCAGAATTTCCCATCAACCGCCGGCAGCGATTCAAATCATCTGGAACGATTAGGCCCCTGGCGATCCTTTCGCGGCCTATAATTCGCGCGGTGCGGTGCGGTTCGGTCAGGGTTGCCCTCATTCCGATATTCCGTCCAGGCCTGCCGCAGGATTTGCGCCGACGAGGTGAGGAATATCCCGGCCATCAGCCCAGCCACCGCGAGGTCGGGCCAAGCCGTCTTCGTGCCCCATACGCCCAGCGCCGCGAACATCACGACAATGTTGCCGATCGCGTCGTTGCGAGAGCAGAGCCAGACCGAACGCACGTTGGCGTCCCCGTCCTTGTAGCGCATCAACAGCAGCACCGAGGTCAGGTTGGCCGCAAACGCCAGGATCGCGATTCCGCCCATCAGCTCGGCGCTCGGCAGGCCGAGAATGAAGGTGTGGTAAACGGTGGAGCCGAACACCCATAGCGCCATGAGGCTCAGGGACAGACCCTTGAACAGCGCCGCCGTGGCCCGAGTCTTTAAGCTGGCCCCGATGACCGCAAGGCTGAGGCCGTAGGTGACGGTATCAGCGAGAAAGTCGAGGGCGTCGGCCTTCAGCGCCTGTGACCCGGCGAGATGGCCAGCGATCATTTCCGTGGCAAACATTGCGCCGTTGATGCCTATCACCGTCCAGAGCACGCGCTTGTAACGCGGATCGAGCCCATCGAAGACCAGCACGCCGCCGTGACAGCCGCAAGCTGTATCGGCGGCGCAGCTCGTGATCGGGCCGCCCTTCACACTCTGCGGTTCTGGAAATAGCAGTGGAGGCGGGGAGCAACAGTCTTCCCCGGAAGTACAGCCCTTGTCTGCCACGCCATCACCCTTTGTGCAGAACCTCAATGGTCAAATGGGAGAGCGACTGGAAGCGGGTAAGCCTTTCGCGATAATAATCCTGCCCCCTTGTCGCTTCAGCCGTCAATATGGAGACAACCGCACCAAGATGTCCCGGCCCCAAGCGCCACAGGTGCAAATCGGCAACCTTGTCGCCGTCGCACTCAATGGTTTGGCGCAGTTTTTCCGCCATAGTCTTGTCCGGGTTCATGTCGAGCAGGATTGCGGCAGTGTCACGGATCAAGCTGAATGCCCAATTGGCTATGACGATAGCGCCGATGATGCCGGCCAGCGGGTCCATCCAGAGCCAGCCGAAGCTGCGGGCAAGCAATAAACCCACTATCACTAGAACGGACACGGCGGCGTCGGCGATGACGTGAACCATGGCGGCGCGCATGTTGTTGTCACGATGAGCCGCGCCTTGCGCGCGCTCGTGTTCCTCAAACGCGACGGCATAGGTTTGCGCGCCAAGCTTTACTCGTGCGTTGAATTCATGCGGCTCGGGAATTTCCTCGATGGATTCCAGATAAGTGCCGCAATCCTTGAAAGCGAAAAGCTGCCGCGATCCATCAGGGCGCACGGTTTCAACTGAGACTGTTTGCGCAGATAAGGCAGGGCCGGTTTGGGTCCGGAGCCGGAAGCGCGGCGGCAGGCCGTCTTCGAACACTTCGAGCACGATGATCCCGGTATCGGTCTTCATTTCGTGCGATTCATCATGGGCATGCTCTTCGTGCGCATGTCCGTGCCCATGACCGTGATGATGATCGCCGCCGCTCAGAAGCCAAGCGCTGGCGATGTTCACTGCGAGACCCAGAATTGCGACTGGAATCGCCTCCGCAAAATGAATCGGGACAGGTTCGAAGATGCGGCTGATAGATTCATAGCCGATCAGCAAGGAGATCATCGTGAGGATGATCGCGCTGGTAAAGCCGGCAAGATCGCCGAACTTGCCGGTGCCGAAGGAGAAGCTGGGATTATCGGCATGTTTCCGGGCGTAGGTATAGGCCAGCGCCGCAAGCAGGAGCGCGCCCGCGTGGGTGCTCATATGCAGGCCATCGGCGACAAGGGCGATGGAGCCGAACAACAGGCCGCCGACGATCTCGGCGACCATCATGATCCCGCAGAGCCAGATCACCGCCCACGTCTTGCGTTCGCTTTTTTCGTGGCCCTCGCCGAGGAAGACGTGGCTATGAAAAGCCGAAGAAGCATAGCTCTCGTTCATGGCAAGTCTCACTTCAGGTAGGTGCGGACGACATCGAGCAACTGCTCCACCGCTTCGGCATTCAGGGCGTTCGGATGTTTCTCGGCGTCGACGAGATGAGTCCGCACGTGGTCTTCCACAACCTCAGCCATCAAACCGGCCATCGCTCCGCGCGCACCGGCGATGAGATGCATGACTTGTTCGCAGCCAGCCTCGCCGTCGAGCGCTCGCTCGATGGCTTCAACCTGGCCCCGGATGCGGCGCACGCGCGCCAACAGCTTTTGTTTTTCGCGTACGGTATGGGTCATACGCTATTATGACATAGGCCCCTACCCTATCCAAGCGCCTATTTCAGTCAGTTGCGACGCTTCGAACATCGTTCACTGTTTTCGCGGAGAAGAGTTTCCCGCTTTACCGCGCCGTAGAATTGCCGCTGTCGTTGTGTTATTAAGGCGCTAGGGTGGAGTTGATTTTGCATCGATCGGTGGCCCATTTTGCGCTTTGGCTTGCTGCTGTCCTGTTCGCGGCAGTGGTGACGCTTGCGCCGGCCTCCGCTCATCCGGGCCACCAGGACGAAGGCGCACACGCCTCCGTCCATCGGCGCATCGAGGCGACGCCTGGATTGGCGCTCAAAAAAGCTCCATTCAAGTCGATCGGATTCGTATCCGCTGAAATCACGACGGCGACCATGGCGCCATCGGCCGAGAGCGATTCATCCTCGGGGGACGCCGCTTGCCGTCATGGTTCGGGCTGCTGCGGAACGGGTTGTTGCTCGGCATTTATCGTCGCCGTGGCCCCGGTCCTTCCGCTCGCTATCCCCGTTGCTCTGGCGCGACGCGCCTGGACATTTGAGACCAGGTCCGGCGTCGAACCCAACTCCCTGCTCGAACCGCCGAATTTCCGCGCCTGATTTCGCCGCCTCCGCAGGGTCGCCTCGCGCCTGCGGTTGACTGTCGTTCAGGTCGCAGGATTTCCCATGTTTTCTCGATTCGCCGCCCTTGTCGCGGCCCTTTTGAGCGCGCTCGCCTGCGCCACGCCTTCGTTCGCCCATGAGGGCCACGATCACGAGGCCGCCCCGCCCGCCATCGCCCATGTTTCGCCGCGCGCCGAAGCGCAATCCGCGGCCTTCGAACTCGTCGCCGTTCCCAAAGGCGGTGAGCTGGAGATCTGGCTCGATCGGTTCGACACCAATGCCCCGGTCGAAGGGGCGTCGATTTCGCTCGAGACGCCGGCCGGCTCGGTCGAGGCCGTAGCAAAGGGCCCCGGCCTCTATCGCGTCCCGGCGCCCTGGGCCGCGAAGCCCGGCCGCACCGATCTGATCTTCACGGTGATGGCCGGGAACGACATGGATGTCCTGCCGGCGAGCCTCACCGTTTTGGCGTCGGCAAACGGCGTCGAACCGACGGCGGCCATCGCTCACTCACCCGACATTGGCAAGATTTCTCCCTGGATCGCCGCCGTCGCGCTGATGGGGGGAGCCGCGACGCCGATCCTGTTGCGCAACAGGCGTCGCCTTTGGGCGCCGGCGCTCGGCGTTGGGCTGATCGTCGTGTTCGGCGCGGCCAGGCTTTTCGCTTCTGAGGGCCATGACGAAGCTCCGGTCCCGGCGCCGGTCGCCGCCGACCGGCCTGGCGTCACGGCCGATGGCCTGATCTTCGTGCCCAAGCCGAGCCAACGCATTCTGGCGGCGCGAACGCAGCTCAGCGAAACCGGCTCCCATAGCCGATCGATCGAACTGCCGGGCCGGGTCGTTCCCGATCCCAACGCCAGCGGCATCGTCACTGCCGCGACAGCCGGGCGGCTGTCTCCGCCGCCGGGCGGGTTCCCTCGTCTCGGACAGCGGGTCAAAAAAGGCGATGTCCTGGCCTATGTTGCCGTGCCCTTCCTCGCCATTGACCGGTCCACCCTTCACCAGACGGCGGGTGACCTCGACCAGCAGATCTCGATTGTCGAGCGGCGGCTGACGCGCCAGGAATCGCTGATCAAGACCCAGGCAGTCGCTCAGGCGACGCTCGACGACACGCGGCTGGAGCTTGCGGGCCTGCAACGGCGGCGCGCCGACGTCGATAACGCCCGTCGCGAGCCCGAGCCCTTGGTGGCGCCTGTCGACGGCGTGATCGCCTCGGCCAATGCCGCCGCCGGCCAGATCGCCGATCCCAATTCAGTCATTTTCCAGATCGTCGATCCGAAGAGGCTTTGGGTCGAGGCCACGGCCTTCGAGCCGACGGCCCTGAGCGGAGGCGGTTCTGCGCGGACGGCCGACGGCAAGTCCTTCGCCCTCGATTATATTGGCTCTGGCCTCGCCGACCGCAATCAGGCGGTTCCTGTCGATTTCGCCCTGCATTCAGGCTCAGAAGATCTGCGTCTGGGCCAGTTCGTGACCGTCTCGGCCGCCACGAACGAGACGAAAACCGGCGTTGCCGTTCCCCGCGCCAGCATCATCCGCCGCAGCAATGGCCAGAGCGTCGTCTTCGAGCATGTGAGGGCCGAGCTTTTCGCCGCACGCGAAGTCCGCATCGAACCGCTCGACGGCGACGCCATGTTGGTGGTCTCCGGTCTCGATCCGGGCAAGCGCGTCGTCACACAGGCGGCCTCCCTCATCGATCAGGTGAGGTGAGGGTCATGTTCACATTCCTTGTCTCGCGATCCCTACGGAACAGATTGCTGGTGCTGGCGCTCGCCGCCGTCCTGCTCGTCTATGGCGCCTTCACCCTGACGCGCCTGCCAGTCGACGTGCTTCCGGACCTCAACCGGCCGACCGTCACGATCATGACCGAAGCCGAGGGGCTCGCGCCACCCGAAGTGGAGCAGCTCGTCACCTTCGTCATCGAGACGCAGATGAACGGCGTGCCGGGCGTCACGCGCGTGCGGTCGGTCTCCGGCGTCGGCCTGTCGATCGTCTATGTCGAATTCGATTGGTCGAGCGATATCTACCGCGACCGCCAGCAGATCGCCGAACGCCTCTCGCTCGTGCGCGATCAATTGCCGCCCAACGTCACGCCGCAAATGGGGCCGGTCAATTCGATCATGGGCCAGATCGTGCTCGTCGCCATGACGGCGCCCGAAGGCGTTTCGCCCATGACCGTGCGCGAGACGGCGGATTTCGTGGTGCGGCCGCGTCTGCTCGCCATTCCAGGCGTCGCGCAGGTCATTCCGATGGGCGGCGAGGTTCGGCAATTCCGCGTTTCGCCCGATCTCGCCGCCATGCGGACGCTCGGGATCACGCTCGACCAGCTCGACAAGGCGCTGGCCCAATTTGGCGTCAACACCGGCGGCGGCTTTTCCGACCAGCATTCAAGCGAATATCTGATCCGCAATCTTGCGCGCACCCTGCGGCTCGAAGATCTCTCCGACCTCATCGTCGCGACGCCGAACGGCAAACCGGTGCGGCTCAAGCAGATCGCCGAGGTTTCCTTCTCCGCCAAGCCGAAGCGCGGCGACGCCGGCTATATGGGCAAACCGGCCGTTATCGTCTCGATCGAAAAGCAGCCGAACATCGACACGATCAAGCTAACCCAAAGCATCGAAACCGCGCTCAAGGAGCTTGACCCGTCTCTGCCCAACGGGATCAAGGCGGACCAGATATTGTTCCGGCAGGCCGATTTCATCGAGACCTCGGTTAGGAACGTCGAACATGTTCTGCTGGAGGCTGTGGTCGTCGTCGCCGTCGTCCTCTTCGCCTTCCTGCTGAACTGGCGCACGACGGCGATTTCCCTCACCGCCATTCCGCTTTCGATCCTCGTCGCCGCCATCGTCTTCCACTGGATGGGGCTGTCGATCAACACGATGACGCTTGGCGGCCTCGCCATCGCCATCGGCGAGTTGGTCGATGACGCGGTGGTGGACGTCGAGAACATCTTTCGGCGTCTTCGCGAGAACCGGCAGGCGGGAAGCCCGAGGAGCGTTTTCGACGTCATTGTCGGGGCCAGCCAGGAGGTGCGCTCGGGCATCGTCTATGCGACGGCGATCATCGTGCTGGTCTTTGTGCCGCTGTTCGCGCTGTCGGGCATTGAGGGGCGGCTCTTCGCTCCGCTCGGTCAGGCCTATATCGCCTCGATCCTGGCCAGCCTCATGGTCTCGATCACCGTCACCCCGGTCCTGTCTTTCTATCTTTTGCCCCGCCTGAAGCGGCTCGAAGAGCATGAAGGATGGCTCGTGCGCAAGCTCAAGGCCGGCTATGGCGCCGGTCTGAACCATGGGCTCGACCATGCGCCTGCGCTCTTGGCTTTGGCGGCGCTCGGCGTGGCGGGAGCGGGCTACGCGGCGTTCAACCTGCCGCGCGCCTTCCTGCCGCCGTTCAACGAAGGCACGCTGACCATCAACGCCACCTTTGCGCCGGGCATATCCCTGGCGGAATCCAACCGCGTCGGCCTGATCGCCGAGCAATTGCTGTTGCAGGCGCCCGAGGTCAAGTCGGTCGGCCGGCGCACTGGCCGCGCCGAACTCGACGAACATGCCGAGGGTGTCCATTCCTCGGAAATCGAGGTCGATCTCCAACCGTCGAAGCGGGACAAAGGCGCGGTCCTCGCCGAAATCCGCGAAAAACTCGGCGTTTTGCCGATGGCGATCAACATCGGCCAGCCCATCTCGCATCGCCTCGATCACATGCTGTCGGGCGTCCGCGCGCAGATCGCCCTGAAAATCTTTGGCGACGATCTCGACGCGCTAACGCGCATCGCCGAGGATCTTCGCCAAAAGCTTGCCCCCATTCCTGGCCTCGTCGACCTTCAGGTCGAGCGGCAGGTGCGCGTCCCGCAGCTCGAAATCGCCATCGACTACCAGCGGGCGGCGCTTTATGGCGTGCAGCCGGCCGCCGTCGTTGATCAATTGCAGCGCCTTTCCAACGGCAAACTGGTCTCGCGGGTCGTCGACGGCGTGCGGCGCTTCGACGTCGTGGAGCGGCTCAATGACCGTCTGCGCACGACCGCCGCGCTGGGCGACATGCTTGTGGAGACGCCCTATGGCTGGGTTCCGGCGCGCCAGATCGCCGACGTGCGCGAGACCGACGGGCCGAACCAGATCCAGCGCGAGAACGGCAAAAGGCGCATCGTCGTCTTCGCCAACGCCACGCCGGGCGCCGACATGGGCCGCATCATCGCCGATATTCGGGGCAAACTGGCCGAGACGAAACTGCCGCAGAGCTACTTCACGAGCCTCGAAGGCGCGTTCCAGGCGCAGGAAGAGGCGAGCCGCGCGATCGGCCTGTTGTCGCTGATTTCGCTCGGCCTGGTCTTCGCTCTGTTGTACTCGCGCTATCGCTCGGGCGTTTTCGCCGCCATCATCATGGGCAGCGTCCCGCTTGCCCTGATCGGCAGCGTCGCCGCTTTGGCGCTGGCTGCGCAGAGCCTTTCGGTCGCGTCGATGATCGGCTTCATCACCCTGACCGGCATCGCGTCACGAAACGGCATCCTGAAAATCAGCCACATGCTGAATCTCGGCCTGCACGAGGGCGTTCCGTTCGGTCGGGAGTTGGTGATCCGGGGCTCGCTGGAGCGCATGACACCCGTGCTGATGACGGCGTTGTCGGCCGGCGTCGCCTTGGCGCCCTTGATGTTCGACGCGCAGGCGCCAGGCAAGGAAATCCTGCATCCGGTCGCCATCACGATCTTCGGCGGCCTGGTCAGCGCCACGGCGCTCGACGCCTTCGTGACGCCGGCCCTCGTCCTGCTGTTCGGACGCAAGTCCTTCGAGCGGCTCGTCAAAGACCATCAAGACCAAGCCTCCGTCCGTCCAGCAGCGGATGGACCCGAATTCGCGATCTTCTAGGCAACCAAAGGAGAATCTTATGAAACTGAAAACGCTCGCCTTCACCGCAGTCCTCGTCTGCGCGCCTACGTTTGCCTTCGCCCATGCGGTCAAGACCGGTGAACATGGTGGTCCGCAGACTGATGCTGGCGGCTTCCAGGTGGAGGTCGTCGCCAGGGACAAGACGCTTGACGTCTATTTGCTCGACAATGCGTCGAAACCCGTGAATTCGGCTGGGGTCAAAGGCGTCGCCATTTTCAAGGCCGCCGATGGGAAACCGGTCCGCATTTCCCTTGAACCTGCCGGCGACAATAAATTGTCGGGCGTCGCACCCTCGCTCTTACCCGCGCAGCTCGACGGCGCCGTGCAGCTCACCACCCAGACTGGCGGTTCTGTCCAGGGCAAATTCGCCGCTCACGATCATGACCGCGAGCACGAAGTCGAACATGGCCACGACCATTAACTGGGCCTACCGCCCAATCTGTATCGGGAGAACCTCATGTTACGTCCTTCTTTTGGCGCCTTCGTCGTCGTCGCTGGCGTCGTTCTTTCAGCGCCGTCGGCTGGCGCGATCACCTTCAACAAGGATGGAGTCGTCGATTCAGACGGTCATCGGACACGGCAGGAACATGTCAATTACTGTCAAGAGAACCGCTACCAATGTCTGCAAAATCTCGGCCACTCGCCACGCTTTTTTTCTCAGGCGCCGCAATGCCGGATCTCATTTGATCAATGCCTAAACCGATGAAAAGGCCGTGGTCCGCCAGCGCGAGTTCGATTGACGTCCACGATCCGAGGAAGGGGCGAATTTAATGAGCCAGCCAAGCAAGCGAGGGCCGCTTTCATGTTTCATGTCTGGCCTGCCGCCCGAGCAAATTCGGTCGGGGTTTCAGCGCTCAGCCATGGCAAGCGTCTCCGAGATCCTTGAGGATCGGACACTCCGGGGCGGCGTTGCCGGGGCATTCGTCGATCAGGGCGCGCAGCGTTGCGATCATGCCTTGCATTTCGGCCACCCGCCTTTCGAGATCGGCGACGTGCGTCACGGCGATGCGCTGGACCTCACTGCTTGGGCGCTTGTCGTCACGCCACAGCGCGAGAAGGCCGCCAATTTCCTCCATCGAAAAACCCAGCTTGCGGGCGCGCCGGATGAACTTCAGGTCGTGGACGTCGCGCTCGGCATAGTCGCGATAGGAATTTTCGCGCCGCGCGGCGGGACGCAGAAGGCCGATCGCCTCGTAGTGACGGATCATTTTGGTCGAGACGCCAGTTCGGTCCGCCGCCACCCCAATGTTCATGACAATGCTCCTTGACCTTCCAATGATAGGAAGGTGTACGCCGTCAGAACGAGAATGCAATGAGGATTTCCATCATGGGCGATACCGAAGCCGCCGATCATCACCATGGCCATCACGCGCATCACGGCCATGAAGCCAATGCCGTTCCCGGCGCTGTGAAGGACCCTGTCTGCGGGATGAATGTCGATCCGCAGAAAGCACGAAGCGCGACCCACGTGGGCAAGAGCTATTTCTTTTGCTCGGAAGTGTGTCGCAGCAAGTTCGTCACGGATCCAGGGCGCTACGCACAGCCCGAGGCGGCGCGAGTCCCGGCCGCGCCAGAAGGAACGATCTATACCTGCCCGATGCATCCGGAAATCCGCCAGGCGGGGCCAGGCAATTGCCCGATCTGCGGCATGACCTTGGAGCCAGTTCTGGCCACGACGGAAACGGGTCCAAGCGCTGAACTTGTCGACATGACCCGCCGGTTCTGGATTGGCCTCTTTATCGCGCTTCCGGTCCTGGCTCTCGAAATGGGTGGCCATCTGACGGGGCTTAATCACCTTCTCGGGCATCAGACATCGAATTGGATTCAGTTTGTTCTGGCCACCCCCGTCGTGCTCTGGGCTGGCTGGCCCTTTTTCGTGCGCGGCTGGCAATCACTGCTGACGCGCAAGCTCAACATGTTCACCTTGATCGCGATGGGAACTGGCATCGCCTGGGTCTACAGCGTCGTCGGCACGGCGGCGCCGCAAGTGTTTCCGGCGATCTTTCGCGACGCCGAGGGCGCCGTCGCGGTTTATTTCGAAGCCGCGGCGGTCATCACCGTTCTGGTGCTGCTCGGCCAGGTCCTGGAATTGCGGGCGCGCGAGACGACGAGCGGCGCGATCCGCGCTTTGCTCGACCTTGCTCCAAAAACCGCCCGGCGCATTAAAGCCGACGGCGGCGAGGAGGAAGTCGGTCTCGAAACGGTCGCCGTCGGCGACCGCTTGCGTGTCCGGCCGGGCGAGAAAGTGCCGGTCGACGCAGTCGTCGTCGAGGGCCGCAGCGCCGTCGATGAGTCGATGGTGACCGGCGAATCCATGCCTGTCACCAAAGAAATCGGAGCGAAAGTGATCGGCGGCACGATCAACCAGAGCGGCGGCCTGATCGTCGCGGCGGAAAAAGTCGGGCGCGATACGATGCTGGCGCAGATCGTCCAACTCGTCGCCGAGGCGCAGCGCTCGCGCGCGCCCATCCAGCGTCTCGCGGACGAAGTCTCGGGCTGGTTTGTGCCGGCGGTCATCCTCATCGCAGCGCTCGCCTTCGCCACCTGGTCGGTATTCGGCCCGGAGCCCCGCTTTTCTTATGGGCTGATCGCCGCCGTGGCGGTGCTGATCATCGCCTGTCCCTGCGCCCTGGGTCTCGCCACGCCGATGTCGATCATGGTCGGCGTCGGCCGCGGCGCGCAAGCCGGCGTGCTGATCAAGAACGCCGAGGCGCTGGAGCGAATGGAGAAGGTCAATACGCTCGTCGTCGACAAGACCGGTACGCTGACCGAAGGCAAGCCGGCCGTCACCGCGCTCGTGACCGCAGACGGCTTTGACGAGGCCGAAGTCCTGCGCCTTTCGGCCAGCGTGGAGGTGGCGAGCGAACATCCGCTGGCTGTCGCCATTGTCGCCTCGGCGAAAGCACGCGGCCTCACGCTTGCGCCGGTCGAAGCTTTCGACTCGCCGACCGGCCGCGGCGCGCTCGGGACGGTCGACGGCCGCCGCATCGTTCTGGGCAATGCGCGTTTCCTGGAAGAGCAGTCGATCGATACGGCGCCCCTTGCGGAAGCGGCGGAACGGCTGCGTCAAGACGGCGCGACGGCGATTTTTGCTGCGATCGACGGCCGCGTCGCCGGCGCGCTGGCGATCGCCGACCCGGTGAAAGCCTCGACGCCCGAAGCGCTCGCCGCGTTGAAGGCGGCCGGGGTCAAGGTCGTGATGTTGACCGGCGATAATTGGACGACAGCGAAAGCGGTCGCGCGCCGGCTCGGGATCGACGATGTCGAAGCGGAGGTGCTGCCGGAGCAAAAAAGTTCCGTCGTCCAGCGGCACAAGGCAGCGGGACGTGTGGTCGCCATGGCCGGCGACGGCGTGAATGACGCGCCGGCCTTGGCCGCAGCCGATGTCGGCATCGCGATGGGAACGGGAACCGACGTGGCGATCGAGAGCGCTGGAGTGACGCTGCTCAAGGGCGATCTCACCGGCATCGTTCGGGCGCGGCGGCTGTCGCAGGCGACGATGGGCAATATCAGGCAGAACCTGTTCTTCGCATTTGTCTACAATGCGCTCGGTGTGCCGGTCGCAGCCGGCGTGCTTTATCCGTTCTTCGGGATTCTGCTTTCGCCGATCATCGCCGCGGCGGCGATGGCGCTGTCATCGGTCAGCGTCATCACCAATGCGGCGCGCTTGCGTCGTGTGAAGTTGTGATGGGCCCGCGTCGAAATTGTCTGTCGAGCTGGCGGGCGCGAGGCAGTTCGCTCGTTGAACCGCTGCGCGCCTTAATGGAGGCCCCGCTGATGTGGTGCTCCGACTTGCGGTTTCTCCCGGCCATTCGGCGAGTGCTCCTGAGTTTCGCTATTCTGGGGCTGCTGTTGGCGCCGTCGGCGGGTTTCGCGCATGGCGCGATGCTGCAAGGCCAGGTGATCGGCATGGCCGATCATTCGCCCTGCTGTCCAGAATGTCCCGGCGACGATTGCTCCAAATGCGCATTGATGACGTCGTGCGCGCTTTTTTGCGTCGACTTCCTGGCGATGGAGCAAAACATAGCGATGGTTGTCTGGCGCCACGCCGCGCCTGTCGTGGCCAGTTCGTCACAAACCTTGGTCGGCGTCGATCACTTGCCGCCCCGAAAGCCGCCGCGCTTCCGAAGTTCTTTGCCGTATGACTACCCATGAGTGTCGTCGTGCAATATAAAACGATAATAAAAAACGCGATAATACTGTATAAAAACAGTAAATACGTAAGTGTGCCAAAATATATCATAAAATTAAACTATGTATTATTGATTCATATCAATGATATCCTGGCAAAATGCGCACACGATACGTATATCGTAACCACTATCGGTCATGAGTGCTGTAACTCAGGAGCTGTGGCCTTCCCTTTCGGCGGGCTCGACGGCTTGAAACGCAAAAAAAAAGCCGATCACACCCCGTTGGCGCGAAGGCGCCTGAGATTCCCCGAAGGCCCGCAGGGTGCGGTCTCAATCACAGGAGAATAAAATGTTGAAGTCCAAATCACGCATCGCTCTGGCTCTTGCGCTCGCCATGGCGACCGCCGCGCCCGCTTTCGCCATGAACATGGGCGGGCCGCAATTTCTGCAAATGATGGAGAAGATTCGCTCCGACAAAGCGGCTCCTGGAACGCCGCTCTGGGTTTCTGTGCGTGTGAAAAACGCCGACGTGCCGGGACAGAAGCTGACCGTCTCGCACCGGGCGGTTCCGAAAATCCACATGCCGGCGATGACGATGACCTTCCCTGTGACCGACCCCACGCATCTTGCGATGTTGCACAAGGGTGATCCGGTCGAGATCGAGCTCAGCAATGTGAATGGCGAAGTGAAAATCATCGATTTTCGCATGCAGCATTAGGCTTCGCATAAGGCGCGCTGGCTGCGATCCCCATTGGCGATCGTGAAGCCGGCCGCCCGTCCCAGGGACGCCGCCCCCGCGGTCCATTTTGGATTTGGAGGGCGGCGCACAGCCGAAGTTCCGCTGGGCGTTGAAGTTGGACTTAGCGAACGGGCCACGCCGCACCAGGAGTGATGATCATGACCGACTTCGATCGCAAGCCCGCCGTCCCCCGATGGGGTCAAACCAGAGCGCGTGCCACCGCGGCGGAGATCGACCAGGGTCTGCGCGCAGACATACATGCGTCATTGCCATGGTTGGTCGCGAAAGCAGCAATTCAGGAGCTGTGACTTTCCCTTCCGGCGGGGCTCGGCGGCGCGAAACGCCAAAACGCTGATCACAACCCACAGGCGCGAAGGCGCCTGAGATTCCCCGAAGCCCCGCAAAACGCGGACTCAAATTGCAGGTGAATCAGATGTTGAAGGCAAAATCGCGCATCGCGCTGGGTCTTGTGCTGGCCATGACGGCCGCCGCGCCCGCGTACGCCATGGAATTAAACCAATCGCAATGGCTGACATTGATGCAGCAGATCCGCACGGACAAAGCGGATGAGGGAGCGCCGCTCTGGGTCTCGGTACGTGTGATAAACGCCGACGTCCCGGGATGGGCGCTAACCTTCTCGCAGCGAGCGATTCCGAAAATCCACATGCCGGCGCAAACCATGACCTTCCCTGTTACCGACGCCACCCATCTTTCGATGTTGCGCAAGGGCGATCCGGTCGAAATCGAGGTCGCCAAGAATAAAGGAGTCGTGAGAATCATCGATATTCACATGCGTCATTAAGCTTGACGCCGGGCGAGCCAGTCCCGTTTGCCGGAGGAACGCCGCCTCGGTGTTCCGAAAGAGGCGCCGAAGCGGCAGGCTCCCGAAACGCTGAAGGCGGCAGGGAATTCGTTGCAGGGAGCCCTCCCGTTTGAGCGTTCCGCGATCAGATGGAATCGCGGGAGGCTCGGAACTTCCTGAAAACGCCGCGCTTCAGGCGAAAAGCCGGCATCCAACTTATCGCACACTACTAGCGGAGAATCCCATGTCCCAACATCACGACCATTTCGAGCCACCTGCCGATCAGCGTCCCTTTCTGAAGACGCCGGCCGGATGGGTTCTGATCGGCTTCCTGGCGATCGCCGCCTTCTACCTCGTCACTGAGCACACCGCGCATTTGTTCGGTTTCCTGCCATTCGCCTTTCTCCTCGCCTGTCCGCTGATGCACCTGTTCATGCATGGTAAACATGGCGGTCACGGCGGCCATCAAGGCCACGACCAAAACGCCGGACCCGCCGGCGACAGGGCTTCGACGAAGGACGCCCAGCCATGACACACGATGCTCCCGCTTACGGCCTCTGGTCGCTTGTCATCATCAACACCCTCTTCTTCATCATTTTCGCCACGACCTACAGCGTCGGCGGCTGGAAGAAGAATTGGCGCGAGTTAGGAATGTTCTCAGCCTTCGTCCTGGCGCTGTTCACCGAAATGTACGGATTTCCGCTGACAATCTATTTCCTGTCGGGGTGGCTCGCGGCACGATATCCTGGGCTTGATTTGATGTCGCACGACACTGGGCACCTCTGGTCGACGCTTTTCGGGCTAAAAGGGAATCCGCATTTCAGCGTGCTGCACATTTTGAGCAGCTTGCTGATCGGCGCCGGAATCGTCCTGCTCGGCTATTCGTGGCAGATACTCTATGACGCGCAGCGGGCGGGAAAGGTCGCGACCAGCGGGCCCTACTCCAAGATCCGCCACCCGCAATATGTCGCCTTCATCGCCATCATGCTCAGCTTTCTACTGCAATGGCCGACAATCCCGACCCTGCTGATGTTCCCGGTCATGACCTGGGTCTATGCCCGGCTCGCGCGGCGCGAGGAGCAGGCCTCGATCGAACAGTTCGGCGACGCCTATCGGACTTACATGGCCGACGTGCCGGGCTTCTTCCCGCGCCTCGATCGCCTGTTCGGCGGGAATGCGCCGGACAGACAGCCGCGTCGATAAGAGCCGGCAGATTTTCAATACCCTCAAACTCGACAAAACAGGAGCAACTCACAATGAGCAATTTGCTCTGGTCGAAAAGATCTCTCGGCGCCGCAATCCTGACGCTTGGCGCATTCGCCATGTTGTCAGGCAAGACGGCGACCGCCGCCGAGGACTCGGAATACAAGGTCGCGGACGGATTGGCTGTCTATCTTGGCGTGGCGCCCGCTGAGATCGTGAAAGGCCATTTGCCGAGCCACGCCGAGCAGACGATGCACGGCGGGGCGCCAAGCGGTCGTCACGAATATCATGTGGTGGTCGCGGTTTTTGAAACCGGCACGGGAAAGCGTGTCACTGATGCGGTGGTGACGGCGCAGATTTCCGGGCTTGGCCTCGTGGGCGCGAAGAAAAAGCTCGAGCCGATGGAGATCGCGGACACGATCAGTTACGGCGGGTTCTTCGACCTGCCCGGGGCCGATCTCTACACGGTCGCTTTGACCATTCAACGAGCCGGCGCGGAGCAGCCTGTGCTCGTGAACTTTTCTTACGATCATCGACGGTGACACGGGAATCGATGCGCCGCTGTTCAACCGGCGGCGCGCCCGGCTGCGAAACCCGCATCAGCGGACTCGACACGACTTCATGCAAACGTCGGCGCCCGGGACGAAGGCCGCAGCTTAGTGCGACCTTGACGCCGACATTTTCGAAGAGCTTCCGGCGAGGGCGCAATTTCGCGGGCTTCGCCGGCCAAAGAGGAGAGGAAACGATGAAAATGGCTCTCAAAACTCTGCCGCTGGCCTTTGGCCTGCTGGCGATCGCCCCCCTCGCCTGGGCCCAGAGTCCGGCGGACCACGATGCGCATCATCCGGCGCAGAGCGAAGCGCCTTCGGCCGCGCCCGCGCCGACCGCTGCTCCGCCCGCCCAAGGCGGGATGGGAGGGGCGTCCATGATGAAAATGATGGGCGGCGGAATGGGCATGGATATGATGCGCATGATGCGGATGATGATGGCCGGCTCCGGCATGGAGGCGATGGGGGCGATCGACCATGTCGAAGGCCATATCGCTTTCCTCCGCGCCGAGCTGAAGATCACCGACGCACAGACGAGCGCCTGGAACGCCTTCGCCGATGCGCTGCGGGCCCATGCGCAAAAGCTCGCCGATCTGCGCGGCTCGATGATGGCTCAGGGCTCGGCTCAGCAGCCGCCGACCGTGATCGATCGTATCGATCAGCAAGAGCGCTGGCTCACGGCCCGTCTCGACGGCCTAAAGGCCATCAAGGCGACCGTCGTTCCGCTTTATGCGGCCTTGTCGGACGAGCAGAAAAAGACGGCCGACGAGTTGCTCGGTCCGCATATGGGAATGGGCATGATGGCGATGCCGGGAATGTCGCCCGGCGGGATGATGGGGGCGGGCCAGATGGGCGGAGCGTCGATGGGCGCCGGATCGATGCAGCCGGGGCAGATGAAAACCGAGCCCATGCCCGGAATGGGAAAATAGTGCGGCGCGAGGAGCAAGTCTCGCTCGCCGAATTCGGCGACGCCTATCGGGCCTATATGGAAAAGACGCCCGCGTTCATCCCGAAACTTTCCGGAGCTGGTTTGCCGGCTCCGGCTAACAAGAAGTGATTTGGTTGCGCGCGGCGCTTTGAAGGAGCACGAACATGGCGACGGCGAAGAAAACATTGAGCGCCAAACGAACGGAAGAGCCTATTCTCCGGGCCGTTGCGCCAACCCACGTCTCGTCGCTCGACGCTACGGCCAGTGTAATTGAACTACCACCCCCGGTCCCCGCCGAGCGCCCCGATTTCGGCGATTTCCCGGCCTATGCCCGAGACTTCGCCGAGCGGACCGTGCTGTTCTGGGACGCGTTGCGCCAGCGCGCCGACAATTTCCTCGAACACGAGCGGCTCGGCCTTCCGGCGCTGCTCGACTTCAAATGGGAAATGCTCGTTGATGCGCGCGTCTTCGAGCGGCCGGCCAATTACGCGCTGCTCCGGATCACCGAGGCCCCGGGATGTCGCGCCAGTGACTGCGTCGACGACAACAAGCCGCCCGTGCTGATTGTCGATCCACGCGCCGGTCATGGACCGGGGATCGGCGGATTCAAACGCGATTCCGAGGTCGGGATGGCGTTGCGCGAAGGCCATGCGGTCTATTTCGTCATCTTCTTTCCAGAGCCGTGCAAGGGCCAGACGCTTGCAGACGTGCTGCACGCCTTGCGGCGTTTCATCGAGGAGGTCGCCCGACGACATCCGGGCAAGGCGCCGATTCTCTATGGCAATTGTCAGGCCGGCTGGGCGATTGCCCTGCTTTCCGCGGACTGCCATGGCCTCGTCGGACCCGCCGTTCTCAACGGTTCGCCGCTGTCGTATTGGTCGGGAGAATCGGGCGTCAATCCGGCTCGCCTCGCCGGCGGTCTTCTCGGCGGCGTGTGGCTCACCCATTTCCTCGCCGATCTCGGCGACGGCCGCTTCGACGGCGCCTGGCTCGCGCAGAATTTCGAGACGCTGAAGCCCGGCAACGCGGTTTGGGACAAATACGCTCAACTCTTCACTCAGGTCGACTCCGAGCGCGAGCGCTTCCTCGATTTCGAACGGTGGTGGGGCGGCTTCCATAGCCTCGGCGGCGAGGAAATCGGCGCGATCGTCAGAAACCTGTTCATCGGCGACCAGCTCGAACGCGGACAGTTCCGGATTTGCGCCGGCTGCTTCGCCGATCTGCGCAAGATCAGGAATCCGCTGGTGATCTTCGCGTCCTACGGCGACAACATCACTCCGCCCCACCAGGCGCTCGGCTGGATTCCGGCCGTCTACAAGGATACCGCCGATCTGGTCGCGGCCGGGCAGCGGATCGTCTATCTGATCAACTCGCATGTCGGCCATCTCGGCATCTTCGTTTCGGCCTCGATTGCCCGCCTAGAGCACCGCGCCATTCTGGAAAGCCTCGCCGAGATCGATGCGCTGGCGCCGGGGCTCTACGAAATGAAGATCGACAATCCGAGTGGTGATCAAGATTGTCATAAGCCGAAATACGCCGTCCGCTTCGAGCCGCGCGAGGTCGCGGACCTGCGCTTCGAACATCCGGTGCGATCCTTCGAGCGCGTCGAAGCCGTCTCGCAGACGCTGGACGCCCTCTACTCCGCTTTCGTCAGCCCCTTGGTAAAGGCGTTCTCGACCCCTTGGAGCGCGAATGCTCTGCGCTGGGCGCATCCGATGCGGATGAGCCGTTTTCTGTTGTCGGCGCAATTCTTGCCGCCAATGCGCTGCGTCGAGCTCCTGGCCGAATCCGTCCGCGCGCAGCGCCATCCCGTCGCCGCATCGACCCCATGGCTGGCCCAAGAACGGGCGGTCATCGCGGAGGCGTCGCACCTGTTGGAGACGGCCCGGGTCTGGCGCGATGGCCTCGAGGAGGTGGCCTTCGCCGCTATTTACAACAACCCATTCGCCCCCGCTGCGCCCACACCCCGAACCGAACGCAAAGAGGATCGCCAAGGCTGTGCGGCAACTACGGGCTCGTCATCGCCGCCGCCAACAAGCATTTGATCGCCGGGCGCGGCGCGCGCGCCTTGACGGCGCCCAGCGTCGTCACGCCTTGTGACCGGCGATAACCGGCTAACACGGCGCAGGTTTACATTCGAGGGGCCTAAGCGCGCTTCCGTTAGGGCTCCAGCCCGCCGTTGGTCAGCAGCGTCTCGTCAAATTGAAACACGCGATTGGGATCGGGAAGCGGGCCGTGGCCTGCCTTACCGTGATAAACGCAGCGCGAGAGCAGGTCGCGGATGATGTTGAGCCGCGCCTCCTTCTTGTCGTCAGCCTGGATGATCGTCCAAGGCGCGAAAACGCTGTGGGTGCGCCGGAACATCTCGTTGCGCGCCGCCGAATAATCCTTCCAGTGTTTCACTGCCTTTTCGTCGACTGGGCTGATTTTCCATTGCCTCAGCGGGTCTTCCCGGCGGCGGTCGAGGCGCTTCTTCTGCTCTTTGCGGCTTATATCGAGATAATATTTAATGATGGTGAGGCCGCAATGAACGAGCAGCTGCTCGAAAATCGGCGCCGCACGGATAAACTGTTCGTATTCGTCTTCGGTGCAGAAGCCCATGACGCGTTCGACGCCGGCGCGATTGTACCAGCTGCGATTGAAAATCGCGATTTCGCCGGCGACAGGCAAGTGTTCGACATACCGCTGAAAATACCAGGCTTTTTCATCGCGGCTCGAGGGCTTCCCGAGCGCGACGATCCGGGTCTCCCGCGGGCTTAAATGTTCAACAATGCGCTTGGCGGCGCCGTCCTTGCCGGCCGCGTCGCGCCCTTCGAGAATGACCAGAATCTTCCTCTCGCTGGCGATGACGTGTCGCTGGAATTTGACCAGCTCCACCTGTGCTTCGTGCAGCGCCTGCTTGTAGACGTCGTTGTCGTGATCGGCTTCCGCGTCGGTCGTCATGGTGAAGCTCGCGTGCCAAATGAGCGACTCGAATCGAACGACCCAAGCAACGGCGCATTTTCGCCGCTCTGATGTCGGAATCAAGCAAATCGTATCGAAACTCATGCCGCACGATGAGCAGCGGCGCCACCGGCTTCGCCGTCCGCTGGCGCCCATCTGAAAATCCGCGCGGGTCGGTGGGCGCGCTGTCTGAGGAAAAACGCTGCAAGCGCTGTCGCACCCCCTCGGCGGCCGCGACCAAGGCGACTCGCTTCTCTTCGAGCCAGAGGTCGGCGATCACGTCTTCCCCGATGTGTTGCGCGTAGGCGTTCGCTGTTTTGAGCGGACCTGTGGTTTCTTCGGCAAAGCGCACGGTGCTTGCCGAGGTCGTCACAAGAAGGGCGCCGCCCTGAAAGCCCGGCCAATCTATGGCGCGCCGAAGGTGATGTCGGCGACTTCACAAATGCGGTTGAGCAGCGCTTTGTCGAGCAGTTCCAGAAACGAGCGTCAGGACGCCGAATTACAGCCTCAGGAGCAGCGCCAGCGCTTGGGCGATTATACCGCATTCGATGGCCATCATCGTTCCTCGCTTCGTCGCCAATTCACGCCTCGTGAAGGGCGATTGGTTTTTTGACAAAATTGCCGCTTACAGTCGAGTTGATCGTGATGTAGATCATGGATGGTTGGAGCGTGAACGACGATAGTGTCGTCAGACCGTTCGGAAGCAGTGTCGATGGTTCGTTGGATTCGCGTCTTTCTTTCCGTTTTTGCTCTCGTGGGCCTGCTGGCCACGGGAACAAGCGGGGCTGTGGCGGCGAAAACCCAACATCATTGCGCCAACATGATGATGCACCAGCCTCAGGGCGGCGCGGATGATTCAGGAGCCGCCTCGAAGTGTTGCACGACAGGCGTTTGCTTCGCGGTGCAGCCCACTTTGTCAACATGCGTCGCTGTTTTTTCCGTGCGAACTTTCACTCGTGTTTTCCTGCCGGCACTGAGTGACGCCACGATTCCCACCCTGCCCCTATCTCCGGATTTACGACCTCCCATCGCTTGAAGCCGTGACTTTCACCGGCTGCCTGCCGCCAATCGACCGGCGGACGCCCCACGACTTCACGCGAACGCCGGATTACCGGCTGGAGATCGACAATCATGCCCCCGTCCCTTCGTCTGCTGGGCGCTTGCGCCCTCGCGGGAGGCGTCGCCCTGGCGGCGACATTCGCCGAGCCCCTGTTTCCTTCTGCTGTCAAGTTTTGGTCGGCGGGCGCCGCCGCCGATCCACAAGAGGACCCCGTCGTCTTCTATCGTGACGCCATGGGCGGAGCGGATCTTTCCAAGGGGCCGAAAAAGGACGGCATGGGGATGGATTTTGCGCCCGTCCGCCGCTCCATGCTCCTGCCGCTCTTGTCCAAATTGCCTGCAAGTCCGTCCGCTTCAACGCAGGAGCCCTTGTTCTGGCGCGACCCAATGGGTGGGCCGGAAGTTTCGGCGACGCCAAAGAAGGATTCGATGGGCATGGATTTCCTGCCCGTGCGGCCAGCCGACATCGCCGCTCTGCTGCCGCCGATCGGCGCCGCCGCCGAGGCCACGCGCACGCCCACGCCCAAGACGCCGCCCGAACCGGCCAGGAAGCGCATCCTCTACTACCGTAACCCTATGGGGCTGGCGGATATTTCTCCCGTTCCGAAGAAGGACGCGATGGGCATGGATTACCGGCCCGTCTATGAAGGCGAGGACGAGGATTCTTCCACGATCAAGATCGCCCCCGGCAAGGTGCAGCGCACCGGCGTACGTTCCGAGCTCGTCCAGAGCCAGATTATCGTGTCGAAAATTCGGGTTCCGGGATCGATTCAGCTTGATGAACGCCGTGTTGCGGTCGTGGCGACGCGCTCGGCCGCATTTATCGAGAAAGTTGCGGATGTCACGACCGGCGACCTGGTGAAGAAGGGCCAGACTTTGGTACGCCTGTTTTCGCCCGAAATTGCCGCAGCCGCCGCGCAATATCATTCCAACCCAGGCTATGACGGCGCGCGCACGCGCCTGGAGGTGCTCGACGTTCCGGCCGATGTCGTCGCCGAAATCAAGAGCTCCAGCAAAATTCCGCTCACGATCGGCTGGCCCGCGCCGCGCGACGGGATCGTTCTCGAACGGATGGCGATCGAGGGCATGAAGGCCGACGCGGGCCAGCCGTTGTTCAAGATCGCCGATATTTCCGTCATATGGGCGCTCATCGATGTTTCGGAGCGTGACTACGCCAGAATCAAACCCGGACAGGCCGTTTCCATCCATGCACGCGGCCTGCCCGAGCGGTCTTTCACCGGCACGGTCAGCCTGATTTATCCGCAGATCAACCGCGAGACGCGCACCGCGCGGGTCCGCGTAGAGCTGCAAAACCCAGATCTCGTTCTGCGGCCCGAT
>NZ_JAGRPM010000007.1 GCF_019449565.1 Rhodoblastus sp. | reverse complement strand
CTTGGCTGCGCCAACAGCCCGATCAATCACCGAACGCGCGCGCCTGAACCCCAAATACCCCGCAGGATCGGATCCAGCGCAGCAAAATCTATTCCCTTCAACCACATAGACAGATGGGTGTTCTATTGCGCAGTTGTAATCGGCGACCCAGTTCGCGATCTTCGCCCGAGCGTGATCGAGCCCGAGAAACAGTGTCTCGTTCAGTAGTTCGTCGCGCATGCGACCGTTGAAGCTCTCGCAAAAGCCGTTTTGCATGGGTTTTCCCGGTGCGATGAAATGCCAGACGATCTGGTGCTCCTGCGCCCAGGACAGCATGGCGTTCGACGTGAACTCGGTTCCGTTGTCCGAGACGATCATGCCGGGCTTGCCGCGCCGCTTGATCACCGCCGTCAGTTCGCGCGCGACGCGGAGTCCCGAAATCGACGTGTCAGGAATTGCCGCCAGACATTCGCGGGTGACGTCATCGACAATGTTCAAAATGCGGAACCGCCGCCCGCTGGCGAACTGATCGTGGACAAAATCCAAAGATCAGCGGGCGTTGGCCTTCGCTTCGACGAGAATCGGCGCGCGCGTGCCGACGGCGCGTCTCCGCGCCCTGCGTTTGCGCACGGTGAGCCCTTCCTCGCGATAAAGCCGGTAGATCCGGTTGATTCCGGACGGCTCGCCGCCCTGACGCAGAAGGATGAAAAGCCGCCGATAGCCGAAGCGCTTGCGCTCGTTGGCCAGGTCGCGGATTTGCCCGCGCAGCTCAGTGTCGGGCGCGCGGCGCGACTGGTAGCGGATCATCGTGCGATCGGCGTCGACAAGAGTGCAGGCCCGCCGTTCCGACAAGCCCATCACGGCTCGCAGATGCGCGACACCCTCGCGCTTGGCGGCGGGCCCTACCATTTTTTTGACAGAAGCTCACGAAGGGCGGACGCGTCGAGCATGGCTTCGGCCAAGAGCTTTTTCAGCTTGCCGTTTTCGTCTTCGAGTTGCTTCAGGCGCTTGGCTTCGGAGACGTCCATGCCGCCGTACTTCGACTTCCAATTGTACAACGTCGCTTCCGAAACGCCGTGTTTGCGAGCGAGATCGACGGTCTTGGCGCCCGCCTCATGCTCTTTCAACACGCCGATAATCTGCTCTTCCGTGAATCGTGCACGCTTCATCTGTCCGTCCTTCGTCAGGCCGGACTCTAATCGCTCGTGGAGGAACTTTGCAGTGGCAGGTCAACGGGACTTAAGACCGCGTCCTAGGGGACTATTTCTATGTGTGCGCCACGCCCGAGCGCAGAGCGGCGGGACTGTTGTCGGTGCGCGCCAATGACAAGGATCGGCTTGGTTTGCCCCCCGTATGGACGACCTCGCCCTCTGATTGCCCTCGATCATAAACAGGCTCTGTTCTGGCGATCGCATTCTCCGCTTCAGTCCCGAGCGATCAGATATTGGCAAATCACACGGCCTTCACGCAGACACATCTCGGTCGCAGGCCGGCCGGTCGCCTCGGAGAAGAATGCGGCGATCGCGCGGCAAACGCAGCGTTCGCCACGCACTGCGCCGGCCACCGGGCAACTATAGTTGCGCACCATGACGCCGCTCTCACTCGGTGCCGTTTCGGTGCTCGCACCGAGAGAATCCGCGACCGCCATTGCCGCCCGCAGTCCCGTTTCGAAGTTGGGCGGATTCGATAGGCCCGCCTGCCGTGCCAGGCGCCGACCAGTCTCTTCGAGCAATTCACCAAGAGCATCCGCCGACATTGTTTGGCGCATCACCTCCAGCAAACCGAGCAAAAATGGCTTGTAGGCCCCTGAAGCGAAATCCTCGCTCCCGGCGGTCGCTTCATAGACGAGCGCCGGCTTTCCGGCGCCGTCGCCCTGACGCGTCGCCGCCGCCCGCGCCAGCCCCGACGCTTCAAGCTGCTTCAGTTGCACATTGACGGCGTTGCGCGTCACGCCGAGTTTTTGGCAGACTTCGGCGACAGTGAGCGGCTCACGCTGGATGGCCGCCAGAATCTTGGCTCTTGTCGTCATGCCAGTTGGCCCCTCCGACTCAGGTCGGTTTGGCAATATAAGCCATTTCGTCAGCCTGAATTGCCTGAGAATGCCGCTCGCAAGACGCAGCGCCGACGCGTGCTTCAAAGGCGGGAAGGGCTGACAAATTAATTACAACAATTACGATGGGCATAATTGGCCTATATGATATCATTGCGGCAAGCATTCAAGAAAATTGGGAGGTTCGCATGAAGGTCAGTGAACTCAGAAAGCATGCCGCCATATCCGCGGTCGCGGTTTTTGTCGGCGCGGGAGTCGCGGCCGCACAGGAAAAGGCCGCGCCCACAAGTTCGACGCCCGAGCAAATGGTCGAGGCGATAAACGGCGTGTTCGGCAAGCATCCGGGCTTCCGCGCCGTGCACGCAAAGGGTGTCGTGCTGGAAGGCGTGTTCACGCCCAACCCGGCCGCTGCGAGCGTCAGCAAGGCGGTTCACCTGCAGAAGACGCCGGTTCCAGTGACGATCCGCTTCTCGGATTTCGCAGGCGTTCCCACCATTCCCGATACGGATGGGATGGCGCGCCCGCATGGACTGGCGATCAAGTTCCACCTTCCCGGCGGAGGCGAGACCGATATTGTCGCGCATTCCTTCAACGGCTTCCCGGTCGCGACGACGGACGAATTCCGCGCGTTGCTGCTCGCGCTCGCCGCCAGCGGCCCCGACGCGCCCAAGCCGACGCCGCTCGACGCATTTCTCGGCACGCATCCGATCGCCAAGACTTTCCTGACGACGCCGAAGCCGCTGCCCGTCAGCTATGCGACGCTGCCCTATTATGGCGTCAACAGCTTCAAATTCACCAACGCCAAGGGCGATGTCGCCTACGTCCGCTATCAGTTCCTGCCGGCCGGCGGGACGCAAATCATGCCGGCGGACCAGGCGGCGAAGGCGGACGCCGATTATCTCGGCAAGGAGATTCGCGACCGCGTCACGCATGAGCCGGTCAAGCTCGAAATGGTCGCGCAGATCGCTAAGTCTGGCGACAAGATCGAGGATCCGTCAATCGCGTGGCCCGACAGCCGCCGTACGGTCGATCTCGGCACGATCGAAATCACCAAGGCGGCGGCCGACAGCGCGGCGGCCGAGAAGTCCTTGCTGTTCCTGCCGGGCGCCGTGACGGCGGGGATCGATGCTGCGGATCCCATGATCGACGCGCGCAGCGCCGCCTATCCGCTCGATTTCTCGCGCCGCAATCCCTGAAATCCGGCGTTGTCGGGAAGTTTCAGCGAAGGCGATCCGATCTAAAAAAAGCGACATCGCGGTGGCTCCACTACCCAACCGGGGGGCGAGCCATCATCGTCGCTCATTCGCCCGCAAAGGCAGATTTTCACGGCTGGCCGATATCGTGATAGTGTCTTCCTTCTCAGAACGGCGGCAAGGGCCCTAACCGCGTAGTCCAGCATAACGTTTAGGCGGCCGCCTGCGCTGGGCGCGACCTACCGATGCTGCCTTCAACGTCCAGATCTCGCGCCCGCGCTTTATGAACACAACGAACGCGCCATGAAGCAAGTCAGCAAACGTGAGCATTTCGGGGCGGTCGGATTATGACACGGGAGGCCCCATTCACGCTGGCGGCGCTCGCCGCCTTGGCGCTTCCTGCCTTTGCGGGGGATGGTCTGCCGGTAAATCATGACGTGACTGAAGCGAACATTGGCGAGACGATTTGTCGGCCAAGCTGGACACAGATGTTTCCGGCGTATGGTTCGACCATACGGACGATCAAAGCCGAAATGCTGGCGGCGATCGGCGAGCCATTGGAGCACCTCAACCGATGGACCATAGATCATCGAATTCCGCTGGTGCTTGCCGGCCATCCGGTTGAACGGCGTAATCTTGCGCTCCAGCCCATTGCCGAATCGCGCGCGAAGGACGAAATCGAAGCCTGTCTATTGTCGCGTGTCTACCAAGGTCAACTTTCATTGAAGGCCGCGCAACAGGCAATTTGGCAAGATTGGCGACAAGCCGGCGAGCTTTGCACCGAGCACGCGCGCGTCGCTCGACGCTGAAACGTCGCCGACGCAAATCGTCCTGACGCGCCTTCAAAATGGTGGACGCTTGCCAGCCGGCGGTCGTCGCCAACTCTGCCATCAGCGGCCCCATGGACTACGACTGGAATCCGCCCATCAGAGCCCGTCAGGCTTGAGCTTCAGGTTCAGATCGAGCCTGACCCCCAAACCGCGTTCAAGCGGCGGCAAGGAGCGGCAGGTAGGCATCTTGAAAATGGGCAACAGTCCACGACTTCCTAAAGGCGATCAGCGATGCTTGCAGCCATGGCCGGAGACATGCACAACTTATAATGAACGCGAACGAAATTGTAATAAATCATGTGCATCGCGACCGCGTAGACATGGTTCTCGGCCTTCTTTAAAATGTCATTCGTCAGTCGAGTGAAGAGCCGCACGTCCATTCGCCGATCAGGCGTCGATATCTTGTTTCGATAGTCCGAGCGGCGTCTATCGCCGGGTGCGGCTTCTTTGGTCTGCTGCTTGGCGGTGAGTGATCTCGTCAAGACGGAACAACTCTAAAGTCGCGGCTTCGTGGGACGCGGTGGCGAAAGCGCCGAGTCGTTCGCCAAGGAGGGCGACAGCGTGTTCCAGCCCCGCAACCGCGAGGCGGTGTACGGTGTGATAGGCCTGATCGCGCCCTCACAGCAAAAAGCGATAGTTTCGATTCAAACCAGTGAAACCATTGCGGGGCATCAGAGCCAATTTGGCAAAAAGCGAAACCCTGAAGGGACGCTGCATCCGAGATGCACCGGTGTGAGTGAAACAAAATGCATCAAAACGCATCAAAACGCAGCAATACGCAGCAATACGCAGCATTTCGGAATGCTTCGATTCGCTGGGGATTGTTGCGCGTGTCCGCCGCTCGTTATCATAGGCGTGCAGCAGCTTGGCGACGTTCAAACGATTTTTTTGCGCAACGCGACACAACAACAAAATGACGCCGCCTCATGCAGGCGGACGACGGAACATTCGTCGCATGCTACTGTCATCCGGCGCGCTTGTTCGACCGCTGCGGCTGCACTCGCGATGCTGACTCGAACGAGACGAAAAGGCGCGGCGATCGCGCAGCCAGACCACCGTCGCCCGCACGTTTCGACGGCGACCCGACGTTCGCGGGCGACGAGGCCAACCGTCGGACGCGCGTCGCAACGACCGGCTCCATCTGGAAAAGAATTGGCGCCGCAGCAGGTTGACCAACGCTGACTGGCGACCATGCGGTAGGCGCTGCCTTGTTTGCAATGGCGCGCTGGATCGATGCTTCGGCAACGCAGAAATTAGGTCGCGGTCGCCGCGCGAGTTCGATAGCGATGCGCCCCGACGGCAACTGGGCGGCGCGCAATCGGCCCGATCTCGTTGTCGCCGAGCGCCAACGAACCGCGCAACGACCCGACGCCGGACGGCCATGGCGCCGCATCGTCGTTTTGGGTGACCCAGCGAATGATGTCGCGGTGGATCGAACGTCATGCGAATCTTGTGAGAATGCGCCGCCCACGACCGATTAAGAAGGCAGGATAAAGGGCCGCGAGGTGCGCCGTTCTGTGGTCGTGTGGTTTCAAGGGGTTATGCGGCATTTTCGCGAGGTGCGGATTTTCGGCGCACCTCGCGGCGTTGTAGTTTTACGACTGTTTTCAAAAAGTTGGCGGGATGTGCGGCGTTTCGGCCGTGAGCGGCGAGGACGATTTCCGCTTCCGGCAGGCTGCGTCCGCTCGTCCAGTCGCCAGCGCGTCGATCCCGTCCTCAGGCCGCTCCCGATCACCGCGAAGAGGGGCTGGGGACGGCCTGTCTCGATCCGGTCGACCCTTGGCCTCCCCCGTCTGGTCGACGCGCACGCCGACATCGAGGCGCGCGGGCTCGCCGCCTCACGTTCCCTCGGGCCTGTCGTCATCGCGCTTCTCTTCGTCATGCGTCGCCCTCTGCGCTCCCTTCACCGGCACAGACTCTTGTTGTGGCGACAAAGCGCCCCGTGAAGGGGAGGAGGCTCGCCCGTCGTCCCGGATAACGATGTCTTGGACCGTGCTTGCGAATGAACACGCTGTCGAACAAAGCCAGCAGGCCGGACTGCCGCCATCTCGTCAAGGCGGGCGCTTACGCGCCCGCGCTTCCCGGCTCGCGGTTTTGGCCGGCCGTTGTCGACCCGGCCGAGGTCGTCCAGGCCCGGCTAAGGCAAGTTGGCGAGCTCGCCCCTTGGCGGGAGACGGCGACGCACCCGAGTGCGCGTCTGTTCGCGCGGTCGTCGTCCGTCGATTATTGCTGATGAACAACGGCGCGGTCCGCCGCGCAGCGACACGCTCCTGTCGCGACGAGTCGAGCGCCCCGTCGGCCTTGGCGCGCAGGCGGCCTGACCGCTGTCTTTCTCGGCGATCCTGGCGGCGCGCTGTCAAAATCGCTTTTGGGAAAAGACCGGAACGAAAGCGCTCGAAGCGCCGTCGCGGCCGACTGCGATTTTTCCGGCCCGTCCCGCGGAAGACTGTTTTGCTCGTCGCAGCCGGGCGCATTGTGGCGCGTACATCGGCCATTCTTGTTTTGGAGCGGTCGCGCGATTCTGTCGTCATGTCGAAACCGCGCGCCATCCGCCGCAAAGTTTGCCGCGACCGATTTCGTTCCGTCGCCAGCGGCGATCCTGGCGTCCCGTCGACATCGTCGCCCTGCGTCGGCGAGCGTTCGGAAGCTGACCTCACGTCTTGGACAGTCGTCGACGACTGGCCGGAACCCGCGCCGGTGACGCGCGCCGAAATCGACGTGATCGAGACCTGGTTGACCGATCTCCTCGACGAGATTTTTGGCCCGCGCCGATGACCTGCCGCATACTTGGTTCGGGAGCCGCCTGGAAGGCGCCGTTTCGTGTTCGCACGCTTTGCCTCCAATGGACTTTCTTCCGCTCAGTTAGAGCAAAACCCGTATGCAAAAGACGCGGCGCAGCTTAGAATCACGGCGTTTGACGTCCTTCGGCTCAGTCGCAACGCCGACGGTTCTTGAGAAAATCGGAGGTCACGAGATGAATGTCGAGGCTCGCATCCGCAACGATCAAGCGCATCAGGACGCGGCGACGCGAGCGTGCCTCTATCTCCGCGTTTCGACCGGGCGTCAGGCGGAGAGCGACCTGTCCATCCCCGACCAGCGCCGCCAACTGACGCAATGGAGCCAGGCCCGCACTTGGAAGATCGCGGCGGAATATGCCGATCTCGGCGAGACCGCCACCGACGACAACCGCGCCGAGTTCCAGCGCATGATCGAGCGCGCCGGCGACGACGATCATCCCTTCGACGTCATTGTCGTGCATAGTTTCAGCCGCTTCTTCCGCGACGCCTTTGGGCTGGAGATGTATGTGCGCCGCCTCGCGAAACATGGCGTGCGCCTCGTCTCGATCACCCAAGAACTGGGCGACGATCCTGCGCAGGTGATGATGCGCCAAATCATCGCGTTGTTCGATGAATATCAGTCACGCGAAAACTCCAAGCACGTGCTCCGGGCCATGAAGGAGAACGCTCGTCAGGGCTTTTACAACGGCTCTCCGCTTCCGCTCGGCTATGCTGTCGAGGAAGTGGAAAAGCGCGGCGCTCGCATCAAGAAAAAACTCGTCGTGGACGCTGTCGAAGCTGAAACCATCAAGCTCATGTTCAGACTCTACCGCCTCGGCGACGGCAAATCCGGGCCGATCGGCATCAAGGCCATCGCCTCCTGGCTCAATACGCGTGGCTATCGCACCCGCAACGGCGGCCTTTTCGGCGTCGGCACCGTCCATAAAATCCTGACCAACACCGTCTATATCGGTCAGTGGATTTTCAACAGGCGCTGCGCCAAGACGCTGCAACAGAAGCCGGAAGGCGAGCGCATTGTCGTCGACGTGCCACCCATCATCGAAACGGGTGAATTCGAGGCGGTGCAGGCTTCGTTGAAATCCCGCGATCCCCGTGTCGCCGCGCCGCGCGTCGTGACCGGGCCGATTCTTCTGACCGGCCTCACCGTCTGCGCCTCCTGCGGCGGCGCCATGACCCTGCGCACGGGAACGTCCAAGTCTGGGGCGGTCCACAAATACTACACCTGCTCGACCTGCGCCCGTCAGGGCAAGGTCGCCTGCAAGGGCCGCTCGATCCCGATGCAGAAGCTCGATGATCTGGTGACCGAGCATCTTTACGAGCGGCTGTTCCATCCCGCGCGGCTGACCGCGATCCTGGCCTCCGTCGCGGCGAATCGGGCCGAAAAGGCGCTCGACGTCGACCGCCGGGTTGCGGGCCTGCAAACGGAAGTCACCGACGCCGAGGAAAAGCTCAAGCGGCTTTACAAGATGGTGGAGGACGGCGTCACCGACCTCGACGACATCCTGAAAGACCGGCTCGCCAGCCTCAAGTTTGACCGCGACCGCGCCAAAACCGCGCTCGATCGGATCAAATCGCACAATGCGGCGCCGACCGCGTTCGATTCGGAGGCGATTGAACGTTTTGGCCGCGCAATGCGGGAAAACATCACTTCCGGCGACATCCCATTCCGCAAAGCCTACATCCAGTCGGTCGTCGACCGGATTGAGGTCGACGACGGCGTCGTGCGGATCATCGGGGATAAATCGACGCTGGAACAAGTGATTGCCGGCAAGGCGGTCGCCAGCGGAGGTGTTCGCAGATGTGTACCGAAGTGGCGCACCCGAAGGGATTCGAACCCCTGGCCTCTGCCTTCGGAGGGCAGCGCTCTATCCAGCTGAGCTACGGGTGCTTCGCGCCTTGTTTAGCCCATGGATCGCGCTTCGGCAAAGCAATTTTGGGCAAAGCGATTTTCCGCCCCAATCGCCACGTGAGCGACCCCTTGGGAGGGCGCGCGGCTTGGCGTATAAGGGGGCTCCGTCGCGCGTGCGGCGCGTTCCCGGATAAAGAAAGCGCATGACCGACGCTGCCCGCCCTCTCGCCCCCGGCGACCATGTCTTCCTTGTCGATGGTTCGAATTTCATCTTTCGCGCCTATTTCCAGTCCATCCGGCAAGATCAGAAATATAATTTCCGAGCGGACCGCCTGCCAACCGGCGCCATTCGGCTGTTCTGCGCCAAATTGCTGCAATTCGTCCGAGACGGGGCGACGGGCGTGCATCCCACCCATCTCGCCATTATTTTCGACAAGAGCGAGAATTCCTTCCGCAAGGAAATCTATCCCGCCTACAAGGCCAATCGCTCCGAGCCGCCGGAGGATCTGGTCCCACAATTTCCCCTGTTCCGCGAGGCGGTGCGCGCCTTTGGCCTGGAGCCCGTGGAACAGGACGTTTACGAGGCCGACGACCTCATCGCCACATACGCCCGGCAGGCGGCGGAAGCCGGCGCCGACGTGACCATCATTTCCGCCGACAAGGATCTGATGCAGCTGATCCGGCCCGGAATCACGATGTATGATCCGGCCTCGGGGGAGCGCGACGAGCGCCGCATCGGCCGCGAAGAGGTCGTCGCCTATTTTGGCGCGCCGCCGGAAAAGGTGGTGGATATCCAGGCGCTGGCCGGCGATTCCACCGATAATGTGCCCGGCGCGCCGGGCATTGGCGTCAAGACAGCCGCGCAATTGATCGGCGAATATGGCGATCTCGATACGCTGCTCGCCCGCGCCGGCGAAATCAAGCAGACCAAGCGCCGCGAGACGCTGACTGACCCCGCCGTGGTCGAAAAGGTGCGCCTGTCGAAGAAGCTCGTTCATCTTGTGGACGATGTGAAGGTCCAGACGCCGCTGTCGGATCTCGGCCTGCATCAGCCGGAGGGCAAGACTCTGGTCGCCTTCCTCAAGGCGATGGAATTCACCACGCTGACGCGGCGCGTCGGCGAACTTTACGATGTCGATGTCGGCGCAATCGACCCAGACCCCGCTTTTGTCGGACCGAAAGGCTGGCGAGGCCGCAATGGCGAGGCCGCCCCGCCAAAGGCCGAAGCGGCGCCAGACGAACCCGCCGCGCTCCCGGAAAACGCCGCCGCCCTCAGCCCCGCCGCGCTCGCAAAGGCGCGGGCCACCGCCGCGCTGGCGACGCAGGTCGAGCGCGGCCAATATGTCCGCGTCGCCTCCTTGGAGGAGCTGAAAGGGTGGGTCGCGCAGGCTTTTGAGGCGGGAGCGGTCTGTTTCGACACCGAGACCGATTCGCTCGATCCGATGCAGGCCAATCTCGTCGGCCTGTCCCTGGCTCTGGCGCCCAATCGCGCCTGCTACATTCCCTTCGGCCACAAGTCGCCCGGCGTCGAAGACCTATTTGGCGGCGGCGAGCTTGCGCCGGGGCAGCTTCCGCTGCGCGAGGCGCTCGAACTGTTGCGCCCGCTGCTGACCGCGCCCTCGGTGATGAAAATCGCCCAGAACGTGAAATATGACTGGCTGGTCCTGGCCCAGCATGGCGTCGAGGTCGCTCCGGTCGAGGACACCATGCTCGCCTCCTACACGCTGGACGCTGGCCTGAACGGCCATGGCATGGATGAGCTGTCGCTGAAATTTCTCGGCCACAGGCCGATTCCCTTCAGCGAGGTCGCCGGCCAGGGCAAGAGCTTCATCGGCTTCGCCCGTGTGGCGCTCGACAAGGCCACCGAATATTCGGCGGAAGATTCCGACGTCACCCTGCGCCTGTGGAACGTGCTGCAGCCCCGCCTCGTCGCCGAACGCATGACGACCGTTTATGAGACGCTGGAGCGGCCATTGCCCGTGGTGCTGGCGCGAATGGAGCGACGCGGAATCTGCGTCGACCGCGCCATTCTTTCGCGGCTCTCCGGCGAATTCGCGCAGGACATGGCGCGACTGGAGGCGGAGGTCCATCAACTGGCGGGGGAGGCCTTCAATCTCGGCTCGCCGAAGCAATTGGGCGACATTCTGTTCGGCAAGTTCGACCTGCCCGGCGGCAAGAAGACCGCGACCGGCGCCTGGTCCACCTCCGCCAGCGTGCTGGACGATCTGGCTGAACAGGGCCACGACCTCGCCGCGCGGGTGCTGGACTGGCGGCAGGTGCAGAAGCTGCGCTCGACCTATGCCGAGGCCCTGCCGCGCTTCGTCAATCCGAACACAGGACGGGTCCATACCTCCTATGCGCTGGCGGCGACCTCCACGGGGCGGCTGTCATCGTCCGAGCCGAATCTGCAAAACATTCCGGTGCGCAACGAGGCGGGCCGCAAGCTGCGCCGCGCCTTCGTCGCCAGCCCGGGCCACAAGCTGATCTCGGCGGATTATTCGCAGATCGAGCTGCGCCTGCTAGCCCATATCGCCGATATTCCGCAGCTGAAACAGGCCTTCGCCGAGGGCAAGGACATTCACGCCATGACGGCGTCCGAGATTTTCGGCGTGCCGGTCGAGGGCATGCCGAGCGAAATTCGCCGCCGCGCCAAGGCGATCAATTTCGGCATCGTCTATGGCATTTCCGCCTTCGGCCTCGCCAACCAGCTCGGCATTTCGCGCGAGGAGGCGGGCGCCTTCATCCGGCTCTATTTCGAGCGCTTCCCGGGCATCCGCGCCTATATGGACGCGACGAAGAAGCTTTGCCGCGAGCAAGGCTATGTGACGACCCTGTTCGGGCGCAAATGCCATTATCCGCGCATTACGGCGAGCAACGCCTCCGAGCGCGCCTTCAACGAGCGCGCGGCGATCAATGCGCCGATTCAGGGTGCCGCCGCCGACATCATCCGCCGCGCCATGATCCGCATGGACGCCGCGCTGGATCGGGCAAAGCTGTCGGCGCAGATGCTGCTGCAGGTGCATGACGAACTGGTGTTCGAGGCGCCCGACGCGGAGGTCGCGGCCACGATCGAACTCGTGCGCGAGGTCATGGAGAAGGCCGCCTTGCCCGCCGTCGCCCTCTCCGTGCCGCTGCTGGTCGAGGCCCGCGCGGCGGACAACTGGGATGAGGCGCATTAGGCGAGACAATAAAAAAACCCCGCCGAAGCGGGGTTTTTCAGGAAGCGTCGCCGCTTAGCTCCTGCGGTCGCCGGTCAGCTGAACCAGCGCCATGAAGATATTGATGAAGTCGAGATAGAGCATCAGAGCGCCATTGATCGACTTCTTGGTCGTGTCCTCATAGCCGTCGGATTCAAGATACATCTGCTTGATCGACTGCGTGTCATAGGCGGTCAGGCCGGCGAAGATCAGCACGGTCAGGATCGACAGGCCGAACTGGAAGGCCGAGCTCTGCACGAACAGGTTCACCAGGCTCGCGATGATCAGGCCGAACAGACCCATCATCAGGAACGATCCCATGCCGGACAGGCTGCGCTTGGTCGTGTAGCCATAGAGGCTCAACGCGCCGAAAGAGGCCGCTGTGATGAAGAAGGCCCGCGTCACGGACGTCCCGGTATAGATCAGCAGGATCGACGACAGCGACACGCCCATCACCGCCGCATAGGCGTAGAACAGGCTGCGCGCCGAGGAGGCCGACATGCTGTTGATCTTGAAGGAGAAAAACAGGACGAAGGCCAGCGGGGCGAACATGATCACCCAGCGCAGCGGGCTGGTGTAGATCGCGGCGCCGAAGCTGGTCAGATAGGTATGCGAGCCGAGCTGAAACTGCGTCGGCACGCCGGAAACCGCCAGCATGTTGACGCCGAGCGCAAACAGGCCGGTCAGCGCCAAGCCGATCGACATGTGGTTATAGACGCCGAGCATGAACGCCCGCAGACCTTGATCTACATCGGCGCCCGTCCGGGCGTAGCCCCGGCTCCAGGGAGCGGCGTTGCGGTCAAAGTTGGACATAGGTTCCTCGCGAAATGCCGCCCGTTTACCGCCACGGACGATCCGCAGGCGGCGCGGCCCTCGGAATATGAAGCCGGCAGGGCCAAAAGACAAGCCGCGCGGCTTAAACTTGCCTAAGCGCAACATTACATTTTCGTTAGTCTTCGCGCAGCCACCGGCCCGGCTTTTCGCCCAATACGCGCCAGGTGCCGGCAAGGCCGAGCGCGACCGCGAAAGTGACGGCCCCCAGCGCAACGGCCCCCGCCTGGGCGGGGAAGAAGTGAAAGCTCGTGTCCAGCACCTGCCGCGCCACCAGCGCCGCCGCCGCCGTGCCGGCCAGAAGGCCGAAAGCCGCCGTGGCCGCGCCGAGCAAGGCGAATTCCAACGCCAGCGCACTCAACAGGCGGCCCCGCGTCGCGCCCAAGACTTTCAGCACGACCGCCTCATAGATCCGCGCGCGCTGCCCCGCCGCCAGCGCCCCGGACAGGACAAGCGCCGAGACGACAAAGGCGAGCGAGGCGGCGGACTGGATCGCGACCGATAATTTGCCCAGCAGGCCATCGACCGTCTCCAGCGTCTCGCGGATCGACACGCTCGCCACCGCAGGGAAGTTTTTGGCCGCCTCGGCCAGCAGCGCGGCTTCTCGCGTGGAGTCCGGGCGCTCGGGCAGGTTGAGCGTCATCAGGCTGGTGAAGGGCGCGCCGGCGAAGGCGTTGGGCGAAAAGACCAGAACGAAATTGATATTGAAGCTGCGCCAGTTGACCTTGCGCAGATTGGCGATGCGCGCCGTAAGCGTGCGGCCCAGCACATTGACCGTGACGCTGTCGCCGAGGCGCAGGTTCAGGCCCTGCGCGACGCCGGACTCCATCGAGACCAGCGGCGGGCCGGCGTAATTTTGAGGCCACCATTCGCCCTCGACAAGCCGCGAGCCATCCGGAACCTTCGCCGAAAACGTGATGCCGCGATCGCCTTCCAGCGCCCAGCGCGCCTTGTCGGCCGCCTTCACGTCCTCCGCCGGAACGCCGTTCACCTTCACGATCCGTCCGCGCAGCATGGGCGCGACCGCGATCGTTCCGTCCGGCGCTTCCTTGCGGAGGAAGTCATGGAAGGACGCGGCCTGCGCCGCCTGAATGTCGAAGAAGAAGAAGCTCGGCGACTCCTTGGGCAGAGACTCGCCGATATCCGCGCGCAGATTGCGCTCAACGCCCGTCAGAGCCGTGAGCAGGGTCACGCCGAGGCCGAGCGAAATCAGGAAGGAGGGAGTGAGCGCTCCCGGCTTGTGGAGATTGGCGACCGCGAGGCGCAGCGGCAGGCTGCGCCCATGCGGCGCCCGGCGCGCGAAATACATGATCGCGCGGGCAACCCCGTAGAGCAAAGCGAAGCTGACGAGCACCGCCGCGCCAAATTGCGCGGTAAGAATCCGGTCGCTGCTGATGAGCAGCGCGAAGCCGAACAGAGCCGCCGCCGCCAGCCCGGCGACCACGCCGCCGCGCAGCCGCAGCGGCCCGAAATCGCCCAGCGCCGTCTCGCGCAGCAGCGTGGTCACCGGCAAGGCGCGGGCGCGGTCGAGCGGCGCGGCGGCGAAGGCCAAAGCGGTGAGCAGGCCAAACACCATGCCCGAAAGCCCGTCGCGCCAGTCGAGACTCGGCGCGAGCGGAAATGGCAGCGAGGCGCCCAGCACGAAGGCGAGCAGTTTGGGCAAAGCGAGGCCGAGCGCCGCGCCGACCACGGCGCTTGCCGCCGCGACCAGCATGGCCTGAATCAGGACAAAGCGCGCGGCCTCGCCGCCGGTCGCGCCCAAGGCCTTCAGAATCGCCAGCGTCTTGCGCTTTCGGTCGATGAGGCCGCGAATGGAATTGCCAACGCCGACGCCGCCGCAGACCAGCGCGGTCAGGCCGATCAGCGAGAGAAATTGCGCGAAACGCTCGACATTGCGGGAGAGTTGCGGCGAAGGCTCGGCGCGGCTGCGGATTTCGAAGCCGGACTCGGGGAAAGCCTCGGTGAAGGCCTTTTGCGCAGCGGCGAGATCGGCGTCGCTCGACGCCTCCGGCGGCAGCAGCAGCCGTAGCGACAGCCGGGCCAGCGAACCGGGAACGATCAGGCCCGTCTCGGCGAGGGCCCGGTCGCTGACGATGACATGCGACCCGAACCCAATGGCGCCGATGGAATCCGGTTCGCCAGCCAGCCAGCCAACGAGCGCAAATTGCACGGCGCCGATCTCAAGCCGGTCGCCGATCTTCACATTGAGCCGCGCGCCGAGCGCCGGATCGGCGAACAGGCCATAGGCCCCGTCTTTCAGGGCCAGGGCGTCATAAAATGGCCGGCCCGCGCCGAGCGGCGGATCGGTCCGCACGGCGCCGGCCAAGGGATAGGACGAATCGACCGCCTTCATTTCAACGAGCGTAGAGGCCGGCGCGTCGGCGCGGCGGGCCATGGCGCGCAAGGAGAGGACTTCGCCGACTCGCCCGCGCGCGGCCAGAAATGCCTTTTCCTTCTCGGCGGGGACGCCGAGCGCGCGACCGAAGGCGAGATCGCCGCCGAGCAGAACGGCGCCTTGCTGCGCCAGCCCTTCGCGGAAGGCGCGCGAGGTCGCGTCCACGCCGACAATGGCCATGACGCCCAGCACGAGACAGGCGATGAACACGCCATAAAAGCGCAGGCCGCCGCGCAAATCGCGCAGGGCGAAGCGCGCCAGCGCCCGGTTGGCCGCCCTGCGACGGCTGGAAGAGTCAGACGCCGACATTTTCGCGATCCTGAATCGCGGCGGCGTCGCTTTCGATCCGTCCGTTGCGCAGGCGAACGATGCGGCGGCAGCGGCGCGCCAGCGCCTCGTCATGGGTGACGAGGACGAGCGTGGCGCCCCGGGCGCGATTGAGGGCGAAGATCAGCTCCATGATCTCCGCGCCGACGCCCTGATCGAGATTGCCGGTCGGCTCGTCGGCGACGAGAATGGAGGGATTGGCGACCAGAGCCCGCGCCAGCGCGACGCGCTGCTGCTCGCCGCCGGACATTTGCGAAGGATAATGCTTTTCGCGGGCGCCGAGCCCGACCTGCGCCAGAATTTTCTGCGCGCGGTCAAAGGCGTTGGCCTCGCCGGCCAGTTCGAGCGGAATGGCGACATTTTCGAGCGCCGTCAGGGTCTGTATGAGGTGAAAGGCCTGAAACACCACGCCGATATGGGCGCCGCGAAAACGCGCCAGCTCGTCCTCGCTCATCAGGTCGATCCGGCGCCCCGCGACGCGGACCGAGCCGGAATCCGGCGCCTCCAGCCCGGCCATGGCCATTAGAAGCGTCGATTTGCCCGAACCCGACGGCCCCAGCAGCGCGAGGGTCTCGCCTTTTGCGACATCGAGACAAATATCTTTCAGAATATGCGCCCGGGCTTCGCCGCTTCCTAATGTGAGATTGACATTTTCGACGCTTATGGCGGGATCGGACATGAAGAAACTTTCGGAAAGGCCGCGATGACGAATGCTTCTCACGGACTGGCGCGAGCGAGCGCCTGCGCCCCATATGGGCGCGCCCGCCGCTTTCGCCAAATTTTTTGCTTTCGCCAAATTTTTTTTGTGGCCCTCGCCCTGATGCTCGCCGGCGCCGGACCTCTCTACGCGCGAACACTGCGGATCGTGGCGCTCGGCGACAGCCTCACGGCAGGCTACGGCCTTTCCGCCAATCTGGCCTTTCCCGCCGTGCTGGAAAAAGCTTTGAAGGAAAAGGGATTTGACGTCGAAATCGTCAATGCCGGGGTTTCGGGGGATATTTCGGCGGGCCTGCTGGCGCGGCTCGATTGGGCGCTCGGCGACGGCGCGCTGGATGGCGCAATTGTCGAAATCGGCGCCAATGACATGCTGCGCGGCCTCAACCCTGACCAGACCCGCGCCAATATCGACGCCATTCTGGCGAAACTGCGCGAGCGCAAAATCCCCTTTCTCATCGCGGGGATGCGTTCGGCGCCCAATCTCGGCGGACCCTATGCCGAACAATTCGAGCCGCTTTTCGCTGCGCTCGCGCAAAAATACCAGGCGCCGCTCTATCCTTTTTTTCTGGAAGGCGTCGCGGGCCATCCCGACAGGCAATTGCCGGATGGATTGCACCCCAATCGCGCCGGCGTCGAAACCATCGTCGCGGGCATATTGCCGGCTGTGACTGCCTGGCTCGACGCCTTGCCCAAAAGCTAACCGGAAGAAACGAGCCGTGCCGCGCCTGTTCACAGCCTTCGAAATTCCGCCCGAGATCGCCGCGCAGCTGGCGTATTTTCGCGGCGGCCTGTTCGGCGCGCGCTGGATCGAGCCGGCGGATTATCACATCACCTTGCGTTTTTTCGGCGATGTCGACACATGGACGGCGCAGGCGCTTGACGCTGATCTGATCGAAACCGAGGCGGTCGGCGGCGCCGCGCCGCTGCATATCGCGCTTGATGAAATCGGCGTGTTCGGCGGACGCCAGCCGCGCGCGCTTTATGCCCGCGTGAAGGCGGACCCCTTGCTGTCGCGCCTGCAGGCGGCCCATGAGGCCATCGCCCGGCGCAACGGCCTCGCGCCGGAAACCCGCAAATTTGCGCCCCATATCACGCTGGCGCGCCTGCGCGGCGTGGAGCCGCAAGCGGTCGGCGCCTGGCTAGCGGAGCGGGCCTTCCCGCTGGCTCTGTCCTTCGAGGCCGGGCGTTTTGCGCTCTATTCGTCGCGGGATTCGGTCGGGGGGGGGCCTTACCGGGTTGAGGCCGACTATCCCTTCGCCTGACTACAACCCGTCGAGCGCGCCAACGAAGGGAAGTTGCCGGTAATTTCCGGCGTAATCCATGCCATAGCCGACGACGAAGCGGTCTGGACAGGCAAAGCCGACGAAATCCGCGTTGATTTCGATCTGCTTCTTATGCGGCTTTTCCAACAGCGCGGCGATCAGGACGCGACGCGCGCCGCGCTCCAGCAGCAATTGCTTCGCAAAGGCCAACGTGCGGCCCGATTCGAGAATATCGTCGATCAGCAGCGCGTCGCGGCCCGCCACTTCGGCTTGAAGGTCGCGTAATAGCTCGGTCTGGCCAGAGGACTCCGTTCCCGCGCCATAGCTGGCGATCTGGATGAAATCGACCTCCGGGGCCAGACCGTGGCGATGCATCGCGCGCAGGAGATCGGCCGCGAAGACGAAGGCGCCGGTCATGATCGGGATCGCAATGAGGTCGCGCGGCGCCGATGCCGCGATCGCCGCCGCCATATCCTCGATGCGGGCGGCCAGAGCGGCCGCGTCGATGAGTACTTGCGCTTCCCGGCTGTTCACCGGGCGTATCCCGGCGACTGTCCTGCGTCTGCGTCTCCCGCGAAGCGAACGCGCACGTCGCTGCCTTCCTTGGGCGGCGCGGCGAGGCGGGCGCGAAACTGCGCCGTTTCGCCCACGGCCAGCCGCGCTTTAGGCGGCGCGGCGGTCCAGAAATAGATTTCCCGTCCGGTGGCGTCGAGCACCGAGAGGCGCATGCGCGGCGCCACGCGCGGCGCTTCCGCGAGATTGCGGATCCCGCCTTCGACGATCAGGATCTGCCTGCCATCCTCGTCCGCCAGGCGCGACGTGACCTTTTCGATGGCCATTTGCCGAAGATTCACGCCAAGGCCCAGCGCAGTATATAACGGCGCGGCGGCGGGCGCGAGGCGCACGATCTGCGCCCGCCCCCCCACCAGCAGGCCCCAGGCGGCAAGAAAGACCAATACCCAGGTCCAGGGCCGCGGCGCGCGGAGCGCGCGCGTCTGCTTGTCCGGAGCGGAAGGAGCGCCGGCGCCCGGCAGGGCGCGGCGGCTCGACGAGGCGGCGATCCCGCCGACATCGCTTCCTCCACCTGAACGCCCGAACTGGCGAGGGGCAAAGGCGTGGACGTCGAGAGGCTGAAGCGAGGTGGCGGATCGCATGAAAGCGCCTTGGCTGGGGACGAAGTTGCGCGATTTGTCGCAATTCATTGGTGTGCTGCTATGGTTAAAAGCGCGTTAAAAGGAAGCGATTCGCCCGCGCCTTTCGCGCGGTCTGGCTTGCGGCGCGCCTTGTCAGGGAGCTTTTCTTGATCCGGTTCGAGAATGTCGGCTTGCGATATGGGATGGGCGACGAAATCCTGCGCGACATTACTTTCGACATCGCGCCCCAAACATTCCAGTTCCTGACCGGCCCTTCCGGCGCCGGCAAGACCACCTTGCTGCGCCTTATCCTGCTGGCCCTGCCGCCCACGCGCGGCCTCATCACGCTGTTTGGCAAGGATTCCGCCGAACTCGACAAGCCCGGGCTCACCGCCCTGCGCCGCAAGGTCGGCGTGGTGTTCCAGGATTTCCGACTGCTCGACCACCTCACCACCTATCAGAACGTCGCCCTGCCGTTGCGCGTGCAGGAGCGCGACGAGGCGAGCTATCGCTCGGAGGTCAGGGAGCTTCTGGGCTGGGTCGGGCTTGGCGAGCGCATGCATGTCTACCCGCCGGTCCTTTCCGGCGGCGAGAAGCAAAGGGCGGCCATCGCCCGCGCCCTGATCATGCGGCCCCAATTGCTCCTCGCCGACGAGCCGACCGGCAATGTCGATCCGCCGCTGGCGCGGCGCCTGATGCGGCTCTTTCTCGAACTGCACAAATCCGGCACCTCGGTGGTGATCGCCACCCATGACCTCGCCCTGATGGACCAGTTCGACGGCGCGCGCCGGCTGGTGCTGGGCGACGGCCGCCTGCATATTTACGATTGAGCGCGCCCATGGACGAACACTCCACCCCCTTTTCATCCCGGCCGCCGACGATCGAGGACGAATGGAGCCAGACCCCGCTGGTCCCCGCCGCGACGGTGGCCGGTCGGGCCCTGGCCATCGTCATCGCGATCATGACCTTCCTCGCCGCGCTCACAGCCGGCTTCGCCTTTGTTCTCGCCGACGCCTCGCGCGAATGGCGCGGCGCCGTGGGCGTCGAAATGACCATTCAGGTCACGCCCCGCGCGGCCCGCGACATCGACGCCGATTCCGCCAAGGCCGCGAGCATCGCCGCCGGCTTCCCCGGGGTCGCGGAGGCGCGCGCCTTCACGCGCCAGGAGTCCGAGGAATTGCTGGCGCCGTGGCTCGGCGCCGGCCTGGACCTCAGCCAGTTGCCGACGCCGCGCATGATCGTGGTGCGGCGCGACCCGCAAAAGAAGCTCGATGAAATCGGCCTGCGCGCCGCCCTCGACGCCGCCGTGCCCAACGCCAGCCTCGACGATCACGGCGCCTGGATGCAGCGCCTCGACACCATGGCCCAGGTCGTGGTGGGCGCCGCCGTCGCCATTTTCGTGCTGGTGATGATCGCCATGGCGCTCGCCGTCGGCTTCGCCACCCGCGGCGCAATGGCGGGAAATCGCGAAATCATTGAGGCGCTGCATTTTGTCGGCGCGGCGGATAGCTTCATCGCGCGGCAATTTCAGTTTCATTTCCTGCGGCTTGGCCTGCGCGGCGGGGCGGCGGGCGGCGGGGCGGCTCTCTTGCTCTTCCTGCTGCTCGGCTTTCTCTCGCGGCAATGGACGACGAGCGCCGGCGGCGAACAGGCCGAAGCGCTGTTCGGCTCCTTTTCGCTGGGCTGGGGCGGAATTGTCGCCATCGCCGCGATTTCCGTCACCGTGGCCCTGATCGCCGGGCTGATGTCGCGCATCATCGTCTTTCGCGCGCTGGGCGAGTTCTACGACGTCAAGGACTGAGGCTTTTGCGTGACAGGCCGCGCGGAAAGCCCCGGATAGCGTGCGCGGGCTTTTCATTTGGGCAGGCCTCCGGCAAAAGAGGCCCATGATTTATCTGCGCTCCCTGCTGTTCAACATCGCCTTCTATGTCGGCACGGCCATCATCGCGATCGGCGGCCTCCCGACGCTGTTTTTTGGCCGCCGCGCCATTCTGAAAGTGGCGCGCGCCTGGGGCTGGACCTCGCTGTGGCTGCTGGACAAGATTTGCGGCGTGAAGGTCGAGTTTCGCGGCGTCGACAATCTCCTGCATCAGGGTTGCATTATCGCCGCCAAGCATCAGTCGGCGCTCGAGACCTTCGCCCTCGTCACGCAGGTCGAGGATTTCACCTATATCCTGAAACGCGAGCTGCTTTTCATCCCGCTGTTCGGGCAATATCTGAAGCTGAGCAACCAGATCGCCATCGACCGCAAGAGCCGTAGCGCCGCCTTGCGCGATCTCGTCCAGCAGGCGGGCGCGGCCATCGCCGAAGGCCGCGTCATTTTCATCTTTCCCGAAGGGACCCGCCGTCCCGCCGGAGCGCCGCCGCTCTACAAGAGCGGGGTCAACCATCTCTATGCCGCCGCCAAGGCGCCCTGCGTGCCGGCGGCGCTCAATTCCGGCCTGTTCTGGCCGCGTCGCACCTTCCTGCGCCAGCCCGGAACCTGCGTGATCGAGTTCCTCCCCGTTATCCCGGCGGGCATGCCGCACGGCGAATTCAGCAAGGTTCTTCAGGAACGGTTGGAAAAGGCGACCAACCGGCTGATCGACGAGGCTCTGGCCAGCAATCCCGGCCTCGCGGGCAATCTGGACAAAAGCCCGCTGGAAAAAAACGGCGAGGCAGCGCTCCCCGGCGATTGACTTTACCCCCTGTTTGTTCTTGTTTGTTGGCATCACGTTTCGTCATGCAGGGACAGAACATGAATCGCCAGCCGTCCTCCGCCGCAACCAACAGCCCACTGGCCAGTCTCACCCGGACCGGGCTGGAGAAGCTATTCCATAGCTGGGTCGGCGCTTCGGGGCGGCGCTATATTTGCTCGGTCTATTCCGTGGGCGAGCCGCCGGCCTTCGATTGCCGCCGCGCCGTCATCGCCGCCGTGCGCCGCAAAGCTTCTGGCGCGGTCCTTCTGTTCACGTTCCAGCCCGGCTTGAACGAAGAGCGCGATGATTTCCGCCTCTGGACGCAGCGGGCGCGCGCCAGCGGCGCCACCGAATGGCATGTCCATCTTCTCGCGGAAACGCCTGAAGAGCGCGCCTTCGTCCTGCGCGATCTCGCCCCGGAACGGCGGCTCGCCGCCTGATTTTCGGCGCTCGGTCGCGGTTGAGCCTCATTTTGTTTTAGGATGGCCGCCGAATCGCCGGGCGCCGCGTCCGGCGTCAGGAAATTTTCATGGCTCGCTACCGCCGCCCCCTGCTCATCGGCCTCGTCGTCCTGCTCTGCCTCGCGCTCGGGGAGTTCTGGCTCTATTCCGCCCACCGCCTCGCGAGCTACATGGACAAGCGCGCGCTTGGCGGCGTTTCGCTGGCCGATCTCTGCCGAACCAGCGACATCGGCGGCTTTCCCTTCCGCCTGAAACTCAGCTGCGCCGAATTCACCGCGCCCGTGCGCATCGGCGACGAAGTCGTCCTGTTCGGGGCCGAGGAGGCCCATGGCGAAGCCAGCCTGTTTTCGCCCAATCACATCCTGCTCACACTCTCGAGCCCGCTGGTCGTGCAGAAATCCGGCGGCGGCCCGCTGGCGAAACTGCGCCATGACGGAATGACGCTCGATATCGCCTGGTCGCTGTCCGGCCTGTCCGAGGCGCGGCTGGACATGAAAGCGCTGGACTGGCGGCCCGAAACGCCTCAGGCCGGCCTCGCCTTCAATCTGCAAAGTCTGACCGCGAAGGCGACGCCGCAGGTGGGGGAAGGTCCCGGGGTCATGCGCTTCGAACTGACCGGCGAGGGCCTGAATCTGCCGGCGCTGCAGGCCTTGTTGCAGAAAAACGATCTCGGCCGTTTCACGCTCAGCGGCAAGGTCTCGCCCGTCCCCGGCGCCGCGGCGGATTTCCGCGCAGCTGTGGAGGACTGGCGGAAAAAGTCGGGCGCCGTCGTCATCGACCAGCTGCAATGGCAGGCCGGCGATCTCAATCTCAAGATCGACGGCGCGCTGTCGCTCGACGACGCCCATCGGCCCGTCGGCAAGCTGAATGTCACGGCGGAAGGCGCGGGGCCCTTGCTCGCGCGTCTCGGCGTCCCCGTCGCCGCCACGCAGGTCAACGCCGTCCTCGGCGCGCTGCTCGGAAAGCCGCCCGCTCAAGGCGCGAAGGCAGATACGCTTTCCCTGCCGCTGACGCTGGCCAATGGCCAGGCCTATCTGGGGCCTGTCAGGCTGCCCGCGACGGTTCCGCCGCTTTATTGATCCTTTGAAGGCAGAGCGAAACGCTCGGCATGGCTGCCGATCCAGGCGACATTTTGCGACGCCGGATTCAAGGCGGCGGCGAATTTTTCGGCGCTCCAGTCGCCCGGCGCCGAAACCAGCAGCGACGCTCCCTCGGGGCTCTCGACCCGCGCCAGACATTCGCAAGACAAGGCCCGGAAAGCGGCGTCATCCGGCGCGCCGGAAGGCCATTGCGCGGAGAACAGCGCGACGTCGCGCGCCGCCGCCTCGGCCAGCGGATTGGAAATGATGAAGACCGGCAGGCTGGCCGGATGGTCCGGCCGCTCGACAAAAGGCAGTCGGGCGATAATTTTCGGCGCGCCCTCCGCCGCAAGGCTTTCCCACCATCGCCCGTCCCCGGCCCGCCAGGCGGCCCGCAACATGCCGAGGTCGCCGCCGCCGTCCGGTCGCGCGGAGCCGGCCACCCCCGCTATGGTTTCGCCCGGACTCGCATGGCCGAGCAATGGCACGGTGAAACCGAAGTGAAAACGCGCCGAATCACGCATCGCGGCGTCGCCGCCCGACAGGTCCGCGTGAACGGAATAATGCGATTGGACGAAGGTGAAGGTCGAAATGATGACCCGCCAGATGCTCTCGACCGTGTCGAGCGGCAGGCGTCCGCGATGGCGCGCCGCGATGACCCGCATCATGTCCGCCTCGCGGCCCGGCCGGAACGCCGATCCGCCGCCCTGGCGCGCCTTGACCGCAATCAGGGTGTCGATGATTTCGCCGCGCGCGATCAGGAGATCGTGCATTTCGCCGTCGATCCGGTCGATTTCCATTCGCAGTTCAGCCAGGGACTCCAGGGCGGTCGGTTCGCTCATTGCTCGGTCGCTCTTCATGACGCGCATTGCGCCGGTTTCGACAGGCCCCATCTATAGACGGCGCGGAGCCGCAAGCAAACGCCGGCGGCGCCGCGCGTCGCGCCAGCTTTCCTTGACTTCCCGGCGCCCGTTCTCCTATCTAACAAACGATTCGTTCGGAAAATCGAACAAGCTGAGCTCTTGACCGACCCGTCCTCCGACACCCATTCCAGTCTGGCCGAGGCCGCGCAGCCGCATAGCCAGGTCGCCGTGTTCGACGGATCGCAGCCGCTTGCCATGACGGCGGGCGTGTCGCTCAGCCCCTTCACCATCGCATACCAGACCTATGGCGAGCTGAACGCCGATAAATCCAACGCCATCCTGCTCTGCCACGCGCTGACCGGCGACCAGCATGTCGCCAACCGCCACCCGCTGACCGGCAAGCCCGGCTGGTGGTCGGCGCTGGTCGGACCCGGGCGCCCGTTCGACACCGAGAAATTCTTCATCATCTGCTCGAATGTGCTCGGCGGCTGCATGGGCACGACCGGCCCCGCCTCGATCGATCCGACGACTGGCCGGCCCTATGGCCTCACGCTTCCCATGGTCACGATCGCGGACATGGTCCGGGCGCAGGCCATGCTGATCGACCGGCTGGGCATCGATACGCTGTTTTGCGTCGCCGGCGGCTCCATGGGCGGCATGCAGGTGCTGCAATGGGCCGCGCTCTATCCGGAGCGCGTCTTTTCCGCCATGCCCATCGCCACGGCCGCGCGCCATTCCTCCCAGAACATCGCCTTCCACGAGGTCGGTCGCCAGGCGGTCATGGCCGATCCGGACTGGCGCGGCGGGCGCTATTCGGATCAGGGCGTGCGCCCGGCCAAGGGCCTCGCCGTCGCCCGCATGGCGGCCCATATCACCTATCTCTCGGACGAGGCGCTGCAACGCAAGTTCGGCCGCAAATTGCAGGACCGCGCCGAACCGACCTTCTCCTTCGACGCCGATTTCCAGATCGAGAACTACCTGCGTTACCAGGGCTCGACCTTCGTCGACCGCTTCGACGCCAATTCCTATCTCTATGTCACCCGCGCCTGCGATTATTTCGACCTCGCGGGAGATTACGGCGGCTCGCTCGCTCGCGCCTTCTCCGGCGCGAAAAGCCGCTTTTGCGTCGTCTCTTTCACCTCCGACTGGCTTTATACCACCGCCGAATCGCGCGCGATCGTCCACGCCCTCAACGCGGGCGGCGCCCCGGTCTCCTTCGTCGAGATCGAGACCGACAAGGGCCATGACGCCTTCCTGCTGGAGGAGCCCGATTTCGTCGCCACCACGCGCGGCTTCCTGCGCGGCGCGGCGCGGGCGCGGGGCTTGAGCGAAAAGGGAAGCGCATGATCATGAGCCAGAGCGGCGGCGAAATGCCTCAGACCGCGCTCACGCGCATCGACCTCCTGCTCGTCGCCAGCATGGTCGAACATGGCGCCCGCGTGCTCGATGTCGGCTGCGGCGACGGCGAATTGCTGCGCCTGCTCGCCGATACCAGGAATGTGGACGCGCGGGGCGTGGAAATTTCGCAAAAGGGCGTCAATCATTGCGTCGCCAAGGGCCTTTCGGTGGTCCAGGGCGACGCCGACGTCGATCTCGCGGATTATCCCGACGACGGCTTCGATTACGTCATTCTGTCGCAGACGCTTCAGGCGACGCGCAATCCGCGCAAAGTGCTGGAGCAGATGATGCGGATCGGCAAGCGCGCCATCGTCTCCTTCCCCAATTTCGGCCACTGGCGCATCCGCTGGCAACTGGGCGTGCGCGGCCGGATGCCGATCACCGAAAACCTCTCCTACGCCTGGTACGAGACGCCCAATATTCACCTCTGCACCATCAAGGATTTCGTCAATCTGGTGGGCGTCGTGGACGCGCGCATTCTCCGCGCAGTCGCGATGAACAGCAGCGGCGCACAGATTCGCGTCAATGCGCCCTGGTGGGCGTGGAACCTGTTCGGCGAACAGGGCGTCTTCCTGCTCGAACGCCAGACGAAGGATTGACGCCAAGACCAGGCGGCAAAAAACCTGCGGGCTTTTACCTGCGGAGCTTGGTCAGGCGCAGCCGCGACTAAGCCGCCGTACGGGAAATGTCCCGCACCGATTTGGCCGCCGAATCGATCCTGACGGTCGATTGCGCAATCGCGTTCATCGAGGCGGTGATCGCTTCGACGCCCTTGGCCGCGACCTGCATGTTCTCCGACATGTCCGTCGTCACCGCGCTTTGCGCCTGAACCGAGCCGGCAATCGAGGCCGTGATCTCGTTGATAGTCGCGATGATGCCGGCGATGGTCTCAATGGCGCTGGCGACCCCGGCGGTCGAGGCGCGCACGGAGGCCACCTGCTCGCCGATTTCATCCGTCGCCCGGGCCGTGCGCGTAGCGAGCGACTTCACTTCCGCCGCGACCACCGCGAAACCGCGGCCCGCCTCGCCCGCGCGCGCCGCCTCTATGGTGGCGTTGAGGGCGAGCAGATTGGTCTGCGACGCGATATCATTGATGAGGTTGACGATTTCCCCGATCTTTTGGGCGTCGTCGGCGAGCGTCGAAACCAGATTGGTGGCGCCGCCGGCCTGCGACACCGCCTTTTGCGCAATATCGCTGGCGTGGGCCACCTGGCGCGCGATTTCATGGAATGAGGCCGAAAGCTCCTCGGCCCCGGCCGCCACAGCCTGCACATTGCCCGAGGTCTGGCTGGAGGCCGCCGCCGCCTCCACCGCCTCGTTGGATACGGAGGAGACCGATTCGGTCATTTCGCCGATCTGATCGTCCACCTTGCGGAAGGTTTCGGTCCGGCGGTTCTGCTGCTGGACCTGCTCGGTGATGTCGGTCGCGAATTTGACCACCCGGAACGGCTTGCCTTCGAGATCGAAGATCGGATTATAGGAGCCCTGGATCCAGACTTCATGGCCATCCTTGGCGATGCGTCGAAACTGGCCGCTCGAATATTCGCCCTGGCCGAGACGGCTCCAGAAGCTGCGATAGGCTTCGGTTCGCTGCTCCGCGGGATCGACGAAGATGGAATGGCGCCGTCCGACGATTTCCTCCAGCCTGTAGCCAAGCGCCGCCAGGAATTTCTCATTGGCCGAGACGATCGTGCCGTCGATCTCGAACTCGATCACCGCCTGCGCGCGCCGGATCGCGTCGATCTGCCACTGGGCATAGGCGGCGGCAAGCTTTTGCGCGGTCGCGTCCATCGCGAATTTGACGATGCGGAAAGGCTTGCCGGACTTGTCCAGCAGCGGATTATAGGTCGCCTGGATCCAGACCGGCTTGCCAGATTTGGCGATGCGCTTGAATTCGTCGCGGCGCCACTTTCCGGCGCGCAGATCGTCCCAGAACGCTCGATATTCGGCGCTGTCGCGCTCGCGCGGATCGATGAAAATTGCGTGTTTCTTTCCAACGATCTCGTCGAGGCGATAGCCCATCGTCTCCAGAAAGCTGTCGTTCGCCGCAAGGATCGTCCCGTCAAGGTCGAATTGAATCACGGCCTGCGAGCGATGCAGAGCCTCGAAAGCCGCGCGATGCAGCGCGCCTTCGCCCGAAAACAGGAAAGTCATTCCATCCCCTCGCATTTTTGCGGCGTTCGTCGCGCCAAACGTCTTGGATTGCGCCAGTCATAATTACAACTATAGCGTGTAATAGTTGATTTTGGCTTAATCCGGCGACGGCCTTCGCAGAGCGAGCGTTACGCCTCGTCGTCATTGAGCGGATGCAGGTCGCGCACCATCGCCTTGAGGCGCTCGTCGAGGACATGGGTGTAGATTTGCGTGGTGGCGATGTCGGCATGGCCGAGCAATTCCTGCACGATGCGCAGGTCGGCGCCATTTTGCAGCAAATGGCTGGCGAAGGCGTGACGCAGCACGTGGGGGCTGACGCGCTCGGGCTTGACGCCCGCCGCCGCCGCAAGAAATTTCAACTCGCGCGCGAAGACCTGCCGCGTGAGATGCCCGCTCTCGCCGTCCGAGGGAAAAAGCCATTTCTGCGCCGCCGCCGCCGGATGAAGCTCCAGCAGGGCGGTGCGATAGGCCGCCATGGCCTCGCGCGCGGCGGCGGTGAGCGGCGCGAGCCTCTCGCGCCCGCCCTTGCCCTTGATCGTGAGGAAGCCGCCGCCCCGCTCGGGCGCCTTCTCGGCCTGTTTGGCCGCCGCCAGCGGCAGCGCCACGAGTTCCGAGACGCGAAGTCCGGACGCATAGAGCACTTCGACCAGACAGGCGGCGCGGCGCGCGCGCAGCCGCTCCTCGGCCGGGCGGGCGGGATCGTCCAGCCCCTCGCGGCAGACGCGCAGGATCGCGTCCACTTCTGCGATCGAAAGGATTTTTGGCAGCCGCCGGCCCTGCCGCGGGCCTTCGAGCAGCACGGCGGGGTCATCGGCCCGCCGCTCTTCAGCGGCGAGAAAGCGATGGAATTGCCGAATCGCGGATAGTTTGCGCGCCGAGGACGACGGCTTGAGCCCGGCTTCCGCCAGGCTCGAGAGATAATCGCGAATATCCTGAATCGTCGCCGTCAGCGGCTCGCGGCCCCGCCGCGCGAGCGCCAGCACATAGTCGCCAAGATCGCGAGCATAGGCGTCCAGCGTGTTCCGCGCCGCGCCGCGCTCGGCGGCGAGCATCTCGAGAAAATCCGCGATCGCCGCGCGCGCGGGCGGTTTCGCGGCGGTTTCGGTCATTTGTTGAGGACGTTCGGCGGCACCGGCTGGCTCATCTCGCGCGGCTGCGGCTCGACAAAAGCGACCAGCGCGGCCATGCCGACGAAAGCCGCCCCGGCAATCAGGCCGATGACAAGAAGAAAACGGAACAGGCTGGGCATGAATGTCTCCGCGCGACCGCCGCCAAAACCGGATGCGATCACGGCTAAAGCCAGATACAATTTGCGCGCGCGACATGATAGTACATGCCGATCATGTGGGATCAAGCCATCGTTCATCCGCCGGAGACGGCTGCTCCGCCGCCTCGCGATACGCGCACGCAAGCGATCGTCAATCGTCTGGCGGGCCGCCCCCTCGTGCTTGTCGGCATGATGGGATCGGGCAAGACCGCGATCGGCAAGCGCCTCGCGCAAAGGCTTGGCCTGCCCTTCATCGATTCGGACCATGAAATCGAAGCCGCTCATCGCATGACGATCGCGGAAATCTTCGCTTCCCACGGCGAGGCCTATTTCCGCGACGGCGAAAGGAGGGTGCTGGCGCGCCTCATCGGCGAAGGCGAGCGCGTCATCGCCACCGGCGGGGGCGCGTTCATTCAGCCGCAGACGCGCGGACTGATTCGCAGCCACGCCGTCTCGATCTGGCTCAAGGCCGATTTCGACGTGCTGATGCGCCGCGTGCGCAAGCGACCCACCCGCCCGCTGCTACAGGGCCCGGACCCTGAAGGTGTGATGCGCCGCCTCATCGAGGACCGCTATCCCGTCTATGCCGAGGCCGATCTTGCCGTCGCCTCGCGCGACGCCCCCCACGAGACGATCATCGAGGAAATCCTCGTCGCGCTCGAAAGCCTCCTGGCCCAAAAAGGACATTTCACCCCCGACATGAACGCTCCCGCCCTGCCCCCCGCCTCGACCAGCGTCCATGTCGCCCTCGGCGACCGGGCCTATGACATTTTCATCGGACCCAATCTCATCGCGCATGCGGGCGAGCGGCTCGCCCAGCTGGCGCCGGGCGCCAGCGCCTTCATCGTGACCGACGTCAATGTCGCGCCGCGCTGGCTCGCGCCCCTGCAGGCGAGCTTCGACGCCGCAGGCGTCCGTCACGACCACATCGTCCTGCCGGCGGGCGAGACCACCAAGACCTACGCCCATTTCGAACAGCTCTGCGAAGCGGCGCTCGAAGCGAAAATGGAGCGCGGCGATTTCCTGGTCGCGCTGGGCGGCGGCGTCGTCGGCGACCTCACCGGCTTTGTCGCGGCTTGCCTGCGGCGCGGCATGGGCTTTGTGCAGGTCCCGACCACGGTGCTCTCGCAGGTCGATTCCTCCGTCGGCGGCAAGACCGGCGTCAATTCCGGACATGGCAAGAATCTTGTCGGCGCCTTTCATCAGCCATCGCTCGTGCTGGCGGACACCGACAGCCTCGCCACCTTGCCGCCGCGCGAATTCGCCGCGGGCTATGCGGAAGTGGTCAAATATGGCCTGATCGACCGGCCCGATTTCTTCGCCTGGCTGGAAAAGCACTGGCCGGCGGTCTTTTCACGCGGGCCGGAACTGGGACACGCCATTGCGGTCAGCTGCGAATCGAAAGCGGCCGTGGTCGCCCGCGACGAGACCGAACAGGGCGACCGCGCCCTGCTTAATCTGGGGCACACCTTCGGCCATGCGCTCGAAAAGCTCGTCGCCTATGACAGCGCCCGCCTGGTCCATGGCGAGGGCGTGGCGATCGGCATGGCCTGCGCCTTCCGCTATTCCGTCCGCGCCGGCCTGTGCCCGGCGGAAGACGCGGAGCGGGTGGAGGCTCATCTCCGCGCGGTCGGCCTTCCGACGCGCATCCGCGACATCAAGGGGTGGAGCGCCGGCGCCGACGCCATCGTCGCGGCCATGGCGCAGGACAAGAAGGTGAAGCGCGGCGCGCTCACTTTCATCCTCGCGCGCGGCATCGGCGCGAGTTTCATCGCCAAAAATGTCGAGCCGGAGGCCGTGCGCGCCTTCCTCGAAGACGAATTGCGCGCGGGAGCCTGATCGAAATGCATGGCGGAGGCGGCGTAACGTCGATGAACATTTGGGTCGCGGCGGCGATCCTGTTTTTCTGCATTCTGGCCTCCGCGCTGTTTTCGGCTTCCGAAACGGCGATGACGGCGGCTTCGCGCGCCCGCATGCACGCCCTCGAAAAGCAGGGCGGCGCGCGCGCGGCCATGGTCAACCGGCTGCTGGGCGGACGCGACCGCCTGATCGGCACCATGCTGCTTGGCAATACGCTCTTCAACATCGGCTCCTCGGCCTTGCTCACCACGGTCCTGGTGGCGGCGGTCGGCGAGAGCGGGGCGCTCTACGCCACGATCGCCATGACCGTGCTGCTGCTGGTCTTCGCCGAAGTCCTGCCCAAGACCATCGCCATCAATTATCCCGACCGCACCTCCCTGATCGTGGCGCCGATCGTTTCCGTCTGCGTCACCGTGTTCGGGCCGATCCTCTATATGGTCGAGGCGGTGGTGCGCGGCGCGCTTTTTCTCTGCGGCCTGCGACTCGACGAGAAACACGCCCTGCTCTCGCCGCAGGAGGAGCTGAAAAGCGCGGTCGACCTGATGCACAGGGAGGGCGGCGTCGCCCGCGCCGACCGCGACATGTTCGGCGGCCTGCTCGACCTCAAGGAGCTGGCCGTCTCGGACGTCATGGTCCATCGCACCAAGATGGTCGCCCTCGACGCCGATGCGCCCATCGCCGACCTCGTGCGCGAAGTCGTCGCCTCGCCCTATACCCGCGTGCCGCTGTGGCGCGGAACGCCCGACAACATCATCGGCGTCCTGCACGCCAAGGACTTGCTCCGGGCGATGAGCGACGCCAATGGCGACGCCAGCCAGGTCAGACTGGAACCGATCACCGTCGCCCCCTGGTTCGTGCCGGACACGACCACGCTGGAGGCGCAATTGCAGGCCTTCCGCAAGCGCAAGACCCATTTCGCGCTCGTGGTCGACGAATATGGCGACGTCCAGGGCCTGGTCACGCTGGAAGACATTCTGGAGGAGATCGTCGGCGATATCCGTGACGAGCATGACGTCGCCGTGGTCGGCGTGCGGCGCCAGACCGATGGTTCGGTCATCGTCGAGGGCTCGGCGCCGATCCGCGACCTCAACCGCGTCATGGCCTGGGATCTACCCGACGAAGAGGCCACGACCATCGCGGGCCTCGTCATTCACGAGGCGCGCGCCATTCCCGAGCAGGGCCAGAAATTCACCTTCCACGGCTTCCGCTTCGAGGTGCTGCGCAAGCAGCGCAACCGCATCACGCTGCTGCGCCTGACGCCGGAGCAGAAGGCGGAAGGCCGCGAGGCCTGAGGGGAGCAGTGCGCCGCCGCTCGTGGGGCGTCTCATCGCTCGTCTCGTGGGGCGTCGGGTTTAAAGGCTTGCGCCTCACCCCCCGGCTTTATTTTCCGCCGCCATGAATTGTGCGCGCGCCAGAGCGGCGAAGCGGCCGTTTTGCGCCACCAGCTCGTCGAAAGAGCCCTGTTCGACGATCCGGCCCTGATCGAACACGAAGATCCGGTTGGCGCTGCGGATCGTCGCCAGCCGGTGGGCGATGACGAAAGTGGTGCGGCCTTTAGTGGCGGCTTCGAGCGCCGCCTGCAATTGCTTCTCCGTCGCCGCGTCGAGCGCCGAGGTCGCCTCGTCGAAGATCATGATCGGCGGGTCTTTCAGGAGCGCACGAGCGATGGAGACACGCTGGCGTTCGCCGCCGGAGAGCGAACGGCCCCGCTCCCCCACCATGGTCTTGATCCCGTCGACCTGCCGAGACACGAAGTCGCTGGCCTGCGCGCGCTCCAGCGCCAAAGCGAGTTCGGCGTCGGTCGCGTCGATCTTGCCGACGCGCAGGTTCTCCTCGATGGAGCGCGCGAACAGCATCGGCTCCTGAAACACCACGCCGATGTTCCGGCGCAGGGCGAGAAGCTTCATGTCGCGGATATCGATCCCGTCGATGCGGATCGCGCCGCCTTGCGGGTCGAACACGCGATGCAGCAGGCTGAGCGTGGTCGATTTGCCGGAGCCGGTCGCGCCGACCAGAGCGACGGTCTCGCCCGGACGCACCGTGAAGCTGACGTCATCGACCGCCTTGCGACGCTCGTCATAGGCGAAGGTGACATGGTCGAAGGCCACTTCGCCGGCCAGGTGGCCAGGATCGACGGCGTCGGGCTTGTCAGCGACGCTCGGCGACTTGTCCATGACCTCGATGAAATCGGCCATTTTCGGCGCCTGCATGAAAAGATAGTTCACGAAGCCGACAACCTGCTCCAGCCGCGCGATCAGCATGGTGGCGAAATTCATGAAGGTGACGATCTCGCCGATCGTCGCCAGCTGCTTGAAATGCAGCCAGACGCCGATGACGAAAATGGAAAGCAGCGTCAAGGTTGCGGAGGCGCGGGTCGCAACCGCCGCCAGCGCCCACCAGGACAGCACGGGAAGCTGCGCCGCCAGAACCTGATCGATGATCTGGCGGATGCCGCGCGATTCGCTTTCCACGCGGGTGAAGGACTGGATCACCGGGACATTGCCGAGCACGTCGGACGCCCGCTCCGCCAATTGCGCGTTACGGACTTCCACCTGCGCCTGCAAGCCCTCCGTCCGGCGCAGGACGAAAACGGTGAGCAGGCCAAACAAGATCACCAGCACGACCAGCACCGAGGCCAACCGCCAGTTCACGAACAGCGTCGCGGGCAGCAGCACGAAGAGCGCGACCATCGAGGCGCAGTTTTCGCGGAAGAAGGACAGCCAGATGCCCGCCATGCCGCTGGCGCCTTCCAGCATGATTTTCAGCAGCCGGCCCGAATGGGTCGCGCCGTGGAAGCTCAGCGGCAGTTCGAGCAGATGGTCGAAGAAATTGGCCATGACCGCGAGGCGGCGGCGATGCGACAGGCGGTCGGCGTAAAGCGCCACGACCACCGCAGCGAGGATCGAGAACAGGCCGAAGCCGACCCAGGCGCCCATCAATGGCGTCAATTCGGGCCAGGTCGGATCGCGCTGTTGCGCCTGCGCCCCGGTCAGCTTGTCGATGATGCGCCCGAACAGCACCGGCTCGACGAATTGCGCGCAGGCCAGCGCCAGATTGGCGAAGACCAGCAGAAGCGCGAGGCGGCGCTCAGGCATGAGTTGCGCGAGAACGCGGCCGTAGATTTTCAGGACGAACATGGGGCCGGCGAATCCAGACAAGAATGCGGGATTATAGAATGAATTCGCCGCTGCCGCCTGCCGGGAGTCGCGCCCGGCAAGCGATGGCGCATCGCGGGGCCTTAGATGGTCTGGTTATAGGCGCCAACTTCGGAATTTTCGCGCAGAATGGCGTCCACCGCCTGGAACATGGCGTGGAGATTCTCCTTCGACGCCGGGCTTTCCACCACCACGACCAGTTCCGGCTTGTTGGAGGACGCGCGCACGAGTCCCCAGGTGCCGTCCTCGACCGTGACGCGCACGCCATTGACCGTCACGAGACTCGTGATGGCCTGGCCGATGATCTTCTCGCCCGCCGCCTGCATGGCCCGGAAACGCGTGACGACCTTGTCGACCACGCCATATTTCACTTCGTCGCCGCAATGGGGCGACATGGTCGGCGACCCCCAGGTCTTGGGCAGGTCGGCGTAAAGCTCGGACATGCTCTTGCCCGGGTTGCGGTCGAGCATTTCCAGCACATGAACCGCGGTCAGCAAGCCGTCGTCATAGCCGCGCCCGACCGGGGCGTTGAAGAAGAAATGGCCGGACTTCTCGAAACCGGCCAGGGCATTGAGATCATTGACGCGCCGCTTGATATAGGAATGGCCGGTTTTCCAGTAATCGGCCTTCACGCCCTGAGCTTTCAGCACCGGATCGCTGGCGAACAGGCCGGTTGACTTCACATCGACCACGAAAGTCGCGTCCGGGTAAAGCTTGGAGAGATCGCGCGCCAGCATGACGCCGATCTTGTCGGCGAAGATTTCCTCGCCAAGATTGTCCACCACGCCGCAGCGGTCGCCGTCGCCATCGAAGCCCAGACCGACGTCGGCGCCCGTCTCGCGCACCTTGTCCGCCATGGCGTGCAGCATCTCGAGATCTTCGGGATTGGGATTGTAGCGCGGGAAATTATAATCCGGCGTGATGTCGAGCGGGATGACTTCGCAGCCGAGGCGTTCCAACAGGGCGGGCGCGAAGGCGCCGGCGGTGCCGTTGCCGCAAGCAGCGACGACCTTCATCTTGCGCTTGAGTTTCGTATGGCTGGCGAGATCGTCGAGATAGGTCTTGCCGAAATCCTGCACATATTCATAAGAGCCGCCGGAGCGCGACTGGTAGCGGCCGTTCAGCACGATGTCGCGCAGCCGGCCCATCTCGTCAGGACCGAAGGTGACCGGGCGCTGGGCGCCCATTTTCACGCCGGTCCAGCCATTGTCGTTATGCGAGGCGGTGACCATGGCGACCGCCGGGCAATCCAGCGCGAATTGAGCGAAATAGGCCATGGGCGACAGCGCCAGGCCGATATCCACCACCTCAACGCCGCCCGCCATCAGGCCGCAGATCAGGGAATGCTTGATCGAGGCGGAATAGGAGCGGAAGTCGTGGCCGGTCGCCAGACGCGGCTTGACGCCCATCTCGTGCAGCAAGGTGGCGAGGCCGAGCCCGAGGGCCTGGACGCCCATCAGGTTGAGTTCGGAGCCGAACAGCCAGCGCGCGTCATATTCGCGGAAGCCGGTGGGCTTCACCAGCGGCAGGCGCTCATATTCGAATGTGTTCGGCGTGAGAACGGAAACGGGCTTGGGGAACATGGACACCTCGCAACAAGAGCCGCCCTCGCGGAACGAGGGCGGCGGAAAAGGCGGGAAAAATCAGGCGCGGTGATAGACGTCCTGCAGCCGGACGATGTCGTCCTCGCCGAGATAAGAGCCGGTTTGAACTTCGATCAGTTCAAGATCGATCTTGCCGGGATTGACCAGCCGATGGACCGAACCCATCGGCAGATAGATCGATTCGTTCTCGTGAATCATCGTGACTTGATCGTCGCGCGTCACTTCCGCTGCCCCGCGCACGACGATCCAATGCTCGGCGCGATGATAATGTTTCTGGAGCGACAGCTTGTGGCCGGGCTTGACGACGATGCGCTTGACCTGATGGCGATCGCCGCCGTCGATCGACTGGTAATAGCCCCAGGGCCGATAGACCCGGCTATGTTCCTGCGCCTGCTTGAGCTTGCGGCGCTTCAGCTCGTCGACCAGTTGCTTGACCTTGTCGCCATATTGCGCGCCGAGCACCAGGACGGCGTCGTCGGTGGTCACGACGATGACGTCGGAGACGCCGAGCACGGTGGTCAGGCAATCATCCGAGCGAATATAGACATTGCTGGCGTCCATCACGACGCCATTGCCGCGCACGGCATTGCCTTGCTTGTCGCGATCCGACAATTCCCACACCGCCTGCCAATTGCCGACGTCCGACCAGCCGATGTCCGCGGGAATGACGGCGGCGTGGGTGGTGCGCTCCATGACGGCGTAATCGATCGAGGTTTTCGGCGCGCGCCCGAAGGCTTCCTTGTCGAGCGCGAGGAAGCCGAGGTCGCGGCCGGCCTTGGCGAAGGCCTCGGTGGCGGCGGCGGCGATTTCCGGCTCGAAGGCCTGCAACTCGCCGCGCATGACGTCGGCGCGGAAGAAGAAATTGCCCGAATTCCACAGATAGCCGTCGGCGATATAGCGTTCAGCGGTTGCGAGATCCGGCTTTTCGACGAAGGCCTCGACCTTGGCCACGCCCGCCTCAGGCAGGACCAGGGCGCCGGGCCGAATATAGCCATAGCCCGTCGCCGGATGGGTCGGCTTGATGCCGAGCGTCACGATGAAGCCCTTGGCCGCCGCTTCGCCCGCCTTGCCGCACAGAGCGCGAAAGGCCTCGACGTCGCGCACGGCGTGGTCGGCGGCGAAGATCGCGACGACGGCGTCGCCCGCGCGCTGGCTGGCGAATTCGCAGGCGACTGCGACCGCGGCGGCCGAATCGCGCCGCTCCGGCTCGAGCACGATATCGCCCGAGACGCCGATCTCCTTCATCTGCTCCTGAACGAGGAAACGATAATCATGATTGGTGACGACGACAGGTTCGTCGAAAATTTCCGGGTCCAGCCGCAACAATGTCTGCTGGAACGTGGATGTTTCGCCCAGCAGGGCGATGAATTGCTTCGGCATTGTTTCGCGCGAGGCGGGCCAGACACGCGTGCCCGCGCCGCCGCACATGATGACCGGAATGATTTTCTTCATGCGAACCCCGAAAAAACTGTGCTGTCGTTTCGCCGATTGGCGAGAGCTGAACCGAACATTAGCCAAGGCGGCGCAAGGACGGAACCGGCCACACCAATATTTAACTAACGAAAGGCAACCAGGACGGCCCCGCCCGCGATCAGCGCAACCCCGAGCCAATTGACCGCCGACAGCCTCTCGCCCAGGAAAACCGCGCCGAACAGCGCGACCAGCACGACGCTGAGCTTGTCGATGGGCGCCACCCGGGCTGCGTCGCCAAGCTTTAGGGCGCGAAAATAACACAGCCATGACGCTCCGGTCGCCGCGCCGGAAAGAGCCAGGAAAAGCAGCGTCTTAGGGGGACGACTCGGCGATTGGAGCCGTCCCGTCGCCGCGAGAAGAAGAGTGAGAAGGCAAACGACCACGATGGTCCGGGCCAGCGTCGCAAGGTCGGAATCCACGCCTTCGACGCCGATTTTGGCGAAAACCGCCGTCAGGGCGGCAAAAGCCGCCGAAAGCAGCGCCCAGAAGGCCCAGCCGCCGGTAAAAGACGCCAGATCCCCTTTCATTCGCCCTCGCTTTCCGCCAACAGCCGCGCCTGATGGTCGGCGATGAGCGGATCGAGAATTTCATCGAGCGCCTCGCCCTCGATCACCTTGTCGATCTTGTAGAGCGTGAGATTGATGCGGTGGTCGCTGACCCGCCCCTGCGGGAAATTATAGGTGCGGATGCGTTCTGACCGGTCCCCGGAGCCGACTTGCTGCTTGCGGTCGGCGGCGCGGGCGTCGTCCAGCTTCTGGCGCTCCATGTCGAACAGGCGCGAGCGCAGAATGTCCATGGCCTTGGCCTTGTTGCGATGCTGCGAGCGCTCCTCCTGCATCATCACCACAATGCCGGAGGGAATATGCGTGACGCGAATCGCCGATTCGGTCTTGTTGACGTGCTGGCCGCCAGCGCCACCCGCGCGCATGGTGTCGATGCGCAAATCGGCGTCATTGATGGCGAGATCGACTTCCTCGGCTTCCGGCAACACGGCTACGGTCGCGGCGGAGGTATGAATGCGGCCCTGCGTTTCCGTCGCCGGCACGCGCTGCACGCGATGGGTCCCGCTTTCGAACTTGAGGCGGGCGAAGACGCCTTTGCCACGCACCTGCGCGATGATTTCCTTGAAGCCGCCCGCCGTTCCCTCGCTGGCTGAGATCAATTCCATGGCCCAGCCGCGCCGCTCGGCGTAACGCTGGTACATGCGGAACAGGTCGCCCGCGAACAAGGCGGCCTCGTCGCCGCCCGTGCCTGCGCGGATTTCGAGAATCGCGCCTTTTTCGTCGGCGGAATCGCGCGGCAGCAAGGCGAGGCGCAGCTGGTGTTCGGCTTCCGTCAGGCGGTTTTTCAGCTCCGGCAGCTCGTCCTGCGCCAAGGCCCGCATTTCGGCGTCGGTCCCGGGGTCGGCCGCCATTTTCTCCAGATCGGCGGCTTCGCGCTCCAGAGCCCGAAAGGCGACGATCGCTTGCGCGACCGGCTCCAGTTCGGCCAGTTCGCGCGAAAGCGCGGAGAAAGATGAGGAATCGACCCCTTCCGACAGGCGATGGCCGATTTCTTCGTGGCGGCGCAGGATGAGATCAAGTTTTTCGGCGGGCAACATGGCGGTGTTCCGGCGACGCGCAGGGCGTCACGCAAGTCCGGGAAAGGGAAAGATTGGCTAGCCCGCTAGAGCGGCGCGCCCTGCTTTTCGACGAAAGCCTGCAGCTCCTGCCGCACGCAGACGGAGTCGTCAGGCTTGTCGACCATAGGCATCAGGAATTCGCGCGTGACGCGCAGATCGATCGCCCGCAGCGCCGCCTTCACAGGACCGATCGCCGAGGGCGTCATGGACAGGCCGCGATAGCCGATGGCGGCCAGCGCGATGGCCTCCAATGGCCTGCCTCCCATTTCGCCGCAGAGATTGACTGGCCGGCCGTGACGGTCGCCCGCATCTACAATCGATTTCAAGGCCCGGAGATTGGCCGGCGACAAGGTGTCGTAACGCACCGAAACCCGCTTGTTGTCGCGGTCGGCGGCGAAAAGATACTGGGTGAGATCGTTGGAGCCGACGGAAAGGAAATCGGCCAAAGCGCAAATTTCATCGAGCTGCCAGAGCAGCGACGGCACTTCCACCATCACGCCGAGCTTCAACTCCGTCGGGAGCTCATAGCCGTGGCGGCGCAGGAACTCGAATTCCCGCCAGGCGATGGCCTTGGCTCGCGACAATTCGGCGGTCGTCGCCACCATGGGAAACATGATGCGCATTTCCCGGCCTGCGCCGGCGCGCAAAATGGCGCGCAACTGAATCCGAAGCAGACCCGGTCGGTCGAGCCCGATACGGATCGCTCGCCAGCCCAGCGCCGGATTTTCCTCCTCCATCTTGGCCATATAGGGCAGGACCTTGTCCGACCCGATATCAAGCGTGCGGAAGGTGACGGGACGCCCGTCCGCAGCTTCGATGACCTTGCGATAGAGGTTATATTGCTCGGAAAGGCGCGGGAAACTCGGCGCCACCATGAATTGCAGTTCGGTGCGGAATAGGCCAATCGATTTCGCGCCGACCTCGGTCGCGTGCTGGCAATCGATCAGCAGGCCGGCGTTCATGTGAAGGCCGATTTCGACGCCGTCGCGGGTGATCGCCGGAACGTCGCGCAGCTTGTGATATTGCTCCTGGCGCCGGGCGCGCAGCCGCGCCTTCTCGCCATAGGCCGCCTCGACGTCCGAAGTCGGACGCAGCTGCACCTCGCCCGAGCCGCCGTCCACAATGATGGCGTCGCCGGTTTCGACCAGATCGGTCACATTGGGGACTTCGCCGATCGCCGGCACCCCGAGGGCGCGGGCGATGATGGCGACATGGCTGGTCGGGCTGCCGTCTTCGAGAACGAGGCCACGCAGATTGGCGCGATCATATTCGAGCAGGGCCGCCGGGCCCATGTTGCGCGCGACCAGAATCGCATTGGGCGGCAGGACGCCGCCATGGGCCGGACCCGCGCCCGTCAGCTGTCGCAGCAGGCGATTGGCGAGATCGTCGAGATCGTGCAGGCGCTCGCGCAGATAGGGATCGGTCTGGCGCTGCAGCTTGGCGCGGGCGTCGTTTTGCACGCGCTCGACCGCCGCCTCGGCGGTGAGGCCCGATTCCAGCGCTTCCCGCAGGCGGCGCAGCCAGCCCCGGTCATTGGCGAACATGCGCACGGTCTCGAGCACGTCGCGATGTTCGCCCATGCCGTAACGGTCGCCGCGCGCGACGAGCTGATCGATCTGCTCGCGCATGGCCTGGATCGCCGCGTCGAGTCGGCGCATTTCCGCCTGGGGATCCTCCGCGACCAGTTGCTTGACGACGATGCGGGGCTCATGCAGCACGGCATGGCCCAGGCCGACACCCTCGCTGAGCGGCGCGCCCTTCAGGGCCATCGGCTTCTGCAGGCTGAAGCTTTGGCCGGGCTGGGCAAGGGATTGCAATTCGCCCGAGGCGATCATCTCGGCCAGCAGCATGGCCGTCGTCTGCAACGCCTCGACCTCTTCCTCGGAATAGGTGCGGCGGGCGCGGTTCTGGACGACGAGAACGCCAAGCGTATTGCCGCCGCGCAGGATCGGCACGCCGAGGAAGGATTGATAGATTTCCTCGCCCGTCTCGGGGCGGTAGGAGAAGGCCGGATGGGCCTGGGCGTCGGCGAGCGCGAGAGACTCGGCCTTTTCCGCGATCAGGCCGACCAGACCCTCGCCCGTGGTCATTGTGGTGAGATGGACCGCTTCACGGTTCAAACCCTCGGTGGCGTATAGCTCGAGCTTGCCATCCGAGCGGGCCACATAGACCGAACAGACTTCGGCCACCATATTGGCGGCGATGTGAATGACGATCCGGTCGAGACGCGCCTGCGCGTTCACCGGCTCCGCCATGACCTCGCGAAGCCGGCGCAGAAGCAGACGGGGTCCGCCCAGTGCGCCGCGCATATTTTTTTCCTGTATGGGAGGGCGCCTAGCCGCGCCATCCACGATTGAACTGGCGATTCGCCCGCCGCAAGTTTCTTACATCCTTCCCGGGATGCAAGGGCTGGACCGCAGGCGCGGCCATATTCCGCCTATGACGGAACTCCGTCGCGACATTGTGTCGTCGCGAATAAATTTCCGTCAAGCGCAGCGAAAGTTTCCTGCCTTAGGCCTTATCCAGCCCGTACAGCGAATGCAAGGTGCGCACGGCGAGTTCGGTATAAGCTGCATCGATCAGAACGGAAAATTTGATCTCCGACGTGGTGATCGCGCGAATATTGACGCCCTTTTCCGCCAGCGCCCGGAAGGCGGCCGCGGCGACGCCGGAATGGCTGCGCATTCCCACGCCAATTGCCGAAACTTTCACCACGTCGGTCGAGGCCTGCAGCGTCGAGAAGCCGATCTCGGCTTTGGCGCCTTCCAGGATCGCCCGGGCGCGCTCGAATTCGGCGGCGGGAACCGTGAAGGTGATGTCGGTTGTTTTCGCGTCGTCGGAGACCACCTGGATGATCATGTCGACATTGACATTGGCTTCGGCGAGGGGCTGGAAGATCGCCGCCGCGACGCCGGGCTTGTCGGCCACCTTGCGCAAGGTCAGCTGCGCCTCGTCCTTGGAAAAGGCGATTCCGGTCACGACCTGCTGTTCCACAATATCCTCCTCGTCGCAAATCAACGTGCCAGGCTGCGGATTGGCGGGATCGTCGAACGAAGACCGCACGAAGGTCTTGACCCGATGAATCATGGCCATTTCGACCGAGCGCACTTGCAGCACCTTGGCCCCGAGCGAGGCCATTTCCAGCATTTCCTCAAAGGCGATTCTGTCAAGCCGGCGCGCCTTGGTCACAACGCGCGGATCGGTCGTATAGACGCCGTCCACATCGGTGTAGATGTCGCAGCGATCCGCCTTGATCGCCGCCGCGATGGCCACCGCGCTGGTGTCGGAGCCGCCGCGCCCCAGCGTGGTGAGCCGTCCTGTCGCCGGATCGACGCCCTGAAAGCCCGCGATCACAGCGACTTCCTTGCGCGAAAATCCTTCGCCCAGTTTCGCGCCGTCAATGCGGGCGATTCGCGCGGCGCCATGGGCGCCGTCCGTCTCGATTGGAATCTGCCAGCCCTGCCAGGACCGCGCCGGAATGCCCATTTCCTGCAGCACGACGGCTAGCAGACCGGACGTCACCTGTTCGCCCGAGGCGACGACGGCGTCATATTCGCACGGATCATAATGCTTATCGGCGTCATTGACCCAGCCAACCAGCTCATTGGTCTTGCCTGACATGGCCGAAACGACCACCGCGACTTCAAATCCCGCCTCGACTTCGCGCTTGACGTGACGCGCCACATTTCGAATGCGTTCTATATTGGCGACCGACGTGCCGCCGAATTTCATGACCAGACGCGCCATAATGTCCTAAAGTCGCTCAATGAATTGATCATACGGCTTCCTTGGCGCCGGACTTCGGAGAGGGGCCCAGGGCGCCAACGTCTCGGGGGCTTTTCTTTCGCTTCCGCTCGTGAGAAAGACCAGGAGCCGCGCCCCGCGCGCGAGGCGGCTATACATGACGGGACGAACGGATTGTGTCAACGTGTCACGAGAGAGTTTGGAGCGCGGCATGACCGAATTTCGCGGCGCCGACGCGGGCAGCGTCGATGCAGACGAATTGGCGCGTTTCGCCAAGCTCGGCGACGCCTGGTGGGACCTCGAAGGGCCGCAACGCGCGCTGCATAAACTCAACCCGCTGCGCATTTCCTATCTGCGCAATCTTTTTTGCAGCCATTTTCCAAAGGGCCAGAGCCCGCGCGACCGCAAGGCCGAATATCCGTTGGAAGGTCTCCGAATCGTCGATCTCGGCTGCGGCGGCGGACTGTTGTCGGAACCCCTGGCGGCCCTGGGCGCGAAGGTGACGGGCGTCGATCCCGCCGAGGAAAATATCGCCGCCGCGCGGCGCCACGCCGCGATCGCCGGAACGGAGGTCGACTACCGCGCGACGACCGTCGAGGCGCTGGCGGACTCCGGCGAGACATTCGACATCGTTCTGGCGATGGAAGTTCTCGAACATGTCGCCGATGTGAAAGGATTTCTGGCCGCAGCCGCAGCCTTGGTTCGCCCGGGCGGGCTCTTCGTCGGCGCGACCTTGAATCGCACCCTGAAAAGCTATGCGCTGGCGATCGTCGGCGCCGAATATGTCCTGCGCTGGGTCGAGCCTGGCACCCATGACTGGACCAAATTTCTGCGCCCCGCAGAGATGCTGGCGCCGCTCAAATCGGCGGGACTGGCCGAAATCGACCGCGCCGGAATGGTCTATCACCCGCTCGCGGACGAATGGCGGCTCTCCGGCGACCTCGACGTGAACTACATGATCGCAATGGCGCGCGACGCTTGAGGCCGCCAAAAAAGAAAAGCGGCCCTGATGGGGCCGCTTGAACAGAAACGCGCTCGAGGCGTCAGGCCGCGACGGCAGCTTTCAGCTCATTGAGCTGGTCGAGCTTGTCCGCCGCGAGCTTCTGGGCTTCGTCGGAGGTCGCATCAGCCAGATCTTCCTCGGCGTTCTTGATTTCCTGAGCCAGCCGCGCCGAATCGAACTGCTCGAGCGGGGTCGCCTGTTCGGCAAGCAGGGTCAGTCCGCCCGCCGCGACATCGGCGAAACCGCCGCGCACGAAGAGCCGGCTCTTCTTGTTGGGCGCTTCGTCAATCTCGACAATGCCCGCCTTGAGGACGGTCATGACCGGCGCATGATCCTTCATGACGGTGAACTGGCCTTCGACGCCGGGCACGACCACAGCTTCGACTTCGCCCGAAAACAGCAGTTTTTCCGGCGAGACGAGCTCGAAGTGAAATGTCGCCATAAAACTCTCCAAACCTGGGCTTGCGCCGCCCGCACGGACGACGGGCCGTCAGGGCGCCGGCGGCGCTGACGCCGCCGGACGATTCCGAATATCAGGCCGCCTGGGCGGCGAGCTTCTGAGCCTTCTCGATGGCTTCATCGATGGAGCCGACCATGTAGAAAGCCGCTTCCGGAAGGTGGTCATATTGACCTTCGACCAGACCCTTGAAGCCCTTGATGGTGTCGGCCAGCGAGACCAGCTTGCCGGGGGAGCCCGTGAAGACTTCCGCGACGTGGAACGGCTGCGACAGGAAGCGCTCGATCTTGCGGGCGCGGGCGACCGTCAGCTTGTCTTCTTCCGACAGTTCGTCCATGCCGAGAATGGCGATAATGTCCTGCAACGACTTATAGCGCTGCAGCGTGGACTGCACCTTGCGGGCGATGTCGTAATGCTCTTCGCCGACGACGAGCGGTGACAGCATGCGCGAGGTGGAGTCGAGCGGATCGACCGCCGGATAGATGCCCTTTTCCGCGATGGAGCGCGACAACACGGTCGTGGCGTCCAGATGCGCGAAGGAGGTGGCCGGCGCCGGGTCGGTCAAGTCGTCGGCCGGGACGTAAATCGCCTGCACCGAAGTGATCGAACCCTTGTTGGTGGTGGTGATGCGTTCCTGCAGCATGCCCATGTCGGTCGCGAGGGTCGGCTGATAGCCCACCGCCGAGGGAATGCGGCCGAGCAGCGCCGACACTTCCGAACCCGCCTGCGTGAAGCGGAAGATGTTGTCGACGAAGAACAGCACGTCCTGGCCCCCGTCGCGGAAATGCTCGGCGACAGTCAGGCCGGTCAGGGCGACGCGGGCGCGTGCGCCCGGGGGCTCGTTCATCTGGCCATAGACCAGCGCGCATTTCGAGCCAACGGTCGACCCGTCGTTTTCCTTCGGGTCCTTGTTGACGCCGCCTTCAATCATTTCGTGATAAAGGTCGTTGCCTTCGCGGGTGCGCTCGCCGACGCCGGCAAACACCGAATAGCCGCCATGGGCCTTCGCGATATTGTTGATCAGCTCCATGATCAGCACGGTTTTGCCGACGCCCGCGCCGCCGAACAGGCCGATCTTGCCGCCCTTGGCGTAAGGAGCCAGCAGGTCGACGACCTTGATGCCGGTTTCGAGGATTTGAGCTTCTGTCGCCTGATCGGCGTAGGAGGGCGCCGGCTGGTGGATGGCGCGCATGCCGTCGTTCGGCACCGGGCCGGCTTCGTCCACCGGTTCGCCGATGACGTTGATGATGCGGCCGAGCGTGCCCAAGCCAACGGGAACCATGATCGGCGCGCCGGTGTCGCGGACCGGCTGGCCGCGAACGAGGCCTTCCGAAACGTCCATGGCGATGCAGCGCACGGAATTTTCACCGAGATGCTGGGCCACTTCGAGAACGAGGCGGCTGCCGTTGTTCGAGGTTTCCAGCGCGTTCAGGATTTCGGGCAGGTGACCGTCGAACTTGACGTCGACAACCGCGCCGATGACCTGCGTGACGTGGCCCGTAGGCAAAGAGGCTTCAGCCATTTTTCGTCCTCACATTACTTAATGACGGTCAGAGCGCTTCGGCGCCCGAGATGATTTCGATCAGTTCCTTGGTGATCATAGCCTGACGCGAACGGTTATAGATCGTCGTCTGCTTCTTGATCATTTCGCCGGCGTTGCGCGTGGCGTTATCCATGGCGCTCATGCGCGCGCCCTGTTCCGAAGCGGCGTTTTCCAGCAAGCCCCGGAAAATCTGCACGGAAATATTGCGCGGCAACAGGGTCGCCAGAATTTCGTCCTGGCCGGGCTCATATTCATAAGCGGCCGTCGAGGCTTCGCCGCCAGCCGGAACTTCGGCCGGGATCAACTGCTGAGCGGTCGGAATCTGCAGAATGACGGAGCGGAACTTCGAATAGAACAGCGTCGCGACGTCGAATTCGCCCCGATCGAACATGGCGATGATCTTCTTGCCGATCGGATCGGCGTTTTCAAAGCCGATCTGGCGCAGCGCGCGCAGGTCGATCAGATCGACGATCTGCTTCTCGAACTGCCGGCGCAACTGATCGTAACCCTTCTTGCCGATGCAGAGGATCTTGACCGTCTTGCCTTCGGACTGGAGGGCGAGGATCCGTTCACGCGCCAGACGCACGATCGAGGAATTGAAACCGCCGCACAACCCGCGCTCGGCCGTGGCGACGACGAGGAGATGAACCTCGCTCTTGCCATTGCCGGTCAGCAGGGCGGGGCCGTCGCCGGAAACGCCGGAGGCGAGATTGGCCAGAACCGTGTCCATGCGCTCGGCATAGGGGCGCGCGGCCTCGGCCGCCTGCTGGGCGCGACGCAGCTTCGCCGCAGCGACCATCTGCATGGCCTTGGTGATTTTCTGCGTCGCCTTCACGGAGGCGATGCGATTGCGAAGATCCTTCAACGAGGGCATGTTTTGTCCGCTCGACTTCCGCTCTTTTCGCCATTTTCGGCGTCAGGAACGTTCCAGGAGGCGAGCCCGCAGTCAGGGACGGCGGGCTCGATGCGAAATCAGGCGAAAGACTTGGTGTAGCTTTCGATGATCGACTTCAGCTTCGCGGCCGAATCGTCGGAGAGATCCTTCGAGGAGCGGATCGCCTCCAGCAGATCGCCGTGGCTGGTGCGCAGCAGGGCGAGAAGACCGTCTTCATAGGCCTTGATGCGGTTCACCGGCAATGCGTCGAGATAGCCGTTGACGCCGGCGTAGATCACCGAGACCTGCTCTTCCATCTTCAGCGGCGAGAACTGCGCCTGCTTCAGCAGCTCGGTCAGGCGCGAACCACGGTTGAGCAGGCGCTGGGTGGTGGCGTCGAGATCGGAGCCGAACTGGGCGAAGGCCGCCATTTCGCGATACTGGGCCAGTTCGCCCTTGATCTTGCCCGCGACCTTCTTCATCGCCTTGGTCTGCGCCGAGGAGCCGACGCGCGACACCGAGAGGCCGACGTTCACGGCCGGGCGGACGCCCTGATAGAACAGGTCGGTTTCGAGGAAGATCTGGCCGTCGGTGATCGAGATCACATTGGTCGGAATATAGGCCGACACGTCATTGGCCTGGGTTTCGATCACCGGCAGGGCGGTCATCGAGCCGGCGCCATTGGCGTCGTTGAGCTTGGCGGCGCGCTCGAGCAGGCGGCTGTGGAGATAGAACACGTCGCCGGGATAGGCTTCGCGGCCCGGCGGGCGGCGCAGCAGCAGCGACATCTGGCGATAGGCGACGGCCTGCTTGGTAAGATCGTCATAGACGATCAGGGCGTGCATGCCATTGTCGCGGAAGAACTCGCCCATGGCGGCGCCCGCGAAGGGCGCGAGGAACTGCATCGGGGCCGGATCGGAGGCGGTGGCGGCGACGACGATGGAATATTCCAGCGCGCCCTGCTCTTCGAGAACCTTCACGAACTGGGCGACGGTGGAGCGCTTCTGGCCGACCGCGACATAGACGCAATACAGCTTGGCGCTCTCATTGGAGCCCTGGTTAATCGACTTCTGGTTCAGGATGGCGTCGAGCGCGACGGCGGTCTTGCCGGTCTGGCGGTCGCCGATGATCAGTTCGCGCTGGCCGCGGCCGATCGGGATCAGGGCGTCAATGGCCTTGAGGCCGGTCGCCATCGGCTCATGGACCGACTTGCGCGGAATGATGCCGGGGGCCTTGACGTCGACGCGCGAGCGCTTGACGGCGTCGATCGGACCCTTGCCGTCGATCGGATTGCCGAGAGCGTCTACGACGCGGCCGAGCAGGCCGTAGCCGACGGGAACGTCGACGATCGAGCCGGTGCGCTTGACCGTCTGGCCTTCCTTGATGTCGCGGTCGGAACCGAAGATCACGACGCCGACATTATCGGCTTCGAGGTTCAGCGCCATGCCCTGAATGCCGTTTTCGAACGACACCAGCTCGCCGGCCTGGACGTTGTCGAGACCGTAGACGCGGGCGATGCCGTCGCCGACGGACAGGACCTGGCCGACTTCCGTGATTTGGGCTTCATTACCGAAATTCGCGATTTCGTTTTTCAGAATCGCGGAAATTTCTGCGGCGCGGATATCCATCAGCCGACCTCTTTCATACGTGTGCGGAGCGAGTTGAGCTTGGTTTTGAGCGAGGCGTCGACCATGCGCGAGCCAAGCTTGACGACGATGCCGCCAATGATCGAGGGATCGACATTGACGTTGACCTTGACGGTCTTGCCGCCCGAGACCTGGCGCAGCGCTTCTTCAAGCGCGGCGAAATGATCGGACGAAAGCGGCGCGGCGACCGTGATGTCGGCGCGGGTGACGCCCTTCGCCTTGTCGTTCAGGGCGAGAAAGGCGCGAATCATGTCGGGGAGGACGAAGAGGCGGCGCTTGGAGGCCACCAGCTTGATGAAATTGGCGGTGACGCCGCCGAACCCATATTGGTTCAGGATGGCGGTGACGGCCTTGAGCTGCTCTTCGGCGGAAAAGACCGGGCTGACGACCAGGCGCTTCAGGTCCGCGCTCTGGGCGATCATGTCGCCGAAATTGCGCAGGGCGTCGGCGACGGCGTCGGCGACATTTTGTTCCTGCGCGAGAGTGAACAGGGCCAGGGCATAGCGTTCCGCGACGCCGGACGTCGGTTTATTGGAGTCGTCGACTTCAGCCACGCGGAAAAGCTCCCTTTGGATCGGACGACCATCCGCCCTCGAACGGTCCGGCGCGACGCGCCGCATCATCTTCAAGAGCTGAACTGGCTGGAAACGGAGAGGGGCGAAAGCCTGTCTCCCCGAAAGGCGCGGCTGACGTAACATAGGGCGCCAAGCGGCGCAACCCTGACAGGCGCGGCGAAAGTAAGGCTTTGGGATAATTTACAAATGGATTCGCTGAAAACTCTCTTAGAGAAAACTCTGCGGATCGATGTCCACGGCGACGCGCAACCCGCCTTTCGGCTTGGGCCCCGCCGCGAGCATGCGGCGCAAAAAACCCTGCAAATCCGCGCGACGCGACGCTTTGACGAGCAGCCGGAATCGGCTCCTTCCGCGCAGCACCGCGAGCGGCGCCTCGGCCGGCCCGAGCACGACGATATCCGAATCCGGCGATGTGTTTTCCTTGCGCGCAAGGGCGGCCGCGCGCGCCAGTTCGCGCGCATGCGCCTCCGTCGCCGCGCGTTCCGGGCCTGAGACGACGAGCGCCGCGAGCCGGCCGAACGGCGGCAGCCCGGCCTCACGGCGGGCCTCTGTCTCCTCGCGATAGAAGCGCTCGAAATCGCCAGAGATGAGAGCGCGCAGGACCGGATGCTCCTTTTGCCATGTTTGCAGAAAGGCGCGCCCAGGCTGTTCGCCGCGTCCGGCGCGGCCCGCGACCTGGCTCAGCAACTGGAAGGTCCGCTCGGCGGCGCGCGGATCGCCATTGGCGAGGCCGATATCGGCGTCCACCACGCCAACGAGCGTCAGATGCGGGAAATTATGGCCCTTGGCGACAAGCTGGGTGCCGATCACGAGATCGAATTCGCGATTCTCCACCGCCTGCAATTCGCTGCGCAGGCGCTCGATTCCGCCGGGCATGTCGGACGACAGCACGAGCCGCCGCGCGTCCGGGAAAAGCTCGGCGGCCTCCTCGGCGACGCGCTCGACGCCCGGGCCGCAGGCGGTGAGCGAATCGGGCGTTTGGCATTCCGGGCAGATGTCGGGCCGGCGCTCGACATGGCCGCAATGATGGCAGGCCAGCGCGCGGCGGTAACGATGTTCGACCAGCCAGGCCGAGCAATTGGGACATTGGAACTTGTGGCCGCAGGTCCGGCACAAGGTGAGCGGGGCATAGCCGCGGCGGTTGAGGAACAACAACGCCTGTTCCTTACGGGTAAAACAGTCCCGCATCGCCTCCACGAGGCGGGGCGCGATCCATTTGCCGCGCGGCGGGGCTTCCCGCCGCAGGTCGATGGCCTCCATCTCGGGCAGTTGGCGACCGGCGAATCGGCTATCCAGCCGCAGCCAGCCATAGCGGCCCTGGCGGGCGTTCTCGCGCGTCTCGATGGAAGGCGTCGCGGAAGCCAGCACGATGGCCGATGAGTCCTGCCGCGCCCGCACCACGGCCATGTCGCGGGCGTGATAGGCGACGCCGTCCTCCTGCTTGTAGGCGGCCTCGTGCTCCTCATCGACCACGATCGTCCGCAGCCCGGCGAAGGGCAGGAAAAGCGCCGAGCGGGCGCCCGCCACCACCCGGACCTCGCCCTGCGCGACGCCGCGCCACACCCGCGCCCGGCGCCGTGGCGAAACGCCGGAATGCCATTCCGCCGGCCGCTCGCCGAACCTTTTCGCGAAACGTTCGAGAAACTGCCCCGTCAGGGCGATTTCCGGCATCAGGATCAAAGCCTGTCCGCCGGCGCGCAGCGCCTCGGCCACGGCCTCGAAATAGACTTCCGTCTTGCCGGAGCCGGTGACGCCTTCGAGCAGGATCGGCTTGAAAAGGCCCGACGCGACCGCCGCCCGCAGGGCCTGCGCGGCCTCGTCCTGCGCGGGGGAAAGGTCCGGGGCGCAAAAATCGGGATCGGGCCGCGCGCCCGGCGTTTCGGGCGGAAGCGCGACCGCCTCCAGCGCGCCGTCGTCAACCAGCGCGTCGACGACGCCCGACGAGACGCCCGCGAGCCGCGCCAGCTCCGTCTTGGTCGCCGTGAGATCGCCGATCAGGGCGGCAAGCACGCGCTGACGCGCGGGCGTCGGCCGCTTCGGCGCGGCGCCGGTTGCGCGGACGCCAATGCGCATCGGCTCGTCCTCGGCGTCTTCCGCCGCGCGAGTCGCCATGCGCAGCACCATGCCGCGCGGGGCGAGCGTCCAGGCCGCGACCCAATCGAGGAAGGCGCGCAGTTTTTGCGGCAGCGGCGGCAGGTCGAGCCGGGCCAAGACAGGCTTGAGATTTTCGCGCGCGTCGCGGCGCAAGGCCCAGACGACGCCAAAGGCTTCGCGCGCGCCTAGCGAGACTTTGACGAAATCGCCTTCCGCCAAACTCATCCCGTCCGGGATACGATAGGAATAGGGATGGTCCACCGCGACCGGGACCAGCACGTCGGCGACGTCGTCCCGGATTTTCTCGCGGCTTTCGATCATGCCCTTGACCCGTGCGGCGACCCGCCACGATACGCCCCCGCCCGCGCCCGATTCCGGCGCGACGGAGGCCTCGGCGTCACGCCAGCACGCCGTGGCAGTGCTTGTATTTCTTGCCCGATCCGCAAGGACAGGCCTCGTTGCGGCCAATGCGGCCCCAGGTCTCGGGATTGTTCGGATCCCGCTCCGGCGCGGGCTCCGCGGCGCTCAGGGCGCGCGGCGAAAAATCACCGGCCTCGATGCGGGCGTTGATCTGGGCCAGCGCTAGCTCGTCCTCGCCGGTCGCGGGATCGAGATGCATCGCCTGCATCGGCGGCAATTGCGGCTCTGCGGGACGCTGGTGGGCGACCTCGATCCGCATCAGCTGCGCCGTGACCATTTCGCGCAGGCGGGTGATGAGGGCGTCGAACAGTTCGAACGCCTCGGATTTATATTCGTTGAGCGGATCACGCTGGGCGAGGCCGCGCCAGCCGATGACCTGACGGAGATGGTCCAGCACGACGAGATGCTCGCGCCACAGATGATCGAGCGTCTGCAGCACCACCTGCTTTTCGATATAGCGGGTGAGATCGAGCGAATTCATCTGCTCGCGCGCCGCATAGGCCTCATCGGCGGCCTTCTCCAGCCGATCGCGCAATTCCTCGTCGGCGATGCCTTCTTCCTTGGCCCAGTCGGCCATCGGCGGTTCGATATTGAGCTGGGTCTTGACCGCCTCCGAGAGGCCGGCGATGTCCCAGGCCTCGGGATAGGCGTCATGCGGCACATGGGCCGCGACAAGATCGTCCACCACGCCGTGACGCATTTCGCCGATGACGTCCTCGAGCGATTCCTGCGCCATCATTTCACGGCGCTGCTCGAACACCACCTTGCGCTGGTCGTTCATGACATTGTCGAACTTCAACACGTTCTTGCGCATGTCGAAATTGCGCGCCTCGACCTTCTGCTGGGCCTTCTCCAACGCCTTGTTGATCCAGGGATGGATGATGGCCTCGCCTTCCTGCAGGCCGAGCTTGACCAGCATGGCGTCCATGCGGTCGGAGCCGAAGATGCGCATCAGATCGTCCTGAAGCGACAGGAAGAATTTCGACTGGCCGGGGTCGCCCTGGCGGCCCGAGCGGCCGCGCAGCTGGTTATCGATACGGCGGCTCTCATGGCGTTCCGTGCCGATGATATAGAGGCCGCCGCCGGCCAGCGCCTTTTCCTTGAATTCCGCAACTTCCGCGCGGATCGCCTTTTCCCGCGCCTCGCGCGCCTCGCCTTCAAGCTCCGCGCATTCCTGCTTGAGGCGCATGTCGAGATTGCCGCCGAGCTGAATGTCGGTGCCGCGTCCGGCCATATTGGTCGCGATGGTGATGGCGCCCGGAACGCCGGCCTCGGCGACGATATAGGCTTCCTGTTCGTGGAAGCGGGCGTTGAGCACCGCGAACTGCTTCGACGGCTTGCCCGAACGCGCGGCGGCATAGAGCTTGTCGAGCGCGCCGGGCGCGCCGAAGTCGATGATCTTGTAGCCCTTGGTCTTCAGGAATTCGGCGAGCTGCTCGGACTTCTCGATCGAAGTCGTGCCGACGAGCAAGGGCTGGGCCTTGGCGTTGGCCGACTCTATTTCCGTAACTATGGCGGCGAGCTTCTCGCCCGAGGTGCGATAGACCTCATCGTCGGAATCGAGGCGCCGGACCGGCTTGTTGGTCGGGATTTCCACCACGTCGAGCTTGTAGATCTCGGCAAATTCCTCCGACTCGGTCGAAGCCGTGCCGGTCATGCCCGCCAGCTTCTTGTAGAGGCGGAAATAGTTCTGGAAGGTGATGGAGGCGAGCGTCACGTTCTCGGGCTGGACGTTGACGCCTTCCTTGGCTTCAAGCGCCTGATGCTGGCCCTCGGAATAGCGGCGGCCCGGCATCATGCGGCCGGTGAATTCGTCGATGATGACCACTTCGCCATTGCGGACGATGTAATCCTTGTCGCGCTGGAACAATTTATGGGCGCGCAGGGCCTGGTTGACGTGGTGGACCAGGGTGACATTGGCGGATTCGTAAAGCGAGCCCTCGGTGAGCAGGCCGGCCTCGCGCAGAAGCTGCTCGACCTTCTCGTTGCCATCCTCGGTGAGGCTGGCGCTGCGCTGCTTTTCGTCGAGATCGAAATCGCCCTTATCCAGGCGCGGGATCAGCTTGTCGATCGAATTGTAGAGATCGGAGCGGTCGTCGGAAGGGCCGGAAATGATGAGCGGCGTGCGCGCCTCGTCGATCAGGATCGAGTCCACCTCGTCGACGATGGCGTAGGAATGGCCGCGCTGAACCATCTGGTTCAGCTCATATTTCATGTTGTCGCGCAGGTAGTCGAAGCCGAATTCGTTGTTGGTGCCATAGGTGATGTCGGCGGCATAGGCCTGAGCTCGCTCGGAATCGTCGAGGCCATGCACGATGACCCCCACGGTCAGGCCCAGGAAATTATAGATCTGGCCCATATTCTCGGAGTCGCGGCGGGCGAGATAGTCATTCACGGTCACGACATGGACGCCATTGCCGGCGAGCGCGTTGAGATAGCAGGCCAGGGTGGCGACCAGGGTCTTGCCTTCGCCGGTCTTCATTTCGGCGATTGCGCCCTCGTGCAGCACCATGCCGCCAACGAGCTGGACGTCGAAATGGCGCTGGCCGATGGCGCGCTTGGCCGCCTCGCGCACCGTGGCGAAGGCGGGAACGAGGAGGTCGTCGAGCGCCTTGCCGGCGGCGAGCTGGGCGCGGAATTCGTCGGTGCGGCCGCGCAACGCCTCGTCCGAGAGCGCGGCGACCTCGGGCTCCAGCGCGTTGATTTCGGCGACCTTGGGCCGATAGGACTTCAACCTGCGATCATTGGCCGAGCCAAAAATCTTCTTCGCAAGGTTTCCCAACATTCCAACGACCTTTCAGAGCGGCGCCCTCGCGCCGCAATCCGATGGAGGCCGGCGACCGGAAAGGCCCGGGCCGGCGAAACGCGCCGCCCCCGGGAGCGGCGGCCGCGCCGCCACAATGTCGGAAGCCAGGGCGCAAGAAACAAGGCGCCGCGCCCTGTTCTCAACCACCACGGCAAACAATTGCCCAGAGCGGCGCGAAAGCACAAAAAGCCGGGATTCCGGCGCGCGAGAGATAGAAGCGCGGCGCCGCCTTGTCAACGCGAGCGCGATTTTCAGGCAATCTGAACGCGAATCAGCGCGCCCGTTTCCAGGTCTCGCCGCCGCAAAGGCCGCCTCCCTGCACGCAACCACGAATCTTCAGATGGTCCGTGTCGGGACCGGCGGAGATTTCGCCGTCATACATCTTGCCGTCGTCGAGATTGAAGATCGGCCCCTTCCACACATCGCCCTCGCGCCGGAGATTGATCAGGATCTTCTGGCCGACCGAGGACTTTTCGCCAGCCGCCGGCGGCGGGGCGGCGGCGATGACGCCGCAGACATTCTTGCCACAGGGCGCGATGCGGATGATCGCCGATCCATCCGCCACCCGCCACAGTCCGGCCGGAAACGCAGGCGCGGCCAGAACCGGCGACGCATGAAGACCCGAAAGCAGAAGAAGGGAGAAAAGGGCGGCTTTCTTCATGCGCGGTCACTCCTTGCAAGGCGGCTGGGCAAGTCGGCTGGACGGTCCGACGAGAGTCATTAACGCCTCTTCATCCGGTTGAGAAGCCACGAAAATTTTTTCCGCGCGGGCGAAAGTCCGGCAGGTCGCGGCGATATCTTCGGACAGGCAATAATGCGAAAGCCTTGCCGCGCCTGCCGCGCCGATCAGGGCCAGAGCCGCCGCCGCGCTGCGCGGCGAATAGTGCAACACAGCGTCGATTTCACCTTTTTGCAGCGCCACGCCGATCTCCGCCGGCCAGGATTCAACCGGCCGCGCGTCATAGGTTTCCACAACCGAAAGGCGCCAGCCTGCGGCGCGCAGGCTGTCTTCGAGCACGGGTTTGCGCTCGCGCCCCGCGAGATAGAGCGCCGACCCGGCGGTCCATTCGGCGATCAGCCGCGCGCTCAGCGCCTCGGCGCGCGGCGCGACGATTCGCGCCGTGAAGCCCGCCGCCGCCGCAGCTGCGGCAGTCTTGTCGCCCACGCAGGCCAGCGGCGCAGAACGCAAGACCGGCGACGGGTTCAGACCCGCGAAAGCCTGCGCGCTGGTGGCGAGAATCAAGTCGAACGGCCCCTCAGGGAGCGCGGCGGCGATGGGGAAGACCACCAGCGCCGGCGCGCAGACGACGCTGTGTCCCAGCGCGGAAAGCCTCATCGCCGTGGACGCCGCCTGATCCATGGGCCGGGTCACCAGCACGCGCATGGGTTTTCAGAAGCTCAGCAGATCGGCAGGCGCGACGCTGAGAATTTTTCGCGCCGCAGCCTCGCCCAGAGCCGCAGCCTCCCTAACCGAGCCTTCCGCATGGGCGTCAAAAGCCTCGGAGCCATCCTTGCGCAGCACGAGGCCGTAAAAACTCAGGCGGTCCCCCGCGACGACCGCGTGTCCGGCGATCGGCGTGCGGCAGGAGCCGTCGAGCACATGAAGGAAAGCTCGTTCGGCGGCGAGCGCATGGCCGGTTTCGGCGTCGCAGATAAGCGCTAGATCCTCTTGAATCCGGGCGTCCTCCGCCCGCGCCGTGATCGCGATCGCGCCCTGGCCGCAGGCGGGCGGGAAGAGATCGAGCGGCAGGATGGAGGTCGCCTGATCCGCGAGGCCGAGGCGCTTCAGGCCCGCCAAGGCCAGCAAGGTGGCGGCGAATTCGCCGCTTTCGACCTTGCGCAGGCGGGTCTGGACATTGCCGCGCAGCAACTCGACCTGAAGGTCCGGGCGCAGGCGGCGAATCATCGCCTGACGGCGCAACGAGGCCGAGCCGACTCGCGCGCCCTGCGGAAGTTCCGCCAAGGTTTTGGCCGCGCCGCCGATGAAAGCGTCGCGCACGTCCTCGCGCGGCAGATAGCCGGCCACGACGAGGCCTTCCGGCAGCACGGTCGGCAAATCCTTGGCCGAATGAACCGCGATGTCGATGCCGCCTTCGAGCAGGGCTTGGTCGAGTTCCTTGGTGAAAAGGCCCTTGCCGCCGACCTCGCTCAGGGGCCGGTCCTGAATCATGTCGCCGCTGGTCTTGATGACGGTGATTTCAAAATGTTCTTCCGGCGCGCCATGGGCCAGGGCGAGGCGGCGGCGGGTCTCATAGGCCTGCGCCAGCGCCAAAGGGCTGCCGCGCGTGCCAATTTTCATCCAGGGCGCCAAAATTTAAGCTCCAAGCCGTTTTGATTTGTCCGGGCAGCGGACTATAGGAAAAAGCGCGGCGTGAAGAAAGCGCGGGGCGGATTTTTCGCCCGCGCGGATCGCGGACCGCAAAAAAGCTCGGGGAGAAAGCCAATGTGGGCGAGCCTGCGCGTTCTGGGAATCGAGAGCACCTGCGACGAAACCGCCGCCGCCGTGGTCGAGGCCGATTCGCTGGGACGCGGCAAGATTCTCTCCAACGCCGTGCTGAGCCAAATCGCGGAACACGCCGCCTATGGCGGGGTGGTTCCGGAAATCGCCGCCCGCGCCCATGTCGACGCGCTCGACCGGCTGATTCGCCGCGCGCTCGCGGACGCCGATTGCGCGATCGACGATCTTGACGCCATCGCCGCCGCCGGCGGGCCGGGCCTGATCGGCGGCGTCATGGTCGGCCTGACCACAGGCAAGGCCATCGCGCTCGCGGCCGGCAAGCCCTTCGTCGCCGTCAACCATCTCGAAGGCCATGCGTTGACCCCGCGCCTGACCGACAATATCGACTTTCCCTATTTGCTGCTGCTGGTCTCCGGCGGCCACAGCCAGCTCGTCGCGGTGAATGGCGTCGGCGTTTACCAGCGGCTGGGCTCGACCGTGGACGACGCCGTCGGCGAAGCCTTCGACAAGGCGGCGAAAATGCTCGGCCTGCCCTATCCAGGCGGCCCCCGCGTCGAACAGGCCGCGCTCGGCGGCGATCCGGCGCGTTTCGCCTTTCCGCGCCCGATGGCCGGACGGCGCAACCCCGACTTCTCCTTCTCCGGCCTCAAGACCGCCGTGCGGCAGGAGGCCGAGCGCATCGCGCCCTTGACCAACACCGACGTGGCCGACCTGTGCGCGTCCTTCCAGGCTGCCGCCGTGGACGTGCTGGTGGACCGCTGCCGCGCCGCCCTGCGCCTGCTCGCCGACGCCCCCAAGCCGCCGACCGCCTTGGTCGCGGCGGGCGGCGTCGCCGCCAATGGCGCGATCCGCCGCGCGCTGGGCCGGCTCTGCGCCGAGGCGGGCCTGAAGCTCGCCCTGCCGCCGCCGGGGCTGTGTTCGGACAATGGCGCCATGATCGCCTGGGCCGGGCTGGAGCGTTTCCGGCTTGGCATGGTCGACGGCATGGAATTCGCCGCGCGGCCGCGCTGGCCGCTCGACGAACGCCAGGACGCCCGCTGGCACGGGAAGGCGTGAGGTTTATTTGCGCGCGCTCAAATATTTCCTTCTCGCCGGGGCCTTCCTTCTGGCCATCGAGGCGCCGAAGCCCTTCCTCCAGCCGCAGACGCCGGTCTCCGCGCCGGTGCGCATCGCCTTCGGCCCGGCGCCGGGCTTCGACACGCTCGACCCGGAGTTGATCGGCCAGGCGCGGAAAAACATCGACATGGCCGCCTATGTGCTGAGCGATCAGAGAGTGATCGAGGCCTTGTCGGCGGCGGCGAGTCGCGGCGTACAGATCCGGCTCTATTTCGACGCGGACCAGTTCCGGCGAATCGGCGGCATGAACGACAATGTTCTCGCCCTGACGAATCAGCCCAATGTCAAGGCAAGGATCAAGGCCGAGCAGAACGACCTGATGCATCTGAAAGCCTATGCGATAGACGGGCGCTGGCTTCGCACCGGCTCGACCAATTTCTCCTGGTCCGGCGAAACGCGCCAGGACAATGACATCATTATCATCGACAGCCCCCAGGCCGCCGAGCAATTCGGCCGCGCATTCGAAAAGCTCTGGGCGCGGCGCGACAACCGGAACGCGGCGCCATGAGCCAAACCAAAAAATCGAAGTCCGCGACGCTCGCCGTGCTGGGCGCTGGCGCCTGGGGCACGGCGCTGGCCAATATTGCGGCGATCTCCAACGCCCGAGTCTTGCTCTGGGCGCATGATCCCGCCCATGTCGAGGCGATGCGGGAGACGCGGCTCAACGAGCGCCGGCTGCCCGGCGTCACGCTCGCGCCGGAAGTCGAGCCGACCGCCGACATTGCCTGCGTCGGCGCAGCCGACCATGTGCTGGCCGTGGTCCCGGCGCAGAGCTATCGCGCGACCGCCGAGGCCATGCGCGGGCATTTGCGCCCCGGATCGGCGGTGGTGAATTGCGCCAAGGGCATCGAGCAGCACAGCGGGCTTTACATGCGGGAGGTGCTGGCTGAAGTCCTGCCCGGCCAACCCGCCGCCGCTTTGTCCGGCCCAAGCTTCGCGGTCGATCTCGGGCGCGGGTTGCCGACCGCCGTGACTTTGGCCGCCGAGCGCATCGAACTGGCGGAAGAGCTATGCGCGCGGCTCGCGGCGCCGCATTTCCGGCTGTATCGGTCGAGCGATCTGATAGGTGTCGAAATCGGCGGCGCGGCGAAGAACGTGCTGGCCATCGCCTGCGGCGTCACCTTGGGACGCGGACTCGGCGCCAGCGCGCACGCCGCCTTGCTCGCGCGCGGCTTCGCCGAACTGATGCGCTTCGCCACCGCGCAGGGCGCGCGACCCGAGACCATCATGGGGCTTTCGGGGCTGGGCGACCTCGCTTTGACCTGCTCCTCGCCGCAATCGCGCAATTACGCCCTGGGATTCGCTCTCGGGCGCGGCGAAAAGCCGCAAACCGCCGGCCATGGCAAATTGACGGAAGGAGCCTTGTCTGCGCGCATCCTGACAGAAAAGGCGCGCAAACTGGGCGTGGAAATGCCGATCGCGGAAGCGGTGGCTGCGATCCTCGAAAACCGGATCGAGGTCGGCGCAGCGATCGAAATCCTGATGAGTCGGCCGTTTAAGGCGGAGGGCTGAAATCCGGCTCTCGCTGGCGAGAACCGGATAGGAGCGAATGCGACGCCGAGCTGACGCGAGGGGCGTCGATCACGACATGCCGCGATCGACGAAATCAACAAATCCTCGCGCCGCTTTTCTTACTTCTTGAGCAGGTCGGCCGGGACCTTGCCGCCATTCGCCGCGACGAGGGCGATGACCTTGTCGTGCAGCCACATGTTCATCTTGGCGGAATCATGCGTGTCGCCTGTATATTTCAGCTCGGCGGCGAGCGCCTTGCGGGCGTCGAGGCTGGAATCGAGGCCGAGGACCTTCAGCAGGTCGACGATGGAAACGCGCCAGTCCAGCGTCTCCGGGTTCTTCTCGTTCAGGTCGTCGAGAACCGCGGCGATGTCCACCTTGGCGGCGACATCGGCCGGAACGCTCGCCGGAGCGCCAGCCGCCGGCGCGCCGGGAGCTGGAGCGGCGGCCGCGCCGGAAGCGGGGGCGGCTTCAGCCGGAGTCGTGCCGAAAATTTTTCCGAGAATGGCGCCAAAAAAGCTCATGGGAGTCCTCCCCAAAATGGGTCTGTCGGTTTGCGGCCCCTTGGATGAGGACCGGAAACGGGGTCACGCTAAGCGCATGTTGCGACGTTTACAACATAACCCGCCGCCGCTCGCGGTTGAACTGACGCCGTGTCTCATGCAACCATTTGGCGCGAAAGCGCTCTCGCCCAAAAAAAATTCCGGAACGCCAACATGCATTTTGTCGCCATCTGCTTGGACAAGCCGAATTCCCTGCCCAAACGGCTCGAAAACCGCGCCGCTCATCTCGCTTTTCTCGGAGAAAAGCCAGAAATCGTGAAGCTTGCCGGTCCTTTTCTCGATTCGGCGGGCCAGCCCTGCGGTTCGATGCTGATCCTCGATTGCCCCGACGAGGCCGCCGCGCGCGCCTTCCTGGCCAAAGACCCCTATGCCGGGGCCGATTTGTTCGCCTCCGTGGAACTGCGCGCTTACAAGCCCGTACTCGGAGCCGCTTTGTAATGGGCGCCGGGAAATCCTACTGGCTGGTCAAGAGCGAGCCCGACGCCTGGTCCTGGGACCAGATGGTCGCCAGCGGCGCCGAAGGCACGGGCTGGACCGGCGTGCGCAACCATCTCGCCAAGCAGCAGATGATGGCCATGAAGCTCGGCGATCTCGCCTTTTTCTATCATTCCAATGTAGGCAAGGAGATTGTCGGCATTGTCGAGATCATCAAGACCTTCCATCCCGACCCGACCGACGCCAGCGGCAAATTCGGCATGGTCGACGTGCGCGCGGTGAAGCCGCTGAAGCGGCCGGTGACGCTCGAAGAGATCAAGGCCGATCCGCGCTTCGCCGAAATGGCGCTGGTCAAGATGTCGCGTCTTTCAGTCCAGCCGGTTTCGGCGGAGAACTGGCGGGCGATCAGCGCGCTCGGCGGACTATAGGTCGTCGGCTTCGAGCGCCGCGCCCGGCTGGGGCAGTCCCAAGGCGATCGCGGCCAGCCAGCGCCGCAGGAGCTTCTCCCGCTTGGGGCGGACGCCCTCGATCAGCCGCGCGCTCGCGGCGTCGGTCCGCTCCCGGCCAAGACGCAGGATCTTCTCGCCTTCCGGCGTGAGGGCCAGCGGCCGCGCCCGCGACGCCGACGACCCCCCGCCCTCTTCCTCGCGCGCCAGCCCGGCGCGGCGCAGATTGGCCACAATCAGCGACACGGTCTGCGGCGTCAGCTTGGCCTTGCGGGCGAGATCTGCGGCGAGCAGGCCCGGCGTTGCGCCGATCAGCGACAGGGCGGAAAGCTGCGGCGGCGTTACACCCAGATCGGCGATCAGCCGCTCCTCGGCGAGCCGTTGCGCGCTTGCCGCCTGGCGCAGGAGCGCGGCGATGTCGCCATTTTCGCCCGGCAGGTCGAGCGAACGCGCCCGGCGCTTTTGCGGTTCCGTCGTGGACGATTCTTCGGATGGACGGATCTTCGCCATGTTTATCCTCGCGCAAGCTAGATAGACCACTGACAGGCGTCTGATATTTACCATCGGATCGCCCAAACGCAAAGCCGTCAGCCGACTCGTTCGCATTTCCCTGCGGCGAAAGATTATCTTGCCAGCCGCGCCAGCGCGCCGCTACACGCATATTGAAATCCGGAAGACCCGATGGAACATTCCCGCCGCTCGATTATCGACCAATATGACAATCTGGTCGCCAAAGGACGCATCGAACGCGATGCCCGGCAGGTCGCCGTGGTGGAAAAGCTCGACGCGCTGAGCGTTACACTGACCGAAAGCCGGCTGGCCCGGAAATCGAGCGCGCTAGGCTGGCTGTTTGGCGCGCGCAAGGTCGAGACGGCGACGCCGCGCGGTCTCTACATCTGGGGATCCGTTGGGCGCGGCAAGACCATGCTGATGGATCTGTTCTTTGATTCGGTCGAGATCGAATTAAAGCGCCGGGTTCATTTCCACGCCTTCATGGCCGACGTTCACAAGCGCATTTTCGTCTGGCGGCAAAAAAAGAAGGCCAATGAGGTCAAGGGCGACGATCCGATCGCTCCCATCGCCGACGATCTGATCAAAGAAGCGACGCTGCTCTGCTTCGATGAATTCGCGGTGACGGACATTGCCGACGCCATGATCCTCGGCCGGCTGTTCGAGGCGCTGTGGGCGCGCAAGATCGTCGTCGTCGCGACCTCCAATGTCGATCCGGCCGATCTCTATAAGGATGGCCTGAACCGGGCTTTGTTCCTGCCCTTCATCGCCATGATCAAGAGCAGGATGGAAGTGATCAAGCTGGATTCGCGAACCGATTTCCGGCTGGAAAAGCTCGGCGGCGCGGCCGTTTATCATTGCCCGGCCGATGACGGCGCTCGCGCGGCGCTCGACAAGGCCTTTCACGCTCTGGCCGGCGTGGCGCGCGGCGAGCCGGTCTGCCTGCCCCTGCTCGGGCGAGAAATCGCGATTCCTCAGGCCTCCAGTCATGTCGCGCGCTTCGATTACGCCGATCTCTGCAAGCGGCCGCTGGGCGCGGCGGACTTCCTGGCCATCGCGGAAAATTTTCACGTTGTCGTGGTGGACAATATCCCGACGATCAAGCCGGAGGAGCGCAACGAGGCGAAACGATTCATCAACCTGATCGACGCCCTCTATGATCAGAAGGTCAAGCTGATCGCTTCCGCCGATGTCGAGCCGGACCAGCTTTATCGCGCCGAACAGGGCCGCGAGGCCTTCGAATTCGCGCGGACGGTCTCGCGCCTGACCGAAATGCGCTCGGCGGAATATATGGCCCTGCCCCATGGCCTCGGCGATGTTGTGAGCGGCGAGATCACGGGCCTGGTCGAGACATGATCGCCCCGGCGCGCCCGGGCGAATTGGCTGCGGATCAAAAGATCTCCGCCGACCAAAAGATTCTGGAGCTCGCCTGCGACCATTTGCGCCGGTTCGGCCCCCGGCGAACGACCATTGTCGGCATTGCCGAGGCCGCCCGCATGTCCCATGCCAATGTCTATCGCTATTTCCCCTCCAAGGAAGCGCTCTTCGAGACGGTGACCTCGCTCTGGCTCAAGCCGCTCGAAGAGGAGCTGCAGGTCATCGTCCAGGGCCAGGATCCGGCCTATGACAAGCTCGAGCGCGCCCTGACCGCGCTACAGCACGCCTATCGCGACAAGCGCGACAATGATCCGATCCTGTTCCGCCTCCTGTGCGACGCCATCGAACAAGGCGGGGGCATCGCTCGCAAGCATCGCAACAAGGTTCAGACCGCCATTCAGGCAATCGTCGAGGAAGGAATTGGCTCCGGCGCTTTTCGCATGCAGGACCGCCGCCGGGCCATGTCCCTGATCTTCGACCTCGCCCACCGCTTCATTCAGCCGGTGTCCATAGCGCTGGACAAGGCCGTTTCCGCGGGAGAAATGGAGTTTCGCGCGGGTCGGGTCATCGGAGTCATCCAGCGGAGCCTGACCTACGGCGATCCCGATTTCGACATGTGACATTTTTTGTTATTTGTCACCCCGTGAAACATTGACCGCCCCCGCATCTCGCCGCCGACGCCGTTTTTCTATATCGCCTTGTTTTATCTCTGTTTTCAGCCGTAGCGCCGTTTCGCCCAGTCCAACGCCTTCACAATATCGTCAGAGCCTTAGTCTTTCTCACGACTTGAAAGCCCGGGAACTTCGGGGCAAAACCCCCTCCCATATCCGCCGTCCGCGGAAACCCCGCCGTCGCGCCCAATGCGGCGATGGACAAAAGACAGTTCGAAACGAGGACGTACACCCATGGCGCGTAACAAGATTGCACTGATCGGAGCCGGCCAGATCGGCGGCACGCTGGCCCATCTCGCCGGGCTCAAGGAGCTGGGCGACATCGTTCTCTTCGACATCGCGGAAGGCACCCCCCAGGGCAAGGCCCTCGATCTCGCCGAATCCTCCCCGGTCGACGGCTTCGACGCAAATCTCTCCGGCGCCAATAGCTACGAGCAGATCGCCGGCGCCGACGTCATCATCGTGACCGCCGGCGTGCCGCGCAAGCCCGGCATGAGCCGCGACGACCTCCTCGGCATCAATCTCAAGGTGATGGACTCGGTCGGCGCCGGCATCAAGCAATATGCCCCCAACGCCTTCGTCATCTGCATCACCAACCCGCTCGACGCCATGGTCTGGGCGCTGCAGAAGGCCTCCGGCCTGCCGCACAACAAGGTCGTCGGCATGGCGGGCGTGCTCGACTCCGCCCGTTTCCGTTACTTCCTGGCCGAAGCCACCGGCGTGTCGGTCAAGGACATCCACGCCATGACGCTCGGCGGCCACGGCGACGACATGGTCCCGCTGGTCCGTTATTCGACCGTCGGCGGCGTGCCGCTGCCCGAGCTCGTCAAGTCCGGCTGGCTGACCCAGGAAAAGCTCGACTCGATCGTCGACCGCACCCGCAAGGGCGGCGGCGAGATCGTCGCTCTGCTCAAGACCGGCTCGGCATTCTACGCCCCGGCCGCTTCCGCCATCGCCATGGCTGAATCCTATCTCAAGGACCAGAAGCGCGTTCTGCCCGTCGCCGCCTATCTCAATGGCGAATATGGCGTGAAGGACACCTATGTCGGCGTTCCGGCCCTGATCGGCGCCAATGGCGTCGAGAAGATTATCGAAGTTGAGTTCGACGCGACTGAAAAGGCCCAGTTCGACAAGTCGAACGCCTCCGTCCAGGGCCTGATCGAGGCCTGCAAGAAGATCAATCCGGCTCTCGCCTGATTTGAAGCAAACCAAAGCTTGCGCCTTTCCGCCGAAATTTGACGCGGCGGAGACGCGCAAGCCCCATCCCATTCATGAGGACTGCAAATGAATATTCATGAGTATCAGGCGAAAGCCGTTCTCAAGGAATTCGGAGTTCCGGTTTCGCGCGGCGTTCCGGTCCTGAAGGTTGAAGAGGCCGAAGCCGCCGCCAAGGAGCTCGGCGGTCCGCTCTGGGTCGTCAAGTCCCAGATTCACGCGGGCGGCCGCGGCAAGGGCAAGTTCAAGGAAGCCGCCGCCGGCGAAAAGGGCGGCGTGCGTCTCGCCAAGTCGATCGACGAGGTCAAGACCTTCGTCAAGGAAATGCTCGGCAATACTCTGGTCACGATCCAGACGGGCCCGGCCGGCAAGCAGGTCAACCGCCTCTATATCGAGGACGGCTCCGACATCGAGAAGGAATTCTACCTCTCGGCGCTGGTCGATCGCGTCACCTCGCGCGTCTCCTTCGTCGTCTCGACGGAAGGCGGCATGGACATTGAGGAAGTCGCCCATTCGACCCCCGAAAAGATCCACACCTTCTCGGTCGATCCGGCCACCGGCATCATGCCGCACCACGGCCGCACGGTCGCCAAGGCGCTGAACCTGTCCGGCGATCTTGCCAAGCAGGCGGGCGTGCTGGTCGCCAAGCTTTACAAGGCCTTCGTCGAGAAGGACATGGCCATGCTGGAGATCAATCCCCTGATCGTCTCCAAGCAGGGCGAACTGAAGTGCCTGGACGCAAAGGTGTCCTTCGACTCCAACTCGCTCTACCGGCATCCCGACATGCTCGCCCTGCGCGACGAGACGGAAGAAGACGCCAAGGAAATCGAAGCGTCCAAATATGACCTGTCCTACATCACGCTCGACGGCGCGATCGGCTGCATGGTCAACGGCGCCGGCCTCGCCATGGCGACGATGGACATCATCAAGCTCTATGGCATGGAGCCCGCCAACTTCCTCGACGTCGGCGGCGGCGCCACCAAGGAGAAGGTGACGGCGGCGTTCAAGATCATTACCGCCGACCCGAACGTCAAAGGCATTCTGGTCAATATCTTCGGCGGCATCATGCGCTGCGACGTCATCGCCGAAGGCGTGATCGCCGCGGTCAAGGACGTCGGCCTCCAGGTTCCGCTGGTCGTGCGCCTCGAAGGCACGAACGTCGAACTGGGCAAGAAAATCATCAGCGAATCTGGTCTCAACGTGATTCCGGCGGACGATCTCGACGATGCCGCGCAGAAAATCGTCAAGGCCGTCAAGGAGGCCAAATAATGTCCATCCTGATCGACAGCAACACCAAGATCATCACCCAGGGTTTCACGGGCAAGAACGGCACGTTCCACTCTGAACAGGCCCTGGCCTATTTCGGTACCAAGGTCGTCGGCGGCACCTCGCCCGGCAAGGGCGGCTCCACGCATATCGGCCTGCCGGTGTTCGACACCGTCGCCGAAGCCCGCGACGCCACCGGCGCCAACGCCTCGGTGATCTACGTTCCGCCGCCGGGCGCGGCCGATGCGATCTGCGAAGCCATCGACGCCGAAATCCCCTTGATCGTCGCCATCACGGAAGGCATTCCGGTCGAGGACATGATCAAGGTGAAGCGTTCGCTCTCCGGCTCCAAGTCGCGCCTGATCGGCCCGAACTGCCCGGGCGTGATGACCGCCGGCGAATGCAAGATCGGCATCATGCCGGGCAACATCTTCCGCCAGGGCAATGTCGGCATCGTCTCGCGCTCCGGCACGCTGACCTATGAAGCCGTCTTCCAGACCTCGCAGGTCGGCCTCGGCCAGACCACGGCGGTCGGCATTGGCGGCGACCCCGTCAAGGGCACGGAATTCATCGACATGCTCGAATTGTTCCTGGCCGACGACAAGACCCACTCGATCATCATGATCGGCGAAATCGGCGGCTCGGCGGAAGAAGACGCCGCGCAGTTCATCGCCGACGAGGCCAAGCGCGGCCGCAAGAAGCCGATGGTCGGCTTCATCGCGGGCCGCACCGCCCCTCCCGGCCGCCGCATGGGCCATGCCGGCGCGATCATCTCGGGCGGCAAGGGCGGCGCCGAGGACAAGATTGCGGCGATGGAGGCGGCGGGCATCCGCGTTTCGCCGTCGCCGGCGCGTCTCGGCTCGACCCTGATCGAAGTCCTGAAGGGCAATTGATCGATCGCGCGGCGGCTCCAGGCCGCCCGCGCCAAAAATGATCCGACCCGGCGTCCGCGCCGGATCGGATGACAACGAAGAGCCCGCCGCAAGCAAAGCGGGCGACAACGGCGCCGAGACGGCGTCAATGTGGGTGGAAAGCCGCCCGAGCCCGCGAAACGCCGTCCGATACGGCCGCGCGGAGCGAGAGGATATCAAGATGGCGCGTCAAGACAGCAATGGAAGCAATGGCGGCGGCGCCGGTCGTTCGCCCCAGAACATCGCTTTTGCGGATTCGTCTTTCCTGTTCGGCGGCAACGCCGCCTATATCGAGCAGCTCTACGCCGCCTACCAGGCCAATCCGGCGGGCGTCGATCCCGAATGGCGCGAATTCTTCGGCGCCCTGAATGACGATGGCGAGGCCGTCGCCGCAAACGCCAGGGGCGCGTCGTGGAAGCGGCCGAACTGGCCGATCGCCGCGCAGGGCGATCTGGTCTCGGCCTTGGACGGCCAGTGGCCAGTCAATGAAAAGGCCCTCGCCGACAAGATCAAGGGCAAGGCCGCCAGTGAGGGCAAGGGCGAGATTTCCGCCGCCGAACTGCACCGCGCGACGCAGGATTCCGTGCGCGCGATCATGATGATCCGCGCCTACCGCATGCGCGGCCATCTTCACGCCAATCTCGACCCGCTCGGCCTCGATCCGCAGAAGGATCACGAGGAGCTGCATCCGTCGAGCTATGGCTTCACCGAAGCCGATTACGACCGCAAGATCTTCATCGATCATGTGCTCGGCATGGAAAACGCCACCATCCGCGAGATGCTGGGAATTCTGCGCCGCACCTATTGCGCGACCATCGGCTGGGAATTCATGCATATTTCCGATCCGGCCGAGAAGTCCTGGATCCAGGAGCGCATCGAAGGGCTTCACAAGGAAGTCTCCTTCACCAAGGAGGGCAAGCGCGCCATCCTGCAGAAGCTGGTCGAGGCCGAAGGCTTCGAGAAATTCCTCGACGTGCGCTATACCGGCACCAAGCGCTTCGGCCTTGACGGCGGCGAGTCGATGATCCCGGCGCTCGAGCAGATCCTCAAGCGCGGCGGCGCCCTCGGCGTCAAGGAAGTCGTGCTGGGCATGGCCCATCGCGGCCGCCTCAACGTGCTCTGCCAGGTGATGGGCAAGCCGCACCGCGCCTTGTTCAATGAATTCAAGGGCGGCTCCTTCCTGCCTGAGGAAGTCGAAGGCTCCGGCGACGTGAAATATCACCTCGGCGCCTCGTCCGACCGCGAGTTCGACAACAACAAGGTGCATCTGTCGCTCACCGCGAATCCGTCGCATCTCGAAATCGCCGATCCCGTCGTGCTCGGCAAGGTCCGCGCCAAGCAGGATCAGGACAAGGACCGCGCCCCGGAAGACCGCCGCAGCGTCATGCCGCTGCTGATCCACGGCGACGCCGCCTTCGCGGGCCAGGGCGTGGTGGCGGAATGTTTCGGGCTGTCGGGCCTGAAGGGCCACCGCACGGGCGGCTCGATCCATTTCATTATCAACAACCAGATCGGCTTCACCACCTATCCGCGCTATTCGCGCTCCTCGCCCTATCCGTCGGATGTGGCGAAGACGGTCGAAGCCCCGATCCTGCACTGCAACGGCGACGATCCCGAAGCCGTGACCTTCTGCGCCAAGGTGGCGACCGAATTCCGGCAGAAGTTCCAGAAGCCGGTGGTCATCGACATGTGGTGCTACCGCCGCTTCGGCCATAATGAAGGCGACGAGCCGTCCTTCACCCAGCCGCTGATGTACAAGAAGATCCGGGCGCACAAGTCGACGCTCGAGCTCTATTCCGAGAAGCTGATCGCCGAGGGCCTGATCACCCAGGGCGAAGTCGACAAGATGAAGGCCGACTGGCGCACCCGCCTCGACGCCGAATATGAGGCCGGCGCCGCCTACAAGCCCAACAAGGCCGACTGGCTCGACGGCCGCTGGGCGGGCCTGAAATCCGTCCCCAGCGCCGACCAGGAAGACCCGCGTCGCGGCCGCACCGCGATCGAGGTCGCCAAGGTGCAGGAATATGGCGAGAAGCTCTGCAAGGTTCCGGAGGGCTTCCACCTTCACAAGACGATCCAGCGCTTCCTGGACAATCGCCGCAAGGCGATCGCCACGGGCGAGGGCATCGACTGGGCGACCGCGGAGTCCCTGGCCTTCGCCTCGCTGGTCGATGACGGCTATCGCGTCCGCCTGTCCGGCCAGGATTGCGAACGCGGCACCTTCTCGCAGCGCCATTCGGTCCTGATCGACCAGGAAAACGAAGCGCGCTACGTGCCGCTGAACCATATCCGCGAGGGCCAGGGCCATTACGAGGTCATCAATTCGATGCTCTCGGAAGAGGCCGTGCTCGGCTTCGAATATGGCTATTCGCTCGCCGAGCCGAACGCGCTGACCATGTGGGAAGGCCAGTTCGGCGACTTCGCCAATGGCGCGCAGGTGCTGTTCGACCAGTTCATCTCGTCCGGCGAGCGCAAGTGGCTGCGCATGTCGGGCCTCGTCTGCCTGCTGCCGCATGGCTATGAAGGCCAGGGTCCGGAACATTCCTCGGCCCGTCTCGAGCGCTTCCTGCAAATGTGCGCCGAGGACAACATGCAGGTGGCGAACTGCTCCAGCCCCGCCAACTATTTCCACATCCTGCGCCGCCAGCTCAAGCGCGACATCCGCAAGCCCTTGATCCTGATGACGCCGAAATCCCTGCTGCGCCACAAGCGCGTGGTTTCGAAGATGGAGGAATTCACGGGCGAAGGCCATTTCCGCCGCCTGCTGTCGGACCATGCCGAGACCGACGCCAATGAGGCGATCAAGCTGGTCAAGGACGACAAGATCCGTCGCGTCATCCTCTGCACCGGCAAGGTCTATTACGACCTCTATGAGGAGCGTGAAAAGCGCGGAATCGACGATGTCTATCTGCTGCGCGTCGAACAGCTCTATCCGCTGCCTCTGAAGGCCCTCGTCACCCGCCTGTCGCGCTTCAAGAAGGCCGAAGTGGCGTGGTGCCAGGAAGAGCCGAAGAACATGGGCACCTGGACCTTTGTCGAGCCTTATCTCGAATGGGTCCTCGCCCAGGCCGCCGGCAAGAGCAAGCGCGCCCGCTATATCGGCCGGCCCGCCTCGGCGGCGACGGCGGCGGGCACGATGGCCCTCCATCTCGCCCAGCTCAAAGCCTTCCTCGACGACGCCTTCGCAAGCTGAAATTGCCCTCCCCAGGGGCTCCGGAGGCATTTAAACCGCCGGAGCCCCTGCCTTTCCCTCCTGATTGAGCCGCGCAAGCGGCGGATGTGATCCCCATGGCCACTGAAATCCGCGTTCCTACCCTCGGCGAATCCGTTTCCGAAGCGACCATCGGCCGCTGGTTCAAGAAGCCCGGCGACGCCGTGAAGGCCGACGAGCCCTTGCTCGAGCTTGAGACCGACAAGGTCACGCTCGAAGTCAACGCGCCGGCGGCCGGCTCCCTGTCCGAAATCATCGCCAAGGACGGCGACACCGTCGAGCCCGGCGCCCTGCTCGGCTATATAGGCGAAGGCGCCGCCGCCGCCGCGCCCGCCCCAGTCGCCGCTCCCGCCGCCGCGCCGGCCCCGGTCGCCGCAGCTCCGGCTCCCGCGCCTGCTGGCGCTGGCGCGCCGCCCTCGCCGGCCGCAGCCAAGAACGCCGCCGACCGCGGCATCGACGTCAATGACGTCGCCGGGTCGGGCAAGCGCGGTCAGGTCCTCAAGGGCGATGTGCTCGGCTTCGCCGCGAACCCGCCGGCCGCCGCCGCGCCGGCTCCGGTCGTCGCCCGCGCTCCGTCGGCCGCCAATGACGCGGCGCGCGAAGAGCGCGTGAAGATGACCAAGCTGCGCCAGACGATCGCGCGCCGCCTCAAGGAAGCGCAGAACACCGCCGCCATGCTGACCACTTTCAATGAAGTGGACATGCAGCCGTTGATGAGCCTGCGCAGCCAGTACAAGGACCTGTTCGAGAAGAAGCACGGCGTGAAGCTCGGCTTCATGGGCTTCTTCGTGAAGGCCTGCACCCATGCGCTGAAGGAAATCCCGGCCGTCAATTCCGAGATCGACGGCTCCGACCTCATCTACAAGAACTTCTGCCATATCGGCGTCGCCGTCGGCACCGACAAGGGTCTCGTCGTGCCGGTGGTGCGCGATGCCGAAACGCTCTCCATCGCCGGCATTGAAAAAACCATCGCCGGTTTTGGCAAGCGCGCCCGCGACGGCCAGCTCAAGATCGAAGAGATGCAGGGCGGCACCTTCACCATCTCCAATGGCGGCGTCTATGGCTCGTTGATGTCCACGCCGATCTTGAACGCCCCGCAGTCCGGCATTCTTGGAATGCACAAGATCCAGGAGCGCCCGGTCGTGATCGGCGGCAAGATCGAGATCCGCCCGATGATGTATCTGGCGCTCTCCTATGATCACCGCGTCGTCGACGGCAAGGAGGCTGTGACCTTCCTCGTCCGCGTCAAGGAAGCGCTGGAAGATCCGGCGCGTCTCGTCCTCGATCTCTGATTTGACCCCGCTTCCTGCCCGGCCCCGCCGGGCAGGAATGTTTTTTCGCGGAGAATTTTATGTCCTACGATCTCGTTGTCATCGGCACCGGCCCCGGCGGTTATGTCTGCGCCATTCGCGCCGCACAGCTCGGCCTCAAGACCGCCGTCGTCGAAAAGCGCAAGACCCATGGCGGCACCTGCCTCAATATCGGCTGCATCCCCTCCAAGGCGCTGCTGCACGCCTCCGAAGTCTTCGAAGAAGTCGCCCATGACATCGGTGCGCTCGGCGTCGTCGTCGGCAAGCCCAAGCTCGATTTCGCCGCCTTGATGAAGCACAAGGACGACACCGTCGGCGCCAATGTGCAGGGCGTGGCCTTCCTCCTGAAGAAGAACAAGGTCGACGCGTTCTTCGGCGCCGGCTCGATCCCCGCCGCCGGCAAGGTCGAAGTGACCGCCGAGGACGGCTCGAAACAGATTCTCGAGACCAAGAACATCGTCATCGCCACCGGTTCGGACGTCACGCCGCTGCCCGGCGTGACCATTGACGAGAAGATCGTCGTCTCCTCGACCGGCGCTCTGGAACTCGGCAAGGTTCCCGGCAAGCTGATCGTGGTCGGCGCCGGCGTGATCGGCCTCGAACTCGGCTCGGTCTGGCGCCGCCTCGGCGCGGAAGTCACCGTCGTCGAATATCTCGACCGCATCCTGCCCGGCATGGATGTCGAGACCGTCAAGCAGTTCCAGCGCCTTCTGGAAAAGCAAGGCGTGAAATTCGTGCTCGGCTCGAAAGTGACCAAGGTCGAGACGGCCAAGGGTGCAGCCAAGGTGACGGTTGAGCCCGCGGCCGGCGGCGAAGCCAAGACTCTTGACGCCGATATCGTGCTGGTCGCGATCGGACGCCGCCCCTTCACGGAAGGCCTCGGGCTCGAAGCGCTCGGCGTGGCGACGGAGCGCGGCCAGATCATCATCGACAACCATTTCGCGACCAATGTCCCCGGCGTTTACGCCATCGGCGACGTCGTGCGCGGCCCAATGCTGGCCCACAAGGCCGAGGACGAAGGCGTGGCTGTCGCGGAAATCCTCGCCGGCCAGCATGGCCATGTGAATTACGAGGTCATTCCGGGCGTCGTCTATACCTATCCGGAAATCGCTTCGGTCGGCCTGACCGAGGAAGAGCTCAAGGCCAACGGAACCGCTTACAAAAGCGGCAAATTCCCCTTCACCGCCAATGGCCGCGCCCGCGCCATGCGCCACACCGACGGCTTCGTGAAGGTGCTGGCCGACGCCGCCACCGACCGCGTCCTTGGCGTGCATATCTTGGGCTTCGGCGCCGGCGAAATGATCCATGAAGCCGCCGTGCTGATGGAATTCGGCGGCTCGTCCGAAGACCTCGCGCGCACCTGCCACGCGCATCCGACCATGTCGGAAGCCGTCAAGGAGGCGGCCATGGCCGTCGAGAAGCGCGCCATCCATATGTGAAGCGACGACCGCGAGACCCGCAATCACGTGAAAGCCCGGGCGTTCCGGGCTTTCACATTTTCTGGACCCGATTTGCTTGCGCGGCCCTTCGTCCTAAGATCGCCGCGCCTCGCGACCGCGAATCAAAAACCCGATCCTCGGAAAATTTCATGCCGCCGCAGGATTTCGCCGCTCCCATCCCGCCGCCGCCCCGGGCGACGCGGATCGCGCGTAAATTTCGCGCCCTGTTGCGGTCGAATGAACTGGCGCTGGTCTTCGCCTCGGCTCTGGTCGGCGTGGTCGCCGCCGTCAGCGTCACCGCGATGACCGAAGCCGCGATGTTCATGCATGTCCTGATCTTCAACCTACCCTTCGATGTGCGGCTGAGCGCGTCGGATCGCGTCGCGCCGCTCGCCGCTTTCGCCGCGCTCACGCTCGGGGGACTGAGTCTTGGACTGATGGAGGCCTTTCGGATTCGGAAGAACATTCCCGGCCCAGTCGACCCCGTCGAAGCCAACGCCCTGCGCGGGGGTCGGATGTCCCTGCGCGACAGTTTCGTCGTGGGAATGCAGACGCTGATTTCCAATTCCGTCGGCGCCTCGGTCGGTCTGGAGGCCGGCTACACACAAGTCGGCTCCAGCCTCGGCTCCTTTATCGGCCAGAAATTGCGCCTGCGCCGTGGCGATCTGCGCCTTTTGGTCGGGGCCGGCGCAGCGGCCGCGATCGGCGGCTCGTTCGGCGCGCCGCTCACCGGCGCCTTTTACGCCTTCGAAGTCATCCTCGGCACATATTCCATCGCCGCCGCCGGTCCGATCTTTACCGCGTCCATCGTCGGCGTGCTCATCACCCGTTTCCTGGCCGGCGCGCCTTATCAGATCAGCACGCCGCCTGTGGAGCCGCTGACATTTGCCGGCTATCCCGCGTTGCTCGGACTTGCGGCCTGCGCGGTGCTGCTCGGGGTGGTCGCCATGCGCGCCGCCGGCGCCTCGGAACGCGCGCTGCAGGCGACGCCTGCGCCGGTCTGGGCGCGGCCCGTGATCGGCGGCCTCGCCGTCGCGGCGCTGGCGACGATCACGCCGCAGGTGCTGGGCGCGGGCCATGGCGCGCTCGCGCTGAACATTTCGACCAATTTTCCGCTCGCCGTGCTGGTCGCGTTTCTCGCTTTGAAACTGGTCGCCTGCCTCATTTCGCTGGCGAGCGGCTTTCGCGGCGGCCTGTTCTTCGCCTCGCTCTTCATGGGCGCAACGCTTGGCAAGATTTACGCGCTCGCTTTGGCCGCACTGGCGCCCTCGCTCGCTCCGGACCCGACCATCTGCGTCCTGGTCGGCATGGCGACCTTCGGCGTCGTGATCGTCGGCGGCCCTCTGACCATGTCTTTCCTTGTGCTGGAAAACACCGCCGATTTTTCGGTTACGGCGGGGGTAATCGCGGCTTCCATCGCGGCGAGCCTGATGGTGCGCGCCACCTTCGGCTATTCCTTCTCGACCTGGCGGCTGCATCTGCGCGGCGAGAATGTCCGCAGCGCCAATGACGTCGGCTGGATCGCCGAGCTTCAAGTCGGCCGGCTCATGCGTCCCGATCCGCCCATCGCGCCGGCCTGGCTGGATATCGACGCCTTCTGCGAACGCCACCCGCTCGGCTCGTCGCAATTCGTCATTCTGACCGACGAGGCGGGCCGCTATGCAGGCATGGTCAATCTGCCGGAAGCCCATATCCACGCGCATGAGGCCGATGGCTGGGTCAGGACTCTCGCGCGGCAAAAGGACGCCTGGCTGTCGCCGCAGACGAACGCCAAGACCGCCATGGCTTTGTTCGACCAGGCCGAAACGGACCAGCTCGCCGTGCTCGATCCGGCCACAAGGACGCCCCTCGGCGTACTGACAGAGCCCTATCTTGCGCGGCGCTACGCCGAACTGGCTGACGCCGCCGTCCGCAGCGCCTTCGGCATCTGACATTATTTGTCCGACCTTTGACTCGTCAAAAGTCGAGGCGCCCGGCGGCATCAGCCGCCGCCGCGCCAGTCGGCGCGGATAGCTCGGGGCATTTAGATGCCCCGAGCTATTGCCCACACTCAGGTTTGGGCCCGGGGATGCGCCGCGCGATAGGCCTCGAACAGCCGGGTCTTGTCGATCGAGGTGTAAATCTGCGTCGTGGACAGGCTGGCGTGACCGAGAAGTTCTTGAATCGACCGCAAATCGCCGCCCCGGCTCAGCAGATGGGTGGCGAAGGAATGACGCAGCGCGTGAGGCGTAGCCGAGTCGGGCAGACCGAGAGCGCCGCGCAGCCGCTCCACCGTGAGCTGAATGATCCTTGGCGACAACTGTCCGCCGCGCGCGCCCACGAAGAGAGGCCCATTCGGGTCTAGGCTGTAAGGGCAGATTTCGAGATAAGCCTCGACGGCCTTCCGCACGGGCAGGATCGCGGGCACGGCGCGGGTCTTGCCGCCCTTGCCAACAATGGTCAGGGAATCGACCGCGCCCGTCGGGGCCTCGCCGCGCCTGATCGCCAGGGCCTCGGAAATACGGAGGCCCGCTCCGTAAAGCAGGGCCAGGACCGCTGCGTCGCGCGCCAGAATCCACGGCGCGCGGACATCATCGCCGTCGCCTTCGCCGAAAGCCATTTCCCGCGCCTTGGCGGCCGGCAGCGCCTTGGGAAGCGACCGGGCGACCTTGGGCGACCGAACCTTGTCGAACACGCCGACCTTGGCGAGATCTTCGCGGCCGAGATGCCGCGCGAAAGAGCGCAGCGCCGCCAGTTGCCGCAGCAACGAGCGCGACGCCACGCCTTCGTCGCGGCGCCGGGCCATGAAGGCGCGCAGATCCGCCGGCTTCAAGGCCGTCAGCAAAGCGAGATTGGGCGGCGCTTCGAAACGCTCGCCCAGAAATTGGAGGAATTGCCGCAGATCCCGCCCATAGGCGTCGAGGGTCAGCGGCGATACGCGCCTTTCGCCGGCGAGGCGGCGCAGCCAGGAGCGCGCGGCCTCGACCAGATCTTTTTCGGAGCCCGCAAAAGCGGTTTCAGGCGCGGCGGGAGCCTTGCGTCGAGAGGTCTTGTCCATGCGGATAGCCTAACCCGCGAAGGTCAATAATCCTTTGCCGCGCCCGGCTTGCGGTCAGCCTTTGACAGCCTTCGTGGCCTGAGCCTTGAATTCCTCGAAGTGACGCGCGATCTGGTGTTCCGACTGGACAACGCCCGCGGCGTCGAAATCCTTCTGGATCTGCGCCAGAACGCCAAATTTGAGGTTGCCGGCTACATCCTGGGTGAGGAGCGCCTTCGCATATTCCTCGGCCGCCGCGCCGGTCTTGCCAAGCTTCTCGGCGGCCCAAAGCCCGGTCGTCAATTTGGCGCGGGCGAGGATCCGGAACAGGATTTCCTCGTCATGCGCGAATTTGCTCTCAAAAGCCTCTTCGCGCTTGTCGAATCCGGACATTTGCATTCCCTTCCCGTTTCAGTTTTTACGTGCGCGCATATATATAGATTCGTTAGGTCGCTGCCTAGCATTGCGTTGCCTCAAGAAGGGCGCGCGGGAATGGGCCTTTCGGGTGATAATGAGCCGGCTGAAGCCGGATTCGTGGAAACTGGTTGTGTCCCGGCGCGGAACGGGCTAGGAACCCTGAGAAACGCGGCCAAAGGTTTCGTATCCGGGCGACTCGAGCCATCAGGCGAAGGTCGCCGTTGCGAGACCTGGCCGCCGTCGCAGGAGGCCCGGAGGAGCCGCGGCATCCATGGATCATCTTAAAGATCGGTTGTTTCCCATGAACCGCCGCCGTCGCATTTACGAAGGCAAGGCCAAGGTGCTCTATGAGGGCCCGGAGCCTGGCACTTTGATTCAACATTTCAAGGACGACGCCACCGCCTTCAATGCCAAGAAGCATGAAGTGATCGACGGCAAGGGCGTCCTCAACAACCGGATTTCTGAATATATCTTCCAGAATCTGAACGATATCGGCGTACCGACCCATTTCATTCGCCGGCTCAACATGCGCGAGCAGTTGATCCGCGAGGTCGAGATCATTCCGCTGGAAGTGGTTGTGCGCAATGTCGCCGCCGGCTCGCTCTCGACCCGCCTCGGGATCGACGAAGGCTCGCAGCTGCCGCGCTCGATCATCGAGTTCTATTACAAGAACGATGCGCTCAACGATCCGATGGTGTCGGAAGAGCATATCACCGCCTTTGGCTGGGCCACGCCGCAGGAAATCGACGACATCATGGCTTTGGCCATTCGCGTCAATGATTTCCTTACCGGCCTGTTCCTGGGCGTCGGCATCCGTCTGGTCGATTTCAAGATGGAATGCGGGCGACTGTGGGAAGGCGACATGATGCGCATCGTCGTCGCCGACGAGATTTCGCCGGACTCGTGCAGGTTGTGGGACATCAAGTCCAATGACAAGCTGGACAAGGACCGTTTCCGCCGCGATCTCGGCGGTCTGGTCGAAGCCTATTCCGAAGTCGCTCGCCGGCTCGGCATCATGCAGGAAAACGAAAAGCCGCATTCCGGCGGCCCGAAACTGGTGCAGTAAATCGCCGGGGCGGCAGGGCCGCCCCGCAAAAAGAGCAATGGCGAAAAGGAAAGTCCCTCCCATGAAAGCGCGCGTCACCGTGACCTTGAAAACCGGCGTGCTCGATCCGCAGGGCAAGGCCATCGAGGGCGCCCTGCATTCGCTGGGCGTCGAGGGCATCGCCTCGGTCCGCCAGGGCAAGGTGTTCGACATCGAGATCGATGCGGCCGATCCCGAAGCGGCCAAGGCGGCGCTGGCCGCCGCCAGCGAGAAATTGCTCGCGAATACGGTCGTCGAAAACTACCGCCTCGAATTGCTCTGAGCCGTCGCGGCTTGAACCTCCCAATATCATGAAAGCGAGAACGCCATGAAAGCGGCGATCGTGCTGTTCCCGGGGTCCAATCGCGAGGGCGACGCCGCGCGCGCCCTGCGTCAGGCCGGGGCCGAAACCAGCATCGTCTGGCACGCCGATCACGATCTCCCCGCCGGGACCGATCTCGTCGTCCTGCCCGGCGGCTTCAGCTATGGCGATTATCTGCGCTGCGGCGCCATAGCGGGCCGCGCCCACATCATGGACGCCGTTCGGAGCCATGCGGCGCGCGGCGGGCTCGTGCTCGGCATCTGCAATGGCTTCCAGATTCTCTGCGAAAGTGGCCTGCTGCCGGGCGTCTTGATGCGGAACCGCGACCTGCGCTTCATCTGCAAGCGCCAGCATCTGCGGGTAGAGCGCAACGACACCGCCTTCACGCGCGCCTATGCCCTGCATCAGGCGATCGACGTCGCCATCGCCCATGGCGAGGGCAATTACGAGGCCCATGAGGAAACGATCGCCCGGCTCGAAGGCGAAGGCCGCGTCGCTTTCCGCTATTGCGACGCCTCGGGCAAGGTTGGCGGCGCGGCCAATCCCAATGGCTCGACCAATGACATTGCCGGAATCTATTCGGAAAAGTTCAACGTGCTCGGCATGATGCCGCATCCGGAAAATCTGATCGACCCGCTGGTCGGAGGCATCGATGGGCGCGGCCTGTTCGAGAGCCTTTTGCGCGCGGCTTGAACGGAAAGGCGGCGACCGACGTCGGCGCCCATTTCCAGATCCAGATTTCCCTGTCCAAATTCCAAGTTTCCCTGTCCAAATTCCAAGCCCGGAATTCATTTCGATCTAGCGAATTTGATCGACACAGCAAAAAGCCCGGTCTGACGACCGGGCTTTCGCATTTTCGCGAGTGTGCGAATAAATCAGTATTTGGCGACAACCGGGGCGCCGAACAGGTCGGCGGCGCCAAAGCGATAGCCGAGACCGACGCCGATCAGCCAGGTGTTGGCGGACAGATGCAGCGTGTTCGGGCCAAACGGGGTGTTGCCCGTGGTTTCCAGGAACAGATATTTGGCGTCGGCGTTGAGCGCCCAATGCTTGGTCAGGTAGTAGTCGAAACCCGCCTGAAGCGCGAGGCCGGCGGAGGGCTTGATGTTGATGGCGTCGCCGGCGCCCAGGCTGCGGGTCAGCGGCGAATTGGTCTGCAGGAACCAGGTATAATTGGCGCCGACGCCGAGATAGGGGTCGAACTGGCCGAGAGCGAAGTGATATTGCAAGGTCGCGGTAGGCGGCAGCAACGTTGTGTTGGCGGCGTTGTACTTCACGCCTAGCGGCGTCAGCGACCCGGTCAGCGTGGTGTGCGCCATGCCGGCGATCACTTCGACTGCGATGTTCTTGGTGAAGAAATAGGTCAGGTCGACTTCCGGAACGACATTGTTCGACAGCGAGGCGTTATAGAGCGGAGCGCCCGCCAGGGTCGTGCCGCTGGCGTTGGGCAGGACGCCGAGGGCGCGGACGCGGATCAGGAAGGGGTCGAACGAGTCGGCGATCGGCGCATAGACCGGAGCGGACTTGGTCGAGGGCAGATCGGCGGCGAAGACCGGGGCGGCCACGGTGCTCAGCAGAGCGGCCGCGAAGGCGATGCGAAAATTGTTTTTCATGGGAGGCATTCCAGTGTTTAAGAAAACTTAGGCCACAGAACCCCTTCGCGGCGTACCGGGCGCTGGCTGAAACTGTGCCCAACATGCGGATTTGCGCTTGATCTGGATCAAGATATTGCAGCGCAATAGAGCATCTGCGGTAAGCTGTGACATAATTGATACAAACCCGCGCCTTGCCGGCGTTCTTGCCAAGACCCGCGCGAGGATTTACCAACGCCCTGCGCATTTCGCGGCTCCTCCGCGACCAATCGGCGCCTTTTTTGACAAGGCCGGATTCCTTGACCGCTCAGACGAAATCCCATGAACCGGCGATCACGCCCGACCTGGTCGCCCAGCACGGCCTCAAGCCGGATGAATATCAACGTATTCTGAAGCTGATCGGACGCGAGCCGACTTTCACCGAACTGGGCATTTTCTCGGCGATGTGGAATGAGCATTGCTCCTATAAATCGTCGCGGCTGCACCTGAAGAAGCTTCCGACCTCGGCCCCCTGGGTCATCCAGGGGCCGGGCGAGAACGCGGGCGTCATCGATATCGGCGACGGCCTCGCCTGCGCCTTCAAGATGGAGAGCCACAACCACCCCTCTTATATCGAGCCCTATCAAGGCGCGACCACCGGGGTCGGCGGCATTCTTCGCGACGTTTTCACCATGGGGGCAAGACCCATCGCCTGCCTCAATCTGCTGCGGTTTGGTTCTGTCGAACATCCGCTGACCCGACATCTGGTGTCGGGCGTGGTCGCCGGCATCGGTGGTTATGGCAATAGTTTCGGCGTGCCGACGGTCGGCGGCTCCACCGCTTTCCATTCCAGCTATGACGGCAACATCCTCGTCAACGCCATGGCGGTCGGCCTCGTGCGCACCGACGAGATTTTTTACGCGGCGGCGACGGGCGTCGGGCGCCCTATCGTCTATCTCGGCTCGAAGACCGGCCGCGACGGCATCCATGGCGCCACCATGGCCTCGGCGGAATTCGACGAGAAATCCGAGGAGAAACGCCCCACAGTGCAGGTCGGCGATCCCTTCTCGGAAAAACTTTTGCTCGAAGCCTGTCTCGAAATCATGGCCAAGGGCTGCGTCGTCGCCATTCAGGACATGGGCGCCGCCGGACTGACCTCGTCCGCCGTCGAAATGGGGGCCAAGGGCAATCTCGGCATCGAACTCGATCTCGACAAGGTGCCCTGCCGCGAGCCGGGCATGAGCGCCTATGAAATGATGCTCTCGGAAAGCCAGGAGCGCATGCTCATGGTGCTCGATCCGGCCAGGGAAGAGGAAGCCGAGGCGATTTTCCGCAAATGGGGGCTGGATTTCGCCGTCATCGGCAAGACCACCGACACTTTGCGCTTCGTCGTCAAGCACGGCGGCGAGATCAAGGCCGACCTGCCGATCAAGCAGCTCGGCGATGAGGCGCCGCTTTATGACCGTCCCTCAGTCCCGACCCCAAAGCCGCAAAAGCTCGATTCTGCGACGCTCCCCGCGCCGTTCTCCATCGACGCCGCGCTGAAAAAGCTCGTCGCCGCCCCCGATCTCGCCTCCAAGCGCTGGATCTGGGAGCAATATGATCATCTCATTCTGGGCAACAGCGTCCAGGGCCCCGGCGGCGACGCCGCCGTGGTGCGGGTCGAGAATGGACCCAGGGGTCTCGCGCTCACCGCCGACGTCACGCCGCGCTATTGCTTCGCCGATCCTGTCGAAGGCGGGAAGCAGGCCGTCGCGGAAGCCTGGCGCAATATCACCGCCGTGGGCGGCAAACCGCTGGCGCTGACTGACAATCTCAATTTCGGCAATCCGGAAAAGCCGGAGATCATGGGCCAGTTCGTCGCCTGCCTCCAGGGCATTGGCGAGGCCTGCCGCGCGCTCGATTTCCCGATCGTTTCGGGCAATGTTTCGCTTTATAATGAGACGCAGGGCAAGGGCATCCTGCCGACCCCGTCGATTGGCGGTGTTGGCCTTGTCGCGGACGTGACCAAGAGCGTCGGCCTCGCCTTTCGCGCGCCGGGCGAGAAAATCCTCCTCGTCGGCGAAACCGAAGGCTGGCTGGGGCAGTCGATTTATTTGCGCGAGATTCTCGGCCGTGAGGAAGGCGCCCCGCCGCCGGTCGATCTTGCGAAGGAAAAAGCCCATGGCGATTTCGTCCGCGAGCTGATCGTCGGCGGCCTCGTCAGCGCGGCGCATGACCTTTCCGACGGCGGCCTCGCCGTCGCACTCGCCGAGATGGCCATGGCGCGCGGCCTTGGCGCTAAAGTCGCCGCGCCGGGCGCGGATATTGCGGCCGTTTGGTTCGGCGAGGATCAGGGCCGCTACCTGCTGACGGCGCCGGACGGCCGCGCGGATGAAATCCTGGCCCTGGCCGCGAAGGCGGGCGTCCCCGTCGCGGTCATCGGCGAGACCGGCGGCGACGTCCTGGCGCTCGGCGGAGCTTCGCCTGTGCTGGTGCGGGAATTGCTTGAGGCGCACGAGAACTGGATGCCGGCCTATATGGCCGGCGGGAAACCCGCCTGAACCTTTGAGGATTTGCCATGCCAATGGAAGCCAATGAAATCGAACGCCTGATCAAGGTCGCCATGCCCGACGCCGAGGTGATCATCACAGATCTCGCCGGCGACGGCGATCATTACCGCGCTCAGGTGATTTCGGAAGCTTTTCGCGGCTTGAGCCGCGTGCGCCAGCATCAGCTGGTCTATTCGGCGCTCGGCGGCCAGGTCGGCGGCGTGCTTCACGCCCTCGCGCTGGAGACGATGGCGCCCGAAACGGCTTGAAGCCAGCGCGCGCGAGGCTTAATTATGTTCCATCGCGGAGCCTTGACCTCCGTTTGAAAGGAACACGCCATGTCGGACGCAATAATTTCCACCGCCATCGACCGCATCAAGCAGGAAGTGGCCGAAAATGACGTCGTGCTCTTCATGAAGGGCACGCCGAACTTTCCGCAATGCGGCTTTTCGGGCCAGGTCGCGAAGATCCTCGGCTTTCTGGAAGTGCCCTACAAGGGCGTGAACGTGCTGGAAGACGGCGAAATCCGCGAAGGCGTCAAGCAATACGCCAATTGGCCGACGATTCCCCAGCTTTACGTCAAGGGCGAATTCGTCGGCGGCTGCGACATCATCCGCGAAATGTTCGAGTCCGGCGAACTGATCGACCAGTTCAAATCCGCCGGCGTCCCGGTCAAGGACCCGCGCAAGGCCTGAACGCCTTCATTGCTGCGCCGCCGCCTTGATCAAAGCCAGGGCGTCGGCGCCATCCCATTTGGCTGGACCGGCCAGCGCGCCAATCTCGCAGCCGTCGGGACCGATGAGGAATGTCGTCGGAAGCCCGACAAGCTTGCCGCTCTGTTGCAGGCCCTGAAACGCCTTGCCGCTCGAATCGGCATAGAAGGTCAGATTCTTCACGCCGGTTTCCTGCAGGAAGGCCTTGGGCCGCTCCAGTCGCGCGGTGTCGATATTCACCGCGACGACGCTGAAGCGATCATTCCCCGCCTCGCCCTGCAGCCGATCGAGCGCCGGCATTTCCTCCCGGCAGGGCACACACCATGTCGCCCATAGGTTCAGGAGGATGGTCCGGCCCTTGAAAGAGGCGACCTCTGTCGGCGCGCCGTCCTGCAGAAAACTGAAATTCTGCATGGGACGCGGCTGGGCGCGGATCGCCAGCGCCGCGATATCGCCCTTGGCGAGGGGCGCGAGTTTCGTCGCCAGCGCCGCCGAGGCCGCGCATTCGCCCGCGCCCGTCGGGGCTTCCTTGCCCCCGCCCATGTTCTTCACGTATAGGACAGCCGCCGCCAGCATCGCGGCGACAAGGAACACATGCGGCAGGATGAGCCTGCGGGCGATGGCGCGCATCTGCGCGGGGTCGACCGGCGGCGGCGCCTCTTGCTCGTCATTCATCAGGGACCTCGCTGCGGAGCGGTCATGAGCAATCAGATGTGGGGCGGCCGTTTTACCAGCGGCCCCGATGAGATCATGGAGGAGATCAACGCCTCCATCGGCTTCGATTATCGCCTGGCCCGGCAGGACATCGCCGGCTCCAAGGCGCATGTCGCCATGCTGGCGAAGAGCGGAATCGTCTCGCAAGCCGATTCCGACGCCATCGCCAAGGGTTTAGACGAGGTCGCCGCCGAAATCGAGAGCGGCAAGTTCACCTTCTCCCGCGCGCTGGAAGACATTCACATGAATGTCGAGTCGCGCCTCGCCGAGCTGATCGGCCCCGTGGCCGGACGTCTCCATACCGCGCGCTCGCGTAACGACCAGGTGGCGCTGGACTTCAAGCTCTGGGTCCGCGACACCATCGACGATCTCGACGGCCAGCTGCGCGACCTCCAGCTCGCGCTGGTTGAAAAGGCCGGAAACTACGCCGATGCGGTCATGCCGGGCTTCACCCATCTGCAATCCGCGCAGCCCGTCACCTTCGGCCATCATTGCCTCGCCTATGTCGAGATGATTTCCCGCGACCGCGGCCGCTTCCGCGACGCCCGCGCGCGGCTGAACGAATGTCCGCTCGGCGCGGCGGCCCTCGCCGGCACGTCTTTCCCAATCGACCGCGAGGCCACGGCCCGCGCGCTGGGCTTCGACCGCCCCACCGCCAATTCGCTCGACAGCGTCTCCGACCGCGATTTCGTGCTCGAAACCCTGTCCGCCGCCGCCATCGGCGCGACCCATCTGTCGCGATTCGCGGAAGAAATCGTGCTGTGGACGACGCCGCAATTCGGCTTCATCGCGCTTTCGGACAAATTCACCACCGGCTCGTCGATCATGCCGCAGAAGCGCAATCCCGACGCCGCCGAGCTGGTGCGCGGCAAGTCCGGCCGGATCATCGGCGATCTCGCCGGCCTCCTGATTGTCATGAAGGGCCTGCCGCTGGCCTATTCCAAGGACATGCAGGAAGACAAGGAAGGTTGCTTCGATTCGCTGCAATCCCTGTCGCTCTGCATTGCCGCCATGGCCGGCATGGTCCGCGACCTGACGCCGCGCGTCGATCGCATGAAGGCGGCGGCGGGCTCCGGCTACGCCACCGCGACCGATCTGGCGGACTGGCTGGTGCGCACGCTCGGCATGCCCTTCCGCCAGGCCCATCACGTCACGGGACGGATCGTCGGGATCGCCGCCGAAGCCGGAATCGAACTGGAGCAGCTGACGCTCAAACAGCTGCAATCGGTCGAACCGGCGATCACAGGCGCCGTTTTCGAGGTTCTCGGCGTCGAGAACTCGGTGCGCAGCCGCCTGAGCCTCGGCGGAACGGCGCCGGACAATGTGCGCAAACAGGCGCAGGCGTGGACCCGCCGCCTCGCTGACGAAAAATCAGCCTGAGGCTGCGCCTTTGTTGACGCGCATTTCTGGCTTTTCTTCTATAGTCCGCGCCGTTCGCGGGATCATTCGGGAGTCCGGCTTTTGACTCGTCACGTTCTTATCAAGGCGGCGCTGTGCGCGGCGGCTCTTTCCGGCGCTCTGCTGCTCGACGGCTGCGGGCGGCGCGGCCCGCCGATTCCGCTTGACCCCGCCGTGGAAAAGAAGGCGGAGGAGGCCCCGCCTTCGCCGGCCGACCAGAGCCCGACGGCCAATTCGCACCAAAAATTGCCAAAAGGGATGGACGACAACTCGCTCAAGGCCGGCGCGCGCAAGACGCCGACGCCCTTCGACTTCCTGCTTTAAGGTCCGGCATGCATTTTTTCGACTATAAGGACGGCGTGCTGCATGCCGAGGGCGTCGCTTTGCCGGAATTGGCGAAAAACGTCGAAACCCCTTTTTATTGTTACAGCGCCGCCACGATCCGCCGCCATTTCGAGGTTTTTTCACAGGCGCTGAGCGATCTCGACGCGCTCGTCTGCTATGCGATGAAGGCCAACTCCAACCAGGCCGTGCTGACCCTGCTGGCGAAGCTCGGCGCGGGCATGGACGTCGTTTCGGAAGGCGAACTGCGGCGCGCCCAGGCGGCGGGAGTCCCTGGCGAGCGCGTCACCTTTTCCGGCGTCGGGAAGACTGACCGCGAAATCGCGCTGGCGCTCGACTATGGCATTTTCTGTTTCAACGTCGAATCCGAGCCCGAACTGGAGCGCATCTCGCAGATCGCCTCGGCGCGGGGCCAGATCGCCACGATCTCGATCCGCGTCAATCCGGACGTCGACGCCAAGACACACGCCAAGATTTCTACCGGCAAGTCCGAGAACAAGTTTGGCGTTCCGATTTCGGTCGCCCGCGAGGTTTACGCCCGCGCGAGGCGCCTGCCGGGGACAAGGATCGCTGGCGTTGACATGCATATCGGCTCGCAAATCACCGATCTCGCGCCTTTCGACAACGCCTTCGCGCTGCTCGCGGATTTCGTGCGCGCGCTGCGCGCCGACGGGCATGATATCGCCCATGTCGATCTCGGCGGGGGGCTGGGGATTCCCTATTCCGAACGCGAAAATCCCGAAAGCTACCGGCCCGAGCTCTATGCCGAGATCGTTCGCCGCCACATCAAGCCGCTTGGGGCCAAGTTGGTGTTCGAGCCGGGGCGCCTGATCGTCGGCAACGCCGGGGTGCTGGTGACTAGCGTCATCTATGTCAAACATGGCGCGGCGAAGAATTTCATCATCGTGGACGCGGCGATGAACGATCTCGTCCGTCCGACGCTCTACGAAGCCCATCACGATATCTTTCCAGTCGTCGCGCCGCGCGAAGGCGCCGCTACGATCAAGGCCGATCTCGTCGGCCCCGTTTGCGAGACCGGGGATTTCCTTGCCCGCAATCGCGACTTGCCCGAGCCGCAGCCGGGCGACCTGTTGGCCGTGATGTCCGCCGGCGCCTATGGCGCGGTGCAGGCCGGAACCTATAATTCCCGGCTGCTGATCCCTGAAGTGCTGGTCGACGGAGACAAGTACGCGGTCATCCGGCCGCGCGGCGATTACGACTCCTTGATTGGCCTCGACAAAATTCCGCCGTGGTTGACATGAAGCCTCTGATCGGCGCGAAATAATCCGTTCGAAAGCGAGGCGCGACAGGGTGACGCAAGATCCAACGGGTTGGCGAAATTCTGTCCGCTTCCGCCTATCGGAATGGCGAAAGACGCGACCGCGCCGGCTAACCTTCCTGGCGCAAGGCGCGCTCGTTGTGGAGCGGCTTGCGCGCGCTCTTGCTCCGGCGGGGATCGTCGTCGGCTTTTTCGTCGCCTTGAGCTGGACTGGGGTCTGGCTCGGCGCGCCGACTTTTCTTCGCATTCTCGGCGTCGCCGCCTTCATCGGCGCGCTGGTGACCGCGCTTACGCGTTTGCGCGATTTTTCCTGGCCCAGCGCCGGTCAGGCCCGCGACGCGCTGGACGCTGGCGACAGCGACGCCCCGGCCGCAGCCTTGGCGGATGCGCTCGCCAATAGCGGCGATCCGAGGACGCAAGGCCTCTGGCGCCTGCATCAGCGGCGCGCGGAACAGCTGGCCGCCCGGCTCCAGCCCATCGTCCCCTCGCCAAAGCTCTGGACAATCGACCGCAAAGCGCTCGGCGCGCTGGCCGTGCTGGCTCTCTGCGCCACAGGCCTGCTTGCCGGACCGGAAAAATACGCCCGCGTCGCCGCCGCCTTCGATTGGCGCTGGCGGGCCGCCGACGGCGCGCCGTCGCGCGTCGACGCCTGGATTGACCCGCCCGGCTATACGGGCAAGCCGCCGATTGTCCTTTCGCTGCAAAATGCGGGAGAGGCGCCCGGCCCCATTTCCGCGCCGATTGGCTCGACAATCGTCGTTCGCGCCGCCAACGCGACCGATCTTCGGGTTACGACCCAAGGCGCGATCGAAGTCGCGATCGAAGCCGCGCCGGCCGCCAATGGCGCCGGCTCCGCAGCGAAGGAGCGGCGCTTCGCCCTGCGCGGCGACGGGAGCCTGACGATTGGCCGAGGCGCAAGCGAGATCGGCAAATTCACGCTTCGCGCCATCCCCGATCTTCCGCCCCAAATCACGGCGCTCGCTCCGCCTCAGACCAATCTGCGCGGCACCTTCGTCCTTTCCTATCGGATCGAGGATGATTATGGCGCGCGGGATGCTCAGGTCGCCGCAAAACCCTCGGGAGAGTCGGCGCGCAACGCCCGCGCCCTGGTTCCGCCGCCGAGCGGATCGCTCGACCTGCCGGCGGGTCCGGGCGGCCTTGGCGAAGGCAGGACGACGCTCGACTGGAGCGACAGCCCCTATGCCGGCGCGCCGGTCGATCTTGTGCTCTCCGTCCATGATGAGGGCGGCGGCGAAGGCCAGGCGATCCTTCGGAATTACGTTCTGCCGGGCAAGGTTTTCAAGAACCCTCTCGCGCTCGCGCTGACCGAGCAGCGGCGCATCCTCGCCCTCGATGCAGCGCAGCGGGACAGAGTGCTCGCGGCGATCGGCGCGCTGATGATCGCGCCGGACGTCTTTACCCCGGACTCGAGCATCTATCTGGGGCTCCGCTTCGTCCACGATTCCCTGCGCCACGCCCGCAACGACGCCGAACTCGTCGCGGTCGTCGATTTTCTCTGGGAAATGGCCTTGCGCATCGAGGATGGCGATAGCTCGCAGGCCGAGCGCGACCTTCGCGCGGCGGAACAGGCCTTGCGCGAAGCCCTCAAGCGCGGCGCCTCGCCCGAGGAAATCGCCAAACTGACCGAGCAGATGAAAAAGGCGCTCGACCAATATCTGAACGCCCTGCAGGACAAGGCGGCAAAGGACAAGGCCGCCAAGAACGACAAGGGATCGGAAAGCGAAACCGGCGAAGGGCAGTCGATCACGCCCAAGGATCTCAAATCCATGCTCGATCAGCTGGCTGAGGCGGCCAAGGACGGCGACAAGGACGCCGCGATGGAGCTGCTCGACCGCATGCGTGACATGCTGGAAAACCTCAAAACCGCCGAGCAGTCGGAACGCTCGAATCAGGCCGCGCAAAATCGCCGGACGATGCGCGACATCGACAACCTGATGCGCGAACAGCAGAAATTGCGCGACGATACTTTTTCGCAGGACCGCGGCAATGAAAAGCGCGCCGACCAGCAGCCCGGCGAGCAAGACTCGCAGGATGCTCAGGGCGGTAGCCCGCAGGATCGCGCGGCCCAGTCGCCTGGCGCCGGCAAGGGCAAGCGTCAGGGACAGCGCGGCGCTACGTCCCGCGAAGAGGGCGGCCAGCCGGAGCAAGGCGAACTGGGCCAGCGGCAGGGCGAGCTCGAAAAGAAGCTGAATTCGCTCAGGAAGCGCGCGGAAGGCGGCGCCGGCAAGAAATCCGAAGGCTTGGCCGAAGCCGAAGAAGGCATGAAACAGGCGGAGCAGGCGCTCAAGCAGGGCGACAATGAGTCGGCGCTCGACGCGCAAGGCCGCGCGCTGGAAGGCCTGCGCAAGGGCGCCGCCGAAATCGCGCAGCAGGGCGGCGAAAACGGGCCCTCGGACGACCAGGAACAGGCGGGCGAGAAAAACGGCCAGGGACTCAAGGGCCAGAATGGCGAGGGGCGTTTCGGCCGCGCGAACAAGCAGAACAATATTGACGCGACCGCCGCGCAAAAGGCCCGCAAGGTGCTCGAGGAATTGCGGCGCAGGCTCTCCGACCCGAGCCGCGCCCGCGAGGAGCTCGATTATCTCGAGCGCCTGATCAAGCCCGACTGATCGCCAGCGACGTAAAGGCAGGAATTTCGAATCATGGGCAATTTTTCCAATATCCTGACCGGCGCAGCGCTGGCCGCCCTGGCGCTTGTACTTTTATTGGGATTGGCCAACATGCTGCGCGGCGGCAGCCCGAATCTGTCGCAAAAACTCATGCGCTGGCGCGTCGGGCTGCAATTCGTCGCGATCGTCGTGATCATGACCGTCTTGTTCCTGCGCCGATAAACCCGTTCGAGTGAATTTATAACCATGGTCAAACTCAACAAGATCTACACCAGGACGGGCGACGACGGCTCGACCGGCCTTGCCAGCGGTGAAAGGCGCGCCAAGCACGACGCGCGCGTGGAAGCCTATGGCGACGTCGACGAGACCAATTCGGCCATCGGCCTCGCGCGCCTATCCACTGCGGCCATGCCAGAACTCGACGCCATGCTGGAGCGTATCCAGAATGACATGTTCGATCTCGGCGCCGATCTCGCCACGCCGCCTTCCGATCAGCCGCTTGGCTATGAGCCTTTGCGCATCGTCATGGCGCAGGTGACCCGGCTCGAACAGGAGATCGACGTCCTCAACGCGAGGCTGACTCCCCTGCGCTCCTTCGTCCTGCCGGGCGGCTCTCCCGCCGCCGCCGCGCTCCATCTCGCTCGCGCCATTTCCCGTCGGGCCGAGCGCCGCATGGTCGCCCTTGCCGACTCCGGCGAGGAGGTCAGCGCCCCCGCGCGGCAATTCATCAACCGTCTTTCCGATTTCCTCTTCGTCGCCGCGCGCGTCGCCAATCATGACGGCGCCGGCGACGTTCTCTGGAAGCCAGGCCAGAACCGTTGACGCGCGTCGGCCCTCTCGGCGAACCGTCGCGCCGGGGCGGATTGCCGCGCGCGCGGCGACGCCGTTGACTCGCTGCAACGCCACGACTACCAGATGTTTTTCAATTTGCCTGTCGTCCGGAAAGAGGCTTCAAAGCCTTAGGCAAATTCGCCGGACGATTGAGATGACAAGCAAGGATGCGACGAGCTTCTCCCTCGTTAGATGGGCGAAAGCTTGTGCTGATTTGTCTTTGTTGGAGGTCTTAACGCTTATCTCGGTCCACGCAGTCCCGCTGCTTTTCGGGAACAGGCTTATGGAGGTCGAAACCTATGAAAATCCTGGTGCCCGTGAAGCGGGTTGTTGACTACAACGTGAAGATCCGGGTGAAGACGGACGGGTCTGGCGTCGAGTTGGCGAACGTCAAGATGTCGATGAACCCGTTCGACGAGATCGCGGTGGAAGAGGCGCTG
>NZ_JAGRPM010000088.1 GCF_019449565.1 Rhodoblastus sp. | reverse complement strand
GCGCGACAAGAAATGCTCGACTTCCTATGTCCAGCGCCGTCTTTCGGTGGGCTACAACAAGGCGGCGTCACTGGTCGAGCGCATGGAGAAGGAAGGCGTGGTCGGCCCCGCCAACCACGCCGGAAAGCGCGCAATTCTCGCCGGCGGTGGCGTGGATCGAGGGGCATTCGAGTTGGGGGATTAAGGGGAGCGCCCGGAGATCGCAAGATGGCTTTCCATATCGGCTTGCTGCTTTTTCCGGGCGTCACGCAGCTCGACATGACCGGCCCCTATGAGGTCTTTACGAAATTCCCCGGGGCCAGGGTCGATCTTGTCGCGAAAGACCTCCAGCCGGTGGCGACGGACGGCGGAATGCGCATTTTGCCCACGACGACCTTCGCCGATTGTCCCGCGCTCGATCTGATCTGCGTGCCGGGCGGACCGGGCGTCAACGCGCTGCTCAATGACGAATTCGTCCTGGATTTCATCCGAACGCAGGCGAAGGGCGTCCGTTATGTCACCAGCGTCTGCACGGGCGCGCTGGTACTCGGCGCGGCTGGCCTGCTCGCGGGAAAACGCGCCACCACGCATTGGATGAGCCGGGACATGCTCGCGGCGTTCGGCGCGACGCCCGTCAATGGGCGGACGGTGTTCGACGGCAATATCATTACCGGCGGCGGCGTGACCGCCGGAATTGATTTCGCTCTGGCCGTAGCCGCCGAGGCCTTCAGTCCCGATCTGGCGAAATCCATTCAACTCGGCATCGAATATGATCCGAAACCGCCCTTCGAGGCGGGTTCGCCCGAACGCGCCGGGCCCGAGCTTGTCGCGCGCGTCCGCGCGGCAGCCACTTCACGTCAGGCCGAGCGTCTAAAGGCTGTCGGGGCCGCAGCGGCAAAATTGAAATAGCGTCGCCTCATTTAACCTCCGCCCGGGGCGACGACCGCAATCAGACTGCGCCTGCGTCGCACGCTTTATCCTAAATGCTCCATTACTTATATGCAGCATCACGCATATATTGACGCCATGAAGTCCTTTCGCCTTCCTGTCGATTCCCGCCTGAGCGTGCAGGGCGCCCAATGAGCGTGAACGCTTCTCCCAACCTTCAGTCCGGGCCTCGCGAGCCAACCGCTTTGTGGGTCGGCGCGACGGCCGCGTTAATCGCTTTGTGGTTCGCGCTCTACTGGCGTTTGCCGCAATGGTCTGATTGGGCGACGGGGCTTTTGCCGCTCGTTCCCGGCAGCCATCTGGCCGAAGCCGTCCGGTTCTTCATCTATGACACTCCGAAGGTGTTGATGCTGCTCACGCTCGTCGTCTTCACCATGGGCGTCGTGCGCAGCTTCTTCTCCCCCGAACGCACCCGCGCGCTTCTCGCGGGCAAACGCGAGGGCATTGGCAATATCGCGGCGGCGGCGCTCGGAATCTTTACGCCCTTCTGTTCCTGCTCGGCTGTCCCCTTGTTCGTAGGCTTCGTCTCGGCGGGCGTTCCGCTCGGCGTGACATTCTCGTTCCTGATCGCCGCCCCGATGATCAATGAAGTCGCGCTGGGCCTTTTGTTCGCCCTGGTGGGCTGGAAAGTGGCGCTGACCTATCTGTCCTTTGGCCTCGGCGTGGCGATCGCGTCGGGCTGGGTGATCGGCCGCCTCCATCTCGAAAGCTGGCTTGAGGAATGGGTGCGCAACGTGCGCGCCGGCGCGGTCGGGACGCCGGCCGAATCGATTTCGGTCGTCGACCGCATCAAGGCTGGCGTCGAGGCCGTTCGCGACATCGTCGGCAGGGTCTGGCTTTGGATCATCGTCGGCATCGCCGCCGGGGCTTTGATCCATGGCTATGCGCCCAATGATCTGCTCGCTTCCATCATGGGCAAGAACAGCTGGTGGTCCGTGCCGGCCGTCGTCGTGATCGGCGTTCCCATCTATTCCAATGCGGCGGGCATCATTCCGGTGGTCGGAGCATTGCTCGGCAAGGGCGCGGCGCTGGGCACTGTGCTCGCCTTCATGATGAGCGTGACCGCGCTGTCGTTCCCGGAAATGATCATCCTGCGCAAGGTGCTGACGACCAAGCTGCTCGCCGTGTTCGTCGGAGTCGTCGCGCTCGGAATCATCGCCGTCGGCTATTTGTTCAACGCATTGTTCTCGTGAAGGAAAGGCCAATCCCATGAGAGAAGTCAAGGTTCTCGGCTCGGGCTGCAGACGCTGTCAGGAGACGGAGCAGATGGTGCGAACGGAAGCCCAGCGGCTCGGCGTCGAAATCACGATTGAAAAGGTGACCGATTATGCCGAGATCGCCAAATTCGGCGTTCTCTCCACGCCGGGCGTCGTGATCGACGGCAAGGTCGTCCACGCGGGCGGCCTTCCGAAGGCGGCGGATCTGGCGAAATGGCTCATGGCGTGACGGCTTCGTAGCGTCAGCCCACAGCCTCCCACACAAACTCCGGCAATTGCGTCCGCGCGAAAGTGAACTGGCGCTTGGCATATTGGCGGCTGTCGCGCTTGCTCTTCTCGACCGCCTCCTCCAACGAGCATTCTCCGCGCAAAAAGGCGCTCAGGCCGGGGACGCCGACTGCGCGCATCGCGGGCAGCGCGGGATCGAGGTTGCGGGCCATCAGGCGGCGGACTTCATCGAGCGCGCCCGCCTCCATCATCCGGTCGAAACGCGCATCGATGCGGGCGTTGAGAGCCGCGCGCTCGGGCGCCAGAAACAGGCATTCGCAGCGTGCGGAATCGCGCAGAGGCGGCTCTCGCTCGCCCTGAAAACTTGAAAGCGGCGACCCGCACGCCTCGAAAATCTCCAGCGCGCGCAAGATGCGCTGCGGGTCTGTGGGGCGTAGTTTTGACGCCGTTTCCGGGTCGCGGGCGCTTAATTTCGCGTGGAGTTCGGCGGGCGTCGCGCCCTCGGCCTCGGCGCGCACGCGGGCGCGCACCTCTTCCGGCACGGCGGGGATATTCGAGAGACCTTGCAGCAGGGCCTTGAAATACATGCCAGTTCCGCCGACGAAAATGGGCAGGCGGCCCATGCGCCCGGCCTCGTCCAGCGCGCTCCGGGCGTCCTCAAGCCATTGGCCGACGGAATAGTTGCGTTCGGCGCCGATATGGCCGAAAAGCAGGTGCGGTATGTCGCCTGTCTCCTCGCGGGTCGGGCGGGCCGACAGGATCGGCAGATCCTGATAGACAGCCATGGAATCGGCGTTGATGACGACGCCGTCCAAATCCCGCGCCAGTTCAATGGCTCGGGCGGACTTGCCGCTGGCCGTGGGCCCTGCCAGAAGAACGGCCTGAACATCCTTTCGATTCGACAAGTTGCGAGCGTTCAAAACTTTATGACCCATGTCGCTACATTGGTTGGCGCGCCCGGCGCCGAAGCCCTGACCGCCGAAATTCTCAGCGCGGCTTCGAGCCGCCTGCCCGGCGCGCGCGAGCCGGTCATTCTCTCCCCGAACGAGGCGGCCGACATTCCTTTCGCACCCGGCGCGGCCTATGGCAATCACGCCGAGGGCGCTTTCGCCGACGCCGCCTATTGCCGCGCCGCCATGTCGGTGCTGCGCCTTGCGCTCGGCGACGCGCCCGTCGATATTTTCGTCCAGCCGATCTCGTGGCGGCGCAAGAAACTGCTGCTTGCCGATATGGACTCGACCATGATCGGGCAGGAATGCATCGACGAGCTGGCCGATTTCGTCGGGCTGAAGGAACAGGTTGCGGCGATCACCGAACGCGCCATGCGCGGCGAGATCGCCTTCGAGCCCGCCCTGCGCGAGCGCGTCGCCCTCCTCAGGGGGCTCGCCGCCAGCGTCGTGGAAACGGCGATCAACGAACGCATCACGCTGACGCCCGGCGGCCGTGCGCTGGTGCAGACCATGCGCGCCCATGGCGCCTATACCGCGCTGGTTTCGGGCGGCTTCACTGTCTTCACTTCGCGCATCGGCGAAGCGATCGGCTTCCACGAGAACCGCGCCAACACGCTCCTGATCGAGGACGGCCGGTTCGCTGGCCATGTAGCGGAGCCAATACTGGGCAAGGCGGCCAAGCTCGCGACGCTGCAAGAGCTGACCGTAAGCCACGAATTGGCGCCCGAGCAGACGCTGGCGATCGGCGACGGCGCCAATGATCTCGCCATGCTGGAGGCCGCCGGCCTCGGCGTGGCCTATCACGCCAAGCCCGCAGTGGCGGCGGCGGCGCAGGCGCGGGTCGATCACGGCGACCTCACCGCTTTGCTCTATGCCCAGGGCTTTTCGGCCCGGGAATTCGTGGCAGAATAGGCCTCCGAATCGGACGCGAAGGCGCGTGCGGGAGGCATTGAATGAAGTCCTGGAAGCTGGTTTTTGCCTTGGCCGTGAGCACGCTGCTCACGGCCTTTTCCCCTGTTTTGGCCACGGAAGCCAAAAAGCCCAATATCATCTATATCGTCTCGGACGATCAGGGTTGGAAAGACGTCGGCTTTCACGGCTCGGACATTTTGACGCCCAATATCGACGCCCTTGCCAAAGGCGGCGCGCGGCTGGAGGAATTTTACGCCCAGCCATTCTGCACGCCGACGCGCGCGGCCCTGATGACGGGTCGCTATCCCTTCCGTTACGGCTTGCAGACCGTGGTCATCGCCTCCAGCCACACTTACGGGCTGGCGACCGACGAATGGCTGTTGCCGCAGGCGCTGAAGGACGCCGGCTACGAAACGGCGATTATCGGCAAATGGCATCTCGGCCAGGGCGACCGGAAATATTGGCCGCGCCAGCGCGGGTTTGACTATCAATATGGCCCGTTGATTGGCGAAATCGATTATTTCACCCATGAGCAGCATCATGTGCTCGACTGGTTTCGCAACAACCAGCCGGTGCGCGAAAAGGGCTATTCGACGCTTCTGCTCGGCGACGACGCTGTCCGTCTGATCGAAAAACACGACGTCGCAAAGCCGCTCTATCTTTATCTGGCCTTCAACGCGCCCCATACGCCCTATCAGGCCCCGCAGGACTATCTCGACCGCTTCAAGAACATCGCGGAGCCGAGCCGCCGCGCTTATGCCGCGATGATTTCGGCAATGGACGACCAGATCGGCCGGGTGGTCGAGGCGCTCGACAAAAAGAACATGCGCGACAACACGCTGATCGTGTTCCAGAGCGACAATGGCGGGACCGCCAATCCCATGTTCGCCGGCGAAGGCGACATGTCGAAGATCAAGATCCCCGTCAGCAATGGCCCCCTGCGCGACGGCAAGGGGACGCTTTACGAGGGCGGAACGCGGGTGATCGCCTTGGCCAATTGGCCGGGCCATATCAAGCCCGGCGTGACCGTCGATGAAATGATCCATGTCGTGGACATGTATCCGACGCTTGCAGGCCTCGCCGGCGCCTCGCTCGCCAAGACCAAGCCGCTCGACGGCCTCGACGTCTGGGGGACCATCAGCGAAGGCAAGGCCTCCCCGCGCAAGGAGATCATCTATAATATTGAACCCTTCCGCGCCGGCGTCCGCGAGGGCGACTGGAAACTGATCTGGCGCACGCCGCTGCCGCAATCGGTTGAGCTGTTCAATATCGCCAAGGACCCATACGAAAAGACCAATCTCGCCGCCGAGAACCCCGACAAGGTCGCGCAATTGCAGAAACGCGCGAACGAGCTCGCAGCCGTCCAGGTCCAGCCTCTGTGGCTTGCGACGGAATTTGGCGCCCTGAAGAAACGTATGGGCCTGCCCCCGGCCTTTCCGGACATGGACACGTTGAGCGGCGGCGAAGCGGCGCCTTGAGCGGCGCTTGAAGCGTCAAGTGCGACCCAATAAACGCCCTTGACGCCGCCAGCCGAAATACGCATGGTGCGGCCATGACGCATTCGAACATTCTTTGCCGGATTTCGATTATCAGCTAGCTGCAAGCTGGCTGGCGCCGTCATGTCTCCCCAAATGCATCGAGATCGACGTCCCGGCCAAAGCCTGGGGGAATCATGTCCGTTTCGACGCCGCTCAAACTTTATAACACTCTTTCGCGCGAGCGTGAGGGCTTTGTCCCGCTCGATCCGGAACAGGTGCGGCTCTATGTCTGCGGGCCGACTGTTTATGATTTCGCCCATATCGGCAACGCCCGGCCATTGATCGTCTTCGACGTTCTCTACCGTCTGCTGCGCGAAAAATATGGCCCCAGTCACGTCAAATATGTCCGCAACATCACCGACGTGGACGACAAGATCAACGCCCGCGCCGCCGAGCGCGCCATCACCATCCGGGAGCTGACCGAAGAGACCAACCGCGTTTTCCAGGAAGATGTGGCGGCCCTGAACTGCCTGCCCCCGGACGTGCAGCCACGCGCGACCGAACATATCGCGGAAATGATCGCGATCATCGAGAAGCTGATCGCCAATGGCCACGCTTACGCCGCCGATGGCCATGTGCTGTTCGACGTGCCTTCCATGCCGGAATATGGCGCGCTATCGCGCCGTCCGCTCGACGACATGATCGCGGGCGCCCGCGTCGATGTCGCGCCCTATAAGAAGGGCGAGATGGATTTCGTTCTGTGGAAGCCCTCCAAGGAAAATGAGCCCGGCTGGGACAGCCCGTGGGGACGCGGCCGTCCGGGCTGGCATATCGAATGCTCGGCCATGTCGCACAAGCATCTCGGCGAGGTGTTCGATATCCACGGCGGCGGCATCGATCTCGTCTTCCCGCATCATGAGAATGAAATCGCGCAAACACGCTGCGCCTTCGGCCATGACGTCATGGCCAATGTCTGGATGCACAACGGCTTCCTGCAGGTCGAAGGCGAGAAAATGTCGAAGAGCCTCGGCAATTTCGTCACCATCCACGAGCTGCTGCACAGCGACAAATTCGGCGGCAAGGCCTGGAAGGGCGAGGTTCTGCGCCTCGCCATGATGCGCAGCCATTACCGCCAGCCGATCGACTGGACCGTGAAGGCGCTGGAGGAGGCCGAAAAGACCCTTTCGCGCTGGTACGCCATTTTGCGCGCGCAAGGCGTCAATTCCGATACCGCCTTTGACGCGCCCTTGCGTCAGGCCTTCGTCGAGGCGCTCTGCGACGATCTCAACATCCCGCGCGCCATGGCCGAACTGCACGCCATGGCGGCCAAGGCGGAGCCGCGCGAAGGCGACAGCCAGACCGCGAGAGCCGAAGCCGAAAAGCTTTTGCGCGCGGCGAACCTGCTGGGCCTGCTGCAGGACGATCCCGCCGTGTGGGAGCAGAAGGCGCCCGAGATCGCGGTGGATGTGGGCGAAGTCGAGAAACTGGTCAGCGAGCGCCTCGCCGCGCGGAAATCCCGGAATTTCGCGGAATCCGACCGGTTGCGCGACCTGCTGGCCGACATGGGCGTGAAGCTCAAGGACGGCAAGGACAAGACGACCGGCGAGCCGACCACGGAATGGGAGGTCGCGGGATGAGCGACAGGCTGACCGGCGGCTGCCAGTGCGGCGTCGTCCGTTTCTCATGCGAGGGATTGGGCCGCGCCTCGATCTGCCATTGCCGCATGTGCCAGCGCGCGTTCGCCGCGCCTTTCGCGGCGCTTGTCACCGCGCGCGGCCTTGTCTGGACGGCAGGCGAGCCGAAGCGCTTCCGCTCGTCGAGCAAGGCCCGGCGCGGCTTCTGCGCGGATTGCGGCACAACCCTGACACTGGAATATGACGGTCTCGACGCGGAGCTGGCGATCTGCGCCTTCGACCGGCCCCAGGACATCGCTCCCGTGATTCAGGTCGGCGTCGAAAGCCGCCTGCCATGGGCGCAGAACTGCCCGTCCCTGCCAGGCCGTCCCGCCGATCAGCAGGAGGCGGCGGACGCCTTTCTGGCCGATCTCGTCTCGCTGCAAAGCGCAATTCCATGGAGAGAAGCGCCATGAGCCCTCCTGCCCCCGACGACAAGGAAAAGGACTGGCGCGACTCGCTGCCTTTCCCGGCCCATTGGCTCACTTACCTCGTGGCGAAGCTGGTCGTGCTGGCTTTGGTCGCGGGTTTCGCGCTGCATTGGTATGGATTGCTATGATGACCGGGAAAATCTCCTTGCGCCCGGCCCTGCCCGTCGACACGCCTTTGCTCGCCGCCTTGTTTCGCGCCAGCATCGAGGAGCTGGCGCAGGAGGATTACAGCGACGCGCAGATCGACGCCTGGGCGGCGCTTGCCGACGATGAAGCCGCCTTCGCGCAAAAGCTCGCGGGAGCCCTGACCATCGTCGCCGTGATCGGCGGCGAGATCGCCGGCTTCGCCAGCCTCAAGGGCGCGAATAGCCTGGATATGCTCTATGTCCATCCCTCCTTCGCTCGCAAGCGCGTGGCGACGCAGCTATGCGACGCGATCGAAAAGCTCGCCAGCGCGCGTCACGCCGTGATCCTCACCGCCGACGTCTCCGATTGCGCGCAGCCTTTTTTCGCCGGGCGCAACTATGCGCCGCTCCAACGCAACATGGTTTTTGTGGGCGATGAAGTCCTGGGCAACACCACCATGACGAAGAAACTCGCCCCCGTGAAAGAACAGGTCCAATGAGCCGCGAACGCGTCACTCTGTTTGACACCACCCTGCGCGATGGAGCCCAGACCACGGGCGTCGATTTCTCGCTCGACGACAAGAAGCAGATCGCAAGTTTGCTCGACGCGCTTGGCGTCGATTATGTCGAGGGCGGCTATCCCGGCGCCAATCCGCTCGACACGGAGTTCTTCAAATCCCGAAGGACAACCAAGGCTCATTTCGCGGCCTTCGGCATGACCAAGCGCGCCGGACGCTCCGTCGCCAATGATCCCGGCGTCGCCGCGTTGCTGGACAGTGCCGCCGACACCATCGTCTTCGTCGCCAAGAGCTGGGACTATCAGGTTCATGTCGCGCTCGGCTGCACGTTGGAGGAAAATCTCGAAGGCATTTCCGAAAGCGTGGGCGCCGCGGTCGGAGCAGGCCGCGAGGCGATCGTCGATTGCGAACATTTCTTCGACGGCTACAAGGCCAATCCGGACTATGCGCTGGCCTGCGTCGAGGCGGCCTACAAGGCGGGCGCGCGCTGGGTCGTGCTTTGCGACACCAATGGCGGAACGCTTCCGCACGAAATCGAGGCCATCGTTCGCGCGGTCACGGCGCACGTCCCCGGCGATCATCTCGGCATCCACGCTCATAACGACACCGAACAGGCAGTCGCCAATTCGCTGGCCGCATTGCGCGCCGGCGTCCGTCAAATCCAGGGCGCGCTCAACGGGCTCGGGGAACGCTGCGGCAACGCCAATCTCTGCTCGATCATCCCGACGCTGCTGCTGAAGCCGGAATTTTCGGGGAAATATGATATTGGCGTGACGCCGGAGAGCCTGCGCGGCCTGACCAAGCTGAGCCATACGCTCGACGAATTGCTCAACCGGTCGCCCGACCGCCACGCGCCCTATGTCGGCGCCTCAGCCTTTGCGACCAAGGCCGGCATCCACGCCTCGGCGGTGATGAAGGACCCGCGCACCTATGAGCATGTGACGCCCGACACGGTCGGCAATGTCCGCCGCGTGCTGGTCTCGGACCAGGCCGGCAAGTCGAACATCCTCGCTGAGCTGGAGCGGCTGGGCGTGGCCGTCGCCAAGGACGACCCGCGCGTATTGCGCCTGCTGAACGCCGTGAAGGAGAAAGAGGCCCAGGGCTATGCCTATGAGGGCGCCGACGCCAGTTTCGAACTGTTGGCGCGGCGCGTGCTCGGCCATGTGCCGGATTATTTCGAGGTCGAGCGCTTCCGCGTCGACGTCGAGCGCCGCCACAATGCGCAAGGCGAGCTGGAGACATTTTCCGAGGCCACGGTGCGGGTGAAAATCGACGGCGAAAACCTGATCTCGGCCGCCGAGGGCGACGGCCCCGTCCATGCGCTCTATGTCGCGCTGTGCAAGGATCTCGGCAAATATCAGAAATATATCGCCGATATCGAACTGCTCGACTTCCGCGTGCGCGTGTTCCAGGGCGGCGCGGACGCCGTCACGCGCGTGCTGATCGAATTCGGTGACAAGAATGGCGAGAACCTGACGGGCGAAACCTGGACCACCGTCGGCGTCTCGCCCAATCTGATCGACGCCTCATTCCAGGCCTTGCTCGACGCCATCGATTACAAATTGCTCAAGTCCGGGGCCTGAGTCGCGGGCGGCGTTTTCGTCGACATTGAGCCGGATCATGGCGGGCGCACGAATATTACACTAATGTGACGATTACTTTCCGGGGCGCCCCGCGCGCTCCCGGCTTTTCATATTCGCCGCCCGGAGGAATTGAGCTTGGACCAAAAAACTGAGAAAGCCGAAACGGTCGTCGCCGCCCCCGAAGCCGACAACGCCACAGCCGCGCCGTCGCCCACTTTGCCGTCCCTGACCGCCGCTTCGGCGTCCGCCGAAGCCCCCGCGCCGCGCGACGCCGCCGTGGCGAAGAAGACCGCGACCAGGGCCAGAGCTTCGTCCAAAGCCGTGGCCAAGTCTGGTGCGGGTAATCCTGAAGCGCCCGAGACGTCGCCGCAGCATCAACTGGCCCAGATGCGTCACGACCCGGCGGCGATCCGCCGCGTGTTCGAGACCGGCGAATATCCCTATGCCGCGCGCATGCGCACCGCGCCCTATGAAGAGCACATGCTGAAATTGCAGCAGGAATTGCTCAAGGCCCAGCGCTGGGTCGAGCAGACTGGCGAGAAGATCGTCATGCTGTTTGAAGGCCGCGACGCCGCCGGCAAGGGCGGCACGATCAAGCGCTACATGGAGCACATGAATCCACGCACCGCCCGCGTAGTGGCCTTGCAGAAGCCGACCGAACGCGAGCGCACGCAATGGTACTTCCAACGCTATATTTCACAATTGCCGTCGGCCGGCGAAATCTGCCTTTTCGACCGCTCCTGGTATAACCGCGCCGGCGTTGAGCGCGTGATGGGCTTCTGCACCCCGACGGATTATCTCGAATTCATGCGGCAGTGCCCGGAAGTCGAGCGCATGCTGACGCGTTCGGGCGTCAGGCTGTTCAAATACTGGTTCTCGGTTTCGCGCGAAGAGCAGCGCCGCCGCTTCGAGGCGCGCAAGGACGATCCGCTCAAGCAATGGAAGCTCTCGCCGATCGACCTCGCCTCGCTCGGAAAATGGGACGAATATACCGAGGCCAAGGAAGCGATGTTCTTCTATACGGACACCGCCGACGCGCCCTGGATCATCGTGAAATCCGATGACAAGAAGCGCGCCCGCCTCGCCTGCATGACGCATTTCCTATGGTCCCTGCCCTATCCCAACAAGGACCTCTCGATCGTCCGCCCGCCGGACCCGCTGATCGTCGGCTCGACTGAACACGTCATCGGCCACGACATGCACATTATCGACAAGACCGTGCATCCCAATCTGAAGCGCGGCTGACGCCGGCCAGAAGCGCGAAAAAAGGCCCGCCGGAAACGACGGGCCTTTTTCGTTCTTGCGCGCGGCGCGCGGTTCAGTTCGACTTCTGCGCCTGCGCGGCCTCCAGCACTGGCGCAAGCGCCGGCACGAGAAAATTCTTCACCGCATAGATTGAGCCGGCGTTGCTGTAATGGCCATAATCGGTAGCGATCATGTCGTCCGGCACGCGCGGTCCGACGAAACGGCGACAGCCCTTCTCACCGCAAAGCTTCGCGGCCTGCGAAATATAGAAGACGTTATCGCCCCACTTGTGCGCGGCGAAAAGCGCGTCGATTTCGAGGCTTTCCGGGTTCAGATTCTCGCGCGAGATTTCGCTCGGCACGCGTCCGGCAAGCACTTCGCGGCCCACAAGAATCGGCAGGCCGGGCGACCAGGTCGGCACCTGCCCCAGCACGAACAGGGGCGAATGGACGCCGGCCTGACGCAAAGCCGCGATATTGGCGTCGAAATGTTTCAGGAAGTCCGGCAGATAGCGGATATAGCCGTAGTAGAACTCGGCGAAATAGGCGCTGACGACGATTGCCGCAGGCTGGAGCCCGACAATATTGCGGACAACTTCCTCATTGATCGCCTGGCAGCGAGGCGATCCGGCGGCGCCGCCGCGCCAGTCGTTTTGCGCCATGAGCGGCGCGCAGCCCAGCGACGACAGAACGACGACGTTCACATTGTCGCCATAGGCGCTCCTGAGCCCCGCGAGGAGATGGAGCATATGGGAATCGCCGAGGAAGACGACGGTCGGCTTGCCCGGATGGTCGAGCTTGACGCAATTGCGTTCGTTGAAAAACGCCTTCGCCTTCTCCCGGGCCTTGTCGATCAAATCGCGGTCGTGAACGCGATTTTCGCTGCAGCGAAGCTTTTCAACCGGGCCGTCGCCGCCGCCGAGCTGATAATTGAACACCGTCAGCACCGAATCGGGAAAGCGATGCGGAAAACCATTGGTCGAGCGAGTGACGCTGCCGAGCAGGCCGGCGAGCGCGAGCCCGGCCAACAGCGGCGCCGCGACGGCCAGCGGCCTGCTTCTGTAGGCCGCCGCGACCGGGCCTTCGACGAATCGCCACGTTAAAAAAGCCAGCAGGACGGAAAGCCCGAGCAGGCCCGCCGTGAGGGCGGGAGGCAGGTGATCGCCAATCTGGTTATGGGCGAAGGACAGCAGCGGCCAGTGCCAGAGATAGAGCGGATAGGAGATCAGTCCGAAAAACTGCGCGACACGATTGCCGAACACGATCTGGCTGATTCGCGCGCCCGGCGAGGCGATGACCAGCGCGCAGCCCAGTGTCGGAACGAGCGCGATGAAGCCGGGCCAGGGAGTCGCTTCGTTCAAAAGCCAGAAGATGCTGAACAGCATCAGGAACAGGCCCAGCCCCGCGCCCAGATTGGCGGCGCGCGGCGAGGGCCGGGCCGGCTGCGAGAACACCTCGCGCAGCGCCAGCATGGCGCCGAGCGCCAGTTCCCAGGCGCGCGCGCTCAGGAAATAGAAGGCGGCCGTCGAGTCGATCAGCGTCACAACCATGCAGAAGACGAGCGAGACGAGGAAAATGACGGCGACGGCGGGCGCCAGGAAGCGGCGCGCCTTGAACAGGCCAAGCAGCAGCGCGGGCCAGATCAGATAGAACTGCTCTTCGATGCTCAGCGACCAAAGATGCAGCAACGGAAAATAGCGGGCGTTGGGGAGGAAATAGGCCCCCGGCGCGCCGGCGTTGCGGAAAAGCCAAAGATTGACCGAGAAATAGGAGCTCGCCTCCATATGGCCGCCGAAGCGGCGGAACTCGGTCGGATCGAGCAGGACGAAACCGGCGACCCAGCTCGAAAACACCACCAGCAGCAGCGCCGGCAAAATGCGCTTGACGCGCTTGCCGTAGAAGCTCAGCAGCGAAAATGCGCCTGCGGCCCGCTCGCTGAGGATGATCCGCGAGATCAGGAAGCCGGAGATGACGAAGAAAATATCGACGCCGGCATAGCCGCCGGGAACCGGCAAGCCGCCGTGAAAGGCCAGCACCGCCAGCACTGCCAGCGCGCGCAAGCCATTGATGTCGGGGCGAAAGTCATGATGCGCGAGCGGTCTCGTCGCGGTCGCGCCAAGACCGCTCCCCGATACGAGCTTGTCCAACCGTCACATCCCCTGCGGGCCGCGTGTGATGGCGGCTACGCCGGTGCGCGAGACTTCGACGAGTCCGATCGGCCGCATCAGCTCTACGAAATCGTCGATTTTCTTGGCCGCGCCGGTCAGTTCGAAAATGAAGCTGTCCAGCGAAGCGTCAATGACCCGGGCCCGGAAGGCCTCGGCGAGACGCATCGCCTCCATGCGATGCTCGCCCTTGCCCTTCACTTTTATCATCGCCAACTCGCGCTGGATGGCGTTGCCAAGGATGGTCAAGTCCGTGACCTTGTGGATCGGCACGATGCGCTCCAGCTGGTGCGAGATCTGCTCGATCGTCTCCGGCGTGCCGGTGGTGACGATGGTGATCCGCGAAAGCTGCTGCGCATGGGCGACCTCGGCCACGGTCAGGCTTTCGATATTATAGCCGCGGCCCGAAAACAGGCCGACCACGCGGGCGAGAACGCCCGGCTCGTTATCGACAAGCACGGAAAGCGTGTGCGTCTCGGAACGTGACGCCTTGCCGTTGGAAGAGGAATAGGGCGAGAGCGCGGCGGGGGTCTGGGCGTTCATGGAGTCCGTCCGATCTTGAAATGGGTCCCAACTTGGCGAAGCGTGGCGTCAGACCAGCATCTTGCCCTTGTCATCGATGACGCTGCCGATGTCCTCATCCTCGTCGGGCAGGATCATTTCGTTATGCGCCTTGCCCGACGGGATCATCGGCAGGCAGTTCTCCGACTTGTCCACGACGCAATCGAACACCACCGCCTCGGGGCTGTCGATCATTTCCTGGATCGCGGCGTCGAGCTGGGACGGATCGGAACAGCGCATGCCCTTGAGGCCATAGGCCTCGGCGAGCTTGACGAAATCGGGCAAGGCCTCGGAATAGGATGAGGAATAGCGCCCGCCATGCAGCAATTCCTGCCACTGGCGCACCATGCCCATATATTCATTGTTCAGGATGAAGACCTTCACCGGGCAGCGATATTGCTTGGCGGTTGAAAGCTCCTGGATGTTCATCAGGATCGAGGCCTCGCCCGCAATGTCGATCACCAGCGAATCGCGGTTGGCGAGCTGGGCGCCGATCGCCGCCGGCAGGCCGTAGCCCATGGTGCCGAGTCCGCCCGAGGTCATCCAGCGGTTGGGCTCCTCGAAGCGATAATGCTGCGCGGCCCACATCTGGTGCTGGCCGACTTCCGTCGTGATCAGGGTTTTACGCCCCTTGGTCAGGGCGTAGAGGCGCTCGACGGCGTATTGCGGCTTGATCGTGGTCTCGGACTTCTTGTAGCTGAAGGAATTGCGGCCGCGCCAGCGGTCGATCTGGCCCCACCACTCGGCAAGCGCCTTCTTTTCCACGGAATGCGCCTCGGCGCGCCACAGCCGCACCATGTCTTCGAGCACATGGGCGCAATCGCCGACGATGGCGAGATCGACCGGCACGTTCTTGTTGATCGAGGACGGGTCGATGTCGATGTGGATCTTTTTTGAAAACGGCGCGAAGGCGTCGAGACGGCCGGTGATGCGGTCGTCGAACCGCGCGCCGACGCAGACCATCAGGTCGCAATCATGCATCGCGTTATTGGCCTCGTAGGAGCCATGCATGCCCAGCATGCCGAGCCAGTTCTTGCCGGAAGCCGGATAGGCGCCGAGGCCCATCAGGGTCGAGGTGATCGGGAAGCCGGTCTGCGCCACCAATTCGCGCAGCAGGGTAGAGGCCAGCGGGCCGGCGTTGATGACTCCGCCGCCGGTATAGAAGATCGGCTTCCTGGCCTTGGACATCATGGCCAGGGCCTGCTTGATCTTGCCGATGTCGCCCTTGAGCTGAGGCTGATAGGTCTTGTGCTGGACGTTCTTGGGCGCGGAGTAGCTCCCGCTGGCGAATTGCACGTCTTTCGGAATGTCGATCACCACCGGGCCGGGGCGGCCGGAGCGCGCGATATAGAAGGCCTCATGCAGGACGCGCGGCAAGTCCTCGATACGGCGGACGAGATAATTATGCTTGGTGCAATGGCGGGTGATGCCAACCGTATCCGCCTCCTGGAAGGCGTCCGAGCCGATCAGATGGGTCGGCACCTGGCCGGTGATGCAGACCAGCGGGATTGAATCCATCAGGGCGTCGGTGAGGCCGGTGACGGCGTTGGTCGCGCCCGGGCCGGAGGTCACCAGCAGGCAGCCGACCTTGCCGGACGACCGCGCATAGCCTTCCGCCGCATGGGCCGCGCCCTGCTCGTGGCGGACGAGGACGTGCTCGATCTTGGTCTGGTGAAAGAGAGCGTCATAGATCGGAAGGACCGCGCCGCCCGGATATCCGAACAAATGCGTCACACCCTGGTCTTGCAGGGCCTGGACCACCATTTCTGCGCCGGTCATGATCTTCGACATCTTCAGCTCCAGCCTTTTGTGTTTTCTCTGTCTGCGACTTGTCGCAGACAGAGGATCCCTCGCATCAGCTCGGCGTCACATTCGCTCCTAGCCGGACCTGCGGCCCGGCGTCTCGTGTCGCATACGCCAAAATAAAAAAGGCCCCTTTCGGGACCCGGGTAAGCGCCAGCGGCAGGATGTCCGGGGTTCAGTCCCGGCCCGCTTGTGGCGCTGGCGTAACTACAAGGATTTTCCGCATAAGGGACATTTCCTGATTGATGCGCCTGTCATAGGGCACGCTCCGGGGTCGGTCAAGCCTGTCCCTTTGGCGCATGTCGCAAAAAAATCGCTTCCGTTTCACCATAATCGCGACGCTCAAGCAGCTCGAAGCCCGGCGCCGGCTCGAAAACGGCCGCAGCCGCCTCCTCCACGATCACCAAAGCCTCCGGCGCCAGCCAGCCGCCGCGCGCCAGCGAAATCAGCGCCGGCTCGGCCAGCCCCCGGTTGTAGGGCGGATCGAGAAAGGCCAGCGTATAGGGCGGCCCTGGCGGCGCGGCGCCTAGCCTGCGCGCGTCGCGGCGGAAGATGCGTGAGACCCCGCCAAGCCCCAGAGCTTCGACATTCTCACGCAGCAGCGCCCGCGCCTGCGAACCGTCGTCGACGAACAGGCAGAAATCGGCGCCGCGCGAGACGGCCTCCAGCCCGAAGGCGCCCGTGCCCGCGAACAGGTCGATCACTCGCGCGCCAGGAACCGGCTCGCCATAGGAATGGGCCAGAATATTGAACAGGGTTTCGCGCAAGCGGTCCGAGGTTGGGCGGATACCCTCCCCGCGCGGACCTTGCAGCGTCCGCCCCTTCAATCGCCCGCCGACAATCCGCACGGCTTATTTTCTTCCGGGATTTCTTGGCGTCTTTCTCGGTCCTGACGCTCCGCCGCCCGACGATCCGCCGCCCGAAGGCTTCCCGCCAAAAGGCTTGCCTCCGGAGGGCCTGCCGCCTACGGGCCTGCCGCCGGAAGGTCTGCCTCCAGCGGGCTTCCCTCCCTGCGGCCTGTCGCCCGCCGGCCGGTCGCCAAAACCCCGGCTCGGCTTTTCGCCGCGCGGGCGCGCAAAATCCCGGCCTCCAGCTCTTTCGTCGCGCGGGCGGGAAAAATCCCTTCCGCCGGACTTGTCGTCGCGCGCCGCTCCGTCGCGGCGGAAATGCTTGGCCGCGCCGGTCTCGCCAGCAAATTTTTCCGAGCGCGGTCCGCCTTTTCCCGCCGGGCTTTTCCGCGCGGGGGCCTCAACCTTTTCTCGCTCCGCGCGGAAGCGGCGGGCGTTGCGCGTGTCCTCCGGCTCGGCGCGCGGCCCCGCCGCGCTGACGCGCTCGACCACGACCTTGCGGCCCCTGCGATCCTGGGTCGCGCCGCTTTCGACGCGACGGCGGGGGCCTTTCTCCGCCTTGTCGCGCTCGCTGCGCAGGGCCGAGACATGTTTGCGCGGCCCGGCCTTTTCCGTCCCGATCTTTTTTTCGGCGCGAACCTTTTTCTCCGCCTGTTCCGCCGGCGGGCGTTTCGCGCGCGGGCCGCCTTCGCGCATCGGGCGGCGTTCCGGCTCATATTCGGGTTCCGGCGTGCGGTCGATGACCGGCCCGTCGAAATCGACGCCCGCCTCCTGCGCCAGACTCGCGCCGAGCTGGTCGGCCAGCACGCGCGTGCGCACCTCCTCGACCGCGCCCTCCGGCGTCTCGCCAAGCTGGAATGGGCCGTAGGACAGGCGGATCAAGCGGTTGGTCGCAAGGCCGAGATGTTCGAGCAGTCGCTTGACCTCGCGGTTCTTGCCCTCGCGCAGCCCGAGCGTGATCCAGACATTGGCGCCCTGCACGCGATCGAGCTTGGCGTCCACCCCGGCGTAGTCCACGCCGTCGATGGTGACGCCTTTGGCGAGCGTATCGAGCCGCGTCTGATCGGTCAGGCCATTAGCGCGGGCGCGATAGCGGCGCAGCCAGCCGGTCGAAGGCAGCTCCAGCACGCGCGCAAGGCCGCCGTCATTGGTGAGCAGCAGCAGGCCCTCGGTATTGATGTCCAGCCGTCCGATCGACATCAGGCGCGGCAAATGCGGGTTCTTTTCCGCGATATAGTCGAAAACCGTGGGCCGGCCTTCCGGATCGCGGTCGGTCGTGACGAGGCCGCGCGGCTTGTGGAACAGGAAGAGGCGGGTGCGCTCGCGGGTCGAGAGCGGACGGCCGTCCACCGTGACCTTGTCGTTGTCCGTGACGTTTTTCGCCGCGCTGGTCAGAACCTCGCCATTGACCGCGACGCGGCCCTGCTCGACCCACAACTCCGCGTCGCGGCGCGAGCACAGGCCGGCGCGCGCCATGACCTTGGCGATGCGCTCGCCGTCGAAATCGCGCGCGGCGGGCGCGGGCTTTTTCGCAGCCGGTTTTCTGGCTACGGGTTTGCGGGCGGGGCCGGGCTTTTTGGGAGTGTCGTTTTCCATTGCCGTCTGATAGCAGAGGCGGCGTTGTTGCGAAACATTTGCGTGAGGTTCGCCTTGCCCTTGCCGGAAACGTCAGCCGACGCCTTTTCAGACCCTTTGTCCGGTCCTTGGGAGCGCGCCTTCGCCGAGGCGCGGGCGGCGGCGGCGCGCGGCGAGACGCCGATCGGCGCCTGCGTGGTCAAGGACGGCGAAATTCTCGCAAGCGCCGGCAATCGCACGATCCAGGACCACGACCCGACCGCCCATGCCGAGGTGCTGGCGATCCGCGCGGCCGCGAGGCGGCTCAAGGACGAGCGCCTGATCGGCTGCGACCTCTATGTGACGCTGGAGCCCTGCGCCATGTGCGCCGGGGCGATCTCCTTCGCCCGTATTCGCAGGCTTTATTTCGCCGCCGAAGACGAAAAGGGCGGCGCGGTGGAGAACGGCCCGCGCTTCTTCGCCCAAAAGACCTGTCATCACCGCCCGGAGATCTATGGCGGGATCCGAGCCTCAGAGGCCGCCGACATGTTGCGCGACTTCTTCAAGGCGCGGCGCTGACAAGACGGCGCCGGCTTATCCAGCGTTGGCCCGTCCCGGCTGCTCGAGTTTCGCGATCTGCGCGTTTTCGAGGAACCGCTCAGTGACGTCTTTCGGCATCGGCCGCCCGAACAGATAGCCCTGGCCGAAGGTGCAGCCCTGGCGCGACAGCCAGTCGAGATTGGACACGGTTTCGATGCCCTCGGCCGTGGTCTCCATGCCCAGGCTCGCGCCAAGCTGGATGATGGCGTCGACCAGCTTGGCGCCCTCGCTGCCCTGCATGAGCGTCGTGACGTAGCTCCTGTCGATCTTGAGCTTGTTGAACCGCAGTTCGCGGAGATGATAAAGGCTCGAATAGCCTGTTCCGAAGTCGTCGAGGGCGATCTTCACGCCGATATTCTGAAGCGACATCAGCGCCGAACGCGCGGCCTGGAGATCGTTGATGATCGCCGTTTCGGTGATTTCCGTTTCGAGACGGCTTGGGGCGAAGCCCGTCTCGGTCAGGATGGCGAGGACCCGCTGGGGCAGACGTGGATCCTGAAGCTGCTGCGGCGCCACATTGACCGAGAGCAGGAGATGAGGCGGCCAGTTTTGCGCGCTCATGCAAGCCTGGTGGAGCAGACTGTAGAACAGATCGCCGATCATTCCGGTCTGCTCGGCGACGGGGATGAATTGATCCGGAGCGATCAGACCCTTGGTCGGATGGTTCCAGCGGGCCAGAGCCTCGAAACCAACGAGGTCCTCGGACGGGAGCCTGACGACAGGCTGGAAAAAGGGCACGAATTCGCCGCGCGCGATCCCCAGGCGCAGATCGGATTCCAATTCCGCCCGCGCCTTCAAGGCCGCGCCCATCTCGGCCGCGAAAATGCGAAACGTCCCGCGCCCGTCCCTCTTGCCCTCATACATCGCAAGATCCGCCGCATGCAGCAGGCCTTCGGCTTCATTATTGTCCAGCGTCACCGGGGCGATCCCGATGGTTGCGTCCACATGAATCCGGTTGTGGTTCCAGTGAATGGGCGCCCGTATCGCGGCGATAATTTGCTCCGCCAGTACGATGAGCGTGTCCGGCCCTTCGCCATAAGGCACGACGGCGGCGAATTCGTCGCCGCCCAGACGGGCCACGACGCCCCTTGAGGGAACGATCTGGCGCAACCTGTCGGCCACGGCGCAAATCACGGCGTTTCCCGCGGCATGGCCATGGACGTCGTTGACCGGCTTGAACCGGTCGAGATCAATGACCATGACAGCGAGCCGGTCGCCGGGCTGATGCGCCTTCGTCATCCCGTCAAACAGTTCAAGGAAGAAACGGCGGTTGGCGAGCCCGGTCAGCGCATCGTGGCGCGCGATGGATTCGGTGCGCATTTCCGCCGCGGCGCGGCCCCTCATGGCCTTGCGCAGCAGGAAGGATTTGCGAATGGTGGCCGCGACCGCGCCGAGGCCTATACATCCGCTCAACATCACGAGGTTCAAAAGATCATGGCGTATTGCAAAGTAAAAGAAATAATCGAAGAAGCCGAATTTAGTACCAAATACCCAAATGCAATAGCCAATCATCATAAGGCAAAGCATTTCATATAGCTCGCCTTGCCCCCAGGAATATTTTTGTGTCTTCGCCATCAGGCAGAATTCCAGTAATGTAAGCGATCGCTCGCCTTAGCCCTCCTGTGATTACGATCCAAGCCCTTAATGCGAGGTAATTCCTACAATATTAACATTCATTAGTATTAACGGCGCACCACGGAACCGCCATTAACCGACTGACTGAAATCAATGGATTTCAGCGGGCGGCGCAGGGATCTGCGGAAAATCCAGCGGCCGCGAACTGTCGTCGCGGCTCAGGCGACCGCCGCAACCGCTTCCCCGCCAATATCTTGCGCGCGGAAGCCTTGCGCGCGCGCGTCGAGCGCCACCCGAATGTGCATTGGGACCTGACGGCGCCCCTTGGCGCGCGGAATCGCCAGTTCGACGATCGGCTTGCCCTCCGGAAAGAGGGCGTCATGCTCGGCCCAATTGTCGAAGTTGAGACGATCGGCATTGTCGATAAACGTCTCCGCCGGCGTGTTTTCGGCCAGGATCAGGGAATGATCGTCCAATTCGATATGATAATAGACGAAGACGGAAGAAACCTTGCTCTCGCGGACGATCGACGTACCATTGACCAGCGCGGCGGCCTGAATCAGCACGCCGCCGACCAGCAGCGCGTGATCGGGCGACAGCAGCAGATCGCGGGCGGGCACATTGTCGGCAAGGGCGCCGGCCTTGACGCGGATCGGCCAGCTGCGCAGCGGATCGGCGAAGATCGCCGACACGGTCTGCCGACCGACCCAACGAACCGGCTTCGCCTCGCCCTCCGCCGTCACGACCAGATCGCCGCATTCGAGCGTTTCGACCGCCGCCTCGCCGTCCGGCGTGCGGATCAGCGTGCCGGCCATGAAGCAGAAAACGTCGATCTGATCCGCCGTCGCGGCGTTGTTGGGGCCGGTCAGGCCGAACGCGCCGGTGATCGTGGCGAGCAGGTTATAATGATTATAGGGCGTGTCGTAATTTCCCGGCACGACATTGGCGCCATAGAGAATGGCTGGAATCTGGTTGCTCGCCTCGACAGGGCCGCCGGATTCGTCGTCATTCTCGTCCCAGACCACCACCAGCAAGGAATTATTGTTCAAGGCCCATTCGGCATAGGCGGCCAGATTGGTCTGGAGCCAGGAATCACCCTGCGCGATCGTCCCGTTATGCATGTCGTTGGTGACGCTGGGGATAACGAAGGAGACGTCGGGAAGAGAGGAATAATCCCCATTCGGAAACAGTGACGGAAAGCTGGTGAAGCTCTGCTGGACCGTGCGGCCCTCGGGGAACGAGACCCAGGGATCATGGTTGAAATCGCTGCCGCCGCCGCCCTGATCGACATAGCCGGTAAAGGTGAGGCCGGCGTCATGCAAGACCGTATAGAGGGTTGGGTCCGGCAGGCTGTGCACTGCGTCATCGGTTGTGCCGAAAGTAGAGCCCGCGTAAAGCGCGAAATAATTCGGCTGGCTTGGATGCACTTCCGCCGTAAAATTGGTCAGATTGGCGCCGCCCGCCATCAGGCTGTTAATGAATGGCGCGTCGGGATTTCCAGCGATCTGGTCGTAATTGTGGTTTTCTTCAACGACAACAACAATATGACTATAGGCTGGCGTGGTCATGAGCGCGGCTCGCAAATTGACTTGGGGCCGCCGCCGTCAGAGGCGGCTGGATTGGCTTTCTCCGTGAAACATGCCGGATTCGGGCGGGTCTGGCGAGCGCCAGACCCGCCCGGCCTTATCGTTAACAAAGATTACCACAGAGCTGACGCTTCATTCAGGCGCTAAATCGGCGCCCCGAATACCGCTAAAGCATTAGGCCTTGGCCTCTGCGGCAATTGCGAGAGGCGCGCGGAAAGGCCACTTCGACCAGGCGCAAATCCGGATGGTTCGCGGAGGCCCGCAACGCCGACCGCGATACCCCCTGCTGCTCAGAGGCGGCTGAGCAGCTCGGTCTTTTTTGCGGCGAATTCTTCTTCCGTCAGGATGTTCTTCTGACGCAGATCGGCGAGGCGTTCGAGCGCGGCGAATATATCGTCCCGCGAAGTAGAGCCGCCCGGGGCGGCCGCAAAGGGCGCCGGCGAAGGCGGGGCGAAGAAGGGCGCAGGCTCTTGTGGCGGAGACTGTTGTGGCGCAGACTCTTGCGGCGCGGGCGGCGGCGGAGCCATCTCCCCCCCGGGCGAAATGAGAGGCAGATCGGCGACGCGGACGAGGCCGTACTGGCTCGTGAAGGTCACTGACTGGTCGCCGCTCTGCTGCTGCGAGAAGCCGCCGATATTGTGATCGAGCGTATCGTAAACCCGCGTCTGGCCGCCCAGCTGGACGGCGAGGCGCCGCGTCCCCGGGAAATAGGCGTAGCGCAAGTCGTTCTGCGCTCCGGTCGATGAGGGCGAGCCGAGTTCGGCGGGCCACCACGAGCCGGAGCCGGGACCCTGCACGAACAGGCTGGAGCCCGAATTCAGGAAGCCCGAAGAAACGCCCCCCTGATTTTGCCAAGATGAACCCTGCGATTGCGACTGGCTGGCGGCCGGCGCGGCGAATATCGTCTGGCTGCGCAGCAGGGCGGACATCTCGTCGCAGAGCGCGGCGACGCGATATTTCAGATTCTGATTGAACATGTCGCCAATCATGATCATGCCGCCCTGGGACCATTGCCCCATGCCGCCGAATTCGGGATGGTTGAACTGGGCTTGGGTTCCGTAACCGGCGGAGACAGCGCGCAACAGGGTCGAAACCGCGTCGGGGCTGAACCCTGTCCGCTGCGCCATGTCGTTGACGAGCCGCTGCCCTTCGGGCGTGAGATCTTGCATGATGCCGGCTCCGGTTTGGCGACCCGAGGGCGGGACGTCCGAAATTCCTGCAAAAAGGCGCCATTTGACGCCTCAGGTCAAGAGCTCGGCGCCCACCCCGGAGCCGCGCCGAAGCTATTTGCCGGAGAGAATGACAAAGCCCTGTTTCTCGAAGGCCTTGGCCGCTTCCGGCCCTTCCAGGAAGGCGAGAAGCTTCTTGGGCGCCTCGCCCTTGGCCGCCGCCGTCAGCGCGATCGGATAGACGATCGGCTTGTGCGAATCCGCCGGGAATCGCGCGACGATCTTGACGTCCGGCGAGGCTTTGGCGTCGGTCGCATAGACGATGCCGAGCGGCGTCTCGCCGCGCGAAACGAACAGCAAGGCCGAGCGCACGCTGTCGGCGAAGGCGGCCTTGCCCTGAACCTCGTCCCACAGGCCCAGCTTGGTCAGCGCCGCCTGGCCATATTTGCCGGCCGGAACGCTGGCGGGATCGCCCATCGAAAGCCGGCCGTCCTTCAGGGCGGCGGCGAAGCCTTCCTTGGTTAGCGCGACGGAATCGCCCGCCGCCGACTTTGGCGCGACCAGCACCAGCTCATTGCCGAGCAGATCCTTGCGCGTTTCCGGCGCGATCAGCTTCTTGTCGGCGAGATAGGCCATGCTCTCCACATCGGCGCCAATGAAGATATCGGCCGGAGCGCCCGCCTCGATCTGCCGCGCGAGCGGAAAGGAGGCCGCATAGGAAATGGAGACATCCTCGCCCGTGCGGCTTTTCCACAGCGCCGCCGCCTCGTCGAGCGCGTTCTTCAGGCTTGCGGCGGCGAAGATGGTGACGCTCGCGGGTTTGGCGGCCGGCGCGACCGCCGGCGCGGGGGTCGCGTCCAGAGCCAGGGCCGGCGAAAGGAAGCCGGAAAAGGCCATAGCCAGCAGCGCGCGCCGCGTCGAGGCAAGTTTTCGGATGGAAGTCAGCCGCATAGTCGCATTCTCCTTGCGCGCGAATTCGTGGCATATAAAAGGCATAGACCATTGTCGAACTCGCCATCCGCAATGTGTAACAAATTTACAGCTTTGGGGGAAGCATGACGGAAGCAGGTCTCGGCGCTTCGGCTTTCGAGCAACATCCTTTGCGGGCGCGCATCCTCGGCGAATTGCACGCGCGACCGACTCGGCCGCTGGAGACGCCGGCGCGCATCCTGCATTTCGCCTTCCTGACCGATTCCTCCCGCGCCGACGCCGACCGCGCCGCGCTGACCAAGGCCTGCGTCGAGCGCGGCCTGACGGGTCCGGACGCCCAAACCCGGCAATTCCGCATCGAATTGCAAGGCGCGACGCTGGTGTGGGAACGGCATGGCGAATTCATCACCCATAGCTGGGAATTTGCCGGCCTCGAAGGCGAAACTCCCTTTGCGCCTTCCCCCACGGCGCTGATGCAGAAAGTGCAGATGTTGCCGCAGCCGGGGCCGCTGCTGGTCGCAGCCGATCTGCACATGCTCGCCGGCGACCGCGAGCCCGCCTCGCTTGGCGCGGTGTTCGGCCCGCTGCAAATGGCGGTTTCCGAGGCCAATGCCGGCCGCGCGCTCATCGCCACTGATTTCGCGCCGGATACGTTCGGCTTCGTGCGCATATTTATCGCGAACCGTTCAATGCCGCCCATGGCCGCCGGCCGGCTGGCCCAGCGCGTGCTGGAGATCGAGACCTATCGCACACTCGCCCTGATGGGCCTCCCCGAGGCGCAGAGGCTCGCGCCCTCCATCCGCCGCATCGAGGAAGAATTGCCGCGCCTGCTCGACGCCATGACCACCGCCTCCGGCGTCGAAGCCAATCGCAAATTGCTCGACGAGCTGACATCGCTCGCCGCAGAACTCGAAGTCGGCGCAACCGCCAGCCTGTTTCGTTTCGGCGCGACCCGCGCCTATGACGATCTGGTGCGGACGCGGCTCGAAGCGATCAATGAAACGCCTTTGCCCGATTATCCGAGCTGGGATGGTTTTTTGACCCGGCGCCTGCATCCAGCCATCCGCACCTGCCTCAACACCGAGGCGCGCCAGGCCGATCTCTCGCGCAAACTGGCGCGGGCGGCGCAATTGCTGCGCACGCGCGTCGATACGGAAGTGGAGGCGCAAAACGGCGATCTACTGCGGCAGATGGGCGAGCGCGTGCAATTGCAACTGCGCTTGCAGCAGACGGTGGAAGGACTTTCCATCGCCGCCATCACCTATTACATCGCCAGCGTCGCCCATCATGTTTTTGAGGGCGCCCATCAGGCGGGCCTGCATGGCATCGACCCCGCCGTGGATACGGCGATCCTGATTCCCTTCATCGTCGGCTTCGTCGGCTGGACGGTCTGGCGCATCCGCCGCAAGCACAGCGCGGAATAAGCTTTCCGCCACCGGCGCGAGCCGGGAGCAGTCGCTCCCGGCCGCCGATGAGGCTCAGACGTAATCCGCTTCGCTCAGGCCCAAGGCCTTCGCCACGCCCGCGCCATAAGCGGGATCCGCCTTGAGGCAGTTCCGCACATGGCGGACCTGGATCTCCTTCGGCGCGCCGCCCAGCGACCGAGCGGTGTTCTCGAACAGAACCTGCCTCTTGTCCGGCGTCATCAGCTGGAACAGCGCGCGCGGCTGCGAATAATAGTCGCCGTCCTCGCGGTGGTTCCAGTGATCCGCGGCGCCTTCGATCGAGAGCGGCGGTTCGCGGTAATCGGGCTGCTCCTTCCACTCGCCATAGGAATTCGGCTCGTAGCCGAGGCGGCCGCCGAAATTGCCGTCAACCCGCATGGCGCCGTCGCGGTGATAGGAATGGACCGGGCAACGCGGCGCGTTGACGGGAATCTGCTGGTGGTTCACGCCCAGCCGATAGCGTTGTGCGTCGCCATAGGAGAACAGCCGCGCCTGCAGCATCTTGTCCGGCGAGAAGCCGATGCCGGGCGGGACATTGGCCGGATTGAAGGCCGATTGCTCGACCTCGGCGAAGAAGTTCTCCGGATTGCGGTTCAGCTCCATCACGCCGACCTCGATCAGCGGATAGTCCTTGTGCGGCCAGACCTTGGTCAGATCGAAGGGATGGTAGGGAACCTTCGAGGCGTCGGCTTCCGGCATGATCTGCACGAACAGCGTCCAGCGCGGGAAGTCGCCCTTCTCAATGCTCTCGAACAGGTCGCGCTGATGGCTCTCGCGATCCTTGCCGATGATCGCCTCGGCCTCTTCGTCGGTCAGGTTCTTGATCCCCTGCTGCGACTTGAAGTGGAACTTCACCCAATGACGCTCGTTCGCGGCGTTGATGAAGCCGAAGGTGTGGCTGGCGAAGCCATGCATGTGACGATAGGTCGCGGGAATGCCGCGATCGCTCATCACGATCGTGACCTGGTGCAAGGCCTCGGGCAGCGAGGTCCAGAAGTCCCAGTTGTTTTTGGCGCTGCGCAGGTTGGTGCGCGGATCGCGCTTCACGGCATGGTTGAGGTCGGGGAACTTCAACGGGTCGCGCATGAAGAAGACGGGCGTGTTATTGCCCACCATGTCCCAATTGCCTTCCTCCGTGTAGAATTTCACCGCGAAGCCGCGAATGTCGCGCTCGGCGTCGGCCGCGCCGCGCTCGCCCGCGACCGTGGTGAAACGGGCGAAGAGTTCGGTTTTCTTTCCGATTTCTGAAAAGATCTTGGCCCGCGTATAGCGGGTGATGTCATGGGTCGTCGTAAAGGTCCCGTAAGCGCCCGAGCCCTTGGCGTGCATGCGCCGCTCCGGGATCACCTCGCGGTCGAAATGGGCGAGCTTTTCCAGCAGCCACACATCCTGCAGCAGGGCGGGGCCGCGCGGCCCGGCCGTCATGATGTTCTGGTTGTCGACCACCGGGACGCCTGCGGCGGTGGTCAGCTTCTTGCCGTCGTCGGTCATGAGTTTCTCCAGTTTGGGAGCCACGGCGCAATCATGCGCCGCAATTCACGCCGAAGCTATGACATGGGCGCCTCGACCCACTCCAACGATTAAAACAAGTTTTTTTAATCGATTTCATCGATCAATCCGGACAAAGCTCCGCCTGCTCGTCTTAGGCTGGCGGCAACATCCGCACGCCATGGGCGGCGCAGATTTCGCCGACCTGCTCCGGCGCCAGCGCCGCCTTGCTCGCGGCGGCCTGGCTTGCGGCGGCGTCGAGGCCGCGAAACAGGCCCTCAAGCTTGCCGCCGGGGCTGGCCACGACCAGCATGCGTGCGGGCGCGCCGCTGGCGTTGACGAAGCCATGCGGCACGCCGCGCGGCAGATGAACATAGTCGCCGGGGCGGGCTTTCTTCTCGCTGTCGCCGGTGATCAGCGTCACTTCGCCTTCGAGCAGATAGAAGGCCTCGTCCTCATCCTCATGGACATGTAGCGGCACGGCATAGCCGGGTGGAACCGCATGATCGGCGAAAAAGAATTTTCCGGGGTCGCCGCTGGACTTCACGGCTATATCAGCCCCGAGAACATTGAGGACGGCGCCCGCCTGCGGCGCGACGATCTTCAAATCATTGGATGGATACATGTGTTTTCCCCCTGCCCCATTGATTGGATGAACGCAGGCTAGGGAAAAATCGGCTCCTCTCACAGTGGCGACACATGGACTTGTTGTTCGGCTTGAGCGAACAATAACGCCATGAGGCCGATCCCATGAATCTCTTCGACGGCATCGAGATTTTCGTCCAGGTAGTGGACTCCGGCAGTTTCACCGCCGCCGGAGAGGCGCTCGGCATGGCCAAATCCTCGGTCAGCGAGGCGGTGCGCCGGCTGGAGCAGCGGCTGAATGTGCGCCTGCTCGACCGAACGACCCGGCGGCTGGCGCCGACCGAGGCTGGGCGGACCTATTACGACCACGCCCGCCGCGCGATGGATCAGGCGCGGATCGCGCGCTCTTCGGCCCGCGCGTTGGGGCTTGAACCCACGGGCCGGTTGCGCGTCGCCGCGCCGGAAAATTTCGAACGCCTGATCGTCCCCGCCCTGCCGGCGATTTTCGCGGACCTGCCGGGGCTTGAGATCGAATTTGTCAGCGGAACCGAATTCGTCGACTTGATCAAGGAGGGGGTCGACGTCGCCATTCGCGTTGCGCAACAGCCCTCCGACAATCTGATCGTGCGCAAGCTTGGAATTTCGCGCGTCGCCATCCTCGCCTCCCCCGCCTATCTCGAACAATTCGGCGAACCGAAAACGCCGCATGATGTCGCGACGCATCGCTGCATCGGCTTTTCGCCTTTGTTCTGGGGGCGCGAATGGCGCTTCATCGGGCCGGAAGGCCCGATATCCGTGCCGATCCGTCCAATCATGCTCAGCAATTCCTCCAACGCCATGCGCGAGGCGGCGCTCAAGGGCCTCGGCCTGACGACGCTGCCCATATGGGTGGTCGACGAGGAGCTGGCCGCCGGTTCTCTCGTGCAGATCCTCAAGGACTGGGCGACGCCGGAGAGCGGCGTCTACGCCGTCTATCCCTCCAACCGGATGATCGCGCCGAAGGTGCGGCGCTTCGTCGAGGCCGTCGCCGCCCGATTGCGCGATATTTGAGCCTTCAGTCCTTGCGCCAGACGAATAGCGAACTGAGCGTGAAGTTCCAGACCGAGCCCATCACCACGCCGGCAAGGGCCGAAACCCACACCACGTGATCAATGTTATAGAGCCAGGCCGCGACGCCGACATTGGCCACGGCGCCGAAGCCGCAGACCACATAGAAATAGAGCAGGCCGCGCAGCTGCGGCCAGAAGCCCTTCAGCTTGGCGTCACGATAGGTAATGGCGTTGTTGATGTAGAAATTGGTCGTCATCGCCACCACGACGGCGATGCTCTGCGCGAGCATGAAGCTCACGCCTGGCACGGCCAGAGCCGCATTCACCGTCATCAGATGGATGGCCACGCCGCTCAGCCCGACCAGGGCGAAGAAGATGAAGCGCACCGGGATGCGGCCGCCGCTGACCTTGTTGAGCAGCAGGCCGAGAAAATCCAGCCCGACCTTGAGGTCAAATTTCGATTCGCCCGCGATCCTTTCCCGGAACATATAGCCCACCTCTTCGATTTTGAGCGGCTCCTTCGCCGAGGCGACGATATCCGCGAGGATCTTGAAGCCGGAAGGAACGAGATCGGGCGCGCAATCCTCGACGATTTCGCGCCGCAACATGAAGAAGCCACTCATGAGGTCGGAGAAGTCCGCGCGCAAGGCTTTTTTCGCCATGCGGGTGGCGAGATCGCTGATCGCGGCGCGCCGCGCCGAGAAGCCGCCCTCGGCCGAACCGCCTTCGACATGGCGGCTGCCGACGACGAGATCCGCGCCTGCACGAACTTTTTCGAGCATTTGCGGCAGGATGCGCTCGTCATGCTGGAGATCGGCGTCCATGACCGCCACCACCGGCGCGCTGGAGGCGAGCATGCCTTCGATACAGGCGCCCGCGAGGCCACGGCGGTTGACGCGGCGCAGGCAGCGCACGCGGGGATCAGCCTGCGCGATGTCCTTGGCGAGCGCCGAGGTGCCGTCCGGGCTGTTGTCGTCCACGACGATCATTTCCCAGCCGACGCCATCCAGGGCGGAATCCACGCGTCGGATCAGTTCGCGAAGATTGGCGCTTTCGTTGAAGGTGGGAATGACGAGGGTGAGTTCGGCGGCCAAGTGCTGGGCTTTCTTTTCAAACTCTTTTTCTGTTAGCTGGAAAGCCTCGGCCAGTACAGCCAACCTTTTCGCGGCTTGCAAAAGGCGGTCGCGGTCGTCGGCGGGCGCTCGCGCGCGCGCAGAGTCCGAAAACTTGAAAGCAGGCGCCTGCATGGATGGCATTCCCTCGCTCGATTTAAAGCCGACCCCGCGTTCCGGCTGGTCGGCGGAGCGTAAAACTCTCGTTCTGATTTTAGTCACTCTGGCGTTAAGATTGTTTTTCGCAGGCGCGAACGGTCTGGGCGTGGACGAGGCCTACACCGCCGCGACCAGCCGCGTCCTGACATTGAGCACTTTCGACCACCCGCCGCTCGCCTGGTGGATGACTCATTTCGCCGCACAGCTTTTCGGCGAGAGCGCCCTCGCCTTGCGCGCGCCCTTCGTGCTGCTGTCCGGCTTGACAAGCTGGCTGCTGTTCCTGCTCACGCGGAGGCTTTTCTCCGGCGAAGCAGGATTTTACGCCGTGTTGGCGCTGGCGCTCTCGCCCGCCCTGGGCGTCGCCGACGCCGCTTGCATCCTGCCCGACGCGCCCCTGCTGCCAGCCATGCTCGCCTGTGCGCTTGCGCTGGCGCGGGTCTTTTTCGACGACGACCGCCTTCAGGCGCGGCGCGACTGGCTCCTCGCGGGGCTTTACGCCGGATTAAGCATGCTGGCCAAATATCATGGCGTTCTGCTCTTCGCGGGCGCGGGCCTGTTCATGCTGGCGAGCCGCCGCCAGCGCTTCTGGTTCGCCACGCCGTGGCCCTATGCGGCGGGCGTTGTCGCCCTGCTGGTTTTTTCTCCAGTCCTGATCTGGAACGCACAACACAATTGGATGTCGTTCCTATTCCAGGGCGGGCGCACGGGCGCGCCCCATCTCAATCTGGTCGCGCCCTTCGCCTTGATCGGGCTGCAATCCTTGTTCCTCGCGCCCTGGATCTTCATCCCGCTCGTCCTCCTGTTCTTTCGTACGCTGCGACGCGGACCTTCCCACGAGAAAGACTTCTTCCTCGCCAGCCTCGCGGTCTTTCCGATCGTCTTCTTCACCCTGATCGCCTTCTGGTCGAGCCGGAGGATCCAGCCGCATTGGGTCGCGCCGGGCTATCTGATGCTTTTCCCCCTCCTGGGCCGGGAAATCGCGGCGCGATTGGCCGGCGGCGCGCGCTGGCTGCGCCGGTCCCTGGTTGCTGCTACCGCCTTCACGATCGCGGGGATCGGCGTCGTCTCGGCTTTTCCTCATCTGCCGCTGCGGGCCCTGGGCGTCAAAAACTATCCACTGTCCGAATTGGTCGACTGGAGCCAATTCGCCCGCGCCTTCGATGCGCGAGGCTGGCGCAAAGCCAACACTTTCGTCGCCGCGACGCGCTGGCTCGACGCGGGCAGGCTCGATTACGCGTTGCATGGCGACCCGCCGGTGCTCTGCCTGTCGGAGGATCCGCGCGGCTTCGGCTTCATTCGCGATCCCAGGGATTTCATCGGCTGGGATGCGCTGCTCGTTGCGCCGGCCCTTTCGCTCGACCAGGCGCGCGCGCGTTTCGGAAGCTTTTTCGACGCCATCGAGCCGCTGGAGCCGGTTGAAATCCTGGCCGGCGGAGCGCTCGCAATTCGACTGGAGGTTTTTCGCGGCGTCCGTTTCCATGATCCCGCGCCGGAATTTCGGCTGGCGGCGTCGGGTCTTGCGGAAACGCCCACGCAGCCCCAGTTGAAACATTGACCAATTGGCGCGCTTCCTGCTTGGCTGCGTCAGGAGCCGCAATGACCTCGACCACAGATTTTCTCCGCGAAACGTCCTATCGCGCTCTGCCGGCGGAATTCTTCGCCGCTGCGCCGCCCTCGCCGGCGCCAGCGCCGCAATGGATCCTCTTCAATGACGCGCTCGCAGCCGAACTCGGCCTGCCCGAGGGCGCGGCGACGCCGGAATTGCTCGAGCTTCTGGCCGGCGGTACGCCTCCCGAGGGCCGTGAAAATATCGCGCTCGCCTATTCGGGCCATCAGTTCGGCCATTGGAATCCCCTGCTCGGCGACGGCCGCGCAGCGATGATTGGCGAGATCGCGGCGCCCGACGGCGCTGCTTATGACGTGCATCTCAAGGGCTCCGGCCCGACTCAATTCGCCCGGCGCGGCGACGGCCGCGCCACGCTTTCGGCCATGCTGCGTGAATATATCGTCAGCGAGGCCATGGCGGGGCTGAAAATCCCGACCACGCGGTCGCTGGCGGTGGTGGCGACGGGCGCGCCGGTCTATCGCGACGAGATCCAGCCAGGCGCCGTGCTGACCCGCGTCGCGCGCAGCCATGTCCGCGTCGGCACGTTCCAATATGCCGCAGCCATGGATACGGGGCGCGGCGGCGGCCCCGTCCTCACCCGCGCGCTGGCCGATCTCTGCATCGCCCGGCATTTTCCGGAATTCGCGGGCTCAAAGGAGGCCTATATCGCCTTTTACGCGGCGGTCGTGGCGCGACAGGCGCGGCTCGTCGCGCAATGGATGCTGGCCGGCTTCATTCATGGCGTGATGAACACCGACAATATGTCCATTGCCGGGGAAACCATCGATTTCGGTCCCTGCGCCTTCATGGATTCCTACAATCGCCGTCAGGTCTTCAGCTCCATCGACGCCGCCGGGCGCTATGCCTATGAGCGCCAGGCGCCGATCGCGTCGTGGAACCTTGCGAGGCTCGCGGAAACCCTGCTGCCCTTGTTCGACGAGGATGACGCAATAGCCCTGCGGCGGGCGCGGGAGACGCTGGAGGGCTTCCAGCCCGCCTATGTCGCGGCGCTCGGCCAGGGGCTGGAGCGCAAGCTGGGCCTGAGGCCGCGCGATCCCGGCAATGAAAATTTCATCGCGCGGCTCTGGCGCTTGCTGGAGACGGGCAAAGCGGATTTCACCCTGTTCTTCCGCCGCCTGACCCAGTTCGCCGGCGGCGCCAATGGTCAGGCCTTTCTCGACCTGTTCCCGGACGAGGCGCGCGAGGAAGCGGGGAACTTCCTCGCCGAATGGCGCAGCTTGACAGCTGGAGACGACTTTCCCGCGCGGCTCGCGCTGATGCGCGCGAGCAATCCGATCGTCATCGCGCGCAATCATCGCGTTGAACAGGCGCTCGCCGCCGCCAATGAAGGCGATCTCGCGCCGACGCTACGGCTGTGCGCCGCTCTGAAAGATCCCTTTCAGGAGCCTTCGCCGCCCACAGGCCCGGAGGACGATCTCGAAACGCCGCCGCGTCCGGAAGAGCGCGTGCTGGAAACCTTCTGCGGAACCTGAAAAGACAGAATTGATTTCTGTCTTTACCAGCCTGTGGAAATCCTGCTGCTGCGAAAACTGGTATAGTTAAATTTAACTCTTTCTTCATGCGCCCGGTTTCATGATGGCGTCCTGCGCTACAGTTGCGGAACGGGCAAAAAACGCCCTACCCGCGCTTTCTTGCGAGCCGGGACGATGAAATTCTACGAATTCGAACATGATTTTTTTCCGCACATCCTGATTCCGCTGCTTGGCGGGCTGTTCGTCATCGCCGCCCTGCATTCGGCGGCGCGGGCGGAAACCAGCGCGCCCACCGCGTTCGGCCACAACAGCTTCATCATCAGCGCCGACGACGGCTATGGCGTGAAGGATTGCATCCGTGGCGGCGACGATTGCGCGAAGATCGTGGCGGACGCCTGGTGCGAAGCCCATGGCCACGGTTCCGCCCAGGCTTTCGGCCGCGCGGGCGACATCACGGCCACCATCGAGAAATCCGCCGTCACATCGTCCCCCTCGCGGAAAACGAAAGACGACGACGTCTTCATCTCTTGCGGAGAATGATTCGCCAGACCCGTTGAATAGCGCCGGGTTCAGTTCCGGCGCTTATCCGTTGACGAAATCGGCGCATTTCGGGGCCGACTCGGCGCCCCAGGGCTGGATGGCCACCGTCGAGGTGGAGTTCTTGGGCGAACCCTCGACCAGCTTGTCGCTATAGACCATATAGACCAGCACATTGCGCTTCACGTCGCAGCCGCGCACGATTTGCATCCGCTTGAAGATCAGCGAGCGGCTTTCGCGGAAGACGACGTCGCCCTGGGCGAATTTTTCCTTGAATTGGATCGGGCCATATTGGCGGCAGGCGAGCGACACGTCCGAGGTCTGCTCGGCCACGCCGAAGGCGCCCGCGAGCCCGCCCTTTTCCGGCACGGTGTAATAGCAGGCGACTCCCGCAACCGCCGGGTCGTCGAGGGCATAGGTGCCCAGCTTGTCATTGGGCGTCAGCAGCTTGAATGTGGTTGATTTGCGAAAAATCAATTCGGGGCTGTCCGACGCGTGCGCCGTCGCGCTGATCGCCAGACTCCCAGCCAGACTCACGCACAAACATGCGATGGCGCAAAGCAGGCTTTTCCGGAAAATCGACGTCATGACTGGCCGCTCCTTGTTGCGCCGCTTATATGACGTCGGAGGCTGAGAATAAAAGGCCTCCCCGCCGAATTAACGCGAAGCTGGAGCCGCGCGCCCGCCATGACCAAATTGCCGAGCCTCTTTCTCTCTCATGGCGCCCCGAATTTCATCCTCTACGACAGCGACACCCGCGATTTCTGGCGCGACATCGGCGGCAAATTGCCGCGCCCCTCGGCGATCCTGATCATGAGCGCGCATTTCACCACAGCGCAGCCCGCGTTCGAAAAAGGCGCGACGCCGGGCATGATCTATGATTTCGGCGGCTTCGAGCCGGAGCTTTACCAGATGACCTATCCCGCCCCAGGCGCCCCCGCGCTCGCGGAAAAGGCGGCCGGGCTGGCTCAGGCGGCCGGCCTCGCCCCCGTGCTGTCGGAAGGGCGCGGCTATGATCACGGAACCTGGGTTCCGCTCAAGGTGATCTATCCCGACGCGGATATCCCCGTCGCCACGCTGTCCACCCAGCCCAATCTGGGCGGCGCGCATCACATCGCGCTTGGCCAGGCCCTGGCGCCCTTGCGCGACGAAGGCGTGCTGATTATCGGCTCGGGCGGCGCGACTCACAATCTGCGCGCCTTCTTTGGCGGCGAGGATACGCCGGACTGGGCGCGGACCTTCAATGAATGGCTGTGCGAACGCGCCGAGGCCGGCGACGCCGACGCCATCGCCCATTGGGAAAGGGGTCCGGACGCCTTGCGCAACCATCCCTCGCCGGAGCATTTGCTGCCGCTGCCCTTCGCCTTCGGCGCGGGCGGGCAAGGCGCGAAAGGCAAGAGGCTGCACCACGCCATCGTCGGCCCGATCAGCCTCGACGCCTATGCGTTTGAGTAAGTAGGCGCCACGCTGCACGGAGCCGCCGCAAAGCCGCCCCTTTCCGGCGCCATGAAGAGTTAATGGTTTGTCGCTTTGAACGCGCTGGTGTATAGAGCGCGCTTTCCCGCTTATAGGGGCCTCAAAAGGGCGCCAAGGAGTTTTTCGCGTCATGGAACGTTGGTCGCCCGATAGCTGGAGGTCCAAGCCGATCGTTCAGGTTCCGACCTATACGGACCCGGCGGCTCTGGCCGATGTCGAAAAGCAGATTTCGGGCTTTCCTCCCCTCGTCTTCGCGGGCGAGGCGCGCAAGCTCAAGAAGCATCTGGCGCAGGTCTGCGCCGGCGAGGCCTTCCTGTTGCAGGGCGGCGATTGCGCCGAAAGCTTCGCCGAACATTCGGCCGACAACATTCGCGACTTCTTCCGCGTCTTCCTGCAGATGGCCGTGGTGATGACCTTTGGCGCCGCCATGCCGGTGGTGAAGGTCGGCCGCATCGCGGGCCAGTTCGCCAAGCCGCGCTCCGCGCCCACCGAGACCATCGACGGCGTGGCGCTGCCCTCCTATCGCGGCGACATCGTCAACGACATCGCCTTCACGCCGGAAGCGCGCGAGCCCGATCCGCGCCGCCAGCTGATGTCCTATCGCCAGTCGGCCGCGACGCTGAATCTGTTGCGCGCCTTCGCCACGGGCGGCTACGCCAATCTGGAAAACGCCCATCGCTGGATGCTCGGCTTCGTCAATGACAGCCCGCAATCCGAGCGCTACCAGAAACTGGCCGATCAGATCACCGAGACGCTGGGCTTCATGCGCGCCATCGGGCTTGATCCGGAGCATCATCAGGAGCTGCGCCAGACCGAGATCTACACCTCACACGAGGCGCTGCTGCTCGGCTACGAACAGGCCCTGACCCGCGTCGATTCGACCAGCGGCGACCCTTACGCCACCTCGGGCCACATGCTGTGGATCGGCGACCGCACCCGCCAGCCCGACCACGCCCATGTCGAGTTCATGCGCGGAATCAAAAATCCGATCGGCCTCAAATGCGGTCCAAGCACGACGCCGGACGGACTGTTGCAGCTGATCGACCTCCTCAACCCGGCCAATGAGGCGGGCCGCCTGACGCTGATCGCGCGTTTCGGCGCCGAGAAGGTCGGCGACCATCTGCCGGCGCTGATCCGCGCCGTGACCCGCGAAGGCCGCAAGGTCGTTTGGTCCTGCGACCCGATGCATGGCAACACGATCAGCGCGGGCGGCTACAAGACCCGTCCGTTCGACCGCGTGATGCAGGAAATCCGCTCGTTCTTCGACGTGCATCGCGCCGAGGGCACCTATGCCGGCGGCATCCATCTCGAAATGACCGGGGCCAATGTCACCGAATGCACCGGCGGCGCCCGCGCGCTTTCGGAAGCGGACCTGCGCTCGCGCTACATGACCTATTGCGACCCCCGCCTGAACGCGGAACAGGCGATCGAAGTCGCCTTCCTGGTCGCTGAAAAGCTCAAGAAAGACCGCGCCGCCTCGGCCGTCGAGGCCGACGCGGCGGAATGATGGCCTGGAATCGAGCGCCAACCGGCGCCTGAGGATGCGGCGCCTGAGAATGGAGACGACAATGGCTCTTGGCCGAGGCGGGAAAACAACGCCCGCATTGCGGCTATCGGCCCTGCTTGTCTCCCTGTGCGCGCTGGCTGGCGGCCTGTTACCGACCGGCGGCTTTTTGACGCCGGGTGGCGCAGCCTGGGCGCAAAGCGCGGAATGCCAGCAATTGCGCGCGGCCCTGGCCGCGCCCGTCAGCATCGACGCGGGGGCTGCAGCCGGCGCGCGCAGGGCGCGAGCCGAGCTCGACCGGGCCACGGCCCGGGCGCAGGCAATGGGCTGCGACAACCAGCAATTCCTGTTCTTCGGCAGCCCGCCGCCCCCGCAATGCGGTGGCCTGAAAGCGCAAATCGCCGCCCTGAAAGGCCAGTATGACGCCTATTCGGCGCGGTCTTCCGGCGATTCGCCGCAAAGGCGGGCGCTCCGGGCCCGCTATGACGCCAATTGCGGCGGGGCGCCGCGCGAAAAGAATTTCTTCGAGACTTTGTTCGGCGGTTTCGGCGAAGAACGGCGGCCCGAGGAAGGCGTCGTCGCCGACCAGATGCCGGAGCAGCCCGAAGGCGGCAATGGCGCCATTGGCGGCTCGCAGGCGCTTTGCGTGCGCAGCTGCGACGGCGGCTTCTTCCCGCTGAATTTTTCCGCGCGCAGCGCCTCGACCGACGACCTCCAGCAGATGTGTCAGGCGCTCTGCCCCAACACGCAGGTGCAATTGTTCACCCGCAATCCGCGCAGCGACATCAGCACCGCGCTTGGCGCCGACGGCACGGCCTATCAGGACCTGCCCAACGCACTGAAATATACCAAGGCCTTCGATCCGGCCTGCGCCTGCAAGCCCCCCAACCAGAGCTGGGTCGAGGCGCTCGCCCATGCCGAGCAGGTTCTGGGCGAAATGGGCGGCGCCAAGGCCAGCGATACTGTCGTCACGGAGCAGCAGTCCAGGGACATGGCGCAGCCCACGCCGCCGAAACCGGGCAAGGCGAACGACCGCAAGCTCGCTCCGACGCCGGTTTCATCGCCCGCCGCCCCGGCCGCGCCGTCGCCGTCACCGGACAAGAAGGTGATCGAGAGCGCGGCGCCCGACGGATCGCCGCGTCAGGTGCGGGTCGTCGGCCCCAATTTCTAGGCGGGGTTGCGAGGATCAGGCCCCGAGTCGGGCCAAAACCTTGGCGCGGCCGATCAGCGGCAACAGTTTCGCGAGTTCCGGTCCGGACTCGCGGCCGGTCAGGGCGAGCCGCAGCGGATGGAACAGGGCCTTGCCCTTCAGTCCCGTCGCCTGTTTCACCGCCTGGGTCCAGGCGCCCCAGCTGGTTTCGTCCCAGGGCTCCGGCGGCAGTCCGGCGATCGCGGCGGCGCGGAAATCATCCGCTAAGGGCTCGGTCCCCACCTCGCCTTCCACCACGCTCCACCACTCGGCGACATCGGAAAAGCGGTTCAGATTGCCGCGCACGGCGAGCCAGAACGGCTCCGCCTTGAAACCTACGATATCCTGCGCTTCCAGCCTGTCGCGCACGGAGTCATAGGCCAGTCCATGCAGCACCCGCTGCGAGAGCGCCTGAAGCTCCTCGTCATCGAATCGCGCGCTGTTGCGGGAAATGGCGGCGAGATCGAACAGGCCGGCGAGTTCCGGCAGGCTGTGAACCGGATGCACGGCGATGGATGAACCGGTCAGCGTGGCCATGGCCGCCACGGCGAGCGTTTCGACGCCCGCCTCGCGCAGGCCGGCGATGGAGAGGGCGCCGGTGCGCTTGGACAGGCCCTGCCCATCGGCGCCGATCAGCAGGTTGTGATGACCAAAATGGGGGGCGGCCGCCGCGCCCAAGGCATGGAAGAGCTGGACCTGCACCGCCGTATTGGTGACGTGATCCTCGCCACGGATGATATGGCTGACGCCGGAATCGAGATCGTCCACCACCGAAGGCAGCGTATAAAGATAAGAGCTGTCCTCGCGCACCAGCACCGGATCGGACAGCGAGGCGCAATCGATATGGCTATCGCCGCGGATGAGATCGTCCCAGCGCACGACCTCCGGCTCCAGCCTGAAACGCCAGTGCGGCTTGCGTCCCGAGGCTTCGAGCGCGGCGCGCTGTTCCGCCGAGAGGTCCAGCGCGGCGCGGTCATAGACCGGCGGAGCGCCTCGCGCGATCTGGAGACGCCGCTTGCGCTCCAATTCGTCTGGCGTCTCGTAACAGGGATAAAGGCGCCCTGACTCCTTCAGCTTCCTCGCCGCATCGTCATAGAGGGCGACACGTTCGGACTGGCGAAACTTGCGATCCGGCGCGACGCCAAGCCATTCGAGATCGACCTCGATGCCCAGAGCGAATTCCTCGGTCGAGCGTTCGGCGTCCGTATCGTCGAAGCGCAGGATGAACTGGCCGGCGTGCTTGCGGGCGAAGAAATAGTTCAGCAGCGCCGTGCGCGCATTGCCAATATGGATGCGGCCGGTGGGCGACGGCGCGAATCGGACGACGGGCGCGGCCAGGCCTGGGGTGTGATGAGCCAGATGAATCATGCGGAATCTTTATCGTCTCGGCGGCGTTTTGGGAAATTGCCGAGCGTTTGCCCCGCCGCGCGCATAATATCGCGTCTCCTTGACCGCAATTCATCGCGGCCAAGGAATCCCTCGCATAAGCTCGGCGGCGCAGTCGCGCCTAACCGCTCCTCACAGGTTCTCACCTGTGAGGAGCGGTATAACATAATGCCGTCGCGCGCTCATGTCATAGAACGGTGAAGAATTTTCCGCATAAGCGCAATGGAGGCTTGCAACCTGGGCTATTGACATAAAAGTCCCTTTCCCAAAGGTTAAATTTCGGCAAAAGGACGGCGCGTCAAAATGAAGCCTCATTCGCGAGCGAAAGCCACGCCATCGAGGCGAAGGAAAAGAAAGATTGGGTGAATGACGGGATATATCGCCGCGGCTTTCTGCCTGGTCATGACCTTTTTCAACGCCTTCTCGCTCGGCCTCGCCAGCTGGCGCTGCCGCCGCCGCCCCGAGCCGCTCGCCGAGCGCCTGACCCAAACGGGCATCGAAGCCGTCACCCCGCCGGTGAGCATTGTACGGCCCGTCTGCGGCCTCGAGACGTTCTCGGAAGAGACGCTGCGCTCGACTTTCGAGCTGGACTATCCCGAATATGAGGTCCTCTTCTGCGTGCAGAAGAAGAACGACCCGATCATTCCGCTGATCGAGACTCTGCTGGCCGGGCAGCCTGAAGGGCGCGGCCGCCTGCTGATCGGCGAGGACCCTATCAGCCCCAATCCCAAGCTCAACAATTGCTTCAAGGGCTGGCAGGCGGCGCAGCATCAATGGATCGTGCTGGCGGATTCCAACGTGCTGGCGCCCAAAGACTATCTTCAGCAGATGCTGGTCCGGTTCCGGCCCGACATCGGCCTGGTCTGCTCGCCGCCGCTCGGCGTGTGGCCTGACGGCTTCCGCGCCCAGCTCGAATGCGCCTTCCTCAATAGCTTCCAGGCGCGTTGGCAGTTCTGCGCCGACGCCATTGGCATGGGCTTCGCCCAAGGCAAGAGCATGATGTGGCGGCGCGAAATCGTCGAGCAGGCCGGCGGCGTCGCCGTCCTTGCCTCGGAAATCGCCGAGGACGCCGCCGCGACCAAGCTCGTGCGCAACGCTGGCATGAAAGTCGCGCTGGTGGACCGGCCCTTCGGCCAGCCGCTCGGCAAGCGCACCCTGCGCTCCATCTATCAGCGCCAGACCCGCTGGGCGCGCCTGCGCCGCGCCAGCTTCCCGAGCATGTACGCGCCGGAAATCCTGGCCGGCTCGCTGTTGCCGATCCTCGCGGGCGCCTATGCCGCGCGCGATTTCGGCTTCGAGCCCTGGACCGCCGCCGCTCTGGTCGCCGCGGGCTGGCAGTTGCCCGAGACGCTCGCCAGCTGGCGGCTGGGCTGGCCGACCAGCCCGCTTTCGCCGCTCTATTTCATGCTGCGCGACCTGCTGTTCCCGATTGTCTGGATCGACGGCTGGCTGGGCGATGATTTCGTCTGGCTCGGCAATTCCATGTCCGTGCGCGAGGGCGCCGACGAGACGGTCGACGGCGCCGCCTGAACTCACAAAAGGGCGTCGGAAGACGCCCACTCATAGTCTGGCCATCAGTCCTCGAAACGCTCGCTGAATCCGATCGGGCTTTCCGGCGCGATCGAGAAGTCCGGCTGCTGGGCCGGCGCTCCCTTGTCGCGAAAGCGATTGACGATTGGATAGCGGCGGTCGCGGCCGAAATTCTTGCGAGTCACCTTCACGCCCGGGGCCGACTGGCGGCGCTTATATTCGGCGAGATAGAGCAGGCGCTCGATCTTCTTCACGATCTCGATGTCATGGCCGCGCGCGGCGATCTCGACGAGGCGCATTTCCTTCTCGACCAGGCATTCCAGCATGTCGTCCAACGCATCATAGGGCGGCAGCGAATCCTGATCCTTCTGGTTCTCGCGCAGTTCCGCCGTCGGCGGCTTGTCGATAATGTTCTGCGGGATCGCGAGGCCCTCCGGACCTAGCGCTCCGTCCGGCTTCCAGCCATTGCGCAGGCCGCACAGCCGGAACACCTGGGTCTTGTAGAGGTCCTTGATCGGGTTGAAGCCGCCGTTCATGTCGCCGTAAAGCGTGGCGTAGCCGACCGACATCTCCGACTTGTTGCCGGTGGTCACCAGCATCGGCCCGAATTTGTTGGACACCGACATCAGCAGGACGCCGCGCGCCCGGGCCTGGATGTTCTCTTCCGTGACGCCGCGCGCCGTTCCGGCGAAAAGCGGCGCAAGCGCGGACTCGATGCCCTCGACCGCCGCTGCGATCGGCAGAATGTCATAGCGCAGGCCGAGCGCCTTGGCGCAGTCCGCCGCGTCCGTCAGCGATTCCCCGGACGTGAAGCGATAGGGCAGCATGATCGCGTGGACGCTGGCAGGACCCAGCGCATCCGCCGCCATGGCAGCACAGAGCGCCGAGTCGACGCCGCCCGACATGCCGAGAACGACGCCGGGAAAATTGTTCTTGTGGACATAGTCGCGCAACCCCAGCACGCAGGCGGAATAATCGGCCTTGTCGTCGTCCAGCGACGGCGCGCTGGGCCCCTCCTCGCAGAACCAGCCGTGACCGCCGCGCCGGAACACAACCTTGGCGACCGTCTCGGCGAAGGCCGGCAAGCGCCCAGCCAAGGCACAATCGGCGTTGACGATGAAGCTCGCCCCGTCAAAAACCAGTTCGTCCTGGCCGCCGACCTGATTGAGATAGACCAGCGGCAGCCCGCTTTCGACCACCCGCTCGGTAACGACCGCGAGACGCTCGGAATCCTTGCCGCGCCAGTAGGGCGAGCCATTGGGCGAGAGGAGAATTTCCGCGCCGGTCTCGCTCAAGGATTCGACGATGTCCGGCCCCCAGATATCCTCGCAGATCGGCAGGCCGAGCCGCACGCCGCGAAAGGCGACCGGCCCCGGCGCCGGGCCGGGCTGGAATACGCGCTTCTCGTCGAATACGCCGTAATTGGGCAGATCGACCTTGAACCGCACGGCGACGATGCGACCGCCGTCGAGCAGCGCGTAGGCGTTGTGGCAGGCGCCGTCCTGCATCCAAGGCAGGCCCATCAGAACGGCAGGACCGCCATCCGCCGTATCGCGCGCCAGTTCCTCCAGCGCGGCGCGGCAGGCGTCCTGGAACGCCGGCCTCAGCACGAGATCCTCTGGCGGGTAGCCGGCGAGAAACAGCTCCGAAAACATGACGAGATCGGCGCCGAAGGCGGCCGCTTCACGGCGCGCGGCGCGCGCGCTGTCCCGATTGGCGTCAATGGCGCCCACGACGCAATTGATCTGGGCGAGAGCGAGCACGAGGCGGTCTGCGGGAGGAGAGGGCATCATCATGACGCCCGGTTTAGCGTGTTTTCCGGGCGGCTTGAAGCCTTCATTATCGGGCGTCTGTCGGCGCTTACGAAGCGCGCGGGGGTATTCCAGCCGCCGACAGCGCCGCGACCTCGCCGTCGCTGAAAACGCGGCTGCGGGTCAGAAAGCTCACGCCCTCCGGCGCTTCCAGCGAGAAGCCGGAGCCCTGGCCCGGCGTCACGTCAAGGATCAGCTGGGTGTGGCGCCAATATTCAAATTGCTGCGCGCTCAAATAGAAGGGGCTGCAGCCGACTTCGCCGAGCAGAATGTCAGCCTCGTTCACGCGATAATCTCCCTCGACGAAACACATGGGCGAAGATCCCTCGCAGCAACCGCTGGAAAGATAAAACATCAGCGGACCGTGTTTCGCTTTGAGAATGGCGATCCAGAGCAGGGCTTCCGCCGTGGCTTCAATACGTGAGGGCGCGGGCATCTTTTCCTCGGTTTGCTTAGCTTTTCAATACATCAGACTGGAATGTGGCGCCTCGAAGCCCGGCCCGTTTCCCGATCCCAAAGTGGGAGGCTCGCCCACCTCAGCCAGGAGCGAGACTTCGGCGTCGGTGAAGACACGCAGGCGCGTGAAGAAACAGACGCACTCCGGCGCCTCGATGGAAAAGCCCGAACCTTGGCCCGGCGCCACGTCGATGATCGTCTGGATAGTCCGCCATTGTTCGAATTGCCAACCGCTCATGTAAAAGGCGCAGCCGCCAATTTCGCCGAGCAGAACATCGGCGTCCCCCAGTCTGTATTCTCCCTCGGGAAGACACACGGGAGCCGGTCCTCCCTGGCAACATCCGTGATGCTGATAAAACATCAGCGGACCGTGTTTTTCTCTGAGGCGAGCGATCCAGAGAAGTGCTTCGGCGGTGGCTTCGACACGTGCGGGCGCGGGCATCTTTCCTCCGAGGGCTGTTTACGGAACAGGCTCAGGCGTCAAAAAAATTGCGCGGCGCGTTTTAGGCGCCGCGCAATCCGCAGTCTTCATGATGGGACGGCGCTCCGGCTTGGACCGGGGCGCGCAGTGTTCTCAGAAGAAGCCGAGAGCCTTCGTCGAATAGGAGACGAGCATGTTCTTGGTCTGCTGATAATGGTCGAGCATCATCTTGTGGTTTTCGCGGCCTAGGCCCGATTCCTTGTAACCGCCGAAGGCCGCATGGGCCGGATAGGCGTGGTAGCAGTTGGTCCAGACGCGGCCGGCCTGGATATTGCGGCCGAAGTGATAGGCGCGGTTGCCGTTGCGCGTCCACACGCCGGCGCCGAGGCCGTAGATGGTGTCATTGGCGATCGCCAGCGCGTCAGCATCGTCCTTGAAGGTCGTGACCGACAAGACCGGCCCGAAGATTTCTTCCTGGAAGATACGCATGCTGTTCTTGCCGTGGAACACGGTCGGGTTGATGTAATAGCCGCTCTCCAGCTCGCCGCCGAGATTGGCGCGCGAACCGCCGGTCAGCAATTCAGCGCCTTCCTGCTTGCCGATGTCGATATAGGACAAGATCTTGTGCAGCTGTTCATTCGAGGCCTGGGCGCCGATCATGGTGCTCATGTCGAGCGGGCTGCCCTGCTTGATCGCTTGGACGCGCTTGACGGCGCGCTCGATGAACTTCTCGTAGATCGATTCCTGAACCAGAGCGCGGCTGGGGCAGGTGCAGACTTCGCCCTGATTGAGCGCGAACAAGGCGAAACCTTCGAGCGCCTTGTCGAAATATTCGTCGTCAGCGTCCATCACGTCGGCGAAGAAGATGTTCGGCGACTTGCCGCCCAGCTCCAGGGTCGCCGGGATCAGATTGTCGGCGGCGTAATGCGCGATCATCTTGCCGGTGACTGTCGAGCCGGTGAAGGCGATCTTGGCGATGCGCTTGCTCTGGCCCAGCGCCTTGCCGGCTTCCGCGCCGAAGCCGTTCACGATGTTGAGAACGCCTTCCGGCAGCAGATCGGCGATCAGCTCGACCAGAACCAGAATGCCGACGGGAGTCTGTTCGGCGGGCTTCATCACGATGCAATTGCCGGCGGCGAGCGCCGGAGCGATCTTCCAGGCGGCCATCAGCAGCGGGAAGTTCCAGGGAATGATCTGGCCGATAACGCCGAGCGGCTCATGGAAGTGATAGGCGATGGTGTCGTGGTCGATCTCAGAGATCGAGCCTTCCTGGGCGCGCAGGGCGCCGGCGAAATAGCGGAAATGATCGACCATCAGCGGAATGTCGGCATAGGTCGTCTCGCGGATCGGCTTGCCATTGTCGAGCGTTTCGACCAAAGCGATGGTGGCGAGATTATCCTCGATACGGTCGGCGATCTTGAGCAGAATCTTGGAGCGTTCGGCGGCCGGCGTGCGGCCCCAGCTGTCCTTGGCCGCGTGAGCGGCGTCGAGGGCGAGTTCGATGTCCTGCGCGGTCGAGCGGGCGACCTGGCAGAGAACCTTGCCGCTGACCGGGCTGATGTTGTCGAAATACTGGCCCTGCACCGGCGCGACCCATTTGCCGCCGATGAAATTATCGAATTTTGACCTGATCAGATTCTTGCCGGTGAGATTGGCTACAGCTTCCTGGTACATGACCTTCCTCCATATTCGCGCGCCTTGCGACGCTTGTCGGAAGCGGCCCGCTCATTCGTCCATGCGCCGGGGCGCGAGAGACGAAAGGCCGATCCGCTCGAATTACAGTTGACGCCCCGGAGGCGCCTGCCCGATCAAGGCGCAAATTCACTGCCTTGCGATGGCCGCGCCGGCGCCTCGATATTCGACGCCCTGCCTTCCGACACATGGACAATCAGTGAAATCAAGAAGAGAGCGCGGGCGTCGCCAAGGCATCGCTTGCGCGGTCTTTTATTGACGAATGACCTCCCGGGCCGCGACGCATTAAGGGCGACGCTTTCAACCTGCGACAATTTAGTCTCTATACTGAAACTTGCGATACTGCTCTTTAGTGCCATTGCACCTGGCCGAACCGGGAACGAAAGGCGCATTTCCCGCCATGCTGAAGCGGCCGGGACGGCGCAACCGCAATAACGCTTCCGAAGCTGCGATGCCCGCCTTCCCCCGCGCATGGGCCTTGAGCCAAATCTAAGGGCCGGTTCATACTTTGGCGCCGTAGACGCTGTTGCGGGGCGCTCTATCTTCGCTTAGGGATAGAGGCCTTGATCAGCAGAACTGCGACAAAACGCAGCCTATCCCTCGAGCGCATCGGCCGCGCGAGATCTTCATTGGAGGAAAACATGACGGAAGTTACCTGGACCGCCCCCGAAGCCTGCGAAGTTTGCGTCGGCATGGAAGTCACCAGCTATATGTCGGCTGAAATCTGATCGCAGCGACCGCCTGCGCGTCATTCGCCTCATCGGACGCCAACGCGACCGGTGAGGTTTTTGCGCTTTGGGAGCCTGCGACGGCGAGCCGCTTCGCCTAGCTGAGCGAGCGCTGCCGGGACCTCGACGCTTGACGAAAATCTTACGATTTTCTCGCCGCGGCCTGACGCATTGGACGTCGGATTGCTATATCGCCATCATCGGGCCGCGAGGTCGCTTGCTGCGATCATGTCCGGCGCCGCGGGGCCCGTGGGGCTCGATTTGAGCCACAATTCGGCATAGAGCCAAGACCGGCATAGAGCCAGGACTGGGAATAAGGTCGTTCACGTGCAATTTCTTGTGCTCGGATCGGCGGCGGGCGGCGGCCTTCCGCAATGGAACTGTCTCTGCGAAAACTGCCGGCTCGCCTATGCGCGCGACGGCCGGATCGCGCAGCGATCGCAATGCAGCGTCGCCGTCAGCGCCAATGGCGAAGACTGGGTGGTGCTCTCCGCGACGCCCGACCTGCGCCAGCAGATCATCGCCAATCCCCAACTCCACCCGAAGATCGCGCCGCGTCATTCGCCGATCAAAGGCGTGTTCGCGCCAAATGGCGATGTGGACAATATCGCGGGCCTGCTGGTGATGCGCGAGGTTCAGCCCTTCACGCTCTGGGCGACGAAAAGCGTCATGGCCAATACGATTGGCGGCGTGTTCGGCGTGCTGAATGCGGACGCCGTCAAGCGCGAGACGGTGGCGGTCGAGCAGGTCGTCGACACCGGCCTGGGTTTCACGCTGACGCCCTTCGTGACGCCGGGCAAAATTCCGCTCTATCTCGAATCGCGCAACGAAGCCGAGATCGAACTCGGCGCCGAGAGCGACACCACGGTAGGCGTCGAAATCCGGCAGGGCGACCGGCGTTTCTATTACATGCCCTCCTGCGCCCGCATCACAGACGCGTTGCGCAAGCGGCTCCATGGCGCGGACCTGATCTTCTTCGACGGCACGACCTTCGAGGACGATGAGATGATCCGACTCGGCCTTTTGCCGAAGACCGCCTGGCGCATGGGCCATATGGCGATGAATGGCGAGAAGGGCTCGATCGCCTCGCTCGACGGCCTTGACATCAAGCGTCGCGTTTTCGTCCACATCAATAATTCCAACCCGGCGCTTCGCCATGATTCCGCGGAGCGCGCGCAGGTCGAAGCGGCAGGCTGGGAAATCGGCTATGACGGCATGACCGTCGAAATGGCGGAGGGCCGGCCGTGACCGTCGAAGAACTCGCGCCCGAGTCGCGCCCCCATCTGTTGCGCGGCGTCAAGCTCAAGAACGATCAGGTCCGCAAGACCTGGGTGCTGCTGGCCCCCGAGCGCTATCTGCGGCTCAACGCCATCAGCGTCGACATATTGCAACGCTGCGACGGCGCCGCCGCCCTGTCCACGATCGTGGACGATCTCGCGGAGAAATATTCCGCTGATCGCACGATGATCGAACGCGACGTGCGAAGCCTGCTCAACAGCCTGCTCGAAAAGCGGATGCTCGGCCTATGACCACGCAATCAACTCCCCAAGTTTCGGCTCAAGCTCCGGCTCAAATTCCGGCCCTGCAGCCGCCCTCCGCGATGCTTGCGGAGCTGACCTATCGCTGTCCGCTCGCCTGCCCCTATTGCTCCAACCCGCTGCAAATGGGCGGGCGCGAAACGGAAATGCCGACCGACGCCTGGAAGGACATCTTCACCCAGGCGGCGGCGCTCGGCATATTGCATGTCCACATGTCGGGCGGCGAACCGGCGTCGCGCCGCGACCTGCGCGAACTGGTGGCGCATTGCGCCAGCCTTGGCCTCTACACCAATCTGATCACCTCCGGCGTCGGCCTGACCAAAGCCTCCTTCGCCGAACTGGCGGCGGCCGGCCTCGATCATGTGCAGCTTTCCATTCAGGACGCCGAGGCGAAGAGCGCCGACTGGATCGGCGGCTATGAGGGCGGCTTCGCCAAGAAGCTCGAAGTCGCCCACTGGGTCGCCGAGGAAGGCCTGCCGCTGACCATCAATGCCGTGATCCATCGCGCCAATGTCGCCCGCGCGGCGGATATGGTGGATTTCGCCGTGCGTCTCGGCGCGCGGCGAATCGAGATCGCCCATACGCAATATTACGGCTGGGCGCTGCGTAATCGGTCGCATCTGATGCCCACGCGCGCGCAGAGCGAAAAGGCCTATGCCGAGGTCGAGGAGCGCCGCGAGCGCTACAAGGGCCAGATCGTCATCGACCATGTCGCGCCGGATTATCACGCGAAATTTCCCAAGGCCTGCATGAGCGGCTGGGGCCGTATGAGCATGAACGTCACGCCACAGGGCAAGGTCCTGCCCTGCCATGCGGCGGAAACCATTCCCGGCCTCGAATTCTGGAACGCGCGCGAAAAGAGCCTGGCCGACATCTGGACCAACTCGCCCGGATTCAATGCCTATCGCGGCGACGACTGGATGCAGGAGCCCTGCCGCTCCTGCGAGCGCAAGACGGTCGATTTCGGCGGCTGCCGCTGCCAGGCGATGGCGCTCGTCGGCGACGCCGCCGCCTGCGACCCGATCTGCTCGAAGTCGCCGCGCCATGACCTGATCGCGGAAATCGCGGCGCGCGACTCCGCGGAGGAAGTCGCGGGCTTCACGCCGCGGCGGATCGAGCGCGCCCGGGAGAAAAGCCCCGTTTGAGCCCTGCGCGGCGGTTGGCGCGACCCTTCTCCTCCAAGGGCGCCAAAGTACAATTTCCCTCGCGCCGCCGCACTCTAAGATCGGGCCAAAATTTGGAGGAAAAACGTGGCGTTTATGACCCGCACTCTCGGGATTTCCCTTGCTGTCTGTCTGTCCGTGTTCGGCGCCCAGCGCGTCCTCGCGCATGGCGACGTGACCCCGCAGCCCGTCGACACCACCGGCTTGCAGCCGCTCGGTCCGGAATGGCTGGAAAAGAACCCCTATCGCGGCAATGAGCTCGCGGAGAAAATCGGCCACTCAGGCTTCGCGCAGAATTGCGCCCGCTGCCACGGCATCGAAGCCGAGTCTGGCGGCCTCGCGCCCGACCTGCGTTACCTCGACAAGGGCGAAGAGGGCGATGCCTGGTTCATCGGCCGTATCCGTCATGGGTTCACCCAGAACGGCGTCACCAAGATGCCGGCCTTCGAAGGCATTCTGTCCCAGGAAGCCATGTGGTCGATCCGCACTTATCTCGACTCCCGCTACCAGGGTAATTGACCCATATGCGCGCGATCTTCCGCGCAGCGCTTGTGCTCGCGACCATTTGCGGCGCAGTCGCGCCGCAAATGGCGCAGAGCCGCACGCTTAAAGCTGTGGAATCCGCGGGTGTCCTGCGGGTGACCGTCTATCGCGACTACAAGCCGTGGTCGTGGGAAGAAAATGGCGTCCGCAAGGGAATCGACGTCGAAATCGGCGCGGCGCTGGCGAAGGCGCTCGGGACCAAGGTCGACTATCTTTTCCTGCGCGCCGGCGATGAAATCGACGTCGATCTGCGCAATGGCGTGTGGCGCGGTTCGCTGCTGGGCGAGCAGCCCGGCGACATCATGCTGCACGTGCCGAACGATCCCCGGGTCGAAGCGGCCAATGACAAGATCAAGCTGACCGCGCCTTATCAGGTCGAGGGCCTGGCCATGGCGGTGGAGCCCGGCAAGGCTGACGCCGCCAAGGATTTTTCGCTGTTCGAAACCGAAAAGGTCGCGGTCGATCTCGGCACCCTGTCGGACATCATTCTGCTGTCCGCGCGCGACCATAAGCTGATCTCGAACATCGTGCATGTGCGCGGCGAGGACAAGGCGGCGCAGGCGTTCGAAAAGGGCGATGTCGTCGCTTTCTATGGGGAATCGGCGCTGGTGGAGAATCTCGCCCATCAGAGCAGCAAGCCCGTCACGATCATTTTTCCGCCGCATCGCCTCTCCCAGAGCTGGCCGATCGGCGGCGCGGTCAACGCAGACGCAGTCGACCTGGCCGAGGCCATAGACAAGGCGACCGCCCACTTGGCCGAGTCAGGCGAATTAAAGAAGATTTTTGCGTCCTACGGCGTCACGTGGCGTCCGCCGGCGCAAGAACAATGACCGGTTCCGGTCCTGGTCCGGCGGCCTCTTAGCCGCCGAGCCAAATCAAATGGCGCCGGTCGCTCCGGAGCAATTCTTTGGGAGGAATGGGAATGATGAAACGCACACTTCTAGCTGGCGTCTCCGTGTTGGGGATGGCCTTCGCCGGCGCCGCGATGGCCGCTGGCGTCACAGACGCGGACCTGCTCGCCGACGGCGTCAACGCCAAGCAGGTCGTCACCAATGGTCTCGGCCTGGCGGCCCACCGCTACAGCCCGCTGACCCAGATCAACACCTCGACCGTCAAGAACCTGGTTCCGGCCTGGTCCTTCTCCTTCGGCGGCGAAAAGCAGCGCGGCCAGCAAGGTCAGGCCGTGGTGCATGACGGCGTCATCTATATCACCGGCTCTTACAGCCGCCTGTTCGCGATCGACGCGAAGACCGGCGAGAAGATCTGGGAATATGACGCCCGTCTGCCGGAAGGCATCATGCCCTGCTGCGACGTCGTGAACCGCGGCGCCGCTTTGTTCGGCGACAAGGTTTATTTCACCACGCTCGACGCCCAGATCTACGCGCTCGAAGCCAAGACCGGCAAGGTCGTGTGGCATAAGGCCATCGACGATTTCAAGGCCGGCTATTCCAACACCGCCGCGCCCCTGATCGTCCCGACCAAGGCCAATGGCACGCTGATCGTGACCGGCGTCTCCGGCGGCGAATTCGGCGTCGTCGGCCGCGTCGAAGCGCGTAACGTCGACACCGGCGAACTGGTCTGGAGCCGTCCGACCCTCGAGGGCCTGACTGGCACCTATCAGGGCAAGGAAACGACCATGACCGGCAAGGCCAATGAGACCTGGTCCGGCGACATGTACAAGACCGGCGGCGGCGCCACCTGGCTCGGCGGCACTTATGACCCCGACACCAAGATGGTGTTTTTCGGCACCGGCAACCCGGCTCCGTGGAACTCCTGGCTGCGCCCGGGCGACAACAAGTGGACGTCCTCGCGCCTCGCCATCAATCCCGAAAACGGCGAGTTGGTCTGGGGCTTTCAGACGACCCCGCATGACGGCTGGGACTATGACGGCGTGAACGAGTTCATTCCGTTCGAAATGACCAAGGACGGCAAGACCGTGAAGGCCGGCGCCACCGCCGACCGCAATGGCTTCTTCTATGTGCTCGACCGCACGAACGGCAAGTTCATCTCGGCCATGCCCTTCGTCAGCAAGATCACCTGGGCCAAGGGCATCGACGCCAGCGGCCGTCCGATCTATGACGAGGCCATGCGTCCGGGCGACCCGACCAAATCCGAAGATGGCAAGAAGGGCAAGGAAGTCTTCGCCGTTCCGTCCTTCCTCGGCGGCAAGAACCAGATGCCGATGGCCTATTCGGACCAGTCCAAGCTGTTCTATGTGCCGTCGAACGAATGGGGCATGGACATCCACAACGAGCCGGTCGTCTACAAGAAGGGCGCGGCCTATCTCGGCGCTGGCTTCAACATCAAGCCGATCTTCGACGACCACATCGGCTCGCTCAAGGCGATCGACCCGGTCGCCCAGAAGGTGGTGTGGGAATACAAGAACAAGGCTCCGCTTTGGGCTGGCGTTCTGACCACCGCCGGCGGTCTTGTGTTCACCGGCAACCCCGAAGGCTATCTGCTGGCCTTCGACGCCAAGAACGGCGAAGTCCTGTGGAAGTTCAACGTCGGCACCGGCATTGTCGCGCCGCCGATCAGCTGGGAACAGGACGGCGAGCAGCTCGTCGGCGTTGCAGCCGGTTGGGGCGGCGCGGTCCCGCTGTGGGGCGGCGAAGTCGCCAAGACCTTCAAGGGCATCAACCAGGGCGGCTCCTACTGGGTGTTCAAGCTGGCGCCCAAGTCTGCCACCAAGTGATATCCGCCGCCAAGTAAGGCGATCCGGCCGCTTTCCGGCGCAAGCCTGAAAGCGACCGACGCTGGCGAATTTCACGATCACGCCAATCGAGCGGCCGCGCCAACGCCCGGCCGCTCTTTGCTTGTCACGCGGCGCCATCCTGTTGCGCGGATTTATCTTTCCGCGCGGACTGGCCCGTCACGCGACTTGCGCGCGGCGCCGTCAAGGCGCACATTCACGAACGATCGCCCGGACCTTTCCACAGACGAAACGCCGGGCGGCTGAGCGGCGGCCCTGATCGCCGTTCCAGACAAGGCCGGGACCGGGAAACGCCCAATGACGCGCATTCTGATTGTCGACGATCATCCCCTGTTTCGCGAAGCGCTCGAAAGCGCCGTGCGGCTGGAGCGTCCGCAATGCGAAATTTTCGAGGCCACGACCATCGAAGAAGCGCTCGACGTGCTGGCGAGGGAAAAGAACCTCGATCTCGGCCTGTTCGATCTATTCCTGCCGGGAACGACAGGCCTTTCCGGCCTTGTGCGGGTGCGCGCGGCCCATCCGCATCTCCCGATCATGGTCGTCTCGGCGCATGAGGATCCGCGCGTCGTGCGCGATCTGCTCGCGCTCGGCGCCGCTGGCTTCGTCTCCAAGGCGACGTCGAAAGGCGAACTCGCCCGCGCCATCAATGAGGTCCTCAACGGCTCGATCTATTTGCCCGAACGGTTCCGCGACATCAACCAGCCGCAACCGTCCGAGATCGAGCGCGGCGATATGCTGCGCCGGTTGCAGGACCTGACGCCGCAGCAATTGCGCGTGCTCGACATGATCCGCGCCGGCCTGCAGAACAAGCAGATCGCCTATGAGCTTGGCGTGGCGGAAACCACCGTCAAGGCCCATGTCTCCGAGATCCTGCGCAAGCTCAACGTCTACAGCCGCACCAAGGCGGCGATCGAAGTCGGCAAGATGGATTTCGCGCAATTTTCCGCCGAGGGCCATCCCGGCGCCGATAAAAGCGCGTCGAACTGACCGCTTCGCAAAAGGTTGTCTACCGTGCGCAAAACTTCCCTCCGCCTTCGCCCGCTCTTTCTGGCGCTGAGCCTGGCCGGCTTCGCCCTGGCCTCAACTGCCGCTTCCGCAGCCGACAAGCTGCGGCTCGCCATCCAGTCAACCGGAACCTTCGCCTGGGAGCTGGCCATTGTCCGCGCCTATGGCCTCGACAAGGAGGCGAATCTCGATTTCGAGACGACCGAATTGTCGACCACGGAAGCTGGCAAGATCGCACTGGTCGGCGGCGGCGCCGACATGATTCTGTCCGACTGGCTTTGGGTGGCGCGAGAGCGCTCGCTCGGAACCGCGCTGGTCTATTATCCCCATTCGACGGCCCTCGGCGCCGTGATGGCCAAAGGTCCCGCCGCCACCTGGAAGGCTTCCGACTTCGTCGGCAAGAAGCTCGGCGTCGCGGGCGGCTCGCTCGACAAGAGCTGGCTCATGCTGCAGGCCTGGGCGCTCAAGCAGAAGGTCGATCTCAAGACGCAGGCGACGCTCGCCTTCGCCGCCCCGCCTCTGCTGGCCGAAAAGCTGTCGCAGGGCGAACTTGACGCCGCGCTGGAGTTCTGGACCTTTGCGGCTCGGCTTGAGGCCAAGGGCTTCGCCCGCGTGGTCGACATGGCGGCGGTCGAGCGCGACCTCGGCGCCAAGGGACCGGTCGTCGTCACAGGCTATGTCTTCAACGAGTCGTTCGGCGCGAAGAACGGCCCCTTGCTCCAACGCTTTTTCACCATGATGACCAAGGCGAAGAGGCTGATTGCCGATAATGACGAGGCCTTCGCGAAGATCGCGCCCATGACCGGCGTCTCCGATCCCGCGACGCTGGCGATCCTGCGCCAATATTACCGCCAGGGCATTCCCACGCGCTCGCTGGCCGAGGAATTCGCCGACGCCGAAGCGATCTACAATGTTCTGGCGACGGTGGGCGGACGGCAGCTTGTCGGCGACGCGACCCAGCTCGATCCGGGCCTGTTTTTTCATCCGGCCCCCGAATCCGGAAGCAAATGACGCGTCTCGTTTCGCTCTGCCTGTTCATCGCGCTGTGGCAGGTTGGCGCCCTGCTGCTCGGCCCGCGTTACCTCCCGGAGCCGATGGCTGTGGCGGCGACACTGCTCGCCGAGGCGCGCAACGGGGCTCTGGCCTTCAATCTCGGCGTCACCCTCGCCCGCGTGCTGGCGGGCTTCGCGCTCGCCATGGTCATCGGATCGGCTCTGGGCATTGCGCTGGGCCGCCTGACAGCGCTTGACCGTCTCGTCGATCCCTGGCTGGTGATCGTGCTGAATACCCCGGCGCTGGTCGTCATCATGTTCGCCTATATCTGGGGCGGGCTGAACGAAAGCTCCGCGCTGGCGGCGATCACGCTCAACAAATTGCCCAACGCCGTCGTCACCCTGCGCGAAGGCGCCCGCGCGCTCGACCCCGCGCTCGATGAAATGGCCAAGGTCTTCGCCTTCTCCCGGCTGCGGCGCTGGCGCCATGTGGTGGCGCCGCAGCTGGCGCCCTTTTTCGCAGCCGCCGCGCGCAGCGGGCTGGCGCTGGTATGGAAGATCGTGCTGGTGGTCGAATTGCTCGGGCGCCCCAATGGCGTCGGCTTCAAGATGAACGAGGCGTTCCAGCTGTTCGACCTCCGGCTGCTGCTCGCCTACGCCCTGCCTTTCGTCGCGCTGATGATCCTGGTCGAAAGCTTCGTGCTGCGCCCGGCCGAACGCTCCGCCAGCTGGTGGCGTCGCCATGGCGCTTGAAATCGAAATCGCGCGCAAGGCCTTCCGCCTCGCCGATCGCGGCGAGCGGATCGTGTTCGATCGTTTTTCGCTGAGCGTCGCCGAGGGCTCCATCGTCGCCTTGCTCGGCCCTTCCGGCTGCGGCAAGAGCAGCCTGCTGCGCATCATTGCCGGTCTCGACTCGGATTTCTCCGGCGTGGTGACGAACAGGCCCCGGCGCATCGGCATGGCCTTTCAGGAGCCGCGCCTGCTGCCCTGGCGCAATGTCGCCGACAACCTGCGCCTCGCCGCGCCAGGCCTGACCGACGAGGCTCTGGCCGCGCTGCTCGCCGCCTTCGAACTTGAGGGGCGCGGCGGCGATTATCCGGGGCAATTGTCGCTCGGCCTCGCGCGCCGGGCCGCCCTGGCCCGGGCCTTCGCCGTCGAGCCCGAGCTGATGCTGCTTGACGAACCTTTCGCCTCGCTCGACCGCGCCTTGCACCTGCGTCTGCGCGCGCTGCTGGCGCAACGCATCGGCGCGAAAAAAATCACGGCGCTGATCGCCACCCACGACCTGGACGACGCCCTTCTGCTCGCGGACGAAATCATCTTTCTCGAGCCCGCGCCGGCGCGAATTCGCGGGCGCCTGCCGATCCCCGCGCCGCGCGGATCGCGTGACGAAAATCTTACAAAACTAAGGGCTTCCGCAGCGATTTATCAGGTGAATGACGCGCCCGGGAATGGTAATTCGGAAGGCGCGACATAACGCAAGAACAACAATGGGAGCGAAACTATGGGCAGCGCCGCTTTGGCCGAAAAGGTCTCCGCGCCAACCGATCTTCTGACCAGGGAAGAATTCGAGGCCGCCATCCGCGCCGTGGGCGCCGAGCGTTACCACGACAAGCATATCTTCCACAAAATGCTGCACGGCGGTCAGCTGAACAAGGGCCAGGTTCAGGCCTGGGCGCTCAACCGCTATTGCTATCAGGACGCCGTGCCGCGCAAGGACGCCGCGCTGATGGCGCGCACCGACGACCGTGAATTGCGCCGCGAATGGATCCACCGCATCCACGACCATGACGGCCTCGAGAACGAGGAAGGCGGCATCGAACGCTGGCTGGTCCTGACCGATGGCCTCGGGCTCGACCGCGCCTTTGTCGTCTCCAAGGAAGGCGCCCTGCCCGCCACGCGTTTCGCGGTGGAGGCCTATGTGCGCTATGTGACCGAGCAGCCGCTGGTGGTCGCCGTCGCCTCCTCGCTCACCGAACTGTTCGCGCCCAAAATCCATCGCGAGCGCATCTCCGGCATGCTGGAGAACTACAGCTTCGTCAGCGACGACGTGATGGCCTATTTCAAGCGTCGCCTGGCGCAGGCCCCGCGAGACGCCGATTTCGCGCTGGAATATGTCAAGACCCACGCCAAAACCCGCGCCGAACAGGACGCCTGCGTCAAGGCCGTGCAGTTCAAATGCAACGTGCTATGGGCGCAGCTCGATGCGCTCTATCTGGCCTATGTGCAGGGCATGATCCCGCCCGGCGCTTTCGTGCCGAAGGCGTAAAAAATCGCGCTCGCCTCGCCGAGGCAGGGCGAGCGCTTAAGCCAGGTTCTGGCGCGGGAATCCCGGGGTCGCCCAGACCTTGCCGGCCTTGGTGACGCCATAGGCCTCGGCGTCGAAATGCTTCAGCAGTTTCGCGCCCTCGTCCGGCCCCAGCACAGAAACCGCCGTGGAGAGCGCATCCGCGACCACGGCCTTGGGCGCGATCACCGTCACGCAGGCGAGCGATGCGGGCGAATAGCCGGTGCGCGGGTCGAGAATGTGGTGGCGGGAATAATCCTCCGACCAAGTATAGGCATAGTCGCCCGCCGTCGCCATGCAGCCGGTGACAGGCGCCGTGCCAAGCATGGCGTCGGGCTGGCGCGGATGTTTCACCGCCGCCGTCCAGTCGCGGTCATTGGCGGCGCGGCCCAGGGATTCCATCTCTCCGGTATCGACGAAGGCCTGTTTCACGCCGCGCTCGGCCAAGATCCTGGCGACGCGATCCGCCGCATAGCCGTGGGTGAGGCTGTTGAGCGTGATCCCCATGCCGGGGCGCTCGAAAGCAATCGCCCCGGCATCGAAACGCACGCGCGACTGGCCGATCAGGGCGCGGGCCGGCGCGGACTCCTCGTCGCTCGGCCAGTCGCCGCGCTTGGCCCAGGAATCATAGAAAATCCATAGCGGCTGCACGGTCACGTCGAAGGCGCCGCCGCTGGCGCGGTGCACATCTTCGGCGACCGCGAGCATGTCGAGCAAAGCTTGATCGGGCCGCTCCAGCCGGCCTTCGGCGTTGAGGCGGCGAATGTCGCTGCCCGGCGTGGACAGGCCCGCGACGCGCTCCAGGCGCCGGATTTCGGCGAAGCCGGCGTCGAGCGCAGCCTCGGCTTCGCGCTCCTCCAGCCCGACCACGGTCAAGGCGACGCCCGTGTCGAAGGCCACGCCCGCGCGGCGGAAGGACAGCGCCGCGCGCCCCTCGCGTGAAGCAGCCCAGACGCCCGCGGCGCCGAGCCCGGCGCCCGCAAGGGCCAGTTGCAGCATCTGCCGACGATCGGTCTTCATTGCGCCGCCTCCAATTGCTGTTTCTGCTTCCTGCGCGCGCGCTTCTGCTCCAGCACCACGGGCACGCAAAGTTGCGGATTGTCGAGGATCGCCACGCAATCCAGACATTGGAAACATTCCGAATAGACGATCTGGCCGCTCTTCTCGATCGCGCCATAGCGGCATTTCACCTTGCACATCTGACAGGGCGAGCCGCATTCCTTGCGGCGCGGAATCCATTTCCAGCGCCGCACGAAACTCAACGCCGCAAATGTCGCCCCCAGTGGGCAGAGATAGCGGCAGAAGAATTTGTAATGGAACATGCCGACGATCAGAAGCGCCACGGCATAGAGCACGAAGGGCGCCGAGCGCAGGAAGATCAGTGTGATCGAGGTCTTGAACGGCTCGACCTCGGCGACCTTTTCCGCCTGACCGGAAAAGAAAAGCGCCGTCACGAGAATGACCGCCAGCACGATGAATTTCGGCACGCGCGCCAGGCGTTCATAGCGCTGCGGCAGGCCGATCTGGCGCAGACGCAGCAGCCGCGCGACCTCGCCCGCGAATTCCTGCAAAGCGCCGAAAGGGCAGAGCCAGCCGCAAAAGGTCCCCCGTCCCCAGATGAACAGGGCGACGAGGCCGAAGATCGTGACCATTAGGGTCGGCGGATCCCACAGGAAAAAGACGAAGCTGCCCTCACCCTTGAGCGCCTTGATCAAGCCGAACAGCCAGACGATCGACAATTGCGCCTGCGCGATCCAGCCGATGAAGACCAGCGTGAAGGCGAGAAAAGCGAGGCGGAACCATTTGAATGCGCGGGGCGAACGCGTCAGCGCGCGTTGGCGCGCCAAAGCGACAGCCAGCACGAGCAGGCCCGCGCCGAGGATCGCAATATCGCGGCTGCGGCTTTCCCAGATCGAACCGAGACCGAGGCCGGAATCGTCGGGCGGCAGGTCGAATAGATTCTTGGGTAGGCCGTAGCCGAGCTTGAAATCCCTCGTCACGCGCTCGGGAAAGATCTGGCCCTTTTCGCGCAGCACGCGAATCGAGAATTCCGACGGCGAGGCCGGATCGAACGCCGCCTGCGGCGCGATGCGCATGATGGCGACATCGCTCCTGGCGAGATCGAGACCCTTTGGAACAGGCAGGTCCAGCGAGTCGCGCCAGACAAAATCGCGCCAGGCGACCGGGGCCTCGGCCTGGTCCAGCGCTATGAAATTGGGCGTGGCGCCGGGCACGAAAGAGTCCGGCATGAAGGTCCAGCGGCCGCTCGACAGCACGAGCATGGCAGGCGCCCCATCGAGCTGGTTCATCAGCTTGCGCCATTGCGCCTCGCCGAGCAGGTTGCGCCCCACGATCGGCACGTCCACCTCCGCGATATAGACATCGGCGAAGGTTCCGTTCGGATCGGCCTGGCCCTCCTCGTCCACATCGGCGGCCACCGTTCCGGCGAAAGCCTTGTTCAGTTCGGCATTGGTGAGATGCAGATGGCGGATGTAGCCGCGATCGAGCATTTGCGCGAAGGTCAGCGGCTCGAAAACATCCGGCTTGGCGCGGGCGGCGCGGTTAGGATCGCGCCCCTTGGAAAAGCCGAGCCTTGCGCGCGCGACCTGCAGAGCGGAATTGATGATCGTCTCGTTGATGATGCGGACCGAGGCGGTCGCCTTGGCGACGCCGTCGATCTCCGCCGCGACATTGTCGGCGCGCGGATCGCGTGTGCCGGGGGGCACGATCTTGATCGATTGCCGCAGCGACTTGCCGGTATATTGTTTGAGGAAATCCTTTAGCGGCTCCGGCCCCAGACCGTCGACGAAGACTGGCTCGTGCTGGCTGAGCACCCTCACGTCCAGAAGTTCGCCGGATGGCTTGACCGCGACCAGCAGATTGACCGGCGTGCCGGAGAAGCCCGGGATCGGCTCGAAATCGATGGATTCGAAGGCATAGGCGACGAGAACGTCGCCATTGTAGCTTTGCTGGAAAATCGGCCAGACAGGCAGCGTCGCATCGCGCTCGCCGACGCTAAAGGGCTTGGGAAACAGGACGTTCATCGCCTCGCGGTCGAGCGAGGACGCTCGCGCGCCTTCCGTGAAAAAGCAGCAGCACGTCAAAGCCGCGAGCAGCGTCATGAGACGCGCAAACGCGGCGACCAGCCCCGAAGGACCCGCCCAGTTCCAAGGCATTTCTTTCTCCCCTAACAAAGTTGTTTTACGCGGAAGACATCGCCTATAGTACTTTCTCCCAATTGCGCGCCGGGTGACGGGCGCGGCGCGCCGGAAGCGGCGGCGAAACTGGCGCGACTGGGTCCAGAACAATGCGCGCCCGCAAAAAAAGCCGGGCGCGAAAAAATCCGGGGGATGGAACCGTTGCAGACAGGCGAGATGCGCGTCGACAGCCTGGAGGGCGTCGTCGTCGCTTCCACCAGCGCGGAGAGCGCCGAAGGCGCGGCGCGCGAGATTGCCGCGGCGATTTCCGGCCAGCTGGCCACGACCGGCGACCGGCCCGAGGAAGCGCTGGTCGGACTGGTCTGTTTCGTTTGCGCCAGCTACGACACCGCCGCTTTCGCCTCCGAAATTCATTCGCTCCTTCCCGGAACGCCGATCTTCGGCTGCACCACGGCGGGCGAACTGACGCTATCCGGCTGGGCCTCCCATTCCATCGTCGCGATCGGCTTCCTGCGCAGCAATTTCACGCTTGAAGCCCAAATGATGGAGGACCTGTCGCATTTCGGCGTCGAAGAGGGGCGCGCCTCCATCGCCGATGCGCGCGCGGCGTTGGCCGCGCGCATCCCGGAAGGCGAAACCGACCGCTGCTTTGGCCTGCTGCTGATCGACGGCATGTGCCGGCGCGAGGAGGCGGTGATCTCGGCGCTCTATTCGGCGCTTGATGACATCCCCGTCGTCGGCGGCTCCGCCGGCGACAGCATGACGTTCGAGAAGACCTGGATGATCCGCGACAGCGCCATCTACCGCGACGCCGCGCTCCTGCTGCTTTTCCACACCGACATCCCGTTCACGACCTTCAAATGCGATTATTTCGAGCCGACATCGCTCAAGATGGTCGTCACCGACGCCGACACCGAGTTGCGCGTCGTGCGCGAACTGAACGCGGAGCCGGCGGCGCAGGAATATGCGCATCAGGTCGGGCTGGTCGAAAGCTCGCTCGACGCCTCGTCCTTCGCCTCTCATCCGGTGCTGGTGGGCGTCGGCGGCCAATATTACGCGCGCTCGATCCAGAAGGTGAACGCGGACGGCTCGCTCAGCTTCTTCTGCGCCATCGACGAGGGACTGGTGCTGACCGTCGCCAAATCGCTCGACCCCTATGAAAGCACGCTGGCGACCTTCGAGCGCATGGAGTCCGAACTCGGCGCGGTCTCGCTCTATATCGGCTTCGATTGCGTGCTGCGGCGGCTGGGCGCCGAGCGCAACCAGATCGCCCACCGCCTGTCCGAGCTTTATCGCCAGCATCGGGTGGTTGGCTTCAACACCTATGGCGAGCAATATCGCTCCATGCATGTGAACCAGACCTTCACGGGCGTAGCCTTCGGCTATCGCAGCGATGACCAAAAACAGCCGGCATGACCCTTTACGCGAGCGAAAATACCGACGATCTCAAACGCCAGATCGAGAAGCTGGAAAAGATCAACCGTGCGCTGATGTCGCGCGTGGAGCGGTCGGTGGACAGCCAGTTCAACGCCTTTTCGCTGTTTGAGACGGCCATCGCGCTCGACCATCAGGTGCGTCGCCGCACGCAGGAACTGCAACAGGCGATGCGCTCGATCGAAAAGGCCAAGCGACAGGCCGAAGCGGCGAGTTCGCTGAAGACGACCTTCGTCACATCTGTCGGACACGACCTGCTCCAGCCCCTGAACGCCGCCCGGCTTGCGCTTTCAGCGCTCAGTGAATTGCAGACCGGAACAGAGGGGGGCGTGCTGACCGAACAGGTCGACCGCTGCCTGATGACGCTGGAGGACCTCATCCGGACGCTGCTCGACCTGTCGAAGCTCGACGCCGGCGTGATGCAGCCGGAAGTCCGCAGTTTCGAGCTTAACGACGTGATGGAGCCGCTGGCGCGCGAATTCGATCATTTCGCACAAAAGCGCGGGCTGAAGCTGCGCATTTTCGCCACCCGTCGCACCGTGCGCTCCGATCCGTCCATGCTGCGCCGCATTTTGCAGAATTTGCTCGCCAACGCCCTGCGCTACACCGCGCATGGCGGCGTTCTGGTCGGCGTGCGCCGGCGCGGCGACAATGTCCTGGTGCAGGTTTGCGACACCGGCCCCGGCATTCCGGACGACCGGCGCGAGGCGATTTTCCAGGAATTCCAGCGCGCGCACAGCGACATTCCGGGCCAGACCGGCTTCGGCCTCGGCCTCGCCATCGTGCGACGCTTCGCCCATGTGCTGGGCCATCCGGTTTCGCTGGCGTCGCGCGTCGGACGCGGCTCGACTTTTTCGGTCCTCATCCCGCTCAGCAGCGAAGCGCCGCCGCCGCCTGTCCCGGTCCCGCAGTTCCGCGCCATTCCCAACCGGATCGCCGGCGCGAAGATCCTGCTGATCGAGAACGAGCCCGCGGTCAGCGAGGCGATGATCCTGTTGCTGGAGCGATGGGGCTGCGACGTCGCGGTGGCGACCTCCGGCGCCGAGGCGGTGGAGAAATTGCGCGCGCTGGCCAATCCGCCGCAAATCATCATCGCCGACCTGCATCTCAACAATGGCGAACTCGGGCCTCAGGCGATCCAGGCCGTACGTCGCGCCTGCGGCAAGAACGCCCCCGCCCTGCTCGTGACGGCGGACCATTCGTCGCGCGCCGAGGACGAGGCGCGCCGCAACAAGCTCGAAATGCTGCGCAAGCCTGTGCGCCCCGCCGAGCTTCGCTCGCTGCTGTCCTTCCTCCTGACTTGAAAATAGGACTTTATAACGGGAGAACTGGGGCTGTTGAGGTGATTTAATTGAGTTGCATCATGTCGCAACGCCCATGATTCCAAGATAACAATTATGATGGGTCCGTCGGAGCGAATGGCACGCTGCGAGGTCGATCCACCGCAAGCGGAGCAAGAGGTTATGCAAGCCAAGGTTCTCATTCTTTCCGCCGCCCTGTTCGCCGGTCTGGCGATTGGCGCGCAGGCCGCCGAAGAGATCAAGGGCGACCCCAAGGCGGGCGAAATCGTCTTCAATAAATGCCGCCAGTGCCATCACATCGGCAAGGGCGCGACCAATTTCTACGGCCCCGTCCTGAACGGCCTGATCGGCCGTCCCGCCGGCACCGTGCCTGGCTATAATTATTCGGAAGCCAACAAGCATTCGGGCAAGGTTTGGGACGTTGTCACCCTCACCTCCTATCTCAAGCAGCCGCAGCATGACGTGCCTGCGACCTACATGACCTTCACCGGTCTGAAGGGCGACCAGGACATCGCCAATGTGATCGCCTATATCGCCCAGTTCGACAGGAGCGGCGCGATGAACGAAGCCAAATAAGGCTTCGCGCGCAAGATCGCCTGCACAAGGCCGCCGGCGCGATCCGGCGGCCTTCTCATTGCGCCGCCGGATTTGAGCCACTATGAGAAGGCGCGAACCAGCGAGGCGGAGCGAATGAAGGACCTGTTTTCCGGCGAGGACCATATCGTCGTGGCGCTCGACGACGTCTGCGTCAACGTCTCGTGCGGCCTGCATCCCTGGGAGCGCCATCCGGAGCGCCCGACCCGCCTGATGATCTCGGTCCGGCTCTATGCGCCGCTCGCCACCCCGCGCGCCGCCGACGCCCCGATCATCGATTACGACACCGTCCGCAAGCGCATCCGCGCGCTGGAGAGCGAGGGGCATATCGACCTTGTCGAGAGCGTCGCGGACCGGATCGTCGAATCCTGCTTCACCGACGAACGCGTGATCGCCTGCGCCCTGTCGATCCGCAAGCCGGACATCTACAACGAAACGCGCGGCGCCGGCATCGACCTGTTCCGCACCCGGGCGCGCTGGAGCGCCGGCCAGTGAAGTGCGCGCTGGTCACGGGAGCGACCAGCCGGCTCGGCGCCCCGCTCGCGCGCTCCTTCGCTCGCGAGAACTATCGCGTGATCCTGCACGCCAACCGTTCGCGCGACGCCGCGCAGGAACTCGCGGCGAGCCTGACCCGCGAGGGGGCCACAGCCGAGGTCCTGATCGCGGATTTCGCCGAGCGCGAGGCCACCGCTCAATTTTGCGAGACGCTGATCGAGAGGTTCGGCGCGCCGGACGCGATCGTGAACAACGCCTCGAATTTCGCGCATGACTTTCCCGGCTGCGGCGATCCCGCCATGCTCGCGGCGAGTTTCGCCGTCCACGCCGAGGCGCCCTTCCGGATCGTCGAGGCCGCGGCCCGGGCGAAGCGGGCTGACGCCTTGCTGACCGTGTTCAATATTCTCGACCAGAAGCTGATCAATCCGAACCCCGACTATTTCTCCTACACCCTGGGAAAGGCAGCCCTGCTGGCCATGACCGAACTCTGGCAGCGGGCCGGGCGTGCGGACATACGCGTGTTCGGCCTGCTGCCCGGCCTGATGTTTCCTTCCGGTCCGCAGACGGAGCAGCGTTTTTTGCTCGACGCAGGCAAGATCCCAACCGGACACGCCACGCCCGCCGACGACATTTGCGCGGCGATCCATTTCTACCTCGGCTGTCCCGACATGCCCGGCCAGATGCTGCCGATCGACGGCGGCGAACATCTTGCGCCGCGCAGCCGCGACATCGCATTTGAGTGATCGCGCCTTACGCGCGATCTGGGCCTTCGAGCAAAGACCGCGCGGGCGATCTCTGCCCGCGAATGAATTTCGGCTTTTGTTACAGGACGAAGGGCGCTAAGAACCGGCCATGCCCGCGATGACGATCACCCAGGCCTTCACCTTCGAGGCCGCGCATCATTTGCCCCATGTGCCGGAAACCCACCGGTGCCGGCGGCTGCATGGCCATTCCTATCGCGTCGAATTGCGGCTCGCTGGCGAAGTGGACGCTTATAGCGGCTTCGTCGTCGATTTCTTCGACGTGGAAAAGGTTTTCCAGCCGCTTCTGGAGCGGCTCGACCATCATCTGCTCAACGAGATCGAGGGCCTCGAAAATCCGACCGCCGAAAATATCGCGGTCTGGATCTTCGATCGCGTCAAGCCGGAACTCGGGCAGCTCGACTCCGTGAAGGTGTTCGAGACCCCTATGTGCTGGGCGGAATATTGCGGCTGAGGCGCAGGGAGATCGGGACGGGCGGACCCGCCCCGTTCAGGCCGCGCGCTTAGTTGCAGACCCACACCCGGCGGCCAAGGCGCGGGCTCCAGCGCCAGCACGCGCCATAAGCGCCATAACCCGCGCCGTAAAAGCCCGGGCGGTAATAGGCGCCGCCGTAATAACCCCGGCGATAGGCGCCGCCATAATAGCCCCTGCGGTAGCCGGCCCCATAGGCCACGCGACGGCCGGCGTAGCCGCCGCGATACCCCCCACGGTAGCCCCCGGCATAACCGCCACGGTAGCCGCCACGGTAGCCTCCGTGATAGCCGCCGTGGAATCCACGGCCGCCGCCGCCATGGAATCCGCCACGACCGCCGCCGTGGCCGCCACGAGCCATGGATTCCATCGGAACGGCGAGCAGCCCGGCGCAGACGAACGCAAAAGCGAAGAGCAATTTTCGCAACATTTTTCTTCTCCCTCCCGAATGTCCGCCATCGTCCGAAGGGTTCTATGTCCCGCGGAACAATGAAGAACTCTTGGGACGCCGCGTCGGGGCGCCAATGAGGTTTCGGCGGGTCTGGCGCATTGTCCAGTTCAAGAAACGCCCGAGGGGGAAAAGAGTTGCCTTCGGCGTCGCGCCCTCCGCGAAAGGCCGCGCGCGAGGCGGAAGATATCAATCCTTGCGGAAATCGCCCGGATCGTAGCGGCGCAGAGTCGAGCAGAACTCGCAAGTCACGGTGATCGCGCCGTCGTCGCCGACCATATCGTCGCGCTCCTGCTGCGTGAAGCTGCGGAGCATGTCCTCGACCCGCTCGTTGGAGCAGCGGCAGGCGTCGCGCAGGGTCTGGACGGGAAATGCCATCACCCCGCGTTCGTGGAACAGGCGATAGGCCAGATCCTCGCTCGGCAAGGCGGGGTCGAGCAATTCGTGATCCTCGACGGTGGCGGCCAGGGCCTTCGCCTCAGTCCAGGCCTCGTCCTCATTCCATTCATGTCCGACATGGCCTTCAGGCGCGTCGCCGGGCGGGAAATCGGCCTGGCGGCGGCGCTCCTCGGAATGGGGCAGGAATTGCGCGAGCAGGCCGCCGGCGCGCCAACTCGCGCCCGAGGTCGTCACGACCTGTCCCGCCGCGAGACGAATGAAGGTCGGAATCTGTTCCGATTGCTGGAAATAGACCCCGGCGGCCTGTTCCAGCGAGCCGGATTCGATCGGCGCCACGCCCTGATAGCGCGAGGCCTCCGAACCCTGTTCGATGGTGAAGGCGAGATGGCCGCGCCCGAGCAGAACCTCCGGCGCGACGCCGCCCTGCTGCGGGAGCCGCGTTACGTCATAGCGGGCGAAGGCGCGCAGCCGGTCCGGCGCGTCGAAATCGACCACCAGCATGTCGACAATGCCGTCGGTGCGCGTCTGCAACTGGAAGCGGCCCTCGGATTTCAGGGCCGTGCCGAGCAGGACGGTCAACGCGGCGGCTTCCGCGAGCAGGCGCGCGACAGGATCGGGATAGCCGTGACGGGTCAGGATGGCGTCGAGCGCCGGGCCAAGCCGGGCGATGCGGCCGCGTAGGTCGAGCGGCTCAACCGCGAAAGGCAGCACGCAATCGTCCTGCCCCGCGGCGGCGAAGGGAAAGTCGGCGGAAAAGCGCGAACCGGAGCCGGTTGTCACTCTTTTCCCTCCAGGCACCAGGCGAGCACGCCCTTTTGCGCGTGCAGGCGGTTCTCCGCCTCGTCGAACACCAAAGATTGCGGCCCGTCGATCACCTCGTCGGTGACCTCCTCGCCGCGATGGGCCGGAAGGCAGTGCATGAACACGGCGTCCTTGGCCGCGTGGCGCATCAGCTTGGCGTTGACCTGATAGGGCGCGAGCAGCGAATGGCGCAGTTTTTCGTCCTTGTCGCCCATCGAGACCCAGCAATCGGTCAGCACACAATCGGCGTCCTGCACGGCCTCATAGGGATCGCGCATGACATTGACCACGCCGCCCTGCGCGCGCGCCCAGGCGATGAGCTCCGGACGCGGCGCCAGATCTTCCGGCGAGGCGATATCGAGCGTGAAGCCGAATTTGGCGGCGGCGTGAACCCAGCTCGTCAGCACATTGCAGCAATCGCCGATCCAGGCGACGCGCGCGCCCGCGATATCGCCGCGATGTTCCTCATAGGTGAGGATGTCCGCCATGACCTGGCAGGGATGGGTGCGCTTGGTCAGCCCGTTGATGACCGGCACGCTGGCGTAGGCGGCCATTTCCAGCAGATGTTCATGGCCTAGGATGCGGATCATGATGGCGTCGACGAAACGCGACAGCACGCGCGCGGTGTCGGCGATGGTCTCGCCGCGGCCGAGCTGCATTTCCGCGCCGGTAAGCATCAACGTCTCGCCGCCGAGTTCGCGCATGCCGACGTCGAAGGAGACGCGGGTGCGGGTCGAGGGCTTGTCGAAGATCATCGCGAGCGTGCGGCCGGCGAGCGGCTGGTCCGGCGAGGGACGGCCTTTCCGGCGGCGGCTCTTGATGTCGGCGGCGCGGTCGAGAATGCTGCGCAAATCGTCGAGCGAGAAATCCGCAATGTCGAGAAAACAACGACGCGCCGGATCGATCGGCGGCAATTTCATGAATTGGCTCCCAGCTTTCCCTTTGGCGTCGCCGCAACTTCAAAATGGGCGCAGGCCGCGCCAAGACGGCGCACGCCCTCGCGGATTTCGTCCTCGGAAACGATCAGCGGCGGAATGATGCGCACGACATTGTCCGCCGCCGGAATGACGATGAGTTTTTCGGCCCGCGCGGCGGAAGCGAAATCGGCGTTGGGCACGCGCAATTTGATCCCCTGCATCAGGCCCTCGCCGCGAATTTCCGCAATAACGTCGGGATGTTCCGCCGCCAGCCCCGCCAGGCTCTGCCGCAGCAGCAGGCCCTTGCGCGCGACATCGTTGAGGAAGCCCGGCGCGAGCAGAATGTCGAGCACGGCGTTGCCGCAGGCCATGGCGAGCGGATTGCCGCCATAGGTGGTGCCATGGGTGCCGAGTCCCATGCCCTTGCCGGCTTCGGCGGTCGACAGCACGGCGCCGAGCGGGAAGCCGCCGCCGATGCCCTTGGCCGAGGCCAGAATATCCGGCGCGACTCCATAAAGCTCATAGGCGAAGAATTTGCCCGTGCGGCCCATGCCGCATTGCACCTCGTCGAAGCACAGCAGCAGTTTGTGCTCGTCGCAAAGGGCGCGCAGGCCGCGGATGAAATCCGGCGCGCCGACGCGAATGCCGCCCTCGCCCTGGATCGGCTCGACCAGAATGGCGCCGGTCTGCGGGCCGATCGCGGCCTTGACCGCGTCCAGATCGCCGAAGGGAACCTGATCGAAGCCGGGCATTTTGGGCCCGAAGCCGTCGAGATATTTGGCGTTGCCGCCCGCGGCTATGGTCGCGAGCGTGCGGCCGTGGAAGGCGCCCTCAAAGGTGATGATGTGGAACCGCTCCGGCGCGCCATTGGCCGAATTCCACTTGCGCGCCATCTTGATCGTCAATTCGAGCGCCTCCGCGCCGGAATTGGTGAAAAAGACATTGTCCGCGAACGTCGCGTCGACGAGGCGGCGGGCGAAGGCCTCGCCGAGCGGGATCTGGAACAGATTGGACGTGTGCCAGAGCTTTTGCGCCTGCTGGATCAGGGCGTCGACGAGGTGCGGATGATTGTAGCCGAGGCTCGCCACTGCGATTCCGCCGCCGAAATCGAGATATTTATCGCCCGACGCCGTGATCAGCCAGGCGCCCTCGCCGCGATCGAAGGCCAGCTGGTACCGCGCATAGGTCGGAAGGATAGCTGACGTCACGTCCAGAACTCCCAACAGCCGCCCGCTGATCGCCTCCCCAGAGGCGCAGTCCTTAAAGAACCGGCAGCGAACCCGAAAATGAAAGCGCCGCCCCGCGGGGGCGGCGTCAACAGGCCCGCAATCTAGAAAATCCGGGCCGGAAGGTCAATTCTGTAATGGCTTTGGCGGGAACCCTGCGAGACGTCGGTCGAAAGGCGCAAGACAAAAATACCTGTCGTCCCAGCTTTTTCGAATTTCGCTTAAAGGGCTGGGGAAAACCTGCGACGCGCCCTTGCGAGTGTTGCACGCGATTCAACGACTAGTGTAGTGTCCCTCTTGTCGGCTACGACATCTCGTGCGGCGCCTGCTTATCAAGCGCCTGTTCCGTCAGTCCTCGTTCGGTCGGAGCGTTTCCACCGGCTGCGTCAGCGCAGCCGTAAAGGATACGATTCCGCCGAGAGAGACCGCAGGGGAAAGCAGCCGGACGCCGCCGCGCGCAAATACAACGCGCGGCTGAGTGGAAGTCACGAGCGCCAATGATGGCGCCGCCCGGGGAGCCGCCGTTTCCGCCAAACCTGCGAAACGGACAACGTTTGGAGGTCAATTCAATGTCCTGGACCGATGAACGCGTCGAGCAATTGAAGAAAATGTGGCTGGAAGGCTTGAGCGCAAGCCAGATCGCCAATGAACTCGCTCATGGCATCACCCGCAATGCGGTCATCGGCAAGGTGCATCGTCTTGGCCTGTCCGGCCGGGTCAAGTCGCCTGCCCCCGCGCCGGCCCGTGCGCGCCCCAAGGCGCGGACCGAGGAAGAGAGCCGCCCGACCGCCGCCCCGGTCGTCCATGGCAATCTCGCCCTCGCCGCCGATTTGCGCCCCGCTCCGGCGCCCGCGCCGCGCCGCGCCTCGGAAGACGTCGTCATCCCCATGTCCGAGCGCGTGAGCATCATGGACCTGCGGGAATCCATGTGCCGCTGGCCGCTGGGCGACCCCTCCAGCCCCGATTTCCGCTATTGCGGCGCGAAGATGCAGATCGGCGTGGGTCCCTATTGCGCCCACCACGCGCGCATCGCCTATCAGCCGGCGCAGGACCGTCGCCGCGACAAGCGCATCGCCCGCGCCTGACGCTCCCAAAAAGGGCAAGGGCGAGGGGCCGGCCCGTCGGCGCGCGATCTTCGAGCAGCAAATCTGTTCGGTTCAGACCGCGCGTAACGTCGGCAAGTCGCGGCGGCGAGACCTCCGGCGGCGAAAGGCGCGGTTCAGACCCCTCCCCCCTGCCCTTTCGGAAATGAAAAACCGGCGTGCGCGGAGCGACGCCGGTTTTTCATTGGACGGCGGGAGGTCGAGCACAAGCCCGGCCGAACGCAATGCCTGCAAGGATCAGCCGCGGCCGAAAGTCTCGTCGAAAGAATAGCCGGAGCCGCGCACGGTGCGGATCGGATCGTCTTCGCCGCCCGCGGCAAGCGCCTTGCGCAACCGGCCGATATGGACATCGACCGTGCGTTCGTCGATCTCGGCCGACATGCCCCAGACGCTATCGAGCAATTGCGAACGGGCGAAGACCCGACCCGGCTTCTCCATCAGATATTCCAGCAGGCGAAATTCGGTCGGGCCGAGATGGACGTCGCGGCCGCCGCGACGGACGCGGCGCGTCTCCCGATCCAGCTCCAGCGCGCCGGCCGTCAGCTTGACGGCGACGCGTTCGGGGCGCGCCCGGCGCAACAGCGCGCGTACGCGCGCCATCAGCTCCGGAACAGAGAACGGCTTGACCACATAATCATCGGCACCGACCGAGAGGCCGCGCACGCGTTCGCCCTCTTCGCCGCGCGCGGTCAGCATGATGACCGGCAGGGTGCGGGTGGCTTCCCGCGCCCGAAGGCGGCGGCAGATTTCCAGTCCCGAGACGCCGGGCAACATCCAGTCGAGAATGACCATGTCCGGCGCGGTTTCTTCAAGCCGCAGTTCCGCCTCGTCGCCGCGCTCGACGCGCTCGACGACATAGCCCTCGGCTTCAAGATTATAGCTCAGCATGAGAGCCAGGGCGGCCTCGTCCTCGACAACCAGAATTCGTGGGGCGCCGCCTGGCGAGGCGGCGCCGATGACCGATGCGCGCGGTTCGTTCATGAAATCGAATGGCTCCTAAAGACTCACGGCAGAGTCGAGGAATCGATGCCGCGCGGGCGCTCGCCCGGCATGCTCTCCCCGGTCACAATGTAATAGACCGTTTCGGCGATATTGGTGGTGTGGTCGCCGACGCGCTCAAGGTTCTTCGAGCAGAACAGCAGATGCGTGCAGAACGTGATGTTGCGCGGATCTTCCATCATGAAGGTGAGAAGGTCGCGAAACACGGAGTCCTCGAGCGCGTCCAGCTCCAGATCGCGGTTCCAGACCGCCTTGGCGCGCTCGACGTCGCGCTGGGCGTAGGCGTCCAGCACGTCGTTGAGTTGCGTGGCGGCGAGATCGTGCATCGACCGGAGGCCGACCACTGCGCGCGGAATGCGGGATTCCCCGGCGATCTTGGCTGCGCGCTTGGCGATGTTCTTGGCCTGATCGCCGATGCGCTCCAGATCCGCCGAGATGCGGATCACGCCGACGACGTCGCGCAGATCGACCGCGACGGGCTGGCGGCGCGCCAGAACGCGTACGGCGAGATCCTCGACCGTCCGCTGCAGCACGTCGAGACGCACGTCGGTCGCGATGACCTTCTGCGCGAGTTCGACATTCATCGTCGACAGCGCGTCCATCGCGTCGGCGAGCATTTTTTCGGCGATGCCGCCCATTTCTGAAATGTGGCGGTCGAGCGTTTCGAGATCGGCGTCGAAAGATCTGACGGTATGTTCGACCATGGTGCCTTGTTCCTGTCTGGCCGGAGAGCCGAAATCAGCCGAAACGGCCGGTGATGTAATCCTGGGTGCGGCGCTCTTTCGGCGCCGTGAAGATCTTGTCGGTATCGTCGAATTCGACCATTTCGCCGAGATACATGAAGGCGGTGTATTGCGAGACGCGCACAGCCTGCTGCATGTTGTGGGTGACGATGGCGATGGTGTAGTCGCGCCGCATCTCGTCGATCAGCTCCTCCACCTTGGCTGTCGAGATCGGATCGAGCGCCGAACAGGGCTCGTCGAACAGGATCACTTCAGGCTGGATCGCGACGGTGCGGGCGATGCACAGGCGCTGCTGCTGGCCCCCGGAGAGGCTGAGGCCGCTGGCGTTGAGCTTGTCCTTGACCTCGTCCCAGATCGCCGCGCCGCGCAGCGCCTTCTCGACGCGCTCGTCCATGTCGGCCTTGCCGAGCTTTTCATAAAGCCGGACGCCGAAGGCGATGTTATCGTAAATCGACATCGGGAAGGGCGTGGGCTTCTGAAAAACCATGCCGACGCGCGCGCGCAGGGCATTGATGTCCTGCTTGGGGTTCAGGATGTTCTCGCCGTCGAGCAGCACCTCGCCCTCCGCGCGCTGGCGCGGATAAAGGCTATACATGCGGTTGAGCACGCGCAGCAGCGTGGACTTGCCGCAGCCAGACGGACCGATGAAGGCCGTCGCCTGATTGGCGTAGAGCGGGACGCTGACGGACTTCAAAGCCCTGGTCTCGCCGTAGAAGAAGTCGAGATTTTTGACCGACATCTTTTGCGCGAGCTGGTCGCGCGACGCCGGAGCTTCCTGCGTAAGAACATTGGTCATTTGCTGGTCCTTTGCGCGCCAAGAACGCGAGCGGTGATCGACAGTGTCAGAACGGCGAGGGTGATGATGAGCGCGCCGGCCCAGGCGAGCGCCTGCCATTCCTTGTAGGGCGAAAGCGCGAACTGGAAGATCACGACCGGAAGGCTGGCCATGGGAGCGTCCAGCTTGGTGCTCCAGAACTGGTTGTTCAGCGCGGTGAACAGCAGCGGCGCCGTCTCGCCGGAGACGCGGGCGACTGCCAGCAGCAAGCCGGTGATGAGGCCCGCGCGCGCCGCCTTGTAGGCGACATGGCGGATGACGAGCGAGCGCGGCATTCCGAGGGCCGTCGCGGCTTCGCGCAGCGATCCGGGCACGAGGTTGAGCATGTCCTCGGTGGTGCGCACCACAACCGGCACGACCAGCAGCGCCAGGGCGATCGAGCCGGCGATGGCGGAGAAATGGCCCATCTGCACGACCGTGATCTCATAGACGAACAGGCCGATGACGATCGAGGGCGCCGACAGCAGGATGTCGTTGATGAAGCGCACGACGGTCGTCAGCTTCGAATTGCGGCCATATTCGGCCATGTAGGTGCCGGCGAACATGCCCAGCGGCGCGCCGATCAGCACGCCGAAGAAGGTCATGATCAGCGAGCCGACTATGGCGTTGAGCAGGCCGCCCGAAGAGCCGGGCGGCGGCGTCATTTCCGTGAAGACCTTCAGGTTCAGGCCCGAAAAGCCGTTCCAGAACAAAGCGGCCAGAATGAAAGCCAGAGCGATGAGGCCGACGCCCGCCGAGGCGACGCAGAGACCCATGGCGACGGCGCTGCGCGTCTTGCGCGCGGCTTGCAATGCGGACATGTCAGCGCGCTCCCTGGCTTTCGATGCGCATCAGCAGGAGGCGCGAGATCGAGAGGACGATGAAGGTGATGATGAATAGCAGCAGGCCCAGCGTAATCAGCGACGAGGTATAGATCGCGCCGTCGGCCTCGGTGAATTCATTGGCGATGGTCGCCGAGATCGTCGTGCCGGGGCCGAGGATCGAAGGGGCGATCTTGTGGGCGTTGCCGATGACGAAGGTGACCGCCATGGTTTCGCCCAGCGCGCGGCCAAGCGCCAGCATGATTCCGCCGACCAGGCCGACGCCGGTATAAGGCGCGACAATGTTGCGGATCACTTCCCAGCGCGTGCAGCCGATGCCGAAGGCCGACTCCTTCAGAACGGTCGGGACCGTTTCGAACACGTCGCGCGAGATCGAGGAGATCAGCGGCAGGATCATGATGGACAGGATGAGGCCCGCCGTCGCGATGCCGATGCCATAGGGCGGGCCAGAGAAGAGCTGGTTCAGCAAAGGCACGTTGGCGAAGGTCGCGATGATCGCCGGCTGGACATGCTCCTGCAGGAAGGGCGCAAGGATGAACATGCCCCAGATGCCGTAGATGATCGAGGGAATGCCCGCCAGCAGTTCGACCGCGATGCCGATCGGCCGCCGCAGCGTGTAGGGGCAGAGCTCCGTCAGGAAGACCGCGATGCCGAGGCCGAGCGGCACGGCGATGGCCAGCGCGATGATCGAGGTCACCAGCGTGCCGTAGATCGCCGGAGCGGCGCCGAAATTCTCGGTGACGGGATTCCACGCCTGCGACGTCAGGAAGCCGAAGCCGAACTTTTGCAGCGCGGGAATCGAGCCGTGGATCAGCGAAAAAATGACCCCGCCAAGCAAAAGCAGGACGGCGATCGCGCAGGTCTTGGTCAGGACGTGAAAGGCCTGATCGCCAAGCTCGAAGCGGCGCAACACCTTTTCACGACTGTCGCCCTGCGCCGCAGGTTTCGCCACGGAACTCAATGCGGCCTCCGCCATGTTTTCGTTCCTCGTACAATTGAGCGGCCGGAGGCTCAAGCCCCCGGCCAGCAGGAACAGCGTTTACTTGGTTTCGTAGACCGGCTTGCCTTCGGCGCTCTTGACGTCGAGCCAGGCCTTGCGGATCAGGCCGACCACATTGCCCGGCAAGGGAATGTAATCGAGCGCCTCGGCTTCCTTGGACCCATTCTTGAAGGCCCAATCAAAGAACTTGAGGGCCTCGCCGGCGACCGCGGCGTCCTGAGGCTGCTTGGGGATCAGAATGAAGGTCGCGGCGGTGATCGGCCAGGAGCCGGCGCCCTTCTGGTCGGTCAGGATTTGGTAGAAGCCCGGCGCGTTGGCCCAATCAGCGTTGGCGGCGGCGGCCTGGAAGCTTTCCGAATTCGGAGCGACCGTCTTGCCGTCATGATTGATCAGCTTGGCGTAGGTCATCTTGTTCTGCTTGGCATAGGCATATTCGACATAGCCCACCGAGCCCTTGGTGTTGGCGACGGTATTGGCGACGCCTTCATTGCCCTTGGCGGCGAGGCCGACCGGCCATTCGACGGCGGGAGCGGCGCCGACCTTGGACTTCCAGTCGGCCGAAACCTTGGACAGGTAATCGGTGAAGTTGAACGAGGTGCCCGAGCCGTCCGAACGGTGAACGACGGCGATCGGACCTTCGGGAAGCTTCACGCCGGGATTCAGCTTGGCGATGGCGGGGTCGTTCCAGGTCTTGACTTCGCCGAGGAAGATCTTGGCGACGGTCGCGCCGTCGAGGACCAGATCGCCCGGGGCGACGCCATCGAGGTTGATGACCAGCACGATGCCGCCCATGACCTGCGGCCACTGCACGAGACCGTTCTTTTCGAGGTCCTCGGCCTTGAGCGGGGCGTCGGTGGCGCCGAAGGTCACGGTGCGGGCGACGATCTGCTTGATGCCGCCGCCGGAGCCGATCGACTGATAGTTCAGGCCGATGCCGGTGTCCTTCTTATAGGTGTCGGCCCATTTGGAATAGACCGGATAGGGGAAGGTCGCGCCGGCGCCGGAAATATCGGCGGCGAGGGTGGACGCGGCGGCGCCGACGACGGCGACGACGAGGGCGGAACGCAGCAGGAGTTTGGACATGCCATACCTCTCGAGAGGTTAAACTGGGCGCGAACAGGAGAGGTGTTCGCGGATTGCGCTTCAGCGCGAGGAACCATTACGACGACTGGATGACACTTCCATGACGGCGCACGACACGCCCGCGAGCGAGGTCCGTTCAAGCTGAACCTTGGCGTGGAAGTTCGCGAAGATTCAAGGCGTGCAGCGCAAACAAGATTTTTTGCGACTGCTCACTTAGGCCTCACTTGTTGGGCGCTCATTTGGCGCTCTCATGGAGCGGGGCGAAGGCGGTGAAGGTCGCGCCGCGTCCCAGTGTCGATTCAATGCCGAGCCTCCCGCGGTGGCGGGCAAGAATATGCTTGACCAGCGCTAGCCCCAGACCGGTGCCGCCCTTGGCGCGGCTCTGGCCAACATCGACGCGGTAGAAACGCTCCGTCAGGCGCGGGATGTTCTGCGGCGCGATGCCCGGCCCCTCGTCGCGCACGGCCATGAAACCGAAGCCGTCGCGCGCGCCGATCTCGACGCGAACGGTCCGCTCAGGCTCGCCCGGCTCGGGCGCGCTATATTTGATCGCGTTCTCGATCAGGTTCTCGGCCACCCGCAGCAGTTCGTCGCGATCTCCGCGCACCACGGCCGGGGCCGCAGAAATCTCCAGATGGACTCGATTCTCGCGCGCCATATGCGTGAGGGCGTCGAGCACCTGCTGCGCCAGCGGGACCAGATCGACAGCCGCGCGCGGCTGGAGATGCAGACTCTGCTCGATCCGCGACAGCGAGAGCAGGTCATCCACGAGCCGGGCCATACGGCGCGCCTGCTCCAGCATGATGCCGAGAAAGCGGTCGCGCGCCACGGGGTCGGCGCGGGCGGGCCCCTGCAAGGTTTCGATGAAGCCAAGCACCGAGGCGAGCGGGGTGCGCAATTCGTGGCTGGCGTTGGCGACGAAATCGACCCGCATCTTCTCGAGACGCCTCGTTTCGGTCGCGTCATGCAGATTGAGGGCGACGAAACGCGAGTCGATCGATTGAAAACCGGCGACATGAACCTGAAACAGGCGCTCGACCGGGACGCGATCGAGCCAGGACACGTCTTCAGCGAGGCCGGAAGCCATCACCCGGGCGATGGCGTCATGCAGATCGACCGCGCGCAGGGTCGAGGCCAGCGGGGCCCCGAGGCGCAAATGCGGGAACAGGCCACGCGCGGGACCATTGGCCGCCACGAGGCGAACCGATTCGTCCACGACCAGCACCGGCTCGGGCATGGCCTCGATCAGGCTGGCGACGAGACCCCGGACAGAATCGACCATTTCATTCATGAGGGCCTATTTTAAAATCAGGCGCCGTTTTCCCCATCGCTTTGCGCGCGATTCATCGCGTCGCGCAGAGCGTCCCAACGGCGCCCGCCTTCATTCGCGCCGAGGAGCGCAAGAGCCAACACGAAAGGGATGACATAATAAAGAATGCGAAACATCAAGAGCGAGGCGAGCAGCGCCTCCTGCGACGGCGACGGCACCACCTTGAGCATGGTCGCCTCGAAAACGCCGATGCCGCCCGGCGCGTGGCTGACGATGCCCAGCAGACAGGCGAAGACATAGATCGCGGCGAAAGTGAAGAAATCCAGGCCGTCATGGCTCGGCAGCAGCACATAGAGGACGGCGGCCGCGCTGCACAGGTCCATGACGCCGAGCGCGATCTGCCCCAGCGACAGGCCCAGCCCCGGCAGTTCGAGCGAAAGCCCCTGCCAGCGGGCGCGGCGCGGACGGGCCGAAACCCAATAGAGATAGCAGCCGACGGCCGCGAGCATCCCGAAGCCGATCAGGCGGTTGAGATTGACCGCGAGACGGTCGATTTCCGAAATCGGCCCCGCCATGACCAGAAGCCCGAGGGCGATGACCACCGCCATGCCGAGCCAGAAGGTCACGCCAGCGACGACGGTGAGGCTGGCGATCTTGCCGGGACGCACCCCGGCTCGCGAATAAATCCAGTAGCGCACCGTGCCGCCCGTAAAAATCGGGAAACCCAGCATGAACGAGACGGCGTATGAGGTGAAGGAGGCGAGCGCGGTGGTGCGATAGGGCACGCGCAACTTCAGCTGGCGCAGGGCGATGGCGTCATAGCCCGTCAGCATCAGGAAGGAGCAGGCCGTGAAAAACAGGCCGAGCGCGATCTGGTTGGCCGAAGTCGCCGCGAAGGCGGCGCGCAATTCGGCCATGTCCAGATTGGCCAAGGTGCGAGACAGGACGAAAGCCGCGACGAGGACGAGGATCACGCTCGCGGCGGCGCCGATGCGGCCGGCAAGCCGGCGCCGCTTCTCGGCGGCGGCCAGGATCGCGGCGCGCTCGCTTCGTTTCTCTGATGAGGAAGAAGGGCCGGACGCCGTCTCCGACGCCTCCTCTTCACGCTCGTATTCGCTCCCCATCCGTTCCATCGCTAACGCTGCCCGAGCGGAATTGCATGTGGCTGGAAGCCGGATTCGCCCACCAATTCCGCGATATAGACGCGGGACACGAGCGAACGGGCGGCGGACCGGCAACCTGCGGCGACCGGCACGCGGACGCTCGCGGTCATTTACGGCGCCTGACCCGGTTCGGCAAGCCGTCGTTTCCGCCGCCATGCGCGCAAGCGTCGCAACTCCCTTAAAAAAAACCGCCGCGCGCCCTCCCAAAAAAGCAACGGGGGCGTGATCGCCACGCCCCCGCGTCCTCCCCGGACTGACATCGGTCCATTTGGCCGATGTACTTGGTCAAATTGCTTGGTCGATAAGCTTGGTCGCCCGGATCGGCACGATCCGGCGGCCCCGCCTCATTCCGAAATCTTCGCGCCCGACTTGCGCTGCTGAACAGGCATGGTCTCGTCGCCGGCGAATTTCACCAGAATATCCTCGTCGCGGATGATGTACTGGCAAGCAAGGCGGAAATGCGGCGGCTGGTCGTTGACCTCGGCGTCTTTGACTTCGGCCTTGGAGATCTTGCCCAATTGCTTGAGCATTTCCTTCTCTTTTTCGGTGAGGGAAATGGCGTGGGTCGACTTGCTGAGCACAGTGACTTCAACAAGGCAGGAACCGCATTCGCCGTCCTGGCAATCGAACGGGATCGGAATTTTATTGTCCTTGGCGAGCGCCAGCAGCGTGCCGCGATCGCCCGCCACCGCATAAACGGTCACGTCGCGGGTAACGGACGGAGAGGAAAAGGTCACATTGGCCATGGGTCAACCTCCAAAGGGGGGCGGTTTATGAACCGCGTTTGCTCCCGGCGAGCGACGAGCAAAACCCATGCCCGCGCCAAAAGCCTCTTGTTCAGCCCTTCAAGGGAAGACAATTTGTTCCGGCCCGATCAAACGGGAAAAGAAGGCGACAGCGCCGTCGTCTTGGCGACGCCCGCTGTCCGACACGCTTGTCGCGAAAGGCGTCAACCGCGGGGCGGATTGCGCAGACCCGGCAAACTCCAGCCTTTCGGCAGGAAATTCGCGAAGCCGCGAAACGGCTCGAAACGGAAGCGCACGCGATGCGGCCCCGGGCCGAGGCGAATGGCGCGGAACATCAGATTGGCCCGCAGAATCGGCGCCGGGCGGCCATCGACATAGGCGGCCTGCCAGTCCTGCCAGACGTCATTGAGGACGAGGAAGCCGCCCTGCGCGGGAGCGACCGCCTCCACATCGACCAGCGTATTGTCATAGCGCATGATTTTGGCCGTCCCCGCCTCCGCGCCGCTCGCGGAAGCCGCCGCGATGTCCGGCGCGCAGTCCAGTTCTGGCCTTGCCGCGCAATCGGCGCGGTCGAGCAGGACGAAACGCCGGTAATCGATATCCGGCATGCCGCCCTTCGCTTCGATCGCGGTGAAATCCGTTGCAATGGCGCGGCCCGGAGCCAGCACGCGCGGCAAAGCGTTGGCGTTCTCGTAGAGATAGGCGTCGGCGGTCTGCTTGACCAAAGGCAGATCGCCCGGCTTCAGGCTGGGGTCGATCTGTTCGATGGGCACGCCGGTCGCGATCCAGCGCAGCCCGAACAGATTGGCCATCGGCGATTTATAGGAGGGGAAGGCCGGCGAGAAGACGCGCTGCTCGGGAATGGCGACATGGTCGTTGGCGTGGGTGACGTCCACGAAAGTGGTCAGCCGGATCGGGTTGTAGCCGAGGTCCATGTCGAAGCCATGCGTCAATCCCGCATTCGGCCAATGGAAGTCGATTCCCGCCAGCTCCACGCGGTCGCGACGGTCGGGCTCGGCGTTTTCTGCGAGCTTCTGCTTCAGGAAGACGATGGTCTCGTTCTGCGTGCCCTCGCGCAAGGCGTCATAGGTCTGCGGCGGCAGGGCGGTCGACTGGTTGGGCGCGTTGTTCAGCGACAGGTCGAAGGTCAGCACGGCGCCGATCAAAAACACGCCCAGCGCGGGCGCGTCGCGCCAACGCCGCGCGGCAAGCAGAGCGGCGACGGACAGCGCTGCGCAGAACAGCGAAAAACCCAGTGCGGGCCAGGCGTCGCCAAGACGCCCCTTGGCGAAGGCGACGCCCAGGGCGACCGCGTAAAGCGCGCCGACCAAAGCCAATGCGATGTTGCGGGCCTTTTTGTCGGGCGGCGCGTCGATGAAGCGGGCGACGCAATAGCCGCCGACGACGCTGGCGAAAACGCAAAGCGGGAAGGTGGCGTCGGCCGGCCGCCGGAACAGATTGGCGCCCGGCACATCGAACAGGGCGGCGAAGACCGGCGTATATTTGCCGAAGGCGTAGATCGCCATGGCCAGCATCGCCGCCGAGAAAAACCGCATCGGCCGCGCGAAAGCCCACAACCGCCCGAATCCCAGCCCGACGAGCGCGAGGAAGGGCAAAGCGCCGAAATAGACCTCGCCCATATTGCGCGCGATATAGAGCCCGGTCTCGCCCCAGCCCGGCGACGGCGGCCCCCAGAAGGCCGATTGCGGCCCATGCACGTCATAGAGATTGGCGACCAGCGCCGTAAGCAGCGACCCGGGATGGAGAGAGCCGCGCATCGCGCCTTCCAGCGTGATTTCCGCGCGATTGGATTGTTGCGCGAGGGCTATGGTCCAGAGCAGCGGCGGCCCCGCCACGGCGATCCCGACGACGAGGCCGCCAAGCAGCGGCTTGAACATCCGCCCGAGCCGCGCAAAAAAGCCACGGCTATCGCCTTCCGGCGGCGAAAACAGCCGCCAGATGACGAAAAACGTCAGCGTCAGCACGAAGAGCCAGGCGATCTGATCGCGGCCAAGCACCATCAAGGCGGCAAACAGCCCGGCCAGCGCGCCCCAAAGGAAAGAGCCGCGATCGAGCGCGCGACTGAGCGCCCAGAAGGCGAGCGGAAACCAGGACAGGCTGAGAATCTGGCCGGTGTGCTGGATGCGCCAGGCGGCCGAGCCGCCATAGGCGAAGGCGAGCGCCACAACCAGTCCCCCGGCCGCGCGCCAGCCGCGATCGCGGAAATAAAGCATCCAGCCGATGCCCCCGAGCGTGAGCATGGCGAAGGCGACCGCGTCGGCCTCCTGAAAGCTCGGCGCCGGATCGAGCGCCGCCAGCAGAAGATAAGGCGGGGAGAAGATCAGCGATTGCGGATCGGCGACCTGCGGCATGCCCGCGAAGACATTGGGCGTCCAGAACGGCGACTGGCCGCTATGCAGCGCGTGCGCGAGGAAGGAGAGCTGCGGTTGGAAATGCGCCTTGGAATCCCACGGAATCGTCACCTGCCCGGACAGCCACGGCCAAGCCAGGTAAAGGCTGGCGAGGACGAACAGGAAAAGCGCGAAACGAAAGACCCGGCGGGACTCAGCCGCCGCCGGCGGGGGGGAGATCGACATCGAGATAATGGCCCGCTCTGTCGCGCTTGGTGGCGAGGTAATGGATGTTCTGCGGCGTCGGCCGGCCCTGGATGCGCTGGTCCGTCACGTCGAGCCCCGCCGCGCGCAGGGCTTCGATCTTGGCCGGATTATTGGTCATCAGCCGGACGCGCGTCACGCCAAGCAGGTCGAGCATGCGCGCCGCATAGCCGAAGCGGCGCTGATCGAGGCCGAAGCCGAGGATTTCGTCGGCGTCATAGGTGTCGTAGCCTTGCGCCTGGAGCGAATAGGCGCGGACTTTGTTGGCGAGGCCGTTGCCGCGCCCTTCCTGGTCGAGATAGAGGATAACGCCGCCGCCATTCTCGGCCATGAAACGCGCGGTATGGCGCAGCTGGTCGCCGCAATCGCATTTGAGCGAGCCGAACAGGTCGCCGGTGAGGCAGGCGGAATGCAGCCGGACCTGGACCGGGCCGGAGAGATCGGGCTTGCCGACGATGACCGCCGCCTGGTCGCGCAGACCTTCACCGCCGCGAAAGACCGCGATTTCTGAATTGGGCGCGCCTTCGAGCGGCAGCGGCGCGCGGCCGATCAGATGAAGAGACAGCACCTTCTTGGCGCGGAAGGAGCGCACGTCGCAGCCATTGACCTCCTGCAATTGCGGCATCGGGTCCGCCAAGGGAGCGACGATCGCGCCAGGCAAGAGCGTGGCGAGGCGCAGCAGATCGAGCGCGGCCTCGTCGGCGGCGCCGGGCGCAGCCACTGGCGCGTCGATGGAGGCGCCCTCGTCCGCCAAAAGCGCGCCGACCCGCTCGACGTCGATCTTCGGCATCGAAATGAGGCCGGGCGCCGTACGCTCGACACCGAGGCGGCGCAGCCTTTGGGCGGAAAGGATCAGATTGGCGCGGCCGCGCGCCAGTTGTTCGAGCGCGGCGGCGCTGGCGGAATCGAGATTCTCTGCAGGGAAGACCAATTGGCGGACGGAGCCTTCGAGCAGGGCCACGGGCCGCCCAGCCCGCAATTCCGCCACCGCGCGCTCCACGCTGACCGCGCCGGAGACCGCAGGCGAAGAAAAAAGACCCAAAACATCCGTCATTTGCGAGGAAAGCCCTTGTTCGCACGCCGTTGCGCCGTTTCCTACATAATCGCTTCGGGCCACGAGAACCAGCTTTAAGCGAGAAATGAGCCAAAGCTTTCCCTGCATGCCGCGGCGCTTTTTTCTGGAATGCCGCGGCGCTTGCCTTGACGGCCGGGCCGGCTTAAAGCCGAAAGCCTCTTTCGGATGATCCCATGCGCCTTTTTCGTCTCGCCTGCCTCCTGTCCTGCCTCGTCGCGCCCGCTCTGACCGCCCCCGCTCAAGCGCAGGGCGCCAAGGAGCTCGTCAACGAATTGGCGGTGAAGGTCGTCAATAAATCGACGCCCGAACTCTGCGCCGAGCGCGACAATGTCGAGCTGGATTTCGTCTCGCCGGACGTGCGCCATTTCACCATCCAGGCGGCGCATCCCGTCTATATCGGCATGATCAGCACAGACCGCTGGGCGCCTGATTTTTCCGCCTGCAACATTCCGCATGCCGAGGGCGCGCTGCCACGCAAGACCTTTTTCGAGACGCCGACGCTGTGGCTGACCGGCCTGACCGATCCGGATTTCTGGCGTCCGGCGAATGTGCCGATCCGCGTCGGCGACCATGTCGAGCCGGGGTTCAATTACATCCAGCTCTGGATGCTGTTTCGCGAGCGCGCCGAGGAAGTTCTCGTCCTTTATCCATCCGACGGCAATTGGCGCATCCGCCCCCTGCCCTTCGGCGATATGCGCTGGACGGCCTATGGCTCGTCGTTCCAGATCGGGCCGTTGGAGGTTCAGGATGGACCCGGTGGCCCGCGACCGATCGTCGCGATCAAGGATATCGCCTTCGATCCCGCCAAAAAGGCCTTCACATTGAATTTCGTGCGCGGCGGTTCGGCGACCGTGACGATCCGGCAGGTCGATCAGGATCATGTCGCGCTCGACGTCGCTTATTCCGGCGCCATCCCCGCCAATCTGCCCTTCGCGGCGCTGCGCTCCATGTTCGCCAGCGAGACCAATTCCGACGTCGCCCGCGTGGCCTGGCGCGTCAAGGACGGCAAGGGCTGGGAGGAATCCCCGGTCCTGTCCTTCCCCGGCGCGATGGTCACCGAGCTTTGGGCGGGACGCCACTCGGCCTCCCGGCATAATCTCTCGGCGCCGGACATGGTCTTTTCGCACTTCCAGCCGTGACCGCCCCCGCCCCGCGCCCCGACATTCTCCGCCTCGGCTGGATCGATTCCGCGCGCGGCCTCTCGCTCTGGGCGATGTTCGGCTTTCATCTGACCTGGGATCTGGCCTATTTTGGCTGGATCGATCACGGAATTCCCCATACGGCGGGTTTCCATTGGCTCGGCCAAGCCATCGGAGCGAGCTTTTTGATGCTGGTGGGGATCAGCCTCGCCCTCGCCAGACAGACGCGCGGCCCGCTCCTGCGCAGCCCGGCCTTCTGGCGGCGCTGGGCAATGATCATCGCAGCGGCGGCGGCGATCAGCCTTTCCTCTTTTTGGCTGTTCCCGGCGACCCCGATCTTTTTTGGCATCCTCCATTGCATCGCGCTTGCCAGCCTCGTCGCCGCGCCTTTGGTCGCCGCCCCAGCCTGGGTCTTGCTCGCGGCGGGCGCCCTTGCGCTGGCGGCGCCGCATATCCTCGCCGCGCCCTTTTTTGATGCGAAAATCTTCTGGTGGACCGGACTGGGGACGTTCGAGCCGCCCAGCAATGATTTCCGCCCGCTGTTTCCATGGTTGGCCTTCGTCCTGTTCGGCTTGGCGCTCGGGCAATGGATCGCAAGGCGGGCGCAAGGCGAAGCCCCGCCGGCGCGCGGGCCGGTTTCGCGCGCTCTCGCTTTGTGCGGGCGCCATTCGCTGGCCTTCTATCTGATTCATCAGCCGCTGCTGTTCGGCTTTTTCTCTCTGCTCGCGCTCTTCGTCGTCGCGCCCGCGCGGGAAACCGGCTTCATCGGGCAATGCTTCGCGCAATGTTTCGAGGACACGCACGAGGCCGAGCTTTGCCAAAAGACCTGCGTCTGCACGGTCGCGCACGCCAAGGCGGACGGCTATTGGCCCCGGATGGCGCGCGACGATCTGACGCCCGCGCAGAAAACTCAGGCGCATGACGCGATCATGGCCTGTTTCGGCGACAATCGCGATTGATCAGCCCTTCGGGGCGAGCATGTCCTCGGGTCGAACCCAGGCGTCATAATCCTCAGCGCTGACGAAGCCGAGCCGGATCGCCTCCTCGCGCAGGCTCGCGCCATTCGCATGGGCCGATTTGGCGATTTTCGCGGCCTTGTCGTAACCGATCCTGGGCGTCAAGGCCGTCACCAGCATCAGCGAATTCCGCATGGCCGCTTCGAGTTTTTGCGGATCCGCCGCGAGACCATCGATGCAATGGACCGCGAAGCTGCGGGCGCAATCGGCCAGCAGACGCACGCTTTCAAGAAAGGCGAAGGCGATCACCGGCTTGTAGACATTCAGCTCGAAATGGCCCTGCGACGCGGCGAAGGCGATGGTCGCCTGATTGCCGAACACCCGCGCGCAGACCATGGTCAGGGCCTCGACCTGGGTCGGATTGACCTTGCCGGGCATGATCGAAGAGCCGGGCTCGTTCGCCGGCAGAATCAGTTCGCCAAGCCCGGCGCGCGGCCCGCTGCCCGCGAGCCGAATGTCGCTGGCGATCTTGAACAGGCCGGTCGCCACGGATTCCAGAGCGCCATGCGCGAAGACCAGAGCGTCGTGGCTGGCCAGCGCCTCGAAGAAGTTTTCCGCCGGCTTGAAGGGCAGGCCCGTTTCGCGGGCGATTTCCCGGGCGAATTTCGCGGCGAACAGCTTGTGGGAATTCAGCCCCGTGCCGACCGCCGTCGCACCCTGCGCCAGGAAGGCGAGCCCCGGGAGCGCCGCCTCGATCCGCTCGACGCCAAGGGCGACCTGCGCGACATAGCCCGAAAACTCCTGCCTGAGCGTGATCGGAGTCGCATCCTGCAAATGGGTCCGGCCGATCTTGATCAGGCTGGCGAATTCCCGCGCCTTGGCGCGCAGGCTCGCTTCGAGTTGGCGCAGCGCCGGCAGGAGATTTTGGATCAGCGCCCTCGTCGCCGCGACATGCATGGCGGTCGGAAAGGAATCATTGGACGATTGCCCCAGATTGACATGGTCATTGGGATGAACGGGGTCCATGGCGCCTCGCGCCGCGCCAAAAACCTCATTGGCGCGATTTGCGATCACCTCGTTGACGTTCATGTGGCTCTGCGTGCCGGAGCCCGTCTGCCAGACTTTTAGCGGGAAATGATCGTCGAGCCGGCCGGAGGCGATTTCCTCGGCGGCGTCGACGATGGCGCCAGCGAGCTTGGGATCGAGCAGGCCGAGTTCGGCATTGACCTTCGCGGCCGCCTTCTTGCCCAAAGCGAGGGCGTGAATGATCTCGCGCGGCATGAGTTGCCCGCCAATCGCGAAATTGCGCAGGGAACGCTCGGTCTGCGCGCCCCAGAGCCTGTCCTCGGCCACCTCGATCGGGCCGAACGAGTCCGTTTCGGTGCGGGTCTGCGTCATGGCGGAGCTCCAAACGGCGCCCGCCCGGCAAATCGGACGATGCGCCCAGAAGAGGGGTGAACAGACTACGCCGATCGGCGCGCCGGGCCTTCGGCCTCGCTGTCACGATTTGGTGATCGTTTAAAACACGAAAAATTGCACCCTAAAGCCGGTTCGCGCGTTTGTTAGGCACTATCCCCCCGTTCAGGGCCTGCGCCCCGAGCGCGCGCCGCGAGGATTTAGGCATGGAGACGATCAAGAAAGCTCGGGGCTTCGCCTCGATGGACCCGGAGAAGCAGCGCGCAATCGCCCGCAAGGGCGGAGAAAGCGTGCCCCGCGAGAAAAGGAGTTTTTCGCAAAACTCCGAACTGGCCGCCGAGGCCGGTCGTAAGGGCGGGCGCAGCGTTAGCCCGACCAACCGCAGTTTCGCCCGCGACAAGGACCTGGCGAAGACGGCCGGGCGCAAGGGCGGACGCGCGGCCCATGGCGCCGCCGCAACCGACGCGCCGATGAAATGAAAAGAGGCCCCTATGAGGGGGCCTCTTGACGTTTCTTTTTGTTGCTGCCGCGAGAAGATCAATGGGCGACGTCAGCCCAGATCTTCTTCTTCGTGAAATAGAGCAGGCCGGCCAGAACCAGCAGGAATATCATGACGCGAGCGCCGATGCGTTTGCGCTGCTCAAGGCTGGGTTCGGCCGCCCAATACAGGAAGGCGGCGACGTCCTTGGAATATTGCTCCAGGGTCGTTGGCGTGCCGTCCGTATAATCCACCTGGCCAGCGGCCAAAGGCTTGCCCATGGCGATCTTGTGGCCAGGGAAATAGAGATTCCAGTTCGGATCGTCTTCCTTGGTGTAGCCGTTCAGGATCGCATAGATCAGATCCGGCCCGACTTCCTGATACATGCCGCCGGGAATAGGCAGCACATCGAAGACGAAAGCGGGGAAGCCGCGCTCGAACTTGATCGACTTGGCGAGCAACGACATGTCCGGCGGCGCGGCGCCAAGCGAGGCGGCGGCCGCTTCCGGATTCGGGAAGGGCGCCGGGAAGACGTCCGCCGGACGGCCGGGACGATCGAACATTTCGCCCTGAAGATTCGGGCCGTCATGCACCGTATAGGTTGCGGCGAGCGTCTTGACCTGATCTTCCGTGAAGCCGGGGCCGCCCGGTTGGGCGAGCGTGCGGATCGGAATGTGCAGCTCGTGGCAGTTCGAGCAGACTTCCTTGTAGACCTTGAAGCCGCGTTGCAGCTGCGCGCGATCGAACGTGCCGAACGGGCCCGAGAAAGACCAGGTCTGACGGGTCGGATTCGGCGTCTCGTGTCCGCCGCCCTCTTCCGCGCGCAAGGTCAGGTTGGAGAAGGCGACGGCGCCCAGCAAGGCCGCCGCGGCGATTCCGATTTTCTTGGTGAAAGCCATAGTTGAGTTCCTCGAAATCGGCCGGTCAGCCCTTGGTCTGCGGAGCGGAGGCGGCGCCCGCCGCAACCGATGATGCGGACCCGTGCTTGGCGAGAACCGCGTCGGCGATGGAGGCCGGCACCGGCTTGGTCTTTTCGAAAAGGCCAAGCAGCGGCAGAACGATCAGGAAGAAGGCGAAATAAGCCACGGCGAGAATGCGCGACGCCAGGACGAAGCCGCCTTCGGGAGGCATGGCGCCGAGATAGCCGAGACCGACCGCGCAGACCACGAAGACCCAGAAGAAGATCTTGTAGATGGGGCGATATTTGGCCGAACGGACCTTGGAGGTGTCGAGCCAGGGCAGGAAGGCCAGCACGGCGATCGCCGCGAACATGGCGATGACGCCCGCGAGCTTGTCCGGGATCGAACGCAGGATCGCGTAGAACGGCAGGAAGTACCATTCCGGAACGATGTGCGGCGGGGTCTTCATCGGATTCGCCGGGATGTAATTGTCGGCGTCGCCGAGATAGTTCGGGACGTAGAAGATGAACCAGCAATAGAGCAGCAGGAAGAAGACGATGCCCAGGCTGTCCTTCATGGTCGCATGCGGCGTGAAGGGCACGGTGTCTTTTTCAATGTCCTTGATCTCGACGCCGTCCGGATTGTTCTGGCCGCACACATGCAGCGCCCAGACATGCAGGCCGACAACGGCGACGATGATGAAGGGCAGCAGGTAATGCAGCGCGAAGAAGCGGTTCAGGGTCGGGTTGTCGACCGAATATCCGCCCCACAGCCAGACCGTGATCTCGTCGCCGACGAAGGGAATGGCCGAGAACAGGTTGGTGATGACGGTCGCGCCCCAGAAGGACATCTGGCCCCAGGGCAGCACATAGCCCATGAAACCGGTGGCCATCATGAGCAGGAAGATGATCACGCCAAGGATCCACAGCACTTCGCGCGGAGCCTTGTAGGAGCCGTAATAAATGCCGCGGAAGATGTGGATATAGACGGCGAAGAAGAACATCGAGGCGCCGTTTGAATGCGCGTAGCGCAGCATCCAGCCCCAGTTCACGTCGCGCATGATCTTTTCGACCGAGGAGAAGGCCAAAGTCGATTCCGGCGTGTAATGCATGGTCAGCACGACGCCGGTGACGATCTGCGCGATCAGCATGAAGGACAGGATCGCGCCGAAGGTCCACCAGTAATTGAGGTTCTTCGGGGTCGGATAGGCGACGAAGGAGCCGTGCATGAAGCTGAGAATCGGCAGACGGGCTTCAAGCCACTTCACCACGCCGTTCTTCGGCTCGAAAGTTGAGTGTCCGTGCATCTGGTATCTCTTCGAAAATTCGTTGGGACGGGCGGAGGCGTCCGGCGCGGGCCGGACGGCGGGTCAGCCGATTTTCACTTTCGTGTCGGTCAGGAAACTATATTGCGGAACGGCCAGGTTGCGCGGCGCCGGGCCTTTGCGGATGCGGCCCGAGGTGTCGTAGACCGAACCGTGGCAGGGGCAGAACCAGCCGCCATATTCGCCCTGATGGCCGAGCGGGATGCAGCCGAGATGGGTGCAGACGCCGATGACGATCAGCCATTGCGGCTTCTGGACGCGGGCGGCGTCGGTCTGCGGATCGGGCAAGGTGGCGACATTGACGTCCTCCGCCTCCTTGATTTCCTTTTCCGTGCGGTGGCTGATGAAGACTGGCTTGCCGCGCCATTTGATGGTGATGATCTGGCCCTCGGGGATCGCGCCGATATCGACTTCGGTCGAGGCCAGAGCGAGGGTCGAGGCGTCGGGGCTCATCTGATTGATCAGCGGCCACACCACGGCGGCCGCGCCCACGGCGGCCACGGCCCCGGTGGCGATGAACAGAAAGTCTCTGCGGGTCGGTTCGACCGTCGTTGCGCTGGCCAAGTTTTCGTCCCCAATCGTTGGAGCGCCTCCGCGACCGGCGGAGACTCGCTTCGCCTCGGGCGGCGAAGCCATTGAACTTCGCGCGGCTTCGAACGAATCTCCGTCGCGCGGCGAAAAGGTTTGTACCGCCGAAATCGCCGGCTGCGCGGGCCCGATGAGGGCAAGGCGCGACAGCGAAAGGAGGCGGGCCTGTTTGGGCAAGCGCCGTTATTTGGCGCCTTTCCGCCCCATTGTCCATAGACCCCGCTAAGAAGAAAGGCTTAGACCACGCGGCTTTTTCTGGGCTTTCCTTCCCCGGTCTCGGCCTAAAGGACGAGCAGAATCGCGCGCGCCTAAAAATGCGGCGGGCCTGCATCGCGGACCCGACGGATATTGGCGGCGCGGCGCGGCGGTGCTATCGAGCCCCATGCCCTCCGCCGCCGCCCCCTTCTGCCTGGCTCTTTTCCAGCCCGACATTCCGCAAAACGCGGGAACGATGCTGCGCCTCTGCGCCTGTCTCGGCCTCGACGCCGCGCTGATCGAGCCCGCCGGATTTCCCATTTCCGACAAGCACTTCCGTCGCGCCGGGCTGGATTATCTCGACCATGTCGACATCGCGCGACACGCCTCCTGGCGCGCTTTCGAGGACTGGCGTGCGACAACGGGCCGCAGGCTGGTGCTGCTCTCGACCGGCGGGACGACGCCCTATGTGGACTTCGCCTTCCGCCCGGGCGACATTATCATGGTGGGCCGCGAATCCGCCGGCGCCCCGCCCGAGACCCATGAAGCGGCGGACGCCGTGCTGCGCATTCCGATTCGTGCGGATTTGCGCTCGCTTAATGTCGCTGTGGCGGCCGCGATGGTGCTGGGGGAAGCGCTGCGCCAGACCGATGGATTCGCTAAAGGGGAGCTTTCGTGAACGACACGATTCTGGATGTTCGCAAGCGCGCGGCGGTTGAATGGTTCGATGCGCTGCAAGGGCGCATCATGGCCGCCTTCGAGGCGCTGGAGCGCCGCGACGACGCCGTGCTGGCCGAGCCGGGCGCGACGCCCGGAGCCTTCGTGCGCACGCCGTGGGAGCGCAAAAACCACGACGGCGCGCCCGGCGGCGGCGGACGCATGGGCCTGCTCAAGGGGCGGCTGTTCGAAAAGGCGGGCGTGCATTGTTCCGCCGTCCACGGGACTTTCGCGCCGGAATTCGCCAAACAGATTCCAGGCGCCGATCATGATCCGCGCTTTTGGGCGGGCGGCATTTCGCTGATCGTGCATCCGTGGAACCCGAATGTGCCCGCCGTTCACATGAACACGCGCATGGTCGTCACCTCGCGCTCCTGGTTCGGCGGCGGTGCCGACCTGACTCCAGTGCTCGACGCCCGCCGCACGCAGGACGATCCAGACACGCTCGCCTTCCATGCCGCGATGCAGCAGTCCTGCGAGGGCCATGCGGTCGCGGATTACCCGCGCTTCAAGGCCTGGTGCGACGAATATTTCCATCTCAAGCACCGCAATGAGCCGCGCGGAATCGGCGGCATTTTCTATGATTATCTCGAAGCGGGCGACGAGGCTTTCGATCCGGCCTTCGCCTTCACCCGCGCGGTCGGCGAAGCCTTTCTCGACATTTATCCGCGTCTGGTCGAAGCCAATATGGGCAAGGGCTGGACGCCGGAACAGCGCGAGGAACAGCTGGTGCGGCGCGGCCGCTATGTCGAGTTCAATCTGCTCTATGACCGAGGCACGATTTTTGGCCTCAAGACCGGCGGCAATGTCGACTCCATTCTGTCATCCATGCCACCGATAGTGAAATGGCCGTAAGGCGGGACGAATCGCTCCGTGGGTTCGCCACGGGGTTCAAAGCGAGCGAGGCGAGACAAGCGATGGACTTTAAACCCGGCGAAATCGTGCAGTTGAAATCCGGCGGGCGCGGCATGACCGTCGTCCGGCAGACCAAGGATCAGGTGGACCTGATCTGGTACGCCGACAGCGACGACGCTCTGCGCACCGCGACCGTTACCGCCGCCTGTCTCTCGCTGATCGAATTCGACGACGACGATCTCGAAGACGACGATTGAGTCCCGCCGAACTTCAGCGCCTGGGGCGCGAGGGCGGCAGGTCGAAATCGGAAGGCGCGCCTTCCGGCACATAGGCCCCGTCTTCGCGCATCGCGCCGCGCCGTTCGCGGGGCGGCGGCGCCGGAGGCTCATCCGCCGGCAATTGCGCATGCAAGGTCACGGGCGCGAGTCCGCCCGGCCGGCGCGGCGGTCCCGGCGGGGGGGTGAGCGGCGCGTTGAGCGTCGTTTGCGCGATGGCGGTATGGGGACTCGAGTTCTGGGGGATTGTCGTGACGGTCATCGCGGTCGGCGGCGGCGGTCGACGGATCGGGTCGGGCGCCGCGCCGGACAATGCGAGATTGGCGCCGCCCGTCGTCGCAAAGGCGGCGGGGCCGCGCGGCGCGCCCGCCTGAGCGATGTCGAGATCGTCATCGAATTCGGGCGTCTCGGGCAGATTGTCCTTCGGCGACGGCGGCGCGACCGTGTTCTGTTGCGCGGGCTTGCAAATGCGGCGGGGGCCGCTCGAGGTCATGCCATGCATGGCCAGATCGACATGCATATGATTGTAGTGAAACGGATTTGAGCCCGGACTCAGCACCGTGGCGAAATGTTCGCAGGCCCCGTTGTGAATATCGCGCAGGAAGGCCTGGCTCTGGAGATCGCCTCGCGTCCAGTCGCGCACCAGCGTGATCTGCCGCCCGTCGGCAAGGCGGAAGCCGCCAATGTCGAGCGCATTGCCGAAGGAATGTTCCGACAGGCGCGCGCCGATCTGGTTGTTCATGCCCCGGCAGGAATAGGAGCCCATGGAATCGATCTGCGCCACCGGCTGGCCGAAGCGGGCCTGAGCGGCTGGCTGGACCACGTCGGCGAGCCAGACGTCGAGTTCCGCCACCATGGAGCAGTCGAGCGTCTGTGTGGAATTGAACAGCACCGCCCCGCCCTGCAGCGCGGTGACCTTCAACGGCTTCGTCAGGCCGCAGATCGACGGGCCGTCGATCTCATGGGCCGCAGGTTGGACAAAGGCGCTAAGGGCCACTCGACGCTGGGCGAAACAGGCGTTCTCGGCGCGGGTCCGCCAAGCCGGGCGCTCGGCGCGCTCGAACTTCGAGCATCCGGCGAGGCCGCCGAGCCCGATTGCGAGCAAGAGGAGAGGCAGGATAGGACGCGCCATGCCGCCATTCGTGCGACCGGCGCGTTAATCTCCCCTGAAGCAAGATAGTTAATGCATAAAATTCAATCGGTTTCGCCGGAATGGTCTTGGCCGGAATGATCTTGGCCGGAAGACGACGCCCGGGCGAAAAGAAAACGGCGGCCCGAAGGCCGCCGCCGATCTGCGGTCAGGATTGCTTTCCGTCCGGCGCCGAAGCGCCGCGGCTGGCCATGAAGCGTTCGAATTCCTCACGGTCCTTGGCCTGGCGCAGGCCTTCCTGATAATCATAGAAGGCTTTTTCGGCCTCATAGATCTTGCGGCGCTCCTCTTCGAGGCGCTCAAGCTCCGCCTTGCGCCATTCGTCGAAGGCGGAATTGCCGCTGGCTCCAGGCCTGCCGCCGAATTCGCGGGCCATTGCGCCAAGGCCGCTGCGCCTTTCGAATCCGCCCCATTTTTCCTGGGCGAACTGGCCGAAATCGCCGGCATATTGGGTTTTCGCCTGGTACATTTTCCAGCCGAGGATGGCGAGGCCGATGGGCCAGAACAGGATGAAGCCGAGGATCATCGCCGCAAGCTCCATCGGCCTCCAGCGCATACGCCCGCAACGCGAGGAACGGGTCCGGGCATCAGTTGAGCAGCTCATGTGACACTCCATTGATCGCGGCCCGTCCGGCCAGCGATGTGAATGTAATATACATTTACATCGCCCAGCTTCACAGGGGTCGGCGCGAAATATTTTCTGCTCAGGCGACGGGAGATGAAGGCGGCATGATCGGCGGAACGCCCAGCGCCTTGCGCACGGCGGCCTCGATCAGCGCGCCGACAGATTCGTCCAACAGCGCCGGCGCCTGATCGGGTTTGTCGCCGAAATGGCCGGCAAGCATCAGTTCGGCCACGCCATGGGTCGTCGCCCAGATCTGCAGCGCCAGCGTGCGGGCGCCCTGCTCTGGCGCATGAAACTGGCGCAGAACGGCGACGGTGGTGCGCAGGAGATCGTCAAATGCTTTCTGCCCGGCGCTGTCGCCCTTCAGACGCGCCGGCGTCCCGGCGTCGCCGAACATGGCCCTGTAGAGACCGGGCTCCGCGCTGGCGAAGGCGAGATAAGCGGCGCCGCGCCGGCGCAAGGCGGCGACGGCGTCAGGCTGACCGCCGTTCCAGGCCCGGCCCAGCTCTTCATTGAAATGCTCGAAGCCCTGCTGCGCCAGTTCGGCGATGAGGGCGCCGCGGTCGGCGAAGTGACGATAGGGCGCGGCGCCGGTGACGCCGACCCTTTTCGCCGCCTCAGCAAGAGTGAAACCAGCGGGGCCGCGCTCGGAAATCAGCGCACGCGCCGCCGCAAGCAAGGCCAGGCGCAAGCCGCCGTGATGATAGCCCCTGCCCTTTTCAGCGCGCCGTCCGCAAAAGCTCCCTTCGGCGCCCATTCCTGTTCCCAGTTCTCGTTTCCCGCGCGATTCGCGCCCGCTTGGACATTAAGCGCCGAGCGGCCACGCGTTTCAATGATTTACGCATTCACGGCGCGCCGTAAGCTGGAACAATTCTAAACAAGGCGCATTCGTTTGCGTGACGATGGCGATCACGAGAAAGTGGCGAGACCAAACGACTCGCCGAGGGCGCGCGCGGGGACCGGATGCTCAAATATCGGGCGTCACGCCGCTGTCAGTCGCGATCATTGTTCGGGCTTGTCGCCACAGGTGTCCCGGCTGTCGTGAAGGCTGCCGATGATATAAAAGGCGGCATGCACGGAAACTATGCAGTTTTGGCTAGAGTGCCTAGAGTTAGCGCCGCGGCGCCTGTCATTTGGAATTGTTATGAACTGTCGGAAAATTTACAATTCATTAAATCTTCACAGATGAAGTCATCGAGAACGAGTTTGCCGATTCGGACCCGAGACGCTTCATCTGAACTTCTGGAGGCTCGTCGATGACGTCTGCGATCAAAGTTGAAATTATCTCGATCTGCGCGGCCTTCGCCTTCATGACCGCCGTTCTCGCCGTCGTCTGGTGAGACCGGCCCAGCCGGACTCCCAGGGATTTGGTCGTCGCGCCTAAGCCTTGGAACTGTGCGAAGCGCGCTTCCTCCCCGTACTACGCCTTGTTCCAAGCGGCGACGATTCGAGAGCCTTCCGCGATCCGGTCAATCGCGGGAGGCTCTTTCATTTTCAAGCAGCCTCGTTTTCGAAAAGGAATCGCGCGAAAGCGGGCGGCCCGCCACCCCCCATTCCGCTCAGGGCGCCGCGTTGAAGCGCTGGCTTGCGGCCTGCTGGAACAACCGGTCCTGCGACAAGGCCAGCATTTCCATCTTGCGCAGATTGATTGGCGCGAGATTGAGCACCGTCTCCACCCAGATGTCGGTCACGTCACGCAATTCTTCCAGGCTCAGCGGCGCGACGCGGCGGCGAACCTTGCCCATTGCGCCCAGCAGCGCATGCTTCTTTGTGTTTGCCTGGATATAGGCCCGCGCCCGCTCCGCCCCCTCGCCCTTCTCGACCAGATGATCGACCAGGCCCATCTCGTGGAATTCCTCGGACTTGAACATCCGACCGCCGAGAATGAGCTTCTCCGCGCGCGCCGCATCCAGCCGGCGCGATATGAGGCTATAGGCGCCCATCCCGGGGAAGGTGTGGAACAAGGCTTCGGGGAAGCCGAGGTTCACGCCGCGCTCGGCGATCACGACCTGGCAGCTCAAGGCCGCCTCCAGCCCGCCGCCCAGGGCGTCGCCCTCCAGCAGCGCAATGGTGACGACCGGCGAATTGAAGCCGTGATAATTATTATAGACCAGATCGACGCAGGCATAGGCATAGGCGCGCAGGCCTTCCTCGTCCTTCGCGCGCGCGCGGTCCAGGAAAAAAGACAGGTCGCCGCCCATGTTGAACACGCCGGGCCGCAGCGAGCCGCCGACGAAGAACTTGATCGGCGGTTCGTCGAAGACCTGCTCCTCATGTAGCGCGCGGATATCGGCGGAAAGGGCGTTCAGCTCATGCAGCAACGGCAGGGTCCAGCTCACGCTGGTCGCGTGGCGCATCGAGCACCAGACCGTCCTCGTGACCGGATCGAAGCGAACATCGAGCTCCTTGCGCGGCTTGACGAGAAAGGCCAACCCGCGCGGCAGCCCCCTGCCAGCCTCGATAGATCCTTGTTTTGCCTCGATGGGACTCGGCGCCGGAAGCGAGGATGGCAAGGAGGAAAAGTCGACGGACTGCATCATTGACGGGACATTCCAGCGAGCATAACGCGCTTGCACTCGGCGAGCTATGCGTTAAGGAAGCTTAACAAGCATTAACTTTCTGAAATGTTATGTCCATAACTTTTCAAACACAATTTATTAAAAAAAATCGCATTTTTGAACTAAAACTTGCCCCGCTACTGTATTATTTTGAGACATCTCAAGTAAAAATTAACCATGATGCGCCGTTTCGAGAATGATCGCGCCATGACGGGACAGCGCTCCGCTTTCGTCGCCGCAACGGGAGACGAGATCCTCGAGGTCGGCTGGCGGCGATTCGATCAGACCCAACAGCGCCTCGTCGGCGATTACCCGCGAGGGCGCGACGCCACCACGGCGGGCGACGGCGATTCGCGCCGCCCGGAGGGCGCGAAGGCGCCGGTCCTGCTCGGCGCTCAGGGGCCGCGAAGCCCGTCTCAACGCCTCATCCTCCGGAGCCTCGACCGTCGTCTCCTCTTCGGCTGCGGCGGGCGAGGACCGGCCTGCAAAGCGGAGCTCGAGACCATGACGCGCAAGGGCCAGCATCTCGCGCGGGGCGTCGCGGGCGATCCGCGCGACACGGAACGCGGCATGACGCAGGCCGCCACGAAGGCAATTGTCACATTGGCCGCAAGGCGGCGCTTCCTCGCCCAGAACCGCGAGCAGCGTCCGCTCCCGGCAGCGCGAGGTCTGGAAATAATCCGACAGCGCCTTCGCACGGAAACCCGCCGCCGGATCGACGCGCGCGAGATCGAACCGCGCGGTGCGCAAGGCGGCGATGTCGCGCGCGCCATAGAGGGCGATGGCTTCCGCCGCCGCTCCGTCGCGGCCAGCGCGGCCCGTTTCCTGATAGAGCGTTTCGAGATGGTCGGGCGGATCGAAATGAATGACGAAACGCACGTCCGGCTTGTCGACGCCGAGCCCGAAGGCGATGGTCGCCGCCATCACCATATCGGAGCGCGCGAGGAATTCGTCCTGCCGCGCGGCGCGCAGGTCATTGGGCAGCCCGGCGTGATAGGAAGCCGCCGCGAGGCCAGCGCCGTTCAGGAAATCGGCGACCCGGTCCGCCATGGCGCGCGAGGCGCAATAGACGATGCCGCTTTTCCCCTTCCGCGCGGCGACCAGCGCGAGCAATTGGGCGAAACGGTCGCGGGCGCGCGGCTGCGCCGAAAGCGCGACCGACGGCCGGCGGAACGAGCCGATGAATAGGCGAGGCGGCCGCGCGAAAATATTTTCGACGATGTCGGCCTGCGTGCGCGGTGAAGCCGTGGCGGTCGCGGCGATTATCTGGGGCCATCCCAGGGCCTCTGCGGCGGCGGAGATGCGGCGGTAATCGGGGCGGAAATCATGGCCCCATTGCGAGATGCAATGAGCCTCGTCGACCGCCAGCGCACGCACGTCCGCCGCGCGGACCATCGCCAGAGTCTCGGGATCGGCGAGGCGTTCGGGCGCTATATAGAGCAGCCGCAGCGCGCCGTTTTCGAGACCGGCGCGGAGCCTCGCATAGGCGTCGGGCTTCAGATCGGCGTGCAGCGCCGCCGCGGGAAGGCCAAGCCGCCCGAGTTTCTGCGCCTGATCGCGCATCAGGGCGATCAGCGGCGAGACGACGAGGGTCAGTCCGGGCCGCGCCAGCGCCGGCAACTGATAGACCAGCGACTTGCCGCCGCCCGTCGGCCACAGCATGAAAACGTCCTCGCCGTCGAGCGCGGCGGCGACGGCCTCGGCCTGGCCGGGCAGAAAATCATCGAAGCGGAAACGGGTACGAAGGATTTCGCGCGCGGCGTCGAGACCAGACACGGATCAACCCGCTGCGACAAAAGGAGGCGCCAAAGTTGAGTGTCTGATAAGCGCGGGAGCGATTGTCATGGGCCTTTCCACGGCCTAGATTGGCGCGCGCAAAAAATCCTTTCGGTTTATTGCGCCAAGGAAGTTTGCACCGATTCGGGTTCGTAGTCCCCATCGTCAGGAAGGAAACGTCACATGAAGCTCATCCACACGCTGGCGGCGGCGGCCGCTCTGGCTCTGGTCTCCTCCTCAGCCTTCGCCGCGGGCGATCCCGAAGCGGGCGCCAAGGTCTTCAACAAGTGCAAGGCCTGCCACCAGATCGGCCCCGGCGCGAAGAACGTCGTCGGCCCCGAGCTGAACGGCCTTGTCGGCCGCAAGACCGGCGCGGTTGAAGGCTATAATTATTCCGACGCCAACAAGAATTCCGGCCTGACCTGGGATGAGGCGACCTTCCTGGAATATATCACCGCCCCGCAGAAGAAGATCCCCGGCACCAAGATGACCTTCGCCGGCATTCCCGACGAAACCGACCGCAACAATCTCTGGGCCTATCTCTCCCAGTTCAAGGCGGACGGCTCCAAATAAGCCCTTTTCCTTCCTTCTTTGCAGCGTCGGCCGCGATTCCGTGGCCGACGCTTTCTCTTTTTGGGGCCGCGAGGCCTTTTCGCGGCCTCCAAAGCAAATTGGCGCTTTCCCCCCGGCGCCGGGGGCGCTAAACCCCCGCCATGTCCGAACTCTCGCTCAACTACGCCCTCGTCACGCCCGCCGACCAGCCGGCCATCCTCAAGCTCGAGGAGCGCGCCTTCGGTCCGGGGCGATTCGCCAAGACCGCCTATCGCCTGCGCGAGGGCGTCGAGCCGGATTGGAGCCTGTCTTACCTCGCCCGGATCGGGCGGATGCTGGTCGGCGCCAACACCATGACGCCAATCGCCATTGGCGGCGCCCCGGCGCTGCTGCTTGGCCCCCTCACGGTCGAGGAGGCCTTTCGCGCGAGAGGGCTTGGCGAGGCTTTGGCCCAGAAATCACTGCAGGCGGCGCGCGACGCAGGTCATGGCCTCGTGATTCTGGTGGGCGATCCGCCGCTTTACGAACGCCTGGGCTTTTCGCGCGCCCCTTTTGGCCGCTTCCAGTTTCCCGGTCCCGTCGATCCCGGCCGCCTGCTTTATTGCGAATTACAGCCGGGCGCGCTGCAAAGCCATAGAGGCGCGGTGACCTCGGGCGTCTAGCCGCCCGAAGGCGACGCCTTCGTCCGCCGGCCTTCCCAGGCCCAGGCGGCGACAAGCGCCCCGAGCAGAACCAGCAGCCCGAACAATCCGACCGCGAGCGGCGTCAGCTTCACGCCGCGCGCCACGCTCGCCTCGGTGCGGCGGATGCCGATATAGTCCGACCCCGCATAGACCGGGCTGTCGCGCATGGCGACGATGCGCGGCATGGAAATGGCGGCCGTCCCCGGCGCGCCGATGCGGCGCACGGAGCCGCCGCTCGCCTCGGCCAGCGGCCGCAGTTTTTCGGGCGTCGAGACGACCTCGCGATATTCCAGCGGATTTTCGGGCCCGACATTGACCAGAGCCGTCAGCTCGCCCTGGCTCACGCGATAGAGCCCGAACTCCTCGGCCTTGAGATTGGCGCGGAACAGGCCCGGCCCCGCCGCCGCCAATGTGACGTCCTGCGTCTTGCCCGAGGGCGCGGTCACGCGCGCCTTGCCGCTTTGCTCGCTCAGGCTCTGGCGCTCGACGGTCAGGTCGCGCCCACGCGCCGTCGCGCGCAAGGCTTCCTCCTCAAGCTCCGGCTCCTTCATCAGCCAATGCGCGACGCGGCGCATCAGATCGACATAAGGCCCGCCGCCCTCGTAGCCGCGCGCCCAGAGCCAGCTCTGATCGGTCAGCAGCAGACCGACGCGGCCCTTGCCCTCGCGCGACAAAACCAGCAGCGGCGCGTCTTTGGCGCCCGTCAGCACCGAGGCGCCGCGCAGGGATGTGGCCTGCTCCTGCCGGAACCATTCGCTCCAGGCGGGCGGTTTGCTCTGGCTTCCCGGCAGGTCGCGCGTGACCGGATGGCGCTCGCCAATCTGCGACAGTGCGGCGCGGAACGGCCCCTCGCTCACTTGGCCGGTCGGCCGCGCCGGGATGATCTTGCCGATCGGCGTATAATAAAGCCCCTCGGGCTCGGCGAAATTCGGCCCCGCGATAATGGCCATCGCCCCGCCGTCGCGGACATATTTGACGATATTGTCGAAATAGGCCGGCGGCAGCAGGCCCATATTGGAATAACGGTCGAACAGGATCAGGTCGAAATCGACGATCTTCCTGCCGAATAGTTCGGCGGTGGGAAAGGCGATCAACGCCAGTTCGCGGATCGGCGTGCCGTCCTGCTTTTCCGGCGGACGCAGGATGGTGAAATGCACCAACTCCACATTGGCGTCGGATTTCAGCAGGTTGCGCCAGGCGCGCTCGCCGGGATTGGGCTCGCCCGAAACCAGCAGCACCTTGAGATGATCGCGGACTCCCTCGACCATCGCCACGGCCTTGTTGTTGATCTCGGTAAGTTCGCCCGGCATCGGCTCGGCGTCGAATTCCAGCACATTGCGCCCGCCATGGCTCAGACGCAGCGGAATCTTCACCGGCTCGCCCGGCCGCGCCAGCACGCGCGTCACAACCTCGCCGTCGCGCCGCACGACGACCGTCACCGGATCGCCCGGGCCATTAGCCTCCTCGACCTTGACCGTGAAGATGATGTCCTTGCCGATCAGGCCGAAACGTGGCGCCTCCACCAGAACCATGCGGCGGTCGCGCTCGCCGGCATGGCCGGTGATGAGCGCATGAAGCGGCGCCTTGAGGCCGGCGGCGGCGAGCGAGGGCGGGATGTCGTGGACCACGCCGTCGGTCACCATGATGATTCCGCCGAGCCGCTCGCTGGCGACGTCGGCGAGACCGGCGTTCAGCGCCGAAAACAGCCGCGTGCCGTCGCCGCCCTCGGACTCGCCGGTGGTTCCTGGGCAGTCGCTCTGGCATGCGCCAACCGCTCCTGCATCGATGAAACGAACCTCGACATTGTCCAACCCCTTGAGCGCCTCGCCGAGCGCGGCGCGCGCGGCCTCGGTCTGGGCGCGGCGGTCGCCGAAATTCTGCGAGGCGCTGTGGTCGAGTACGACCGCGACCACATCGCGCAGACTGTCACGGCGCTCCTCGACCAGCGACGGATTGGCCAGCGCGCCCAGCAGAACCGTGAAAACGAGCGCGCGCAAAATCGCGCCCCTGCGCCGCAGGATCAGGGCGGCGACCACCAATACCGTGGCGAGGATGGCGAACAGGCCGATGAGCCAGAGCGGCGCCAGCGGGGCGAAGGCGAGGCCGAATTCAGTCAATGTCCGAGCCTTTCCAGCAGTTCGGGGACATGGACCTGATCCGCCTTGTAATTGCCGGTCAGCGTGTACATCACGAGATTGACCCCGCCGCGCAGGGCCATTTCGCGCTGGCGCGGCCCCCCCGGCGTCAGCGGATAGAGCGCGTCGCCGCCCTGATCCCCGGCCCAGGCGGCCGCGAGGTCATTGGAGGCGATGACGAGCGGCGATACGCCGTCGCCCGCGCGCGCGGGCCGGCTCTCGGCGGCGCTTTCCGGCGGCAAGGCCTCGATATAGGTCGGGCCGTTTTCCGTGCGGCCGACGAATCCATCGAGCAGATAGAAGGTCCGGGTGACGACATGGTCCTTGGGAATCGGCTCCAGCGGCGGCAGGTCGACGCCCTTGAGGAAGGTCTTGAGCCACGCCTGCGCCGGGGTCGCCGGGCCGTTGTCGAATTGCATGCCGCCGTCGCGGGTGTCGAACAGCACCAGCCCGCCTTGCTTCATATAGGCCTCGATGCGCCGCGCCGCCTCAGGGCCGGGCTGCGGGCGATCCGGCGCAATGGGCCAATAGAGCAGAGGATAGAAGGACAATTCGTCGCGCGCGGGATCGACGCCCTGCGGATCGCTCGGCACGAAGGAAGTGCGCCGCGCCAGCGTTTCCGACAATGAAGAGAGCCCTTCCCGACTGATGCGGTCTACGCGCGCGTCGCCGGTGACGACATAGGCGAGCTTGGTCCCCAACGCGGCCTGAATGTCGCGCGGATTATGCGCCTCTTGTTTCGCAGGCGGCGAGGCGGCGTCTGCGGGTGGCGGCGGCGCGAAGGCGAGCAGCAGGGCGAGCGCGGTGATGGCCGGCGCGACTTGACGCCGCCAGCGCCCGCCGAGCCAGAGCATGGCCAGCGCGTCCGCCAGCGCCAGAATGAAGGCGCCGATCAGCAGCGGCGCCCGCAAATCGACGGCGCGCGGCGCCACCAGTTCGGTCTGACGCAATTTCAGCCCCGCGAGGTCGAGCGGAGCGAGACTCATGCCGCGATTGAAGGCGTTCAGCGCGCGCGGCGCCGCGGCCGAACCATAGAGCCCGGCGGGATGGTCGGCGTCCGGCGCCGCCAATCCCGCAGCCGGCAGCGGCTTGGCGCTGGCGGGCGGCGTTCCGAGCGCGCCGAAGCCGTCGAGCAGACGCCAGGGCGGCAGGAAGGCCCCCGCTTCGCCCGCCTTGCCGACCAGCCCGGCGCGATCGACGATTCGCTTCAACATGTCGACGAATAGGCCCGACAGCGGCACGTTCGACCAGCCGGCGTCCGCCGAAACATGGAACAGGACCAGCGTGCCGGGACCGCGCTTGTCGGCCGTGACCAGAGGCGTGCCGTCAGCAAGCCGCGCCCAGGTCCGGGCAGGCAGGCCTTCGTCGGGCTCGGCCAGAACCTGACGCGACACCGTCGCCTCGGCGGGCGGCGTCAAGCCGAAAAAGGGGCTCGCCTCCTCGAAAGGCGCCAGCGGCTTGGGCTTGTCCCAGGACAGCGCGCCGCCGAGCGTACGCCCGCCGCGCCGCAACCGCGTGGGGAAGAGATCGTCGCCGCCGGAGGCGAGGCGCGGCCCCGCGAAACGAACCAGCGTTCCGCCCGCGGCAAGAAATGCGTCGAGCCGCGCGCGCAAGGCCGGCGCGGCGACATTGACATCGGCCAGGATCAACACGTCCACGCCCTCGTCGAGCAATTGGCCGACCGGATCGCTGGAGCCAGGCTTGGCCTCGCGCAGATCGGCAAAAGGCGAGAGCGCGTCGCGTAAATAGTGCAGCGCGGATAGTAGCGGCTGCTCGCCCGTGGCGCCCGCGACCAGCCCGACCCGGCGGCGGCGCGATCCCGCGTCCAACAGCAGCACGGCGCCGGCGGAGTTTTCGCCAAGAATTTCCAGCCGCGCGATCTCGTTGCGCAAGGCCGCAGGCAGAGCGAATGACGCCTTGGCGGCCAATGTGTTGGCGAAATCGAATTCCGCTTCGCCAATCGAAGCGCCCTTGGCGTCCGTCGCGCGCATGCGTCCCGCAGCCGCGCCGCCCGGCGCCGAGCGCACAAGACGCGCCTCCAGCGCCGTCGCGCCATTATCCGCGCCGGCGATGACCTGAACAGGGCGCGGATTGCGCAGGATTTCCGTATCCGGCGCGAGAGCGGCGAGCTGCGCGGCGAAAGACGCGCCGTCGGAATCCTCCAGTCCATCGGTCAGCCAGACAAGCTGCGCCGTCGGATTGGCTGTCAGGAAGGCGCCGATGGCGACCAAGGACGGCGCGCGGGACGGCAGGAAAGCCTTGGGTTTCAGCGCCCGCAGCCGGGCGAGCGCCGCCGAAGCGTCCTGCGCGTTCAGCGCCTCGGCGGGCGGTTCGGAAAAGCTCATCACCGCTGCGGGCAGGCCGTCGCGCGCCGCTGCCTCAAGCCGCGCTTCCGCCGCCTGAAGACGCAGGGTCCAGTCACTCGCCGCCGTCCAGCCATCGTCGACCAGCAGAAGAAGCGGGCCGCTCTTCAGGACGGGCGCGCCCTTCGGCGTCAACACCGGCCCGGCCATGGCGAGCACGACCAGAGCGGCCAGCGCCATGCGCAGCAGCAACAGCCAGAGCGGCGTGCGCGCGGGCGTGGCGTCGGGCTTTTTCAGATCGAGAATGAGCTTGAGCGGCGGAAAGGCGACGCGTTGCGGCGGCGGCGGCGTCACCCGCAACAGCAGGTAGAGCAGCGGCGCCCCGGCGAGGGCCAGCAACGCCCAAGGCGCGGAAAAGGCGAGTGAAAACAAGCTCATCGTGCGCCATCCGCAGTGAGCGCCAGTCGCAGGTTAAGCAAGGCCTCGGAGGCTGGCCGCTCGGTCGAATGGAGCGAAAAGGTCCAGCCCAGCGCCCGCGCGGACCCGGCCAGGGCGTCGCGGTGGGCAGCGAGCCGCGACCGATAGACGGTGGCATAATCCTCGGCGCGGCCAGCGCGAAGCAGGTCGCCCGCCTCGTCGTAGAATTCGGTCTGGCCGGAGAAGGGAAAGGCCTCTTCGGCGGGATCGAAGATCATCAGGGCGTGGCCGCGCGCGCCCTGGACGCTGAGCCTTTGCAGGCAGGCGGCGAAGGCTGCCGGCTCGACCAGAAAATCGCCGATCAGCGCCGCCTTTTCGCGCGGACGCAGCGGCGCGGCGCGAGGCAGGTCGTCGAAGCTCTCGCCGTTGAGACGGCCTTCGGCGATCAGCGCGACGGCGAGGCTGTCGACAATATCGCGCGCCGCCGTCAGCCGGGTCAGGCCGAGCCATCCGGCGCGCTCGCCCGCGCGCACGCAAGAATCCGCCAGAGCCAGAGCCAGAACAAGCGCGCGCTCCAGCTTGGACTGCGAGGCCAGGGCTGAGCGGTAATTCATCGAGCCGGAGAGATCGGACCAGACCCACAGCACCTGCGCCGCCTCCCATTCGCGCTCGCGCACATAGAGCCGGTCGTCGCGGGCCGAGCGGCGCCAATCGACGTTCTGCGCCGCCTCGCCGGGAATGAAGGGCCGGAACTGCCAGAAATTCTCGCCCATGCCCGCGCGCCGGCGCCCATGCAGGCCGGCCTGCGCCGAGGCCGCCGCCTGCCGCGCGGACAGAGCCAGAGCCGGCAGCCGTCGCGCGAGATCGAGCGCCTGGCGCCGCTTCTCGTGATCGGGCAGCGCCGCTTCGGGCGGCAGGAAGTCGAAGGCGTTCCGGGCGTTGTAGGCCATCAGCCGAATCTTTGCTTCAGCCGCTCGATGACGGCGTCGATGGTCTCGCCATCGGCGCGGGCGCTATAGGTCAAAGCCATGCGATGCTTGAGCGCGGGCCCGGCCAGAGCCAGCACGTCGGCCTTGCTCGGCGCGAGCCGCCCCTGCGTCAGGGCCCGGGCGCGGCAGGCCAGCATCAAGGATTGCGCGGCGCGCGGTCCCGGCCCCCAGGCGACATGCCTGGTCAGTTCGGGATCGCCGTCGCCCGGGCGCACCGCGCGCACGAGATCGAGAATGCAGTCCACAATGGCGGCGCCGACCGGCATCAGCCGCACCAGAGCCTGAATTTCCATCAGCCCGGCGGCATCGATCACCTGTTGCGGGGCCGGACGCTCCTGTCCGGTCGTCTCGATAAGGATGCGCCGCTCGGCGTCACGTTGCGGATAGGGCACGTCGATCTGCAACAGGAAACGGTCGAGCTGCGCCTCCGGCAGCGGATAAGTGCCCTCCTGCTCCAAGGGGTTCTGCGTCGCCAGCACATGGAACGGCCTGGGCAGGTCATAACGCTCGCCCGCGATGGTGACGTGATATTCCTGCATGGCCTGCAGCAGCGCCGATTGCGTGCGCGGGCTGGCGCGGTTGATCTCGTCGGCCATCAGCAATTGCGCGAAGATCGGCCCCTTGATGAAGCGGAAGGCGCGGCGATGGTCGGCGCCCTCCTCCAGCACTTCCGAGCCGAGAATGTCGGTGGGCATCAGGTCCGGCGTGAACTGCACGCGATTGGCGTGGAGGCCGAGCACGCGCCCGAGCGTATCGACCAGCAGCGTTTTGGCGAGCCCCGGCGCGCCGACGAAAAGCGCGTGGCCGCCCGAAAGCAAGGTGACCAGCGCCTCCTCCACCACCAGCTCCTGGCCGAAGATCGCTGCGCCGATGGCCTTGCGCGCAACGGCCAGGGAGTCGAGCGCCTGCTGCGCCCGGGCCTCGATCTGGCTTTCCGTCAGAGGGATGGTCTCGGCCCGGTGGGCGGGTTCGGCGTTCATGCCAGAAATCTCCTGTTGCGGCGCCGTCCGCGATTCGGCGGCTGCATTGTCGGGCCTGCGGCGCCAATATAGGCTGGCTCCCGCCGCCGGAGAACCAGATAATAGGCGCCGCTTCTCCATTCACGGCGTAAAATGCCGCCCAAATCAAGGCGGCGCGCCCGCCTTTGAAGGCCGATGATGAACGATAACCCCAAGTCCGCGCCCGGCGTCCTTTCCGATCCGCTGCAGGGTCTCGCCGCGGCGCAAAAAATCCGGGGGCCGGCGCCGGTCCATTTGTGGAACCCGCCTTATTGCGGCGAGATCGACATGCGCATCGCCCGCGACGGGACCTGGTTCTATAACGGCACGCCAATCGGCCGCCCGGCTCTGGTGCAATTATTCGCCAGCGTGCTGCGCAAGGACCCCGAGCGCTTCGTGCTGGTGACGCCGGTGGAGCGCGTCGGAATCGTGGTGGAGGATGCGCCCTTCCTTGGCGTCGAACTTCTGCGCGAGGGCGAGGGCGCTGGCCAAATCCTGCGGCTGCGCACCAATGTCGAGGAATGGGTCGAGATTTCCGCGAAGAACCCGCTGAAATTCCTGCCGGGCGAAAGCGGCGGGCTGAAGCCCTATGTGCTGGTGCGCGGCGAGTTATGGGCTTTGGTGAAGCGCGCGCTGTTCTATGATCTCGTCGCCTGGGGCGAAGCCCGGGACATAGCGGGCGAGGAAATGTTCGGCGTGTTTTCCGGCGGCGCCTTTTTCACGATGGCGCCCATGCGCGACATCGCGGATTTCACATGAGCGGGTCTTTCGACGCGGCGGATTTCCTGGCGCGCGCCCGCGCGCATTTGCGCCAAGGCTGGCCGGAGGAGGCTTTCGACCCCATGATGCGGCCGCATCATGGCGACCATAAGCTGAACGAGCCCCTGCCCGGCGAAGCCGCTCTGCTGCCCGCGCCGGCGCGTCCCGCCGCCGTGCTCGCGGCGGTGGTTTTTCGCGAGAGCGAGGCGAGCCTCTTGCTGACCCGGCGCGCCGGGTCGCTGCGCGACCATTCCGGCCAGATCGCCTTTCCCGGCGGCAAGATCGAGCCGGGCGAATCCCCGCTCGATGCCGCGCTGCGCGAGGCGGACGAGGAAATCGGCCTCGGGCGCGACAAGGTCGAAATTCTCGGCTGCCTCGATCCCTATCAGACCAGCACGGGCTTCCGCGTCTTTCCGCTGGTCGGAATCGCGCATCCGCCTTTCGACCTCTCGGTGAACGCGCAAGAGGTGGACGAAGTTTTCGAAACGCCGCTGTCCTTCCTGATGAACGGCGCCAACCACCAGCGCCATTTCAGGGAATGGCAGGGGAAACGCCGCCAATTTTACGCCATGCCCTATGAAAACCGCTATATCTGGGGCGCGACGGCGGGCATGATCCGCAATCTTTATGAGAGGCTTTATCCCTAAATGGCGCGTTCGCTGCTCGAATCGCTCGGCCTGTTCGCCGCGCCTTTCCTCCTCTATGCCCTGTTCCTCATTTACCGCTCCCGTCATCCGCTGGTCGTCGCCCATTGGTCTCGCGGCGCCTTGTTCTGGCTGACTTTTGCCGGCCTCTGCCTGGCGATCGCGGGCTTTCTTTATGCGGGCTTTTTCGGCGCGAGCAGCACGGGCGTCTATGTTCCGGCCCATATTGAAAACGGCCGCCTGACGCCGGGACGCTTCCAGTGACGGCGGATCACGAAGAGGCCCTCAAGGCCCTGCTCGGCCGCCGAGGACTGCACAAGGTCTTCGCCGCGCTGGAGGGCGACGAAGTGCGCATCGTCGGCGGCGCCGTGCGCAACGCCCTGCTCGGCCAGCCCATCGCCGACATCGACCTCGCGGTCGCGGCCGAGCCGCAAACCATCGTCGAAAAAGCCGAGCGCGCGGGCGTCCGCGTCGTGCCGACCGGCATCGACCACGGCACCGTGACGCTTATCCTCGAGGGCGCCCATTTCGAAGTCACGTCACTGCGCGAGGACATCGAGACCGACGGGCGCCGCGCCATCGTGCGTTTTGGCGGCGACTTCGCCGCCGACGCCCGGCGCCGCGACTTCACGATCAATGCCCTCTCGGTGGACGCCAAGGGCCGGCTTTACGATTATGTCGGCGGCCTGGACGATCTCGCCGCGCGGCGGGTGCGCTTTATCGGCGATCCACAACAGCGCATCGCGGAAGATTATCTGCGCATCCTGCGCTTTTTCCGCTTCTCGGGCATTTACGGCGAAGGCCCGCTCGACGCGGAAGGTTTCGCCGCCTGCATCGCCCAACGAGCCGGGATCGCAAATCTATCGCGCGAGCGGCTGGGCGGCGAGATGCTGAAAATCCTGGCCTCGCCCCGGTCCCGCGCCGTCGTCGAGGCCATGAGCAAGGCCGGCCTTCTCAGTTTTCTGGGCGTCGCGCCCTGGCCCGCGCGCTATCGCCGCCTCACCGCGCTGCTCGAAACGCGCCGCGCCACCGACGCGCTGCTGTCGCTGGCCGCCCTCGCCCTGCACAGCGAAGCCGATTCCGAACGCCTGACGGAATCTCTGCGCTTGTCGCGCGCCCAAAGACGCCGCCTCGCAGGCATGGCCAACGTGGCGGCCGCCTGGCACGGCGTCAGCGAGGCGCCGGCGGCGGCGCAGTTGCGCGAACAATTATTCCTGCATGGAGCGCAGGCGGCGCGCGACGGCCTCATGCTGGTCCAGGCCGAAGGCCCGGCCGCGCCGGAAGACCAGGAATTTCTCGCCGCCGACGCCTTTCTGCGCGATACGCCGGCGCCGAAAGTCCCCTTCGCCGCCACGGATCTGATCGCGCGCGGCGTCAAGCAGGGCGCAGGACTCGGCGCGAGTCTGAAGCGCCTGCAGGCGGCATGGATTCGAGCCGGCTTCCCGCAGGATCCCAAAAGCATCGCCGCCCTGATCGACGAATCCTGCGGCGCGGGAGGTAGCGGCCCTGAGCTGCAAGAATCCAGCTGGACGCGGCCACGCCATTAATGGTTTAATTTCATGCGGATCATACCTCGACACAGAGGCTTGCCTCTGTGTCGAGGTTAGGCGCGACTGCGCCGCCGAGCTTATGCGAGGGAATCTTTGACCGCGATGAGTCGCGGTCAAAGAGAATTGAGTTAACGCCCTTACAGGACGCGAATGGCCATCGAACGCAAAGAGCCAGGCGACATCGCCGCGCGCATGGCCGCCAATCTCCAGCGGGTCCCGCGCGGCCGGCGCGAGGACGGATTCAGGCGCGAGTCCTACACATTGCCTCGGGAGAAGGCGCGCGAAAAAGCGCGCGAAATCTTCGCCTCCTTTCCCAAGGCCGCCTATATGACGGAAATCGAGTCCTGGCGGGAGCTTGCCGACGGGCGCATCGAATTCACCATGCGCCGCCTGCCCAGCGCCGATTGACGCGCAAAGCGCAATTCTATTCGGCAAGTTCAAACATAATATCTTTATTAACCAACATATTTTGTCACTCGACTTGCCATGAAAAGGTCAGTGATTGAAATAGAAATATATTTAACTAAATAAGCTTGAAAAAATTTGGTTAAATTGGCCCGGCGCCCTTTAATGCAATCTTCGCCATGCGGACAACAAATTCACTAACATCGGTAAACCATTTATTTTTACACTCCAATTACCATTGCAATTCTAAATCACTCCAGACGGCCCCTTACCGAGGCTCGATCTGGAGTTTGTGTGATGAAAAAGGTTTCGATCGCCGTGATCGGCGGAGCGGCGATGTGCATCGCCTCGCTGGCGCAGGCCGCCGATCTGCCCTATCGCAGCGCCGCGCCTGGCAATTACGACTATCCGCCCTCTTTCACCTGGACCGGCCTTTACGCCGGCCTGAACACGGGCGTCGGCATCGGCACGTACAACGGCACGGGCGCGCCCTATTTCGGCAGCGATCCCAAGGGCTGGCTGCTCGGCGTCACCGCCGGCTATAATTATCAGTCCGGCAATCTGCTGATGGGCGGCGAAGCCGATTTCGACTGGTCCCGCATCGCGTCCGACGCCACGGTCTACCCTGGCGTGACCTCGACCGGCATCGTCCAGAACATGAGCACGATTCGCGCGCGTTTCGGCTATACGATGGACCGGATCCTGATCTTTGGGACGGGCGGCTACGCTGGCGCCAGCATTCGCGGCGTTCTCAACAATGTCCCGCGCGGCTCCGTCGCCGACCAATCCTATTGGGCCAATGGCTTTGCCCTGGGCTTCGGCGCCGAATATGCGATCACGCCCCACATCACCGCCAAGGCGGAATATATTTACACGTCCTTCGGCTCCAATACCTATTTCACCGGCACGCCGAACGTGTCGTCGGTGGGCGCCAACATCAATCTGTTGCGCGCCGGCGTAAACTACAAGTTCTGACGCGCGCAATCGCGTTAACCTCCCGCGGCCGCCGATCCGAGCGGCCGGCCGCGGGCAGGATTTGCCCCAAGAAAAGACCTCCCGACGACTTAGACCCCGGCCTCGCGCCGGGCTTTTCCGTTCAGGCGCATGTTTTCAGGCCCAGCTCGTCACGCCCCCGTCGCGGCATAGGCCGGGACGGCGGCGGCGAAGGCGTCGAGCCAGGCCGCGAGACGGGGATGGCCGGCGCGCCAGGCGCCTTCGAAACGCAGGTCGAGATAGCCCAGCGCGCTGGCCAGCGCGACCGCGCCAATATTCGCCTGCGCGGGCGCAGCTACAGTCGCCGGCGGCGCGGCCTCGAGCGTGGCGAGGGCGCGCTCGACCTTGCCGCGCTGAAGCGCGACCCAGCTGGCGCTGCGCTCGTTCGCCTCGCGCATCCGGTTTTCATAGACTTGCAGGAGGCTGGCGTCGGCCAGGCCGTCGGCCAGGGCTTCAAGCGTCAGCGCGGCGAAACGCGCTTCGCTTTCGCGGGGGATGAGGCCGCCGCCCGCGAGATCGTCCAGGAAAGCGACGATGACCGCGCTGTCATAGACGCAAATTCCGTCATCGCGTTCCAGCGTCGGGATCTTGCCGAGCGGATTTTTCTGGCGAATGGCGTCCTGCGGATTGACCGTATCGGTGACGACCAGTTCGATCCTGTTATCAAGACCGAGCAGCGACGCGACGATGCGCACTTTGCGCGAATAGGGCGAAGGCGGCGAATAATACAGCTTCATGGCGCGAACTCCGGCGGCGCGTGACATCTGCGCGAGAATCGGAACGCCCAAGGCGATACCAATTCTCGCGCAAGCTGCAAGTCTTTCACGCTTTGCGTCTTACGCGCGCCGCCGCGCGCGATCATTCCAGATGCAGATTGACCGCCTTTGGCCCCTTCCCCTTCTTGTCAGGCTCGATCTCGAAGGTGATCGTCTGGCCCTCGTTCAGAGAGGCGAGACCCGCCTGTTCGACAGCGGTGATGTGGACAAAAATATCCCTCCCTCCGTCGTTGGGCTTGATGAAGCCATAGCCTTTGTCGACATTGAAAAACTTGATTGTGCCCGTTTGCGCCATGACGCTTTTCCTCCGGTCGTGGCCGATGGTTCGGGCAGGGCGCCGGCGCGGCGCTGGATTGCAATTCCAACATGCAGTCCACCCGGTCCGAAACAGTCGGCCGATTGGCGGATCGCCTTGCTTTATAAATGCTTCTTATCGCAAGACGGGCTGCGCATTTTTTTGTCGTCAGCCCCTTCGCCGAAGCGAAGCCTCCCCCAATTGCAATCAAGTTGCGGCAGAATCCGTCGCTTGGCAAGTCTCGACTCTTCCAACCAAGGCGCCGGGCGAAACCTCGCGCTCAAGCCGCGCCGTAACGCTCCATGAAAAATTCCGCGCCCGGCCCGCGCGCCAGCGCGAGCGTCAGCGCGGGAAGAAGTATTTGTAATTCCTGTTCAAGCACATAGGGCGGATTGACGATCAGCAGCCCGGTGCGCGCCAACGGCCGGCCCGGCTGCGGCGCCTCGACCTGAAGATCGACGCGCAGGCAATCGGGCGCCTCCGCCGCGATGGCGCGGCAGAAGGCCGCCGCCACCTCCGGCTCCTTCACCGGCTGCCAGACCATATAGGTCCCGCCCGGCCATTTGCGCAGCGCGGCCTGAAGCGAGTCGAAAGCGCGCTCATATTCGTCCCGCCGCTCGAAGGGCGGGTCGATCAGCACGAGACCGCGCCGTTCCACCGGCGGGACATAGGCCTTGAGCCCGGTATAGCCGTCGATCTCGATGGCCTTGACGCGCGGGTCGCGGCCCAGCGCCCGGCGCAAGTCTTGCGCGGCTTGCGGCAGCAATTCGCAGAAGGCCGCGCGATCTTGCGGGCGCATCAGCGCCTGCGCGATCAAAGGCGAGCCGGGATAAAATTTCGGCGCGCCAGCCGCACGGACCGCTTCGAGATAAGGCGCCAGCAAGTCCCCGGCAGCGCCGGGAACGGGATCGTCAAGCAGGCGCAGGATCCCGTCCTTCGCCTCGTTGGAGCGCGCCGCCTCCGGCCCCGCGAGATCGTAAAGGCCCGCGCCGGCATGGGTGTCGATGACGCGGAACGGCTTGTCCTTGCGGCGCAGGTAAAGCAGAGCGCGCGTCAAGGCCGCATGTTTCAGGACATCGGCGAAATTGCCCGCATGGAACTCGTGGCGATAGTTCATTGCGCGGTGGGCATCACGATGCTCTGGCTGCGGCAGCCTTGACGCACGACTTCCGGGCAAGCGACGAAAGACCGCAGATCCCGCGACAGGCAGAATCGCGCCTCCTGAAACGTCCCGCGCCGGCAAACCACCGCCATCATGCCCGGACGAAGCCGGGGATTGGCGTCGATGAAGGCGCGCTGGATGTCGAGCGGCGAGACCTGCCGATCCTCTTGCGGCCCCTTGAAGGCCGTGGGGATGGCGATGGCGTCGCGCGCTGCGCGGACGTCGGCGAAGTAGCCCGAGGGGCTTTTGCCGGAGCACAGGCCGTGCTGGCGCCACTCATGACGGGCGAGACCCTGATCGGGATAGAGGTCGCCCAGTCCGGACAGGACCGAAAAAGGCAGGAAGCCATCGCCGCCGCAGCGGCTGGGATAGCCGTTCTGATATTGCGGCCACAGCCCATGCGTGACGAAGCCGGGATTGGCGCCCGGCGCGCATTGGGCTGGTGACCGCTGCGACCCGCCCGTGGTGCAGAAAGCCGGGGACCAGGACAAAGCCAGTACGTAGAAATCGAAATCGCCGGAGGGCGCGCCGCCGCCGCCGCGCGGACCGGGCCATTGCCGCGACGGCGGGGCGTCCTGCGCGGGCGCCGAATCGCGCGCCGAGTCAGGCGCGTCCCGCGAGGGCCTTTGGTCGGCGCAATTGTCGAGAATGCAGTCGCTGGCGGCCAGCGCCTGGGTCGAAGCGAAGGCCAGCAAAGCAGCGACAAGCAGGCGCTTCATCTTCACCCCGCCGCCCGGTGGGGCCTTACGGGCCGACCCCGTCGCAATTCGGCGAATAGGCGTGATAGCGGTCGAGGCCGATGACGCACCATTCGACGCCGCGGCCGATTCCTGCGAAACCGCCGCGCTCGATGAGATTATATTTCAGCGTCCGCTCGCGCTGGTCGTTGAACATGGCCCTTGCCGCGCAGAAACGGCGGGGAACCAGATCGGGGCCATTGCTGCGGAAGCCGGTCTCGCGAATGGCGGTAAAACCCGTGATCTGCAATGGCGAATTGAAGCCGAAGGCTTCGGCGTCATGCAGCCGCGCGGCGATCTCCTGCAACGTGATCCAGTCGTCGCAGGCCGGCATCCTGCCATCATAGGGAAGCGTGAAGAATTCTTCCGCGGGCTGGAGCGGGCGGGCGACGGCCGCGCCCGCGCAGAGCGACAAAGCCAAGCTCGCGCAGAACGAAAAGATGGTGGCGGCCACAATGGCGCGACGCGTAGGCTGCATGGAATCCCCCGGCTGCGAACGCGGTCGACGATGCGCAAAGAACCGCAGGCGCGTCAAGGCGCTTTTCGCGCCAAACGCCTTTCTACCGGCCATCCGGCGCCATTCGGCTGGAGCGCGTGGCCGTGGAACAACATTATGACGCCATTTCGCACCGATTCGAGCGCCCGCTGGCCCTTCGCGCGAAGGGAGGCGAGGCTCTGCTCGATCCGCAATCCCGCCAGCAGCGCCGCGCATTGAAAATAGCGTCCCGCCATGCGGCGCGGCTGGGTCGCGAGGCGCCACGCCCATTCCATGCCGACGGACTGGACGAAGACTGGCGCTCTGACCTGGGCCCCCGACTGGAAATCCGCCGCCGCGCCGACGCAGACGAATCCAATTTCGGGATGGCTCCGCGCCACGCGGTCGGCGAAAAGCTCCTGCTTGGGCGCGCCAAGGCAAACGAAGCAGAGGCGCGCGCCGCTCGCGGCGATCGCCGCGCCGGCGGCGTCCGCCGCGCTGGAGAAGGGATCGAAGCCGAACGCGGGGCTGGCGACGTAAACCACATCGAGCCCGGGCGCCAGCGCCCGCAGCCGATCCGCCGCCGCCGCAAGGCTTTCGGGCGTGGAGCCAAACAAGGCGACCGGGATTTTGTCGCGCGCCGCCATGCGGCAGAGCGGAACAAGAAGATCGGCGCCCGTGGCGCGGCGGACAGCCGCCGTCTGCTGACGCGCCAGGGCGGCGATGGGCGCCCCGTCGGCCGATACGAAATTCATCCGCTCATAAGCCGCGCCGAAAGCCGAATCCGAACGCAGCTTGACCAGATGATCGAGATTGAGCGTGGCGAAATTGAAACCTCTGCGAGCCCTCAGGCGCGCCCGCACACAGGCGACGGCGTCATCAAGCGTGCAAATATTGATCGCATGCCCGTCGACGTGAGCGACGGCATCATGTGGCGCGCCATCCCGATACATTGAGACCACTCCGCAAGGTTTTGTCTTGTGGAATGCAATCTAGCCATGCAAAAACTATTTTCAATGCAGGGCAAAAACACCACTTTTGTCGTTTAACGTGCTCGAAATAAGTCTTTTAAGCCTTTCCAATGCAAACCTGTTTCAAATGAATACTTGTCTGGATCAATTGAAAACGCCGGAAATGGCGCGTGTTTTAAAATGACACATTTTGATGCTGCAGAAAATTTTATTCAAATCAACGGCATAGTAAATTTTTCACTGCAGGAGCGCGCCGGCTTTTGGGCGCATTCCCGCCGCTTCGGACCAAGCTTGCGTGGCGCGACGGCGCATGTCCTCAAGCCTTGCCGACCTGGTAATCCTTGATGTCGTCGAACTTGATCGCCGGCCAGCGCTCCTGGTCGTAGCGCAGGTTGAATGCCGATTGCGCGAGGAAGACAGGCGCGCCGTCGAGATCATTGGCCATGGACGAGGGATAGGCGCGCACGAATTTCTCCAGCTCGGCCGTATCGTCGGCGCTCACCCAGCGGCAGATTTCGAACCGACTGGTCTCGAAACTGACCGGCAGGCCATATTCCGCTTGCAGGCGTTCGCTCAGCACGTCGAGTTGCAGCGCGCCGACGACGCCGACCATGGCGGGCGATCCGTCATGCGGCAAAAAGAGCTGCACCACGCCCTCCTCCGCCATCTGCTGCAAGGCCTCGCGCAATTTCTTGGCCTTCATGGCGTCGCCGAGTTTTACGCGGTGTAGAATTTCGGGCGCGAAGCTGGGCACGCCGCGAAAGACCAGATTCTCCCCCTCGGTCAAGGTGTCGCCGATGCGCAGCGCGCCGTGATTGGGAATACCGACCACATCGCCCGCAAAAGCCTCTTCGGCCAGCTGGCGGTCCTGCGCAAAGAAGAATTGCGGCGCGTTGAGCGCGATATTCTTGCCGGTGCGCGACAGCCGCGCCTTCATGCCGCGCAGCAGCCTGCCCGAGGTCACGCGCAGAAAGGCGATGCGGTCGCGGTGGTTGGGGTCCATATTCGCCTGAATCTTGAACACGAAGCCGGTCATCTTGTTCTCGCGCGGATCGACCGTGCGGGTCGATGCGGCGACGGGCTGCGGCGGCGGGGCGAATTCGGCGAGCGCGTCAATTAGGTCCTGCACGCCGAATTTCTTCAGCGCCGAGCCGAAGAAGACTGGCGTGAGATGGCCTTCGAGAAAGGCCGCGACGTCGAAAGGCTTTTGCGCCTCGCGCGCCAGCTCGATTTCCTCGGCCGCCAGCAGCGCGTCCGCCGTCGATGAGATTTCCTCGATTTTCGGATCGTCCGGGCCGGAGACCTTGATCGGCTCCGCGTCCTCTTCCAGTCGGCGCACGATATTGGCGCGCAGATCATAGGTTCCGGCGAAGCTTCGGCCGCGCCCGATCGGCCAGGTCAGCGCCACGGTGTCGAGCGCCAGCGTTTTCTCGATTTCGTCAAGCAGGTCGAAAACGTCGCGCGACTCGCGGTCCATCTTGTTGACGAAAGTGATGATCGGAATGTCGCGCAGCCGGCAGACTTCGAACAGTTTTCGCGTGCGCGCCTCGATGCCCTTGGCGGCGTCGATCACCATGATCGCGCTGTCGACCGCCGTCAGCGTGCGATAGGTGTCTTCGGAGAAGTCCTCGTGGCCGGGCGTGTCGAGCAGGTTATAGACGCAGTCGCCATATTCGAAGGTCATCACGGAGGTGACCACCGAAATGCCGCGCTCCCGCTCGATGCCCATCCAGTCCGAGCGGGTCTGACGGCGGTTGGCCTTGGCGCGCACCTCGCCCGCGAGCTGGATCGCGCCGCCGAACAGCAGCAGCTTTTCGGTGAGCGTGGTCTTGCCGGCGTCGGGATGCGAAATAATGGCGAAGGTGCGCCGACGCGCGACGGGATCTATATTTTTCATGACAAGCCGGGGCGGGAAAACAGGTCCCGGCTGATTAGCGCATGAGACGGCCGCAGCGCAAACTTATTGACGCGCCACGCAGCCTCCCGCTCACTCGGCCGATGCGGACTGGACGGAGTCGGCGGCGGCGATCCATTTTTTCAGCTCGGCGACATGCTCCGCCTCTTCATTGACAAATTCGGCGGCCTGGGCCTTGATCTCCGGATCGTCCGTGCTGTCGAGGACCGACTTGTAATAATCATGGCCGGCTTTTTCGGCGGCCAGCGCGATTTCGAGCGCCTCGCGACGGCTCAACATCGGGTCCGCGCCCCAGATCGCCGCGGCCTCGGGGCTTTCGAGATCGGGCCATACGAGATCCTGGGCCGCGATCTCCGGAATGTCGCGGAAGCCCGCGCGGGCCTTGGCGTCGGCGAGGTGCAGGCGCGAATAATCCGCCAGGCGGCGGAACAATTGCCCGACTTCCTTGTTGCCGCCCGCTTCCATGGCGTCGGCCAGTTCGCCGAAACGCGCCGCAGCTTCCTGTTCAAGGTGAATGGTGTAGGCCAGAAATTCCTCGACCGTCTGCATCGAATATCTCCCGATCTGTCTGGCGTCGTTTTTCGATGACTTTTTTCTTACTCCTGCTCCCTCAGGGAGCAAGCTGCTTTTTTGTGCAAAACCTAAATTACGGGCATGGAAAGGCCCAGTTTTGGCGCAAAAGCGCCGAATAAAGCCGCGCGTTCGGATGCGAGTTCAGTTCGGCGCGTGAAATGATGTAACCTTTGCGACGGCCTCCGCGTATCCATTTCAGTTGCTCAACGCCGGACCAGACCCATGCCGCTCCGCCTCGCCGTCATCCTCGCCTTGCTTTGCCTCGCCGCCCCGGCCGGCGCGGCGGAAATCCGTCTGGCCGTGCCCTCGGCCTTCGCGGAAGACATTTTCGTGAAAAGCCTGCTGGCCAGCAAGATATTGGCTGGCGCGGGCGTGACCGTCGCGCCGAAGCCAGTGGCGAGCGACGCCGAGGCCTTGGCGGCGCTAGAAAAAGGCGAGGCGGACCTTGCCGTCTTCGCGCTCGACGGCGAGAACCGCCGCGCCCTGCAGAATTCAGGCGCGGCGACGACGCTGCTGACCCGGCCCTTCATGTTCAAATCCGCCGAGGAGGTCTTTCTGATGCAGGATTCCTTCCTCGGCATGGCGGCGACCGCCGACGCCAGCCGGTCGGGCCTGTTTCCGCTGAAAATCTGGACCCATTCCATTGCCTATCTTCTCACGCATGAGCCGATCCGCTCGGAGGAGGATTTCGCGCGCCTCAAGGTCGCGGCCGAGGACGGTGCGCCCGACGCCAGGATCCTATCCGCCGCAGGGGCGCATCCGGCTGGCGCGATGTCGGCGATGGGGCGCGACGGCGCCAATGCGATCGAGACGCATCTCGGCGACGAGATCTCCGGTTTCGCGGCCAGCATGAATGGCAAGCTCTATCTAACCATCGGCTGGCAGGAGACCGGCTTGCTCGCCGCCGCGCCGGATTCCTGGCGGCGGGCCCGGGAAATCGAGAAGAACGCGATCAAGACCGCAGCAGAACAGGCCCGGGCCGACGCTAATTCCGGCCTCATGGCGCGCCAGGCCGCCTTCCTTCAGGCGCCCAATGTCGAATTCAACCAGCTCGAACATGGCGCCCAGATGGAGTTGGCCATGCGCGCGGGCGGCGGCGGCGAAGCGGCGATGACGGAGGAAACCGCGCTGTGGCGCAAGGCCGAGATCGAGGTTCACGGCCAGACGCCCGCCGCGACCGCCGCCGGGCCGAAAATGGCGCGGAATTCGCCGGTGCTCTTCGCGACCGACCGCAATGACGAAAAGATGGGTAATCTGGCGACCCGCTTCGGCGCCCGCCGTCTCGATCCATTCGAGTTCAGCTGCGGCTATCTCGGCTCGCCGGCCCGCCATTCCGGCGAGCCGAGTCTGCCGGCCGCGCCCCTCAGCCTCGTCAAGGGCGTGGAAGACTGCGCCCGGGAAATCGTCGCGCGAACCCGCGCCGCAGGCGCCAGCAAGATTCTCTTCGTCATCCATGGCTTCAACATCGATTTCTCCGGCCTGATGTGGCGCGCCTTGCAAGTGGCTTCGGATCTCGACTATGACGGCGCCATCGTCGGCTGGAGCTGGCCCTCGGAGGGTTCGGCCTTTTCCTATGCCTATGACGAGGATTCCAACGCCTGGAGCGAGCCGCATCTCGCTGAACTGGTGAGCGAGATCGCGGCGATCGCGCCGGATTTTCAGATCGATTTCGTCGCCCACAGCATGGGCAACCGCATTCTTTTGCAGATGTTGCGCGAATTCGCGCAGGCGAAGTCCAGCATACGCATTGGCGCCGCCGTCTTCGCCGCGCCTGACATTTCGCAGGATGTTTTTCGTGAACAATTGCGCCAGGCCCGCAAGATCGGGGCGCTGCGTACGCTCTATGCGTCGGAATATGACCGCGCGATCCTGATTTCGGAGAGCTATCACAAAGCCCCGCGCGCCGGCAGCGGCGGCGCCAATATCCTGGTGACCGGGGGCGTCGAATCCGTCGACACCCGCCTGTCCGGCCATTCTTATGTCTTCGACGAGCCCAAGGCGATCGAGGATTTCCGGAAGATCGTCAATCGCGAGACGGCGGCGACGGGACGCGGCCTGCCGGCGCGCGAAAAGGCCGGGGCGGCCTACTGGGTGATCGAACCCTGAGACGCGTCAAGCCGCGTCTTGAGCAAAGCGGGGCAAAATCGCGTATATTATCGTGGGTCGAAGGAGAGAAGGGAGATTTCATGGGGCGGAGCTGCGGCGACTGTAGTTTATGCTGCAAGGTTCTGGGCGTCGGCGCGGTCCAGAAAAAAAACCTGACCTGGTGCCCGCATTGCGACATCGGCAAGGGTTGCAGGATTTATGAAACCCGGCCGGAGGAATGCCGCGACTTCAAATGCCTTTGGCTAGTCGACGACTCCCTGCCGCCGGAATTTCAGCCGACGCGGTCGCGTTTCGTGACCTATTTCAAAGGCAAATGCCTCGTAATCGATTGCGACACACCGGCGCGCAATATCCATCTCGACAAGAAATATGCGGCGCTATTCGCCCGGCTGGCCGCAAATCTCGAACCCCATGGCGGCTTTGTCTCGGTCTGCTACGGCGAGCATATGGTCGCGATCACGCCGCGCGAGGTTTTCGACCTCGGGGCCACGCGGCGGACGCATCAGCTCAATGTGTCCTTCAATCCGGCCCTGCGGATGATCGAAAGCATTTCCGTCGAAAGACTCTGAGGCGTCCCAGCCGCGCGAAACGTCCTAATGGGCAGCCAGCTTCTCGCCCGGTACGGCCGCGCCCTCGCTTCCGGCGGTCTCGGCCTCGAATAATTCGCTCCGGTCGTGCTTGCGCGCGAGCAGCGAATAGACCGCCGGCGTGACAAACAGCGTGAAAATCGTGCCGACGCTCATGCCCGCGCCGATCACGATGCCGATGGCGGAGCGGCTGCGCGCGCCGGCGCCCGAAGCCATGATGAGCGGAATCATGCCGACGACCATGGCCGCCGTTGTCATCAGGATCGGGCGCAACCGCACCCCCGCCGCATGCTCAATTGCCTCGCGCGGCGACAGGCCTTCGCGGCGCTGCATCTGATTGGCGAAATCCACCATCAGGATGCCGTGCTTGGAGATCAGGCCGATCAGCGTCATCAGGCCGATCTGGGTATAAATATTGATCGAGGCCGCGCCCAACACGCCCATGATATTGAGTGGCAGCAAAGCGCCGAACATCGAGGTCGGCAGCGCGACCAGCACGATGAAGGGATCGCGGAAACTCTCGAACTGCGCCGCGAGCACCAGATAGATCACGATCAGCGAGAAGACGAAGGCCAGCGCCAGCGTATTGCCTTCCTGCTTGAACTGGCGGCTCTCGCCCTGGAAATCATAGCTATAGCCTTCAGGGAACAGGTCCTTGGCCTTGCTCTCCAGGAAAGTCAGCACTTCGCCAAGCGTATGGCCCGGGAAGGGAACGCCCGAGAGCGTCGCCGAATTGAGCTGCTGGAAGCTGGTCAGCGCATTGGGCTGGGTCTTTTCCTCGATGGACACCACGGTCGAAAGCGGGATCAGCGTGCCGCTCGCGGTCCGCAGCTGATAGCGCTTGAGCCAGTCATTGGTCAGGCGGAAATCGCGTGGAGTCTGCGGAATGACCTGATAGGAGCGGCCGTCCAGATTGAAGCGGTTGACGTAATTGCCGCCGAGGAAGGTGGCGAGCGTCGCGCCGATATCCTGCATGGTGACGCCGAGGCTGCTCGCCTTGCCAGCGTCGATCTTGACTTCGACCTGAGGCGTGTCGAATTTCAGGTCGCCGTCGGTGAAGATGAACAGGCCGCTCTTGCGGGCCTCGTCCTGCAGCTTTTCGAGCACCCCCGCCAGAGTGCGGTAATCGCCGGCCGTGCGGATGACGAATTGCACGGGCGGTCCGCCGGTTGAGCCGGGCAAGGCCGGCAGCGCGAAGGCGAAGATCTGCGCGCCGGTCTGATCGGCCAGCATGGGCTGGAGGCTCTGCATGATCTGGCTCTGGGAGCGCTTGCGCTCGCTCCACGGCTTGAGCAGCAGGCCCGCGATGCCGGTATTGACGCCTTGCGAGCCGTTGATCATGAAGACGTGGCTTTTCTCGTCGACCTTGTCGAAGACATTCGTCTGCAGGCGCGTCGTGACTTTTTCGAGGTAGTCGAGATTGGCGTATTGCGGCGACTTGACCATGGTCAGCAGGATGCCCTGGTCCTCTTCCGGGGCCAATTCGCGCGGCGTCGACACATAAAGCACGCCGGTCAGCGCCAGCACGCCAACGAGGATCAGGATGGTCAGTGCGCGGAAATTCAGCGTCCTGTGCAGCAGGCGCTCGTAGCGCTGGCGCAAGCCCTCGAACAGATCGTCCAGCACTTCCACGAAACTGCGCCGACCCGTTCGCACCGCGCCGGGGGCGTGGCGCTCGTGCGCGCGCAACAGCTTCGAGCACATCATCGGCGACAGTGTGAGCGCGATGAAGCCCGAGACGACGACCGAACCGGCCAAGGTGAAGGCGAATTCCTTGAACAGCGCGCCGGACAGGCCGGTCACGAAGCCAATCGGAGCATAGACCGCCGCGAGCGTGATGGTCATGCCGACGACCGGCGCGGCAATTTCGCGCGCGCCAACCAGCGCCGCCTGCTTGGGCGACAACCCGTCCTCGATATGGCGATAGATGTTCTCGACCACGACGATGGCGTCATCAACCACGAGGCCGATCGCGAGTACGAAGGCGAGCAGCGTCAGCAGATTGATCGAATAGCCGAGCAGCAGCATGAAACCCATGACGCCGATCATCGACAGCGGAATCGTGATGATCGGGATCAAGGTCGAGCGCAGGTCGCCCAGGAAGAGGAAGATGACGATAATGACGATGAACGCCGCTTCCAGCAGCGTCTTGGCGACTTCGTCGATCGACGCCCGGATGAACTCCGTCGCGTCATAGGCGATGGCCCCCTTCACGCCCGACGGCAAAGCCGCCTGAATGGCGGGGAATGCCTTGCGCACGTCCTCGATCACCGTCAGCGGATTGGCCGTCGGCGTCGCGTAGATGCCAATGAAGACCGCCTTCAGCCCATCGAACACCGCTGAGGAATCAACGCTTTCCGGCCCGAGTTCAATATGGGCGACGTCGCCGAGGCGCACCAGGGCGTCACCCTTGTTGAAAATGGTGAGCTGGGCGAAAGCCTGCGCCGTCTCCAGCGAGGTCAGGGCGTTGATGCTGGTCTGGGTAAAGTCGCTTTTGACCTGGCCCGCGGCGGAGGTGAAGTTATTGGCCAGCAGCGCGTTGCGAATATCGGCGGCGGTGACGCCGCGCGCGGCCATCTTGTCAGGATCGAGCCAGACGCGCATGGCGAAATTCTGCCCGCCGATGATCTGGGCGCTGGCGACGCCGTCGATCGTCTGCAGGCGCGGCTGGATGACGCGTGTGATGTAGTCGGTGATCTGCGGCGGGGTCAGCGTGTCGGAATTGAACGACATATAGAGCAGCGCAGTGCCCTGCCCGGTTTGCTTGACCACCACCGGGTCGTTCGACTCTTTCGGCAGGATATATTTGACCTGCGCGACCTTGGCGAGGACATCGGTCATCGCGCGGTCGGCGTTGGCGTTGAGACGCAGGTTGAGCGTCACGGTCGAGACGTTCTGCTGCGAATTGGACACCAGCGTGTCCACGCCCTCGGCGCTAGCCACCGCCTGCTCGATCGGCGTGGTGATGAAGCCCTTGATCAAATCGGCGTTAGCGCCCGGATAGGTCGTCGTGACGGTGATGGTCGCCGAGGACAGCGCCGGATATTGCCGGATCTGAAGGTTGAAGCCAGCCTGCGCGCCGATCAGCAGGATCAGCAAGCTGACCACGATCGAGAGGACCGGCCGGCGGATGAACAGATCTGTAAAAGCGCCCATGGGTTGCGGTCTCTGGGTCTCGGTCTCGACAAAAGCGGCGAAGGAAGGCGCGCCGCTTTATTCCCGCGGCCGGACGGCCTGGGGCTTCATCGGCTTGTCCGCGTCGATCTTGACCGGCGCATTGGGCTGCAGCTTGATCTGGCCCTCGGCCACGACCTTCTCGCCGGGCTTGACGCCCTCCAGCAGGACGATGCGGTCTTCGCGGGCGTCGCCGACCTTGACGGTCCGGCGCTCGACATGAAGCGGGCCCTCGAAGCCCTTGGCCGCGTCGTCCGGAACGACGACGAAGACGGAATCGCCATAAAGCGAGAAGGCCACCGCCGTGCGCGGCGCGGTGACGGCTTTGGCCGCCTCGCCGGTGGCGAAATCGACATGGCCGAACATGCCGGGCATCAGCTTCTTGTCGGGATTGGCGAATTCCGCCCGCACCAGAACCGACCGCGTGGCGGGATCGACCCGCGCGTCGATATTGCTGATCTTGCCGCGGAAGGTCTTGCCAGCGAAGGCGTCGACATCGGCCACCACCTCCTGGCCAGCCGCCAGATGCGCGTAATTCTGCTCGGGAACCTGGAAGTCGAGATAGATCGGATCGAGCTGCTGCAGCGAAACCATCGCCGCGCCGGCGGCGACATATTGACCGACATCGACCTTGCGGATGCCAAGCCGCCCCGCGAAGGGGGCCAGGATGGTCTTCTGGCCGATCAGTGCGCGGGTGCGGTCCTCCGCGCCGGCGGCCTGGTCGCGAACGGCCTGGGCAAGGTCGAAATTGGCCTTGGCCCCCACGCCGCTCGCCGAGAGCGACTTCTGCCGCTCATAGGCAAGATTGGCGTTTTTCAGCATGGCGAGATTGGAGCGCAGGTCGGCCTGCTCGGTTGAATCGTCAAGCCGCACCAGCAGCGCGCCCTTTTGCACGTCCTGCCCGTTCTCGAATGCGATTTCCGCGACGACCCCCGCCACCTGGCTGGAGACGTCGATGCCCGGCACCGCGCGGAACGTGCCGATCGACGACACGCTCGACGCCCAGTTTTCGGCCCGCGCTTCCTCCACCGCGACGCCGGCCACGGGGCGCGGCATTGAGGAGATCGCGGCGCGCGCGAACTCCGGCTTGAGATTGAAATGAAAATGATAGATCCCGCCGACGAGCGCGGCGAGAATGACGAAAACGATAATGAAGACGAATTTGCGCATCGACTCGACCAATTTCGCGCCGCAGCCTCTCGGGACCACGCGCGCTTTTACCGCGTCGCGGCGTCCGCAAGCAAATTGCGATTTGTGAAACTTCGGTAAGGGAGGTGTTTACACGCCAGCGGCGCTGGCGCCTGTTTTTTATGCAGCAATCGCGATCGAAACCTTCATACGCACGCTATCGGGCGCCGAGCTTAAAATTTAGACTGTCAAATCGCGCGACGCGGCATTTAAGTTAGGTCAAAGCGCAACCGGCGCAGGCGATTCAGACTGACAATCACGAAATCCCGGGCCGGTTTGCGCTCGCGGCGCAAAAGGCCAGCAATGAATTCCAAAAAGGCGATCAAGCCGATGACCTTGCCCTGTTTCGACGAAATGACCAAAGGCGACGGAGCGGCGCGCGCCCTTTACAGCCGCATCGCCAAATGGCTGGAGACGTCCCCGCCCGGACTGCTGGATTCGCGCCGGCAACAGGCGGAAATGCTGTTTCGCCGCATCGGCATCACCTTCGCCGTCTATGGCGACAAGGAAGCCGCCGAGCGGCTGATTCCCTTCGACATCATCCCGCGCCTGCTCGGCCATGACGAATGGCTGCGGCTCGAAGCGGGACTGGTTCAGCGCGTCAAGGTGCTGAACATGTTCCTGACCGACGTCTATGGCGCGCAGGAAATCATCCGCGCCGGCGTGATCCCTGCGGACCTCGTGTTCCGCAACGACTGCTACCGGCCCGAAATGCAGGGCCATCGCGCGCCGCACGACATCTGGACCCATATCGCCGGAATCGACATCGTGCGCGTCGACGACCAGGATTTCTATGTCCTGGAAGACAATTGCCGCACGCCGTCGGGCGTCTCCTACATGCTCGAGAACCGCGAAATGATGATCCGGCTGGCGCCCGATCTCTTCGCGGAACACGCCGTCATGCCCGTGGAGAACTATCCCGACTCCCTGCTCGCCTCGCTGCGCTCCGTGGCGCCGCCGAGATGCCCGAGCGAGCCGAACATCGTGGTGCTGACGCCCGGCCAGTTCAATTCGGCCTATTACGAACATTCCTTCCTCGCCGACAAGCTCGGCGTGGAGCTTGTCGAAGGCGGCGACCTCACCGTGAAGGACGACGTCGTCTATATGCGGACCACCGAGGGTCCGAAGCGGGTGGATGTGATTTATCGCCGCGTCGATGACGAATTCATTGATCCGCTCGTGTTCAATCCCGATTCCGTGCTCGGCGCCGCCGGGCTGATGGGCGCCTATCTTTCCGGCAATGTCACTTTGGCCAACGCGGTCGGCGCGGGCGTCGCCGACGACAAGGCCATTTACACCTACATGCCAGAGATCACCCGCTTCTATCTCGGCGAGGAGCCGAAGCTGAAGAATGTCTCCACCTGGCGCTGCCGCGAGCCGGACGCGCTGAAATATGTCCTCGACCATTTGTCCGAATTAGTGGTGAAGGAGGTCAATGGCTCGGGCGGTTACGGCATGCTGGTCGGGCCGCACGCGACCAAGGAGCAGATCGAGGACTTCCGCAAGAAGCTCCTAACCGCGCCGGACAATTTCATCGCGCAGCCGACCCTGTCGCTTTCAACCTGCCCGACGTCCTTCCTCGGCGGCGTCGCGCCGCGCCATGTCGACCTGCGCCCCTTCGTTCTTTCCGGCTCCGACGGGGTGCGCGTCGTACCCGGCGGCCTGACGCGCGTCGCGCTGAAGGAAGGGTCTCTGGTCGTCAACTCCAGCCAGGGCGGCGGCACCAAGGATACCTGGGTGCTCGAGACGGACGCCGCCACGCCCTGATGCCCCGACGCGGATCGCCGCCCTTCGTGGGCGATCCGCGCAACGCCATTCTTGCCCAATCTTGTCAAGGTCGCCCCATGCTTTCCCGCACCGCCGACAATCTCTACTGGGTCTCGCGCTATCTGGAGCGCGCGGATTTCCTCGCCCGCCTGATCGAGGCCTCCAGCCGCATCGCGGCGCTGCCCAAGACCTACGCCTCCGCCCAGGACGAATGGCAGAGCGTCCTGATCGCGTCGGGCGCCGACGAGACCTTCTACGAGCATTTCCCGGAGCCCGACGAGGCCAGCGTCATCGCCTATCTGGCCTTTGACGCGCGCAATCCCTCCAGCATCCGTAATTGCATCGAATTCGCCCGCACCAATGCCCGCGCGGTACGTACTGCGCTCACCGTTGAAATGTGGGAAGGCATCAACAGCGCCTGGCTCGAGCTGAAGAAGTTCGAAGCTGTGCAGAAGGAGCTGGGCCGGATCGACCGCGAGGAACTCATCAAGTTCCTCGAATATGTCAAGCAGACGTCGAGCCTTTACGACGGCTCCGGCTACCGCACCATGCTGCGCAACGACGCCTATTATTTCTCGCGCCTTGGCGTCTATGTCGAGCGCGCCGACAACACCGCCCGCGTGCTCGACGTGAAATATCACGTGTTACTGCCCGAGCAGGAAGCCGTCGGCGGCTCTGTCGATTATTTCCAGTGGACCGCGATCCTGCGCTCGGTCTCCGCGCTCACCGCCTATCACTGGGTCTATCGCGAGAGCATCAAGCCCTGGAACGTCGCGGACCTGCTCATCCTGCGCCAGGAGATGCCGCGCTCGCTGCTGTCCTGCTGCGACAATATCGTGCGTTTCCTCGACGCCATCGGCAATCAATATGGCCGCCAGGGACCGGCCCAGCGCCACGCCCGCAATATGAAGCGACGCCTGGAAAGCACCTCGATCAAGGATATTTTCCAATCCGGCCTGCATGAATTCGTCGATGGCTTCGTCACCGACAACAACCGGCTCGGGACCGAGATCGCCGAACAATATTTGATCGGCTAAGCCTTTCGGCCGGAGGGACTGCGGCTTTCCGGGCGGCTATAACAACAAGGTCGAATCAGCCAGCGGGAGACTCTTGCTCCATGCGCGCCTCTATCCAGTATCATCTCCAAATTTCCTGCGCCGAGCCGGTTCGCGCGGTGAATCAGGTTCTGCGTCTGACTCCGCGCGGCTTCGATGGCCAGGAGATCAAGGACTGGCGCGTCGATGTCCTGCCGGATGCGCGAATGCGCCGCAGCGAGGACGCTTTCGGCAATATCGTCCATTCCTGCTGCCATGACGGCCCGCTGGAGCAGTTGAGCATCATGGCCGAGGGCGATATCGAGACCTATGACGTCGCTGGCGTCGTGCGCGGTCTCCCCGAAAAAATGCCGCTCGACGTCTATCTGCGCGACACTGCGGCCACGCAAGCCGACAAGGACCTGCTGGCCTTCGCACAGGACGCTCTGTCCGGCGAAAAGGATCCGCTCGGCCGGATGCATGTCCTTAACGCCGCCCTGAACGAGGCCTGCGCCTTCGCGCCGGGCGAAGGAGAGTCGCCGCGTCCGGCCAAGGAAGTCTTCGCCTCGCGCACCGGCTCCGCGCGCGAACTTGCCCAGGTCTTCGTCGCGGCCGCGCGCGGCGTCGATGTCCCGGCGCGCTTCATTTCGGGCTTTTTTCTCGGCGATGAGGGCGTCGGCCGCGCCGGCGCGCATCACGCCTGGGCGGAAGTCTTTGTCGAACCGATCGGCTGGGTCGGTTTCGACCCCGCGCTCGGTTGTTGCCCGCGCGACGAATATTTGCGGATCGCCCTCGGGCTCGATTTCGCCGGCGCGGCGCCCCGGCGCGCGGCCGCCTTCGGCTACGCCCGGGAAGACGCGGCCGCCGTGCTGAAGGTGGATGTCTGCCGTCAGGCGAGCTGGCACGGCCAGCAATGATTGCCTTGCGCCGATAATCTCGTCACAGTCCGCGCGGAGGCGAGAGGGGGCCGAGAGAAGGGCATGGACGCGATCGACCGTAAAATCCTGACCATTCTGCAGGAGAACGCCGATATCGCCGTCGCGGATCTCGCGCGGGCGGTTGGTCTGTCGCCGACGCCATGCTGGAAGCGCGTGCAGAAGCTGGAAAGCGCGGGCGTGATCCTGGGGCGCGTCGCCCTCGTCGATCCGCAAAAGATCGGCCTCGGCCTCACTGTCTTCGTCTCCATCGAGACGGAGGATCATTCCCGGCCCTGGCTCGCGCGTTTCGCCGCCGCTGTTTCGGCTATGCCCGAGGTGATGGACATCTACCGCATGGCGGGCGACGTCGACTATTTGCTGCGCGTCGTCGTCGCCGACACCGCCGCCTATGATGGTTTCTACCAACGGCTCATTTCGGCGGCGCCGCTCAAAAAAGTGACCTCGCGCTTCGCCATGGAGCGGGTCAAGGCCAGTTCGGCCTATCGGATTCCCGAGGCCGCAATCGAGCGCTGAATTTGCGCTGGGTCAATTGCCGGCGTTCATATTCCTGTTACACGATACTACACACTGTGGTACGACTAAAGCACAAGACCGTTAAAAGCGGCAAACGGGCGCGTTCCAATTCGAAAAGAAGAACGAACCGGGCTGGTTAATTCAACAGCATAGGCGAGAGGCCGCGCCTGTTTGGGCAGCCATTTTCGCGGGAGGAAACATGATGCCTTATGAGAATGGGAGGCCCTACCTCCCACAGGATTTCATATCGGCCAATATTCCGGCCGGGCACGACACGATCTGGGGCTGGGCTGCTAAATGGTCGCCGCAGGATCTGCCGGCGAAAATCGATCCGGCGAAAGCCTTTGCGGAAGAAATTTCGGAATTGATGGAAAAAAGCGCTGCCGGCGGATATTCCGTGGTCGCCGTGGACGCGCCCGCCGCCTTGCGCGCGTTTGGCGCGACCAAGATCCCGGCCTTCGAGACGCAATTGCTCTATATGATGTCGCGCAGCTAAAGCGCGATGTCGAAGGCTGCTCTCCGTGGGAAACCGCGTGAAGGCGGCCAACTTGGCGCCGGTCCCCAGGGGCCGGCGTTTTTCTTTTGGCGGCAAAAGGGCCTCTGGCGGCAAGGGCCTCTGGCGGAATGCTTCCCTGGCCGTCAGGCCGGCGCGAAAGCCTTGACGCCCGGCGCGCGCGGCTTGTTCGCCCACAACAGGGCCAGCGCGAGGGCGATCGGCGCCAACGCCGTCCAGGAGCCAAGGCAGAGCAGCAACGCCGCCAGCGCCCAGCAGATCGAAAGCCCATGCTCGACGAGGCCGACCAGCTTGTTCTGGGCGTGGGTCTTGATGAGATCGCCGCGCCGGTTTTCCAGTGGCTTCCAGAAATTCAAAATGGCGGTGGACGCCGCCCCCGCCGCCGCGCAAAGGAGCGTCACGAGGCCGATGCGCGGCGCGGCGAAGGCCACGCCGGCGAGCGGCAGGGCCAGCAGCAGCGCGACGGGAAGCGCGATCGCTTCGATCTTGCGGCGCAGGATTTCACCGGGCGGAACCGGCGCCGTTGCGACGAAATCGCCGGCGTCCTCGCTCGAACCCGCCAGGAAGGCGAGCGCGGCGCTCAATTGTGCGGCGATGGCGACGAGCGCTGGCGCGACGGAAAATGCGACCGAGCCGTTGGGACCGAGGCTCTTCCAGATGATCAGCGCCACCGGCAGGGTGTAAAGCGATTGTAGCAGAATCTGCGACAGCAAATAGGGATCGCGCGCGAGCAGCCGCCATTCCTTGCGCCGCAGGGCGCCAGCGCGCTCGCAGCGGAAGCTGCCGTCGCGGCTCGCCGCCCGCGCCCTCCCCTCGCCCGCCGCGATCAGCGCGCCGCGCGCGAAGGCGGGACCGAGCGCGCGAACCGCCAGCATGAAGGCGCCGCAGCCCAGCAGGACCCAGAGCGCCAGCGCGCGTCCTTCAGCCGCCGCCGCGCGGGCCGGCAGCCACAACGCGCCCTGCGGATCGAGCCAGCTTCCCGGCGCGGGATGGGCGAGCGCCTGCCGCAACGCCTTCTGGCTATCCTCCGGAATGAAATTGAAGATCTGCGCGCAGATCACGAACCAGGCGCCGACCAGCGTCGCGATCACCTGCGTGGCCGCGCGCGTACGCTTCGGTCCGAGCAGCCGGAACAGGCCGAGCGTCGCGGCGAAGCTCGCGCCCGTCGCCATCAGGACCGCGCTCGCAAGCGCGGGATAGACGGCGAGCCAGCGCGGGCCGCCCAGAATCGCGGCCATATTGGCCACCGGCAACAGGAACATGCCGACTGCGCCAAAACTCTCGATGGCCACCGAAAGCGCGCGCGAGGCCAGGATTTTTTGCGGCGGCAGAGGCGCGGACAGCAGCAGATCAAGATCGCCGCGCGAATAGAGCGCCCGCGTCGCCCCCGTGAGGCCCTGCGACATCAGCCAGGGCAGCACGATGACGAAGCCCAGCCCGTCGAGCGCGACGGCGCCGTCGCGCGCCTCCAGCGCCAGCAACCCCAAGGCCAAGGGCCAGGCGACGAGATGCAGCAGCGCCGAAGCCAGCCCCAGAACGATCAAGGCCCGGGTCGTCGTTTTCGCGCGCAGGAAACCGCACAGGCGCCGCCAGGAAATGGCGAGATCATGGCGGACGAGGCGAGCAAGCGATAGGGAGCGCGGGATCACGCGGCGACTCCGCGCGCGGTGAGGTCGAGGAACACGTCTTCAAGGCTCGCGCTGCGTTCAGCACTGTTTTGAGCGCTCAGGCGGCGCAATTGCCCGAGATCGCCCTCGGCGATCAATTTGCCATCGGCGATGATCCCGATGCGGTCGGCGAGCTTTTCGGCGACTTCCAGAATATGCGTCGTCAGCACCACGGCCACGCCCTGCCGCGTCTGTTCGGCGAGCATGTCCTTGACCAGACGCGAGGCGCCAGCGTCTAACCCGGTCAAGGGCTCGTCCAGCATCAGCAGGCGCGGCGCGTGGATCAGCGCGCCCGCCAGCGCCACCTTCTGCCGCATGCCTCGTGAAAAACCTTCGCAACGCTGATTGCGCTGCTCCCACAGGCCGAGGCGGCGCAGCAGGTCTTCGGCGCGGGCGCCGGCTTCGCCCGAATCCATGCCCCAGAGCCCGGCGACGAATTCCAGATATTCGAGCGGGGCCAACTTGTCATAGAGCAGAGGCTCGTCGGGCAGCCAGGCGGTAAGCGCCTTGGCCTCCAGCGGGTTGCGCCGCGCGTCGATCCCGCAAATCGAGACTTCGCCGCTGTCGGGCTGCAACAGGCCTGCGACCATGCGCAGGGTCGTGGTCTTGCCGGCGCCATTGGCCCCGAGCAAGGCGTAGAATTCGCCGGGTTGGATTGTCAGGTCGAGCCCGTCCACAGCGGGCTTGCCGAAAGATTTGCGCAGATCGCGCAGGCGCAAGGCGGCGGGCGCAGAGACGTTTTCGGTCATCGGGCATTCCTGAAGGCGACGCGGCAGCGTAACGCGCGCGTCTTTCCTTCAAGTTAAGCCCGACGCCCCGATTTGAACGGCCCTTCTCCCGTAGGGCGTTCGAAGGAACGCCGGTCTTTCGACGGGCTATGGCGGGAGAAGGTGGATCGCCGCTGGAAGTGGCAAGACGGATGAGGGAGAAAATCGTGGGCCCCCGGCCCCCTCATCCGGTCCTTCGGACCACCTTCTCCCGCGAGGGGAGAAGGGAGGTCGCCTCACACCCCGGTCGGACGGCGAAGGTCGAGCGTGGTCGGGAAGTCGCCGGTGACTTCCGCCGACGGCAGCCAGACCCTGCCCGGCGTATGGCCATGATCCTGGAAGCGCGCGAGGCGTCGCGCCTCGGCTTCATAGGAATTGACCGGGAAGGTTTCGTAATTGCGGCCGCCGGGATGGGCCGTGTAATAGACGCAGCCGCCCAGCGACCTCTTGCTCCATTTGTCGATGATGTCGAAGGTCAGGGGCGTATGCGGCCAGATGGTCGGGTGATAGCCGGAATAAGGTTGCCAGGCCTTGAAGCGCACGCCCGCGACCGCCTCGCCGCGACGGCCCGTCGAGCCGAGCGGCAGGCGACGGCCGTTGCAGGTGACGATATGGCGCTCCTCATTGAAGCCCTCGACGCGCACCTGCAGGCGCTCGACCGAGGAATCGACGAAACGCACCGTGCCGCCGACGGCGCCCTCTTCGCCCATGACATGCCAGGGCTCCAGAGCCTGCCGGATTTCGAGCTTCACGCCGGAATGCTCGACCTGGCCATAGAAGGGGAAGCGGAATTCAAATTGCGCGCGGTACCATTCGCGGTCGAAGTCATAGCCCGCGCGCTTGAGGTCGTCGAGCACGTCGAGGAAATCCTGCCAGACATAATGCGGCAGCATGAAACGATCGTGCAGGCTGGTGCCCCAGCGGACCAGTTCGCCCTCCTGCGGCTCGCGCCAGAACCAGGCAACCAGGGCGCGCAGCAGCAACTGCTGCGCCAGCGACATGCGCGCGTCCGGCGGCATTTCGAACGAGCGGAACTCGACCAGTCCCAGACGCCCCGTCGGACCCGACGGGGAATAGAGCTTGTCGATGCAGATTTCGGCGCGATGGGTGTTGCCGGTGACGTCCGTGAGCAGGTTGCGATAGAGGCGGTCCACCAGCCAGGCGGGGCATTGGCCCTCGCCGGGGCGCGGCGTATTGGCCAGCGCAATCTCCAGCTCATAGAGCGAGTCGTGCCGCGCTTCGTCCACGCGCGGCGATTGCGAGGTCGGGCCGATGAACAGGCCGGAGAACAGATAGGACAGGGCCGGATGGCGCTGCCAATAGACCACGAGGCTCTTGAGCAGGTCGGGACGGCGCAGGAAGGGCGAATCATTGGGCGTGGCGCCGCCGATGACGACATGATTGCCGCCGCCGGTTCCGACATGGCGCCCGTCGACCATGAATTTTTCCGTCCCCAGCCGGCATTCGCGGGCCATGTCGTATAGCTGGCGGCTGATCGCGGCGAGTTCGTCCCAATTGTCGGACGGATGGACGTTGACCTCGATCACGCCCGGGTCCGGCGCGACGCGGATGACTTGCAAGCGCCAGTCGAGAGGGGGCGGATAGCCTTCGATATGGACCGGCATGCCGAGATCGGCGGCGCTGGCTTCGACCGCCGCGAGCAGTTCGAGGTAATCTTCGAGATAGCTGACCGGCGGCATGAAAATATGCAGGCGTCCGTCACGCGGCTCGACCGCGACGGCGGTGCGGACATCAGCTGAAAAGCCCAGCAGCTGCTGGTTGAGGACCTGCCGGTCGGTCTCGTAATTGCCGCGCCGGTATTTCTGCGCGATATCGTCCGCCGAAGGCAGCGCGCGGCGCCATTCCGTCGGGTCCTGTTCGACGACGAAGGGATAGGCGCTCTGCGGAATATAGGGCAGCGAGGCCAGCGGCAGGCGGAAGCCGACCGGGGAATCGCCGGGCTTGAGGAACAGGGCGCCGCGGCGCAGCGGCCATTTCTGGCTGATCCACGAGCGTTGGCGCGTCTGGGCGTTCCAGCGCTGCACCGGCAGGACGAAGCCGGTCGGAACATTGAGACCCTGATCGAACACGCGGGCGTAGCGGGCACGCTCTTCCGCCTCGGCGAGCTTGGAATCGCCCGGCGTCACATTGACCGGAAGCTCCGCCTCCTTGAGCACCCATTCCGCCGGATCCTCATAGGCCGGGATGATGTAATCCTCGGTGATCTCCAGCTTGGCGGCGATGGTCTCGCACATCTGCCGCGCCTGATCGGGCGTCGCCCAGACGGCGGGCTTTTCGCGCGCGATCAGATCGAGGTTGCGCCAGATCGGCTGGCCGTCCTTGCGCCAGTAGATCGAGAAGGTCCAGCGTGGCAGGCTTTCGCCCGGATACCACTTGCCCTGGCCGTAATGCAGGAAACCATTGGGCGCAAAGGCCTCGCGCAGGCGGCGGGTCAGATCGTCGGCGATATTGCGCTTGGTCGGGCCGACGGCCTCGGTGTTCCATTCCGGCGCCTGATAATGGTCGATCGAGACGAAGGTCGGCTCGCCGCCCATGGTCAGGCGCACGTCCTGGGCGTTGAGATCGACGTCGACCTTCTTGCCGAGCGCGTCCAGCGCCTCCCAGGCCTCATCCGAGAAGGGCGCGGTCACGCGCGGCTTCTCGTCGATCCGCTCCACCGTCATCTCGAAGCCGAAATCGGCGTGGGCGTCGCCGGTGATATAGCCCTCAATCGGCGCGGCGGAGGAATAATGCGGTGTGGCGGCAAGCGGCAGATGGCCCTCGCCCGCGAACAGGCCGGAGGTGGGATCGAGGCCGACCCAGCCCGCGCCGGGAATATAGACCTCGGCCCAGGCGTGCAGATCGGTGAAGTCGTGATCCGTGCCCGACGGACCATCGAGCGATTTCACATCCGGCTTGAGCTGGATGAGATAGCCGGAGACGAAACGCGCGGCGAAGCCCAGATGGCGCAGGATCTGGACCAGCAGCCAGCCGGTGTCGCGGCAGGAGCCGGAGGCCAGCTGCAGCGTCTCCTCCGGAGTCTGGACGCCGGGCTCCATGCGAACAAGATATTTGATCTTCTGTTGCAGCGCCGTGTTCAGCGCGACGAGGAAATCGACCGTGGGCGTTTCCTTGCGCGGAATCGTGTCGAGATAGGCCTGGAGCAGCGGTCCGGCCGGATCGGCGCCGATATAGGCGGAAATGTCCTTCGTCAGCGATTCGGCATATTTGAACGGAACCGTCTGCGCATATTCCTCGATGAAAAAGTCGAACGGGTTATAGACCGCCATTTCGGCGAGCACGTCGACCGTGATCGAGAATTCGTCGGTCGGTTCGGGGAAGACCAGCCGCGCCAGATAATTGCCGTGCGGGTCCTGCTGCCAGTTGATGAAGTGGTTTTCCGGCTGGATCTTCAGCGAATAGGCCAGTACCGGGGTGCGGCAATGCGGCGCCGGACGCAGCCGGACGATCTGCGGGCCGAGAGTGACCGGACGGTCATAGGAATAGCGGGTAGCGTGGTGGAGTTTCGCGAGGATGGCCATTGCGGCGAGTGCCTTTCTTGGCGGCGAGCTGTTCCATTTATGCTGATTGAAGCGCGGGCCTGTCACGTCCGAATTGCAGGCTTTTCGTCGGCGCAGCGGGCGACCAGCTTAAAAAAGAGGCGCCATAGTCTTTCCGGCGGGTTTAGCCGAAGGTCTGGGGGACGCTTTCCGACGCGACCGGGATGACGTCGACGCCGACATCGATGTCCTGCCCCCCAGAGGAGAGAATGACGCCGTCGATTGGCGAGATGTCCGAATAGTCGCGACCTTCGGCCAGAATGATGTGGTCGTCGCCGACCAGAATCTTGTTGGTGGGATCGAGACCGACCCAGCCGTCAAACGGCCCGCACCAGACCGCGACCCAGGCGTGAGTGGCGTCGGCGCCCTCGAGCCGCTCCTGGCCCGCGGGCGGCACCGTGCGCAGGTAGCCGCTGACATAGCGCGCCGGCAGTCCGATGCCGCGCAGGCCCGCGATCATGATATGGGCGAAGTCCTGGCAGACGCCGCGCTTCTTCTCGAACGCCTCGCCGAGCGGGGTCGAGACCAGGGTCGCCTTGGGATCGTAATCGAAATCGTCCCAGATCCGCTCCATCAGATTCACGGCGCCGTCCAGAATCTCGCGTCCGGGCGGGAAACTCTCGCGGGCATAGGCCACGACCGGCTCATCGAGCGTGATGGCGCGGCTGGCGTAAATGAAATGGGCTGGCGATTGCGGCCCAAGATCCTCGACGCTGAAGGCGAGCTGGCGCACCTCCTCCCAGCTCGACGTGGTCGCCGGCGCGACGGGCCGCGACACTGCGATCCGCGCCCGCGCCGTGACCGAAAGCTCACGATGCTCGGACTCGATGCGGACGATCTCGAAACTATTGCCAAAAAAACATTCGCGCTGGATGCGCCTGGCGGCCGGCGGATCGATGTCGATCTTGACGTCGATCACGCGCTGGCCCGCGCGGCTGGTCGGCCGCAGCCGCAAGGCGCAGAGCGAAAACGCCACCGGCCTTTCATAGCTATAGGTGGTGACGTGGCGGATGTCGTAAATCATGCGAGTCCCACCTGTTTTTCCGCCTGCGCCGCATGGGCGCCCTGCAAGAAATAGCGCGCGGCGACGGCGTCGGCGAGACCCATGAGTCGACGCTCGACCGATATGACAAATTCCGCCGTGATGCACGCGGCGACCTTGGTGGCGAGATCGGCGTTGACCTCGATCGCGATGCGGTTGGGCGCCTCCAGCATGCCGTCGAGCTTCAGCACCGGCAGCGTCCCGATATGCTCGGCGAGTTTTTCCGTCTGGAAAGCGACCGAACGCGGATTATAGGGATCGAGCAGCGCCATGTCGCGCACCGGATAAGGCGCGACGCCGGCGATATAGCGCGAGCGATAGGTGATCTGCGAATCGACCAGGTCGAGCAGAACATCGAAATCGGCGGCGCGGGCCTGCTCCATGCCGAAGGCGCGAATGAAGCGGCAGGTGTTGACGCCGCGCTCGAGGCGGCGGCCGATTTCGAGAAAACGCCAGCCGGCGACCCGGTTCATGTTTTCCTGCGCCAGCCCGGAAATGCTGGCCAATGCCTGGAGCGCGCCGTCTGTCAGCTCTAGGATTTCCGGCTCGTCGAGCGGAACCCGGCCGTCTTCCAGCTTCTGGCCCAGATCGACGACGATGCGCCACGTGTCGCTCGACAGGCGTTCGCGGATCACCGAGGCCGTGCGCTGGGAGGCGCGGGCCAGCGACACCGCCGAGCCATATTCGTCGACGTTGAACATGGCCGCGTTGAGGAAGCCCTGCGGCGTAAGGGGGACCTTGAGCTTGGCCGGCACGGCGCCCCAGTCGGCGAGCAGCTTGCGCAGGCGCTGCGTGGTGGCGGCGCCTTCCTGGAACATGTCCTCGTTTTCGATCGCCCGCCGCGTCAGGCAGCGGATCAGGCGCAAGGTCGCCTCGGCGCGCTCGATATAGCGGCCAAGCCAGAACAGGTTGTCGGCGGCGCGGCTCGGCAGATTGCCCATGATGCGCCGGATCGAAACCGTGTCGCCGCGCGGCAGCAGCGTGGTCGGCTCGACCGGGCGGCTGCCCGCGATCCAGACGTCGGAGGTCTGCACCCCCTGCCCCATGGCGAGGGCGCGCGAATCCACCCGGTCGGAAATGCGGCAGAAGCCTCCGGGCATGACCTGAAACTTGCCGTCCGGACCCACGGCCGCATAGACGCGCAGCACGAAGGGACGCGGCTCCAGCCTGTTCTCGACCCAGACCGGCGTGGTCGAGAGGCGCACGACCTCCTGGCCCACGAAATCCGCCCCGCGTTCGCGGATCGCGTTGGCGAGCTTGTCGCGCTGTACTTTCGTCAACTCGCCCGCCACGACCGAGCGGCCGAGCAGGGTGCGGGAGGTCGAGGCGCCGAAAGCCGGGGCGATGGCCATGTCCTCCAGACGGTCGAGCACATATTCGCGCTCGGCCTCCTGCCCGCACCACCAGGTCGCGATGGTCGGCAGGATCAGCTTTTCGCCGAGCAGATGGCCGGCGATGGAGGTCATGAAGCCCAGCAGAGCCGGGGTTTCCGCGACGCCGGCGCCGAGTGCGTTGGCGACCGCGACATTGCCCTGGCGGATCGTCTCGACGAGGCCCGGCACGCCGAGCTGAGAGCCGCCCTTCAGCTCCAGCGGATCGGCGAAATCGGCGTCGATGCGGCGCCAGATCACGTCCGCGCGCTTCATGCCCGCGATGGTGCGGACATGGGCGAGGCCGTCGCGCGCGACGAGATCCGCGCCCTCGACCAGAACGAAGCCGAGATAGCGCGCGAGATAGGCCTGCTCATAATAGGTTTCGCTGAAAGGACCCGGCGTATGCAGGCAGATGCGCGGCTCCGAACGGCTGGCGAGCCCCGCCAGCCCGGCGCGGAAGGCCTGGAAAAACGGGGCCAGCCGAGGCACGTTCATGTCGCGGTAGATCGTCTGGAAGGCGCGCGACAGGTTGAGGCGATTTTCCAGCGCATAGCCGAGGCCGGAGGGCGCCTGCGTGCGGTCGTTGAGCACCCACCACTGGCCGTCCGGCCCGCGACCGAGATCCGCGGCGTAAAGGCTGAGATAGCGGCCGCCGCGCGGCTTGACCCCGACCATCGGATGCAGGAAATCCGCGCTGCCGGTCACCGCCGCGGCGGGCAGAAAGCCTTCGGAAACCAGTTCGCCCTTGCCATAGAGATCGGCGAGCAGTCCCTCGAAGGCCTCGGCGCGCTGGGTGACGCCCGCTTCGATCACGGCCCAGTCCTGTTCCGAGATCAGCAGCGGCATGTGGCTGAGCGGCCAGGTGCGGTCCACCGTCTCGCCATAGGCGCGATAGGACACGCCCTGCTCGCGGATATTACGCTCGATGGCCTCGAAACGGCGAGCGATGTCATCGCCGCCCAGCCCCGCCATCTTGTCAAAAAATTCAAGCCAATGACCGCGCGGACGTCCGTCCGCGCCAATGAATTCATCGGGCGCGCCGTCAAGCGGCCGATAAGCCGCCGTCATCTCCACCAGGCGCCTCGCCTTGGCGTTCGAGGCGCTCCCCGGCGTCGGTCCCAGCATTACTCCCCCTGAACAACCCGTACCGACTCCACGTCGCCCGGAGGCGACGCTGCCTAAATTTTAGCGACCGGCGCAGATTATCATAGTCGCCCGAAGAAAAATTCCATGGGTGAAAAAGCAGCGCTTCAGCCTATTTTTTCATCGGCCGCACTGTTTTGACAAAATCCCCATGCGTGTCCAGCCATGCGCCGCCGATCAGCTCCACGCAATAGGGGATGGCCGGAAAGACCGCCTTGAGGCAGAGATCGATCGAACGGGGGCTGCCCGGCAGGTTCACGAACAGGCAGGCGCCGCGATGGGCCGCCGTCTGGCGCGACAGGATGGCCGTGGGCGTCTGCTCCAGGCTTTTCATGCGCATGAGCTCGCCAAATCCGGGCATTTCGCGGTGGGCGGCGGCGAGAGTCGCCTCCGGCGTCAGGTCGCGCGGAGCCGGCCCGGTGCCGCCCGTGGTCAGGACCAGGCAGCAGCCCGCTTTGTCGGCCATGTCGATCAGCTCGTCCCGCACGCGTTCGAAACCGTCTGGGATCACCCTTACGTCTAGTTCATAGGGCACGGACAGGGCCTTGCCGAGCCATTCGGCGATGGCGGGGCCGGAAACATCCTCGTAGATTCCGGCGCTGGCGCGGTCGGAAATGGTCAGGACGCCGATCTTTGCGGGCGTCGCGGTCACTTCGATTCCACCTTGGCTTCCTCCCTGGCCTCGTCCTCCGCTTCCTCCTCGACTTCCTCCTGATCTTGCGTCTTGCGGGCGCGCGGCGGGCCCATCAGGGCCGGCTGGAACAGGACCGCCGCGCAGAGCGTGGTGGCCAGCGACAGGGCCAGCAGCTTGCCCATGCTCGACGTGCCGGGATGATTGGACATCCAGAGGCTGCCGAAGGCGGTGGCCGTGGTCATGGCGCTGAAGAAGATCGCCCGCGTCAGCCCCGTGCGCAGCAATTTGGCCGAGCCGGCCCGCCAGGCGATCACATAATAAATTTTGAAGGCGACGCCGAGGCCGAGCAGCAGAGGCAGTGCGATAATATTGGCGAAATTCAGCCGCAAGCCGATCAGGGCGCAGATTTCCATCGTATAGACGCCCGCGAGCAGCAGCGGCGCGAGGGTCAAGGCGACGTCGCCGACCCGGCGCAACGCCAGATACAGCAGGAGGGAAATCGAGATCAGGGCCAGCGCGCCCGCCTCCATGAAGGCGCGAATGACGGTGTCGCCCGAGGCGAGGATGGAAACCGGCGCGCCGGAAGCGTCGGGCGCGACCGCCAGAACCTGATCCACGAAGGGCCGCATCTTGTCGTAATCGTTCTTGTCGCCGCGCGGGGCGATCTCAAGCCGCGCCCTCCCGTCCGCCGTGATCCAGTCGCGGCGCAGCTCCTGCGGCAGATTGTCGATCGTGACCGGGCCGGCCTGAAGGGTCAGGCGCACGTCGTCGAGCAAGGCCTGCATTGGCGCGATCAGCGACGCCCGGGCGAGCGCGCGGGCCGGCTCCGGCCCCTGGCTCAGGCGTTCGAGCGCCACGCCGAGGCGGGCGAGCGGCGCCAGCTCCTGACTTTCGCCCGCCGCCTTGCGCAAAGCCGCGCCGGCGCCAGCGAGAGCCTGGACGTCCTCGGCGTCCGAGGCCGGACGCGGGCGGCCGGGATCGAGGCTCGGGCCGAGCAGGCCGCGCGCCTCCGAAATTGCCGCGAGTTTGGGCGCCTGATCCTCGGGCACGAAATCCGACAGGCTGGTCACGCCCTCGACCAGAGGCAGGGCGCGCAGCTTGACCGCGAGCTGGTCCGCCGCCGCCAGCGACGGCGCCAGAACCTCGATGATATTTGGGCTCGTGTGCGGGTCCTGCATCAGATCGAGCAGGGCCGCCACCGATTCAGTCTGCGCGCTGCGCAGATTGAGCGGGTTGTAGTCGAACCGCACCTTGGTCAACAGCGGCGAGCCGAGCAAAGCCAGACCGAGCGCCGCCGCGATGATGCCTTTGCGATGGCTCATCTGGAATTCGTCGAGCGGCGCGAGGAAGGCGTAGCCGACAGGCTTCGTTTCGGACGGGGGCTTCAAGACTGCCAGCAGGGCCGGCAGCGCCGTGATCGAAGTCAGGAAGGCGACGATCATGCCGCCGCCAGCGACCAGGCCAAGTTCCGAGACGCCGCGATAATCGGTCGGGATGAAGGAATAAAAGCCCGCGGCCGTCGCGGCCGCGGCCAGAGCCAGCGGCAGGCTGGCTTTCGCGCCCGACGAATTCAGGGCGCGCTGCACATTATCGTCGCGATAGCGCTCTTCGCGGTAGCGCACCGAGAACTGAATGCCGAAATCCACGCCGATGCCGACAAAGAGCACCGCGAAGGCGACGGAAATGGGATTGAGCGACCCGACCATCCAAAGGCCCAGCGCGGCGGTGACGGCCAGGCCGATCACCAGATTGACCATCACGGCGAGGATCAGCCGCCCCCAGCGCAAGGCGCGCCAGAGGATGAAGAGAACCGCCAGAACCATGAGGCTATTGTTGAGCGCCGCGCCTTCGGCCAGCGTCGAGAATTCCTCGTCCTGCAGCGCCACGTCGCCGGTCAGGCGCAGGCGGTAGCCAGTCTCCGGCGTCAGGCCGATCTGCTGCGCGGTCGCGCGCAAGGCGTCGGCGGCATCAGCGCCCGGCTCCAGCGCGGAAAAGTCCATCACCGGCTTGACCATCAGGAAGCGCCGCTTGTCGCGCGCCGCCGGCGGTTCGCCCGAGAACAAGGCCGACCACGAAAAATCGCTCGGCTTTCCGGCATTGGCGGCCTCGACCGCGCCGGCGATGCTTTCGAGCGGCTTGGCGAGGCCCGCGGCCTCCTTTCCGCCGCGCGCCATCAGGCCGAGCGCGCCGGAAAATCCGCGCAGGGTGGGGTCCTTGGCCAGCGCCCCAAGGAAGGGCTGGGCCTCGATCAGCTGGTCCGTCTTCGCCTCGACCTCCTTGGCCGGAAGGTACAAAAGGCCGTTACGGCGGAAGAAATCGCTGGTTTCGAGGCTGGTGACGCCCGCGAAAAACTGCGTCTGCGGCTTGAGCGCCTCGGCCAGCGCCAGCGCGCCTTTGGTCGCCAGTTCCGGCGATGGCCCGTCGAGCACCGCCAGAATCATGTTTTCGCGCTGAGGAAAGGCTTTCCCGAGCGCAATCTCACGTTGGCGCCAAGGCAAATCGGGATTGATGAGCTTGTTGAGGTCGGTGCTCATGGCGAAGCGGTCCGCCGCGTAAAGCCCCGCGAGGACGGTCACAACGAGCGAAAGGGCCAGAACCAGGAACTTGTGAGCGGCGCAGAAGGCGACGGTTCGCGCGACAATGCCGATCTCTTCGGCGTCCGGGTGAAGAAACTCGTCAGTGTCGGTCATGTCATTCCCACACCAGCGCGATTCAGGCATGATCGCCGCCGCCGGCGCTGGGAAACTGCTTTATTTTTGCGGGAAAGGGAACCAGCCCAGCGCATTATTCGTCTCCAGACCATTTGGCGCAGCCAGGTTTTTGCTTGCGACAAAAGGCTTATTCGGCCTATTGGTCCGTTGGAAAGCTGACAATTCAAAGGCGCGGGGCGCCGACGCCAGAGGAGCGGCAATGGGAATCCCGGTGATTCAGGGGGCGCGGATCGGCGCCTATATCCTCAAGCAGCATTTGCTCGGACGGAAGCGCTATCCCCTCGTCCTGATGCTCGAACCCCTATTCCGCTGCAATCTCGCTTGCGCCGGCTGCGGCAAGATCGACTATCCCGACAAGATCCTGAACCAGCGCCTGCCCTATGAAGACTGCATGGAGGCGATCGACGAATGCGGCGCCCCCGTGGTGGTGATCGCCGGCGGCGAGCCGCTGCTGCACAAGGAAATCGGCAAGATCGTGCGCGGCGCGCTGGATCGCGGCAAATTCGTCACGCTCTGCACCAACGCCTTGCTGCTCGAAAAGAAAATGAGCGAGTTCGAACCCTCGCAAGCCTTTAATTTCTCGGTCCATCTCGATGGCGACCGCGAGATGCACGACAAATCCGTCTGCCAGGCGGGCGTCTACGACCGCGCCGTCGCCGCCATCAAGGCCGCCCGTGCAAAAGGCTTCCGCGTCACCATTAATTGCACCCTCTTCAATGACGCCGACCCCGAGCGCGTCGCCGGCTTCCTCGATACGCTCAAGGGCATGGGCGTGGACAGCGCCACCGTCTCGCCCGGCTACGCCTATGAGCGCGCCCCGGATCAGGACCACTTCCTGAACCGCAACAAGACCAAGGAATTGTTCCGCGCGATCTTCCGGCGCGGCGACAAGGGCCGCAAATGGGCCTTTTTCCAGTCGTCGCTGTTTCTCGATTTCCTGGCCGGCAACCAGACCTATCATTGCACGCCCTGGGGCAATCCTCTGCGCACGGTGTTCGGCTGGCAGCGTCCCTGCTATCTGCTCAACGAAGGCTACGCCAAGACCTTCAAGGAGCTGATGGAGACCACGGATTGGGATTCCTACGGCGTCGGCAATTACGAGAAATGCGCCGACTGCATGGTGCATTGCGGCTTCGAGCCGAGCGCCGTCACCCATGCGGTGAAGAATCCCTTCGCGGCGCTCAAGGTCGCGCTATTCGGCGTGAATACGGAAGGCCCTTTCGCCCCGGACATCCCGCTCGACAAGCAGCGCCCTGCCGAATACGCCTATACGGCGCAGATCGGCCAACGGCTAAACGAGATCATCGAAGCCGAAAAAGCTCCCGAGCGTACGGCGGCTGCCGAGTAAGGCGGCCATTCCGGCCCGGGCGTCGAAGGCCGTGCGGATCAGACCGCCGAGCTGGCCCGGGCTGAGCGCGAGCGCGGCAAGAACCGCCCAGATGTCCGCCGTTCCATCGGGTTTGAAGCCCGCCATGGCCGCCGGGGGAATGGCGCGGCCCTGCGGATCGGCGATTGCGCGCAAAGCCGCGAAAGGCAGGCCGTTCGTGGTCGCGAAACGCGCGGCGCCATGCGATTCCATATCGACCGCCAGCGCGCCATGGGCGCCGTGCAGCCGGCGCTTGTGCTCCGGCGTCAGGATCGGCTGATCGACGCCCAGCAGTGCGCCGCTATGCGCATGCGGCAAATGACGCGACAACTGGCCCGTCCATCCCGCATGGCAAGCATAGGCCTTGCCGCCTGCATGGACGGCGTGCGGCAGCAAAACATCGCCCGGACGCAGATGCGGGGCCAGCGCGCCCGCGATGCCGAAGCTCAGCACGCCATGCAGCGGCTTGCCATCCGCCCTCGCGCGATGATGGGCGCGGGCGAGGCCATGCTCCACCTGCGCCGCCGAACCGCCGCCAATGATCGTCAGGTCCGCGCCCGCGGCGGCGATGCGCGCCTCGGACTTCATGCCGACGACAATGGCGATGCGCGGCCGGACAAGCTCGCCGCGACCGCGCCGCGCCGCACGCGCCGGCGCTCCATCATATGCTGCGGAATTCTGCAAGGCCCGCCTCGGCAAATTCGAAACCACGCGCCGTCGTCCCGATAGCCGCAGCCTTCGGCAAGACGTTCGCCTAGCGACATAGGCCAAGCCCGCCACGAGTCAATCAAAAACGCTCAACTCGCAAAAACGCCCGACTCGCAAAAAGCCCGACTCGCAAAAAGCCTGAACAGCCCCGCCGCGAGGATCGAGGGCCGAGAGCCGAGAGCCGATATGCAGGCCCCGGCCCCGATCGGCTCAGCGCCAGCCGCAGACCCTGCGCGGACCCCAAGGCGACGGGCGCAACCAGCAAGTCCAGCGACTGCCCCAGCCGCCGCCCGGCGGTGGTGGCGGAGGACCACGCCAGCCCCTGCCCGGCGGGGGTGGTGGAGGACCGCCCCAGCCTCTGCCCGGCGGAGGTGGTGGAGGACGCCTGCCTCCGGGGGGCGGCGGAGGAGGCCCGCGCCCGTCCGGAGGCGGCGGAGCCCATTGCGCTTCAGATGCGCGGTTCCCCAATGCGGGCGCCGACAGAATTGCGGCGCTGAAAATCCCGAACGCGGCGCAACGGGTTTAATGTTCCATTGCGACCATCTCCCCAAGGCGCGCTGGAGGGATTCCAGGCGCGCCTCCAAAGCGATCCGTTGTTATTTTAACACAAGCTTGGCAGAGGTGACCGTGACGATGGTCACGCCAGCAGCGTGGCCGCTTCGATTCCAGAGCGGATCGCGCCTTCGATGGTTGCGGAAAAGGGATCTGGGTGGCGCGCTTTTCCTTGATAATTTGCAACGATGGCCCCGGATTCGATGGCGCCGAACCTTTTATGCGATCCGCGGTTTAAGTGGTGCGGCAATTTTCAGAAACGCGCCTTGAAAAGCGTCCGGCGCCCCGCGCGACAAGCCTGAAAAAGTCGGGAGGAAAACATGAGTATGGAATTTCCTCATCTCGGTATCGTCATCGACGGCGACGGTCTCAACAGTGCCGATCAGCGCCTTTACGAGATTAAGTTAAGCAACATCCTGGTGTTGCTTTCCAAATTCGCCGTTCCTCGCGCCATTTTTCGGAAAATCACCGCGCATGGCGGCGTCGAGATCGTGCCATGGAATACTCAGGACGCGAAACAATTCGGCGTGTGCAACGCAACCGGAAACCAACCCGGAGAGGATTGGCCCGAAATGAGGGCTGGATTTTTCACCGTGCCGGGACGGGCGACCGTGCATTACTCTCCCGATACATGGATGACCGGTTCATGCGCGAGTGGACCCGGTTCAAAACCGGACGAGATATTGCTGCATGAACTTGTTCACTCGGCCCGTTTCACGGGCAGGGACTTCAATCAAAAAACCTTGACGGGGCCGATGAGCGGCTATGGCGACGAAGAGGAGTATTTCGCCGTCCTGGTGACGAATATCTACACATCCGAGACGGGCGGAACCAATTTGCGCGCCGACCATGCGGGCTTTTCGAATTTGTCCGCCAAATTGAGCAAGTCCGAGGATTTCCTTCGCATGCCGGAGAATTACAGGCTTGTGAAGAAATTCTGCTCCCAGCACCCCAATATCGCTCCGATGATCGCCACGGCGAACGCAGCCTTCAACCCGGTCAAGACCTTTTACGAGTGGAAGAACAGAGACTTCGAGCCGGATCCGGTCCAGTGGGTCATTGACCAGGCGCGGACGCGGTAGAAAACGACCGATCGGCGCAGAGGCGCGCCGCCGCGACGCCCGAGCGGATCGCGCCCTCGATGGTCGCGGGAAGGCCGGTCTGGGTCCAGTCGCCGGCGAGCGCGAGATTGCGCCATTGCGTCCCGGCGCCGGGACGGAGCGCGTCCTGTTTCGGCGTGGCGGCGAAAGTGGCGCGCTTTTCCTTGATGATCTGCCACGCCGGCAAAGGCGCCGAAAAGCCCGCCACGGCCTGGACTTCTGCCCAGATCATGTCGGCCAATTCCTCGCGCGACGTCGCCAGAAAGCGTTCGGCGGCGCTGATGGTCACGGAAAGGCGGTCGGAAAAGCCGAACAGCCATTCGCTCGCCCCGCCGATCACCCCGGTCAGCAGCGGCATGTTCTTCGGCGCCGGATAAGCGAAATGGGCGTTGACGATGGCGCGGAATTCGTCCGGCGCCTTGAGGCCCGGCAGCAAAGCCGACGCGACGGGCGCCGTCACCGCGAGCACGATCTTGTCTTCCGGAGCGAGCGTCACGACGTCCTCGCCGAAATCGAGCGCGGTCGCGCGGTCGCCCTCAAATGTGATCGCGCGCAATTTGGCGCCGAAGCGAATGTCGGCGCCGCGCGCGCGCAAAAAGTCCAGCGCCGGGTCGATGAAGGCGGCCGACAGACCCTCGACCGCCACCAGCGGGCGGCAGGCGTCGCCCCCCTCGGCGAAGGTCTCGCGCACGATAGCGCCGGCCAGCGCCGCCGAGGCCTCGGCGGGATCTGTGTTGAGCGCCGATATGAAGAGAGGGTCCCAGAGGTTGCGGGCGATCTCGCCCGTTCCCAGCACAGGGCGCAGCAGCTGGTCCGGTTTGGCGAACAGCAGCCTGACCAAAGCGAGATAATCCAGACCCGCCGTATTCGGCACGCGGCGGTCCGGCATGAGAATCCACCACGGCAATTTTCCGGCGTTGGGCCGCAGCGTCCAGCGCCGGTTGCGCGCGAGGTCGCAGAAATCGAATGTCGCTTCGTCCGGCCCGGCGAGCTTGGCCTCGCCGCCGATCTTTTTCGCATAGGCCAGAGCGGACGCGTTGCCCGACAGCAACAGGTGATTGCCGTTGTCGATGGTCATGTTCAGACTTGAATCGAAATAAGATCGGCAACGTCCGCCTGCCTGCGGCGCCGCCTCGTAAAGCGAAATCTCCGCGCCGGGGCTGAGTTCGACAGCCGCCGAAAGGCCGGCGAGGCCCGCCCCGATGATGTGAACCCGCGCCATGATCAGAAAAACCCGTAACGGAGGATCGCGACCGCCAGCGCCAGTTTCGGCGTGCCGATTTTTTCGCGCGGCTGTTTGAAGCCCCGCGCCTCCAACTTCCGCCAGATCGCGCCATAGGCCAGGCTCATGATCTTCGGCGCGCGAATCTTTTCACGGGGCTGCGCGGCCATGATGGCGTCGGCCTGCTCGAAATGCTGTTTCGCCTGTTGCAGCAGCGGCAGGCAGATCGCGTCGAGATTGGCCATCGCCGTCACCTTTTCCGGCGTTGGGTCCTGAATCCCGGCGGCGGCGAGATTTTCGCGCGGCAAATACAGGCGTCCGATGGCGGCGTCCTCATCGACGTCGCGCAGAATATTGGTGAGCTGAAGCGCGCGGCCGAGATGATGGGCCAGCGCTATTCCCTCGCCTTCCGGCAGGCCGAACACCCGTACCGAAAGCCGCCCCACCGCGCTCGCCACGCGGTCGCAATAGAGGTCGAGCGTCGCCGTGTCCGGCGCGACAATGTCGGAGTCGACATCCATTTCCATGCCGTCGATCACGGCGAGGAAATCCTCGCGTGCGAAACTGAACTCGCGCAAAGGCGTGACAAGCCCCTCCGCGAGGCCGGCGTGACCGCCGTCGTAAAGCGCCTCGATGGCCCGGCGCCAGGACTCGAGTCCGGCCTTTTTGGTAGCCTTGTCGCCACCCTCGTCCGCTATGTCGTCCACCGCGCGGCAGAAGGAATAGATCTCGAACATGGCGTCGCGCTTTTCGCGCGGCAGGATCGCCATGGCCCGGTAGAATGAGCTTTTGCGCGCGCGCTGGCGCGCGACATCGGCCGCCTCGTCGATCGCCGCGGACATCAGGCCCTCCGCCCCGCGAGATGGGAAAAAGCCTCGCCGGCCGCAGCGATGATTGAGCCGGCCAGCATCTGGCCCTTGCCCAGTTTCACGTTTTCGCTCAGCGGATCGCGCGCGATCAGCAGATCGGCGATGGCGAAGGCGTGGCGCACCACCACCGCGATCTCCATGCTGAGGCGGAAATCCTTGATCTCGCGCGGCAGGCCGGCGCCCTCTACCAGCAGGGCGCGGTTCCGCACCGCGAGATCGCGCAGGCACGCGCGCAATGCCGGCGTCGCCTTTTCGGCGGCAAGATCCTCGACCCGCGCGCCCGCCGCCGCCAGCGCGTCGCGAGGGACATAGACGCGGTCGATGGCGCGGTAATCCTTGGCGCAATCCTGCAGATGATTATTGATCTGCAAGGCGGCGCAAACGGCGTCGGACGCCGGCCAGAGGTCGCGGCTCTCGCCATGGACGTCGAGCAGGAAGCGCCCGACCGGCATGGCCGAAAGGCGGCAATAATCGATCAGTTCGTCCCAGCTCTCGTACCGGTTCTTGTCCACGTCGCGGCGAAAGGCGTCGAGCAGGTCGCGGGCGTGGCGGTCGGTCAGGCCGCGCGCCGCGAGTTTGGCGCGCAAGGTCACGCCGAGCGGCTCGGCGTCGCTTTCGCCGATCAGGCTGCGGTCGAGCTGGTCCAGCAGCGCGCGCTTGGTTTCAGGCGGCAGGGTCGGATGGTCGGCGACGTCGTCGCCCGCGCGCACGAAATCGTAAAAGGCGAGGATCACCGGACGCAAAGGCGCGGCGATCAGCAGCGAGGCGACGGGGAAATTCTCGTCGCCGCCGCTCTTGCCCGAGCGCAGGCTTTCCGCCGTGACCGGCGCGGATTTGGCGGCGCTGTCGGCGGCGCTCATGACGTCTCCGTCTCGATGGTTTTCCGCGCCTCGCGCGCTGGATAAGCAACATGCGCCTGCGCGCGGCCTTTCCACATGCCGCCGCGCCCGCGCCAATATTGCAGGGCTGAATCGAGCGTATAGACCATATAAAGCGCGGCGATAAGCGGCAAAACCAGCGCGCGCCAACGCGGCAGACCGTAAAAACGCTGGATCGGCGCGAAACTCACGCTCATCAGCACATAAGCCGCGATCCCGCACAAGCCCGCGATTCCGGGGGCGGAAACGGCGAGCAGGACGGGCGCGAAAAAAGTGAGCGCGAGGCCCAAAACCGCGCCTGCGAGCCAGACCGGCGAGAAGCGCAATTGCGCATAAGCCGAGCGGGACACCATCTTGTGAATATCGACGAAGCGCGGATAGGGGCGCAGCGATTGCAGCCGCTGCGACAGGCCGAGCCAGATCGGCCCGACGGTCTTCATGCGGGCGCCGAGCGCGCAATCGTCGATCAGGGCGTTGGCGATGGATTCGATCCCGCCGGCCTTTTCGAGCAGGTCGGCCCGGGTCAGCATGCTATTGCCGGCGGCCCCGGCGTCCCTTTTCCGCACGTCCGAGACCCAGCGGAAGGGGTAGAGCATCTGGAAGAAATAAGTAAAAGCCGGGATCATCCATTTCTCGGCGGCGCTCTGACAGCGCCACGTCGCCATCAGGGACACCATCCCATAACCGCCGGCTTCCGCCCGCACGACCACGGCGCGGAGATTGTCCGGGCGATGCGCGATATCGGCATCGGTGAACAGGATATAGCGCGGAGCGAATGTTTCGCGTGCCAGCCTCACGCCCTGCGCCATGGCCCAGACTTTGCCGGTCCAGCCCTGCGGCGGCTGCGCGCCGGAGACGATCACGAGCCGTTCCGCACGCCCGGCGCCGGCGGCGCAGGCGCGCGCGATTTCCGCCGTGCCGTCGGCGCTCTGGTCGTCCACCAGAATAATGTGAAATTCGCCCGGATAATCCTGCGCCAGCAGCGAGCCCAGGCTTGTCGCGATGACCGAGGCCTCGTCGCGCGCCGGGACGACGGCGACCACGCTGGGCCACTGGCCGGGCTGCGGCGGATCGTCGAGATCGTCGCGGTCGAGGCAGCGCCAGAAATTTCCGCGCGCAAAGACCAGAACCAGCCAGATCGCAAGGACCAGCAGTCCGAGCCAGATCTGAACGTCAGCGACGCTCACGCGATCATGCCCTTTTCGCGGAACCATTCCACGGCGTCGGCCAGAGCCTGCGCATAAGGCCGCGCCTGATAGCCGAGTTCGCGCTCCGCCTTGGCGGAGGAGAAATACATGCGGTATTTCGCCATGCGCAAGGCGTCGGCGGTGATGAAGGGCTCCTTGCGCGTGATCTGCGCCACGGCCTCCGCCGCGTAAGCCAGCGGAAACAAGGGGCGACGCGGCACTTTGAGCCGGGGTGGCTGGCGCCCGACCAGCGCGGCGATCTCGCCGAGCATCTGAGCCAGCGGCGCGTCCTGACCGCCGAGAATATAGCGTTCGCCGATGCGGCCCCTGTCCATCGCGGCGAGATGGCCGGCGGCGACATCGTCCACATGCACGAGATTGAGGCCTGTATCGATATAGCCCGGCATCTTGCCGCTGGCGGCCTCGACGATGATGCGGCCCGTCGGCGTCGGCTTGATATCGCGCGGACCGATGGGCGTGGAGGGATTGACGATGACGGCGGGCAGGCCCTGCTCCGCGATCAGCTTTTCGACCAGCCGCTCGGCGATGGTCTTGCTCTTCTTATAGGCGCCGATCGCCTGGTCCGGCGCGGCGGGCGACGTCTCATCGACGGGGCTGCCCTCGATATTCAGCTTGAGCGTCGCCACCGATGAGCAATAGACGATGCGGGTCACGCCCGCGCGCAGGGCCTCCGCCATGACATTGCCCGCGCCGACGCGGTTAGCCTCGATGATATCCCTTGGGTCCGGCGCCCAGATGCGATAATCGGCTGCGACATGATAGAGCTTGTCGACGCCGTGCAGGGCCGGCCGCAGCGAGACGGCGTCGCGCAGATCGCCGATGACCACTTCGGCGTCGAGTCCCTCGACATTGCCGCGCGGCGAATCCTTGCGCGCCAGCAGGACGACGCGCTCGCCGCGCGCGATCAGTGCGCGGGCGACCGCCGCGCCGACAAAACCGGTGGCGCCAGTGACCAGAGTTTTTCCGCTCGAACGCATGGAGCTCCCGCCTTTCTTTCGGCAATCTCCTAACATGCCTCGCGCCGCGCCTGAATGGCGAAATGCGCCAGAAGCGGATAGCGGCTTCGATTTCAGGCGTGGGCAGTAAATTCTTTTCTTTTTGAGCCTGACAATCTACTAAAACAGCGTTTTCTATCTCCAAAATGAGCAAAATTCAAAATTATTTTCTTATTCTGCTCATTGAAACGTCATTCGCTCCGAATTATTCTCTCCCAAGCAGCGCGAAAGCAATTTTTTCGCGCGTCTGAAGCAAATTCGCATCCGAAGCAAAATGAGGAAATTCATATGGCCGCCGTGAAGCGACCTCCCCTGCCGGTGATCCTTGTCGCCAACGACCTGCTGGAAGGCGACGTGGTTTACGCCGTCGCAGGCGGATGGACGCGCGACCCCCGTCAGGCCCTGGTCGCCGGCGACGAGGCCGCCGCTCAGGCCCTGGAGGCATTCGGCGCGACCGAATTGCGCCAATGCAAAGTCGTCGATCCCTATCTGGTCGACGTGCAGGTTGGCGAGGGCGGCCTTCCGGTTCCCCGCCATTACCGTGAGGTTCTGCGCATGCACGGCCCGAGCGTGAGGCGCGATCTCGGCAAGCAGGCGGATTTCGATTACTGACGCCCGGCCTCATCCGATCCGGCGAAGGACGATCGCCGCGACCTGTCGCGGTCCGAGCGACGACAATTCAAACGCCCAGAGCGGCGAGGTTGACCGATGTATCGTTATGACGAATTCGACGAGCGCCTGGTGCGCGAACGCGTGGCGCAATTCGCCAGCCAGGTCGAGCGCCGCCTTTCCGGCGCGCTGACCGAAGAGGAATTTCGTCCGCTGCGCCTGAAAAACGGGCTCTATCTGCAATTGCACGCCTATATGCTGCGCATCGCTGTTCCCTATGGCACGTTGCACGCGCGGCAGTTGCGCCAGCTCGCACATATCGCCGACGTCTATGACCGCGGCTACGGCCATTTCACCACGCGGCAGAATCTCCAGTTCAACTGGCCGAAGCTCAAGGACGTTCCGGCCATCCTCGGCCTGCTCGCCGATGTCGAGATGCACTGCATCCAGACCTCCGGCAATTGCATCCGCAATGTCACCGCGGATCATTTCTCCGGCGTCGCCCATGACGAGTTCGAGGATCCGCGCCCCATCGCCGAACTGCTGCGGCAATGGTCGAGCCTGCATCCGGAATTCGAATGGCTTGGCCGCAAGTTCAAAATCGCCGTGACCGGCGCCACGCAGGACCGCGCGGTGCTGAAGTCCCACGACGTCGGCGTACGCATCGTGCGCGACCCCGCGACGCAGCAGGTCGGCTATCAGATTCTGATCGGCGGAGGCCTCGGCCGCACGCCCATGGTCGGCAAGGTTCTGCGCGAATTCCTGCCGCGCGAAAAGCTGCTCAGCTATCTGGAAGCCGTGCTGCGCGTCTATAATCTCGAAGGCCGCCGCGACAATAAATATAAGGCGCGCATCAAGATCCTCGTCCACGAGATCGGCATCGACGCCATTCGCGCCAAGGTCGAGGAGGAATTCGCCGCGATCGATTCTCCGCGCAATGACGTCGATCCGCAGGAATTTGCGCGCATCGCCGCTTTTTTCGCGCCGCCCGCCTATGAGAGTCTGCCCGACGTTTCGCGCAAGCTGGAACAGGCCCAGGCCGCGGACGCCGAACTGGCGCGTTTCGTCGAGCACAATCTCTTCCGCCACAAGCAGCGCGGCTATACGGCCCTGACGATTTCCCTGAAGCCCATTGGCCAGGCGCCGGGCGACGCAACCTCGCATCAAATGCGCGTCATCGCCGATCTCGCCGAGAAGTATTCCTTCGACGAGGCGCGCGTCACCCATATGCAGAACATCGTCCTGCCGCATGTGCGCCTCGACGACGTTCCAGAAATCTTCGCCGTGCTGCGCGCCGAAGGCCTCGGCACGCCGAATGTCGGGCTCGTTACCGATATTCTGGCCTGCCCCGGCCTCGATTATTGCGCGCTGGCCACCGCACGCTCGATCCCCGTCGCGCAGGCTCTGGCGGAGCATTTCGCCGATCCCGCGAAACAGAAGGAGATCGGCGATTTCAGCATCAAGATCTCCGGCTGCATCAACGCCTGCGGCCATCACCATATCGGCAATATCGGCATTCTGGGGCTGGAGAAGAAGGGCGCGGAATCCTACCAGATCACCATCGGCGGCGATCCGGGCGAAAATTACGCGCTTGGCGAATTGCTTGGCCCCGGCCTGCCCGCCGAGCTGGTCCCGGAAGCGATCGACCGCGTCGTCGCGGTCTATCTTTCGCAGCGAGAGCCGGGCGAGAGCTTCATCGAAGCCTATCGCCGTCTCGGCCTCGCGCCCTTCAAGGCCGCGTTCAAGGAGATCGCCGATGCTGTTGCTTGATCGCCAGGGCGAAAAGGTCGATTCCTTCGCCCATCTTCAAGACGGCGAGAAAATCGCCGGCAAGACGCCGATCGTTCCGCTGGCCGCGCTTGAAGCGGAACTTGCCGTCCAAGGCGGCGCGCCGCTCGGCGTGCTGGTCGAGAACAATGTCCGCACGGCGGAGCTGGAGCCTTATTTCGGCACGCTCGCGCTGATAGCGATCCGCTTTCCCAGCGCCGCCGACGGTCGAGGTTTTTCGCTCGCCCGGCAATTGCGCGAACACGGTTTTACAGGACTGCTGCGCGCATCCGGCCCGCTGTTCTCGGACCAGTTCCCGCAGGCGCTGGCCTGTGGCTTCGACGAGGTCGAGATTCCCGACGCCAGCGCCGCGCGCCAGCCCGTCGAACATTGGCTCGCCGCGCGCAACCGCATCACCCTCGCCTATCAGCACGAGCACGGGCTGGGCGAGAGCATTCTCGACCTCCGCCGCGCGCGGACGCTCGAAAAGAACCTGAACGGAGCGAAAAATGTCTGAAGACCTTCGCGCCCTCGCCGACGAACTCAACGCCAGTTTCGCCAAGGCCGATCTCCCGGCGCGCCTGCGCCTGCTGCGCGACGCGCTTGGCGGGCGCATCGTCTTCACGACCAGCCTCGGGATCGAGGATCAGGCGCTGACCGATGCGATTCGGGGGCAGGATCTCGACATCGAATTCGCCACGCTCGACACCGGCCGGATGTTCCCCGAAACCTATGATCTCTGGCAGAAGACGGAAGAGAAATACGGCTTCCGCATCAAGGCTTTTTACCCTGACGCCGAGGCCGTGCAAGCTTTGGTCGCCGATCAGGGTATCAATGGCTTCTATTACGGTCTCGCCATGCGCAAGGCCTGTTGCCATGTTCGCAAGGTCGAGCCGCTGGCCCGGGCGCTCGCCAAGGCGCAAGGCTGGATCGTCGGGTTGCGCGGCGACCAGTCGGACCATCGCTCCGGGCTGCGCTATGTCGAATATGACGCGGCGCGCGATCTCATCAAGGCGAGCCCGCTGCTCGATTTCTCCCGCGACGACGTCGTGGCCTTTTGCGAAGCCAATGGCGTCCCGGTCAATGCGCTGCACGAAAAAGGCTTTGTTTCGATCGGCTGCGCGCCCTGCACGCGCGCCATCCAGCCCGGCGAGCCCGAGCGCGCCGGCCGCTGGTGGTGGGAAAGCGAAGACAAGAAGGAATGCGGGCTGCATGTCGCCGAGGACGGCAGCCTCCTGCGCGCGAAAGAATCGGCCCAAGAATTGGCCCAAGAATCGGCCAAGGAATTGACCAAGTCATGATCCAGCTCACTCATCTGCAAAAGCTCGAAGCCGAGGCCATTCACATCTTCCGCGAAGTCGCGGCGGAATGCGAAAAGCCGGTCTTCCTCTATTCCATCGGCAAGGATTCGGCGGTCCTGCTTCATCTGGCGATGAAGGCTTTCTATCCCTCCAAGCCGCCTTTCCCGCTGCTCCATGTCGACACGACCTGGAAGTTTCGCGAGATGATCGAATTCCGCGATCAGCGCGTGAAGGAGCTGGGGCTGGAGCTGCTGGTCCATATCAATGAAGAGGGCGTGAAGGCGGGGGTTGGTCCGTTCGCGTCCGGCTCGCGCCTGCATACCGACGTGATGAAGACGCAAGCCCTCAAGCAGGCGCTGGACAAATATGGTTTCGACGCCGCTTTCGGCGGCGCGCGGCGCGACGAGGAGAAATCCCGCGCCAAGGAGCGCATTTTTTCGCTGCGCTCGGCGGAGCATCGCTGGGACCCGAAGAACCAGCGCCCCGAACCGTGGCGGCTCTATAATACCCGCAAGCGCCCCGGCGAAAGCTTCCGCGTTTTCCCGCTGTCCAATTGGACCGAAGCGGACGTGTGGGACTATATCGCCAAGGAAAACATCCCCGTCGTGCCGCTCTATTTCGCCAAGCCGCGCCCCGTGGTGCGCCGCGACGGCTCGCTCATCATGCGCGACGACGACCGCATGGAGCTGCGCCCGGGCGAGAGTGTGGAAAACCTGAGCGTGCGCTTCCGGACGCTCGGCTGCTATCCGCTCACCGGCGCGGTCGAGAGCACGGCCTCGACCTTGCCCGAAATCATCGCGGAAATGCGCAATTCGAAGACCTCCGAACGCGAAGGCCGCATCATCGACCATGACGGCTCCGCCTCGATGGAGCAGAAGAAGCAGGAAGGCTATTTCTGATGGCTTACGCCCTGGCGGAAACAGACCGCGTCAAAGAGCCCGCCGGCGCGCCCGCCCCGGCGGCGGCGGCCAGCGTGCAGGACAAGGCGCTGCTGCGCTTCATCACCTGCGGCTCGGTCGACGACGGCAAATCGACGCTGATCGGCCGCATGCTCTATGATTCCCAGATGATCGCGGACGATCAGCTCGCCGCGCTCGACCGGGATTCCAAGAAATTCGGCACCCAGGGCGGCAATCTCGATTTCGCCTTGCTGGTGGACGGCCTCTCCGCCGAGCGCGAGCAGGGCATCACCATCGACGTCGCCTATCGCTATTTCAAGACCGACAAGCGCAGCTTCATCGTCGCCGACACCCCCGGCCATGAGCAATATACCCGCAACATGGCGACCGGCGCCTCCACCGCCGATCTCGCGATCATTCTCATCGACGCGCGCAAGGGCATCCTGCCGCAGACGCGGCGCCATTCCTTCATCGTCTCGATGCTCGGCGTGCGCGATGTGGCGCTGGCCATCAACAAGATGGACCTCGTCGATTACAGCGAGGCCCGCTTCAACGAGATCGTCGCCGCCTATCGCGAGATGGCGCGCGACCTGAACTTCCGCACCATCGCGCCGCTGCCGATCTCGGCGCTGAACGGCGACAACATCGCCGCCTTGTCCGACCGCACGCCCTGGTTCCAGGGCGAGCCCTTGCTGCGTTTCCTCGAAAATGTCGAGACCGCCGGCGACGAGCCGGGCGAGGCGCCCTTCCGCTTCCCGGTGCAATGGGTCAACCGGCCCAATCTCGATTTCCGCGGCTTTTCCGGCTGGGTCGCCAGCGGCGCGGTCAAGGTCGGCGACGAGGTCGCCTCGCTCCCCTCGGGCCGCACCAGCCGCGTGCAGCGCATCGTGACCCAGGACGGCGATCTCGACATCGCGATCGCCGGGCAATCCGTGACGCTGACCCTCGCCGACGAGATCGACGTCTCGCGCGGCGACGTACTCGCCGCCGCCGGGCGGCAGCCGGAAATCGCCTCGCAGTCGCAGGCCCGCCTGCTATGGACGGCCGAAACCGACATGCATCCGGGCGCGTCCTATATCGTGAAGCTCGGCGCGCGCACGGCCAACGCCACCATCGCCAAAATTCATCATCTGGTCGATATTCACACCTTCGAGGCGGCGCCGGCGCGTCCGCTCGGCCTCAACGAAATCGGCCTCGCAACGCTGCGTTTCGACCGCCCGATGATCCTCGCCGATTATCGCGACAGCCGCGATCTCGGCGGCTTCATCCTGATCGACCGCATCACCAACGAGACCGTGGCTTTCGGCCTGATCGACCCCAAGGGGGCGCCCGGCGCGGGCGAGACGGTGGAAAAGCCGGCGCAGGCGGTTTCCATCTGGCCGCAGGTGAAGTCCAAGCTTCAGGGCAAGCTCGCGCCCGCGCTGTTCAGCGGGTTGTGCGTCGGCCTCGGCGCCGTCGCGCTTGGCGCGAGCGCCGCCACCGGCATTGCGCTCGGCCTCGCCGACGCGGTCCTGCGGCCGCTGGCGCGCGGGTTCTACACCGATTATCGCCGCAACGCCTCGCGTCGCGCGGCGGCCAAACGGACGGCTGAGCGCGAGGAAGCACTCAACGACGGCGACGGCATCTAACGCGGTCAGAAGCCGACGCCCACGCCCCAGCTATAGACGGTGGCCGGGCCATAGACATAGGGACCCGGCCCGTAAACGCGGACGCCGGGTCCATCCGCGAAGCGCGGGCCGCGCTCCGAGACCGCATAGCCGCGCGCGAGCATGCAATCGGCATAGGCCGAATCATACTGGCCTTGCAGGCCGAACTGACCCGCCACGGCGGCGGCTTGTTCCGTCGCGGCCCGGGCGCGCGCCCTGCAGTCGGAAGCGTCCCGGGCGAATTTGCGGTCGCTGACCTGTTGTTCCGCGACGGCGCTCACGCTCGGCCCAGACGGGGGCGGGCTGGCGCAGCCGCCAAGGGTGAGGACAAGGCAAAGCGCGACAGGCGCGATCCTGGCAGGGTTCATAAACTTTCTCGTCAGCAAATTGGGGCGCGATCAGACGTCGGCGTCGGGGCCGACATCGAAATCCCGGCAGGAATGGCCGAAGGCGGCCAGCGCGTCTTCCAGATAATCCGGCAGCAAGGGTTCGCCAAGAAGGTAACCGACGGTCGGCGTTTCACTGCGCTCTCGCGCCTGGGCGACGGCGTCTTCCCAGTCCTTCGGCTCGAAATCGCCGCGCCCGATCCACAGCAGGGCGACAAGGGCGGTCGCCTCGTCCACGTCGAGGTCATCGACGAACTGCTTAAGCTCCGCATGAACCGGACCATAGGCTGCGTCGGTCAGGATCGAGCGTTCGCCGTCGTCTGTCGCATTGGAGGCGTCGGGCTTCGAGCCTTCGTCCTCGCTCAATAATTCGCGCGCCTTGGCGGCGATGAAGCAGACTTTCTGCGGATTGATATCCGGCATGGAAGGGGTGGATTCGTCTATGGTGCGCATGATTGACCCCGTAACGCCGCCTCGAATTGGCCGCCTCGGATTGAATCAGCCGCACTATAAACCCTTGCGGGCAAAACGCCTTGCGAAGGGTCAACGATGCGGCTCGATGGTCACGCTTTCGAACCAGCGCGTCCCCGGCTGGATATGATAGCGATGCTCGCCCGTGAAAAAGGCGGTGCCCAGATCCGCCGGCGGGCTCGCGATCTCGTCGAGGTCGATCGATTGCGGCTTCCCGATGAAGCCGTCGGAAGTCATGGTCAGAGAATAGACCAGTCCGTGAGCCATTTTCGCGCCGTAATCCGCCGGGCGCTTGTAGACGAATAGCAAGTCATGTTCGAGCCAGGACAGGTCCCGCGCCGTCACGACCCGAGGATTAGGATAGGGATAGGGCACGTGACAGAGAATTTCCGGCCCCTCGATACATTTGAACTCGCGCATGGACAGAAAATATTGCGTGAATTTGGTGTCGTCGAAGTCGATTTTGAAGCGCGAGCTGTCGCCGTCCGACGTGAAGGTCACCGTCCCGACGGTGAGCGCCTTGCCGTCTTCCATATGCAGGACGATGTCCTTGACGCCATCGAGCGCCGCCTCGCCCGCGAGGGCCGCGTCCGCCCCAAGCGCCGCCTGGCCAGCGAGCGCGGCCGAACCAGCGGCGAGACTTATGGCCAGAAAGAGCCCGCGCCTCATCTTTTTCTCCCCGATCCGATCGTTCTTTTCCCGGCAGTCTGGAACCGCGCCCGCCTTTGCGCAAGCAGGACCATCGAGCAAGCCCTGAGGCTGCCGGAAGCGGCGGTGACAGGGGGCGCGGAAAATGCCACGCTCAGGTTTTATGGCGGAATGCGCGGAGGCGCCCTTTGATCCTGCGTCTGGTCTTCATCTCGACCCTGCTGGCGGGCGCTCTGGCGCTGCCCGGAGCCGGGGCGGCCCGGGAAAAAGTGCGCTACGAAACCTCTGCCGCGCCCGGAACCATCGTGATCGACACGGCCCGGCGAAAGCTGTTTTTCGTGCTGGGCGACGGAAAAGCGATCTCCTATCCGGTCGGCGTGCCCCGACGCGGCTCGGAATGGTCCGGAACGGCCAGCGTCAATGGAAAATATGTCCGGCCGGACTGGATTCCGCCGCCCGACGTCAGAGCCGAGGCGCCCAACCTGCCCGACCGCGTCAGGGGCGGCGCGCCGAACAATCCGATGGGCGCCCGCGCCATCACGCTCGACCGCTCGGACATCGCCATTCACGGCTCGACCCAGCGCATGCGCGCCTCCATCGGCGGCGCCGTTTCGCATGGCTGCATCCGCATGCGCAACGAGGACGTCATCGATCTTTACGACAGGGTCAGCGTCGGAACCCCGGTGCTGATGACGCCGTGACCCCTTGAGCGCGGGAAGCGAAGCTCAGGCTTGTGGAAGCGGTCAAATGGAGGCATGGTCGGCACCGAATTCGGCTTCACCGTTTCTGCTTTTTGAAGAAGGGCTCCATGAAACACTTTCTCTTCGCCGCCGCCATCTCGGGTCTGCTGGCTTTCCCTCTGGCGCATCCGGCTGCGGCGCAATCCGCCGACGCCGCGGCGCAGGCGCAGCAAAGCGAGGCGGACCGCCTGACTCTCATCGAAGCGCGCATCGCCGCCGTGAAGACGGGATTGCAGCTGACCCCGGCGCAGCAGAAGGATTGGGACAATCTGGAAAAGATCGTTCGCGAGGTCATCGCCGCGCGCGCGGCGCGCCAGGTCGCCGATGTGAAAGAGGCCGCCGCCTTCCGCGACAAGGACGACGTCGTCTCTGGCATGAAGCTCGCCGCCCGGGATTTTTCCGCGCGCGGCGCCGAATTAAACCGGGTCGCGGACGCCGCCGCGCCCTTGTTCGCCAGCATGGACGCCGCCCAGAAACATCGCTTCGCCGTGCTTCTGCATTCCTTCTCGCCCACGGCGCAAAAGTGAGCCGTCCCGCGCTCGAAGCTTGAAAAGAGGTTGAGATGCGTAAAAGCTTTCTGGCGGCTGGCGTGGCCGGGTTTTGCGCCGTTGCGGCGCTGGGTTCGGCTCTAGCCCAGTCGAGCCTGACCGTGCATCCGCGCAAGGGCATCCCCCTGCCGGCCTATGTCACGTCGAACGAGGACTGGCTCAATCCCGGCAATGTGCCGACCCCGGGCGAAGTTGACCGCTCAAACAACTATTCCCGCCTGGTCGAGGACCCGATCGGCAATATCGTGCCGGTCGGCCCGGATTACGGCCCGATGCCCTGGAACTGACACGGCGGCCTTGTCGTCCGCCAATACCGCCGGGGGCTCGCAATCTTGCGCGCGCCCGGCGCCTATACCGCGCCATAACGGCTGCAAAAAGCTGGTGCCAATTGACGAAACCGCCCAAGCTTGCGCGTCCTTCGCAACCCTGCTAGCCTCAAAAATTCGAGCCATGGGGTGCTGCCTGAAGGGCGGCTGAGATCAAACCCATTGACCTGATCTGGATAATGCCAGCGCAGGGAAGGCGGGCGGCAAAGCCGCGTCTCTTTCTTGCGCCATAATCAAAATGCGTGGGAGAGAGTGATGAACGTCCATTCCAAGAACGTCCGCACGCCGGAAACCGTCACCACCGGCCCCCTGCCCGGCTCGCGAAAAATCTATCTCTCCCCCGCCTGTTCGCCGGACATGCGCGTGCCAGTGCGTGAAATTCCGCTCGATCCATCCTGTAGCGAGCCGCCGCTGCGCGTCTATGACCCCTCCGGCCCCTATACCGAGACCGATGTCCGCGTTGATCTCGCCGCCGGCCTGCCGCAGGTGCGCGAGAGTTGGATCGCCCGCCGCGAGGGTCTCGAAACCTATCCGGGCCGCGCCGTGAAGGCCGAGGACAATGGCAATGTCTCCGCCGAGGCTCTGGTCGCGCCCTGCCCCGCCCAGCGCATTCTGCGCCGCGGCCGGGAAGGCGGGCTCGTCACCCAATATGAATTCGCCCGCGCCGGGATCATCACCGAGGAGATGATCTATGTCGCGCATCGCGAGAATCTTGGCCGCGAGACCGCGCTGGCCGAGGCCGCCGAGCGCATCAAGGACGGCGAAAGCTTCGGCGCCGAGATCCCGGAATTCGTGACGCCGGAATTCGTGCGGCAGGAAATCGCGCGTGGACGCGCGATCATCCCGGCCAATATCAACCACACCGAACTTGAGCCGATGATCATCGGCCGCAATTTCCTGGTGAAGATCAATTCCAATATCGGCAATTCGGCCGTCACCTCCTCGGTGGCCGAGGAAGTCGAGAAAATGGTCTGGTCGATCCGCTGGGGCGCGGACACGGTGATGGACCTCTCGACCGGCCGCAATATTCACAATATCCGCGACTGGATCCTGCGCAATTCGCCCGTGCCGATCGGCACGGTGCCGATCTATCAGGCGCTGGAAAAGGTCGATGGCGACGCGCTGAAGCTCGATTGGGAAGTGTTCAAGGACACTTTGATTGAACAGGCCGAACAGGGCGTCGATTATTTCACCATCCATGCCGGCGTGCGGCTCGCCTATGTGCCGCTCACGGCCAGCCGCGTCACCGGCATCGTTTCGCGCGGCGGCTCGATCATGGCGCGCTGGTGCCTGTCGAAGCACAAGGAGAGCTTCCTCTACGAGCGCTTCGACGAGATCTGCGACATCATGCGCAAATATGACGTCTCTTTCTCGCTCGGTGACGGCTTGCGGCCCGGCTGCAACGCCGACGCCAATGATGCGGCGCAATTCGCCGAGCTGGAGACGCTGGGCGAGCTGACGAAAATCGCCTGGGACAAGGGCTGCCAGGTCATGATCGAAGGCCCCGGCCATGTGCCGATGCACAAGATCAAGCACAATATGGACAAGCAATTGCGCGAATGCGGCGAGGCGCCCTTCTATACCCTCGGGCCGCTCACAACCGATATCGCGCCGGGCTATGACCACATCACCTCGGCGATCGGCGCGGCCATGATCGGCTGGTTCGGAACCGCCATGCTCTGCTATGTCACGCCGAAAGAACATCTCGGCCTGCCGGACCGCGACGATGTCAAGACCGGCGTCATCACCTATCGCATCGCCGCCCATGCGGCGGATCTCGCCAAGGGCCATCCGGGCGCGCGCCTGCGCGACGACGCCATGAGCCGCGCGCGGTTCGACTTCCGCTGGAACGATCAGTTCAACATCGGCCTCGATCCCGACACCGCCCACAAATTCCACGACGAGACCCTTCCCAAGGAAGCGCATAAGGTCGCGCATTTCTGCTCGATGTGCGGGCCGAAATTCTGCTCGATGAAGATCACGCAGGACCTGCGCGAGGAGTCCAAGGCCATCGCCACCGCGCAGGCGGAACAAGGCATGGCGGAAAAAAGCGCGGAATTCCTGGAAAAGGGCGCCAAGCTCTATCTGGAAGGCTGAGAGCATTTCTCCGTAATCGCGACCCATCGCGATTACGGAGCCCCTCGCATGAGCTCGGCGTCGCGTTGGCTCCTGACCCGGCCCTCATAGGTCAAGCCTAGATCAGGCGACCTCGGCTTCCGCCTCGCCCGATGGTTCGGCGCCAACCGGCGCCATGATCCCGTCCTCGCCCAGGGCGTAATCGCGCCCGCGCCAGTGAACCTGGCCGGGAATGAAACTGCCGACGAAAATGGCGAAGCTGAACATGTCGCGCACCGGCCCGAGCCAGAGGGCGTGCCGGAAGCCCGGGAATCGCTGGTCGACCTCGTCCTGCAGGATCATCCGGCATAGCAGCGCAGTCGCCATCAAAATCATCGCAGCCGGCGCGAAGCCGCTGGCGAGAAGGGCGAGCAAGGCCCAGGCTACGGGGAACGAGACGGCCAGACCCAGATAGCCGAGCGGATCGAGCGCGCGGATCGTACGCGCCCAGCGCATGTCGCGCCGCCAGACTTCGGCGAAATCACGCTCGGAATGAGCGTGCCCGACGACGAAATCGGCCAGGACCACGTTCAAGCCGCGCTTGCGCACCTCTTCGCCAAGGGCGTAATCGTCCGCGAGCTGATCCTTGATCGCCGAGAAACCGCCGATGGCCTCCAGGGTGACGCGGCGCAGGGCGATCGTGGCGCCGACGCAGGGCCGCGCCATATTCAGCGCCACGCCCGTCACGACATTCGGCAGGAAGCCGTAATCGACGCCCATGGCGCCGATCTTCGCCCACAGGCCCGCGAGGGGCATGCCGCGATAGAGGCAGGTGACGAGGCCGACGCCAGGCCGTTGCAAGGCTGCGGCCAGACGGCAGAGATAGGTCGGCACAACCATGATGTCGCTGTCGGCGAGCACCACCAGCTCATGCTCGATGCGCCCGGACAGGTTGATGAGGTTCGAAACCTTGCCATTGGCGCCGTGCCGCGCCGGATCGATCACGAGTTCGACGGTGAGCTTGGCCGGCGCGCCCTCGATCTTGCCCGCACGGGCCATTGCAACGATGCGCCGCGCCACGGCTGCCGCCGGATCGTCGGCCTCATGAACGCCGAACAGGATCTGGACAGGCCCGGCATAGCTCTGGCGGCAGAAGCTGAGGAGATTTTCGTAGAGCCCCTCCTCCGCCCCATAGAGCGGCTTGAGAACGCTCACGCCCGGCGACTTCCAGGGCTTGACCGGCGCGGGGCGGCGGGCGAAGCGCCGGAGGCTGACCACCGACAGCAGCGTGTAAAGGCAGGCCGCGATCGCCAAAGCGCAAAACAGCGTCGCGAGCGGCGCTGTGGCGGTCATATCCGCCAAATCGAGCCAAACCTGTTGCATGCCTCCACCCGGATCGTTCAGGGCGTCAAAAAGGATTCGGTGCGCTGCCGCAACGTCGCCTTCGACGCCGCGAAACCGCTATCGCCAAGCCCGCGCAGCGACCGGCGCCATTGCGCCAGCTCGCTCAGCGAACCATCGACGAGAATATCGCCGATCTTCCAGCCCTGCGGCGTCGGCCGCACGACATAATCGAGCGGCATGGGCGCGCCAGCCGCGAGAATGACCTTCGTTGTGACCACGACATTCCCGTCGCGGGTCTGCGTCTTGTCGTCCCGTTCGAACCCCTTGCCGTTGAAGCCGTCAAGGCGCGCGGCATAGGAGGCGGTAACGTAATCGCCCAAAGCTACCGCCCATTCCGCCTTCTGCGCGTCGGTCAGCGCGTCCCAGCCGGAGCCGAACACTGTCTTGGCCATCGCGGGCAGGTCGAAGGTGGCGCCGATGGCGGGCCGAAGCGCGTCGTAACGCTGCTTCACGCTCAACTGCCCCAGTTTCTGAATCACCTCGAGCTGGCCATCCTGCAATTGCTTGACGGCGGCCACGGCCTCGGCGGAATCGTCGGCGCGCGCTGCGCCGAAGGCCGGCAAGGTCGCGAGGGCGGCGAGAAAGAAACGGCGATCAAAGACCATGGGGCTCCTCACGGCCCGCGAGCTTTTCGCGGAAAAAGAAATCGCGCAGGCTGGAGCCTTCCATGCGCCGCCAGACCCAGAGGCCTGGCGCGCCGCAGACGAAATCCGGGATGCGCTTCACAAGAGACAAGGCGATGGCTGTGGGAGAGCCGATGCCGAAGGCCGCACAAAGCGCGATGAAACCGCCCTCCTGCACGCCCCAGGCGCCGGGGATGAGAAAGCCCGCCGCCTTGACCGCATGGCCGAGGCTCTCGATCGTGATCGCCGTGGCGAAGGAGCGCGGATCGCCGAGCAGATAGAGCGCCAGCCAGATTTCCAGCGCGCCGACGAACCAGATGGACATGTGGATCAGCAGGGCGGTGGTGAGGGCGGAGCGGCGGCGCAGAATGACGTCCAGCCCCGCGCGCAGAGCCGGCAGGCCGCTCAGCGAATCCCAGCCGGTGCGGCGCTCGACATGTTCCGCGACCTTGTCGAGCCAGCCCATGGCGAGAAGGCGCGGCGCGAGCCAGAAGCCGGCCAGCGCCGGCGTCATGATGACCATGCCCGCGAGAATTCCAAAGGTGAGGTCGGTGTCCGCGCCGCTGTCGAGCAGGAAGAACACGCCGACCACCGTGAAGACGACCTGAGTCGCCGTCTGGGCCAACAGATCGACAATGACGCTGGCCGAGGCCATGCCGCCCTGGACGCCATTGGCGCGCAGAAGGCGGGCGCCGAGAAGGTCGCCGCCAATCTGCGCCACGGGCAGCAGATTGTTGATGGATTCGCGCACCCAGCGCAATTTGCAGAACAGCCAGGGCTTTGGCCGCGGCTTCGGCAACAGGGCGCGCCAGGCGAAGCTGGACAGGAAGGTCTGCGAGAGGCGGATGGCCGCGACCCACAAGGCGCCGAAGCCCACGGAAGCGAGGGCGTGCGCGACATCGTCGGCGCCCTCATAGAGGGTCAGCGCGGCGAACAAGGTCAGCCCCAGCAGCAGGGCAAATCCAGCGGCGGTTTTCATTAGAACGGACTTAGCGGGAATTTGACGGGGTGTCAGCCCGGGCGGGGGTCGGCATGTGCGATTTTCCGAATGTGTGGCCTGAAAGGAACGGTTTTGGTTTACGACTCAAGACGTTCCTTTCTCGCCTCATTTGCGAGGCGCCTTGTCCTTCGGCGCGCCAGCGCGCGCAAAGGCTTCAGCAAAAGCGTTGCCCGCCACAGGACGCGAGGGGTCTCGGCCGGGGACAGCTCCCTTGCCTTCTGGCGGCGCATTTCGCGCCAGGCCTCGCTCCGGTTGCGGCGCGTTGCGCCCCGAGCGGGCGTCGAAAGCGTCGTCGAGACGCATCGTCAGGGCGATGCGCTTTCGGGCGGCGTCCACCTCCAGCACCTTGACCTTGACTACGTCGCCAGGCTTGGCAGCTTCGCGCGGGTCCTTGATAAAGCTCCTGGACATGGCGGAAATATGGACAAGCCCATCCTGATGCACGCCTATGTCCACAAAAGCGCCGAAGGCGGCGACATTGGTCACCACGCCTTCCAGCACCATGCCGGGCTTGAGGTCGGAAAGCTTCTCCACGCCTTCCTGAAACGACGCGGTCTTGAACTCGGGACGCGGGTCGCGGCCGGGCTTTTCCAATTCGCGCAGAACGTCGGTCACCGTCGGCGCGCCATAGATTTCATCGACGAAATTCTTCGGCGACAGGCCTCGCAAGGTCTTGGAATCGCCGATCAGGGCGCGAATATCGCTTTTCGTCGCCGCGAGAATCTTGCGCACCAAGGGATAGGCTTCGGGATGAACGCCGGAGGCGTCGAGCGGGTCGTCGCCGTCGCGAATCCGCAAAAAGCCCGCGCATTGCTCGAACGCCTTGGCGCCAAGACGCGGCACTTTCTTGAGCTGGTCGCGCGAACGGAAGCGGCCATTGGCGTCGCGATGGGCGACCACATTGGCGGCAAGATTCGCGCCGAGCCCCGAGACCCGCGCCAGCAAGGGCGCTGAGGCCGTGTTCAGATCGACGCCGACGGCATTGACGCAATCCTCGACCACAGCGTCCAGCGAACGCGATAATTTGCCCTCCGCGAGATCGTGCTGATATTGCCCGACGCCGATCGACTTCGGGTCGATCTTGACCAGTTCCGCCAGCGGGTCCTGTAGCCTGCGGGCGATGGAAACGGCTCCGCGCAGGGTTACGTCCAGCTCGGGCAGTTCGGCGGCGGCGAAGGCCGAGGCCGAATAGACCGAGGCGCCGGCCTCCGACACCATGATCTTGATCAGCTTCTGTTCGGGCAGTTTGGCGACGAGTTCCGCTGCGAGCTTGTCGGTCTCGCGCGAGGCCGTGCCATTGCCGATGGCGATCAGCTCAACCTTGTGCAGACGGCACATCCGGCCAAGCGCGAGCAGGGCGTCGTCCCAGCGCCGCTGCGGCTCGTGCGGATAGATCACGCCGGTTTCGACAACCTTGCCGGTGGCGTCCACAACCGCCACCTTGACCCCCGTCCGGAAGCCGGGGTCCAGCCCCATGGTGGCGCGCGGCCCGCCCGGCGCGGCGAGCAGCAGATCGCGCAAATTGCCGGCGAAGACCTTGACCGCCTGGTCCTCGGCATTCTGCCACAGCCGGGCGCGCAGATCGACGCTGAGCGAAATCTTGATCCGCGTGCGCCAGGCCCAGCGCGCGCAATCGCTCAGCCATTTATCGGCCGGACGCCCGCGATCGGCGATTCCGACGCTTGTGGCGATGGCGCGCTCATAATTGGCGTCGCCTTGGGCGGCGGCGTCCGCCGCGCTTTCCGGCTCCAGTGCGAGATCGAGCATCTCCTCCTTCTCGCCGCGGAACAAAGCCAGGATGCGGTGCGAGGGGAGCTTGGTCAGCGGCTCGAAGAAATCGAAATAATCGGCATATTTCGCGCCCTCTTGCGCCTTGCCGTCGCGCACCTTCGAGACAATGCGCCCGCGCGACCAGAAGGCTTCGCGCAAGGTTCCGATCAGATCCGCCTTTTCGGAAAATTGCTCGACCAGAATGGCCCGCGCGCCGTCCAGCGCCTCTTCCGGCGTCTTCACGCCCTTATCCTCATCGACATATTTTTCCGCTTCCCCGCGCGGATCACGCATGGGATCGGCGAGCAAATCGGCGGCGAGCGGGGCGAGGCCCGCCTCGCGGGCGATGGTCGCCTTGGTCCGGCGCTTCGGCTTGTAAGGCAAATAGATGTCTTCGAGCTTGGCCTTGGACTCCGCGCCGAGAATCTCGGCTTCAAGCTGAGGCGTCAGCTTGTCCTGAGATTTCACCGAGTCGAGAATCGCCTTGCGGCGGTCCTCCAGCTCGCGGAGATAGCGCAGCCGCTCCTCAAGATTGCGCAGCTGGGTGTCGTCGAGCGCGCCGGTCGCCTCCTTGCGGTAGCGGGCGATGAAAGGCACGGTCGAACCTGCGTCCAGCAGATCCACGGCGGCCGCGACCTGCCGCTCCTCCACCTTCAGCTCCTGGGCGATGCGGCGGGCGATCGAAATCATCGGCGACTCCATTTCCGTGCGGGCCGCGCTTTTAACGCTGCGGGGGGCGCGGGTCAAAATCCGGCGAAAGCCCTATTGTGGATAATTCGCGCCGGCGCCCGGCGAATTGCGGCTTTGCCGAATTGACAGACGCCCGCGCCTCGGAAACGATGGCCCGATCATGCCCCCAGTCCCGCGCTCCAAGCCGCACGCTATCGCTCCCGTCAATCCCGCCGCCAGCGGGACGGTGGACGCTGGCGTTGTCAACGCTGGCGCGGTCGACCCGGCCGCTTTGGCCGAAGCCGCCGAGCAGGCCAGCGAATTTCTGAAATCGCTGGCCAATCCGGTCCGGTTGCGAATCCTGTGCCTGCTGGCCCAGGGTGAGTCCCCGGTCGGCGACATCGCCGAAAAGCTCGCGGCCCGGCAGAGCCTGATTTCACAGCATCTCGCTTTGCTGCGCAAGGACGGACTGGTCCGCCCCCGCCGCGACGGCCAGACCATCTATTACGCCCTGTCAGACGAAAGGGCGCGCAAGCTCATCGGCGTGCTGTACGAATCCTTCTGTCCGGCCAAGCCCGCCTGAGAGAGCCGGTCGAAGCCCTTGCTGTTTTGCAGGAGGCTCTCGCCGCGTCTTGCAGGCGCCGCCCCGCGTCCCAATCTCCCCGCTTACAGGAGACGAGATGACAGTTGCACATGACACCACAACGCGCAAAATCATCGCCGTGACTCGCGGCGAGGCGACGTCAGACGGCGCTGGCGTCAAGATGACTCGCCTGATCGGCTCCCGCGCGCAGGACCCGATCGACCCGTTCCTGATGCTGGATTATTTCGGCTCGGAGCGCGCGGGCGATTATATCGGCGGCTTTCCCGACCATCCGCATCGCGGCTTCGAAACCGTGACCTATATGCTGGCCGGGCGGATGCGGCATTGGGACAATCACGGCCATTCCGGCGTGATCGAACCCGGCGACGTGCAATGGATGAAGGCGGGACGCGGCCTGATCCATTCCGAAATGCCCGAGCAGGACGAAGGCCTGATGCGGGGGTTCCAGCTCTGGATCAATCTGCCCGCCGCCGAAAAAATGGCGCCGCCCGCCTATCAGGAGTTCAAGGCGGCGGAAATCCCGGTGGAGCAGCGCGACGGCGCGCGCGTCAAGATCGTCGCCGGAACCGGCGCGACCGGCGTCGAGGGGCCGGTCCGCGCGCCCCATGTCGACGCCCGCTATTTCGATGTCGAACTGGCGCCGGGCGGTGAATTTCGCCAGCCCCTGCCCGAAGGCCACGCCGCTTTTTTCGCGCTTTATGAGGGCTCGGCCTCGGCGCCGGGCCAATCCGGCGCCTTAACCCTTGACGCCCTGAGCCTCGCCGCGCTCGGCGGCGGCGGCGAAGCGGCGCTGACCGGCGGCCCGCAAGGCGCCCGGGCGCTTCTGCTGGCGGCGCGGCCCTTGCGCGAGCCCATCGCCTGGGGCGGTCCCTTCGTCATGAACACGCGGGCTGAATTGTTGCAGGCCTATGAGGACTACCGGCAGGGCAAGTTCTAGCGCAAAGCTCTAGGCCGCCGCGCCGCGCCTCCGAGAAGGCGCCTGCTTTGGCGCCGCGCGGCGGGCAAGCGCCTCGTTAAGGGCGCATGTGGCGCGCGCCCATTCGGCGCGCAGATCGTCCAGATAATCGTCGCCATACAGCGCGAAAGCCTCGGGCGCGGCGGCGCGCCAGCTGCGGCACAGCCGCGCCAGCGCGACCGCGCCGACATTGCCGGCGCTGCTCTCGAATGCATGCGCCTCGCGGCGGAAGGCGGCATGATCGCCCTGCTCCACCGCGACGACCATGTTTTCCGCGATCTGGGCGCCTTCGGCAATGAATTGCGCGATCAATTCGCGCAGGAAATCCTCGCCGCCGAGCCGCGCCAGCGCGTCGAACGCCTCCGGCGCGAGGATCATCGCGGATTCGGCTTGGGCGGGCGGCGCGGGCGCCGCCGGCGCGGCTTGCACGCGCCCGGCCTCGGCCGCGAGCAGCGCCTCGTCGATGGCGGCCAGCAAGGCGTCGGGCGCGATCGGCTTGGTCAGGCAGGCGCCCATGCCCGCCTCGAGACATTCCTGGCGGCGCTCGGGACTGGCGTCCGCGGTCAGGGCCAGCACCGGCGCGCGGCGGCTGTCCGGAACGCCGAAGCGATAGAGCCGCGCGGCGTCGAGGCCATTGATCCGTGGCAGGTTCAGGTCGAGCAGAATCAGGTCGAAGGTGCCGTTCAGCATGGCGTCAAGCGCCGCATGGCCGTCTTCGACGCAGGTCGTCTCGAAGCCCCCGCTGGTCAGCATGGCCGCGAGGATGCGGCGATTGACGCCATTGTCCTCCGCCAGCAGGATCTTGCGGCCCGCGAGGCTCGGCGATCTCATTTCGAAGGTGTCGGCGGGTTCGGGCGCCCCGCTCGCCAACCTGCTCAACCGCACGGTCATTCTTTGCGCTTTGGCGATCTGGTCGGCCTCGCCCTCTGGGGCGACCATGCAGACGGCGAAGAGCCGGGCCAGCCTGAGCGTATCGAACGGCTTCGGCGCGACGACGCAGACCGGCTCGCGCCGCTGGCGGCGACCGCCGCCGCCCAAGCCGACGAGACGCAATGCGGGCGCGACCGCGGATTCCGCCGCCGAAGGCGCGGCCGCGTCACGTTCGACCGTCAGTTCGAACCAGAACATTGCGCCCTGGCCGGGCGCGCTTTCGACCCCGATGCGGCCGCCCCGGGCCTCGAGCCGGCGCCGGGCGATGGCGAGGCCGAGGCCGCTGCCGCCAAAGCGCGGCGCAATCTCCGGCCCGGCCTGGACGAAAGCGTCGAAGATCCGCTGCTGGGCGTCCTCGTCGATCCCGATGCCGGTGTCGCGCACCTCGAAGCGGAGCCGTATTTCGCCGCCATCGCGCGGCATGGCGCGGACGCCGATCGCCACCACGCCCGCCGGCGTGAACTTGACGGCGTTGCCGGCGAGATTCTGCAGGATATCGAGCAGAAGGCCCGGCTCGGCGCGGATATATTGCGGCGCGCCGGCCTCGAGGCACAGGCCCAGCCGCAAGGCCTTCTTGTCCGCCTCCACCACGAGCAAGTCGCGCAAGGACAGCAGCACGGCGAACAGATCGACGCGCTCCAGGCGCGGCGCGGCGCGGCCGATCTCGTCGCGCGAAACGCTCAGCAGCGCCTCGATGTGACGCAACAAAATCTGCGCCGCGCCAGAAAGCGTCCGCACCATATCCTGCTGGCCCGCGTCGAGGCCGGTCTGCTTCAGCAATTCGCCAAGGCCGAGGATCGCGGTCAGCGGCGTGCGCAATTCATGGCTGACATTGGCCAGCAGCAGGGTCTTGGCGCGATTGGCGCGCTCGGCCTCCGCCCGGGCCTCGTTGAGCCGCCCCAGAAGCAGCGCGCCATAGGCCGGTATGACGATCAGCGAGCAGAACAGTCCGACCGAAAGCGCTGCGTTCTCCTGCCAGAACGGCGTTTTCCAGATGGCAAAGGCGAACCCGACCGCCGAGCTGGCCACGGCGACGCCCATATAAGCCAGTCCGAATCGCACCCCATAGCCGAGGATCAGCCAGAAATAGAGCGTCGCAAGATAGGCCGAGGCGGCGTCGCCCTGGCTGAGGCCGACGGAAACGAAGATGACGTCGGCGCAGACTGAAACGATCCGTCGGACCGGATTGGGCGCGGGCCAGATCGCAAGATGCGCCTGGGTGAGGCCGACGAGCAGGATATAGGCCTCAAGCCACGGTAGGCCCCGAACGAGATAGCTGCGCGCCGTCGCCCCTCCGAAATGGGCGTGCAGGGACGCGGCGAACAAGACCACCAGCGCCAGGCACAGGCGGTTGAAAATAATCCCCTGCTCGGGGTTTTGCCGCGCGAGGCCGAAGCGGCGCAACGCCAGCGCATAGGCGCGCGTTGTCGCTCCCGCCCATGCGGAGCGAATCCTGGAAGCAATGTCCTTCATGCCCGGCGCGCCTCGATTTGAAGCGCCGGGGCGCCCGCGGGCGCGACATGGCGCGCGGCGAGCAGCGCGCCAAGGTCGCGCCAGGCGAAAGGCGCGCCGAAACAGGGGCCTTGCGCGCGGCTCGCGCCCGCGCGGCGCAGGGCGCTCAGCAGGGCAGCCGAGGGAACCCCGTCGGCGAGCAGCAAGGGCGCGCGCTTCAAGGCGTCCCCCGCGCAGGCGCGCTCGATGGCGCCGCAAAGGTCGCGCGCCAATTCGACGCCATCGGCGCTTTGGCAAGGGAGCCTGATCTCGGGGCGCCGGGTTTGGGGCCGCGCGCCGTCGCAGGTCAGGGCGAGCGCCTCCTCGCAAGCGTCAATCAGCTCGGACGGGCGGCGCCCCGCTTGGGCGAGACCCCCAAGGTCGAGCGTGAGGCTGACGCCTGCCATGGTGAGCGTCGCAAGCGCCGGCCGCGCGCGAGCGGCGTCCGCAATGATTTCCCCGGCGCAAATAATGAGGTCGAGCCGCGACGGCCTGACGCAGGCCTCGGCCAGCCGCTGCGGCAAGCGCGGCAGGAAATCGTCGAGACTCTCGGGCCCGAAGCCGAGGCGAAGTCCGATCCGGAAGGAATCGTCGCCGGACAGCCGCACATCCGCAGCGCAGGCGAGCGCGACGCGCAAGCCGCTCCCCTCGCCGCTCGCTTCTGCCGGCGACCCGCCGTTCATCACCTGCACGCCGGCCAAGGCGCCAGTGCGAAGTTCGACGATGGGCGCCAGTCCCCATTGTTCCAGCGGCGCCGACACATTCTCGACGCGCCAGGCTTCGCGGGCCGACCTGCGCGCCTCGCGCAGGCATTCCGCCGCGCGCTGGCGGGGCGCGCCTTCGCCGCCGCGCGGGAGCGCGGTGCCGATGCTGAAGGCGGCGACGCCCTTGAAGGACGAGCGCGCGCGGACCATCCGCCGCGCCAGCGCGCGGGCGTCGGGCGGCCCGCTGACTTGGCCTTGCAGCAGGACATAGCGCGACGGATCGATCCTGATGGCGAGATCGTCGCCGCGCAGGTGCCGCGTCAATGCCGGGGTGAGGTCCAGCGATTGATCGGCCAATGAAATCTCGATGAAATGAAAGGCGTAGCCGCCCTGCCCGCAGCGATCGAGCAGGCGGCGGGTCTCGTCGTCCCATTGGTCGTCCGGCTCGGGCACGGGCTGAACTCCGGCGGGCTGAACGGGCGCCGCCGCGCCCCGGCTCAGCTTGAGCAAGTTGCGGGCGCGAGTGAGGAATTCGCAATGATCGACCGGCGCCTGCAAGAAGTCGGTCGCGCCGCTCTCCAGCGCCCGCAACCGCAATTGCCTGCGGTCATTGATCGTCACCATCATGATCGGAACGCCGCCCGAATGGGGCAGGCCGCGGAAACGCGAGATGAATTCGTCGCCGACGATGCGCGGCATTTCGTAATCGGTGACGATGAGATCGACGCGATTGACCGCCAGCCAGCTCAGGGCTTCCTCCGGGTCGCCAAAGGCGCGGACATCAACACCCTGGCCGATCGAGCGGGCCAGCTGGGTATAGATCGCCCGGTTGGTCGCCCGATCATCGACGATTACGACTAGACACATACACGAACCCGGTCACTTTCCCGGGGCGCCGCGCCTGTATCGCGCTGTGAACAACACCAAGCGAATGGCGGACGCCGCCGCGGACCGCTCGTGGGCTCCGGTGCGCCTAGTTTCGGTCAAACTCATTAAGTAATTGTTCCGCCTACGGCTTAAATGCCGTGAGCGATGCAGAAAGGCATATCAAAATGGCGACAGGCGGGTGATTCCCCGCGCGTCGGCTGCCGCCGCCGCGCTCGACAGCCGCGTCCCTTCCAGCACGAGATCGGGCGCGATTTCGACCAGCGGCAACAGCACGAAGGCGCGCTCCAGCACGCCGGGATGCGGCAGGGTCAGCCGCTCGTCGCGCCAGCGCAAATCGTCGTAAAAGAGCAGATCGATGTCGATGACGCGCGGACCCCATCGCCGCGTCTCGCGGCGGCCCATCGCCTGCTCCGTCGCCTTGATCAGGTCGAGCAGCGGCAGCGGATCGAGCGTGGTCCGCGCCAGAGCGCAGGCGTTGACGAAATCCGGCTGGTCGGTCACGCCCCAGGGCTTTGTGGCGTAGAGCGACGAGACGGCGTCGAACGCCAGTCCTGCTTCCCGCAGCAAGGCCACGGCGCGGCGCAGGCTGGCGGCCGCGTCGCCGAGATTGGCGCCGAGGCCGAGACCAATGCGGTGCTCCTCAGGCGCGGTCAATTTCGCTCCAGATTTTCAGGGCGGCGACATGTTCCGCCACGTCATGGACGCGAAAGATCGCCGCGCCGCGCGAGAAGGCGCGCAAATGGGCGGCAAGAGTCCCTGCGAGACGGTCTTTTGCGGGCGCAGGCGAGAGCGCGCCAATAAAGCTCTTGCGCGAGGTGCCGATCAGGACGGGCAGGCCGAATTTCTCTCCGAGCGGGCCGCAGGCGTCGATGGCGAGAAGGTTCTGCCGCAGGCTCTTGCCGAAGCCTATGCCGGGATCGAGCACGATTCTTTCACGCGCGATGCCGGCGGCCCGCGCCAGCTCCAGCGTCTCGTCGAAAAAGGCGAACATGTCGGCGATAATGTCGCGGTCCGGGTCGATCTCGGCGCAATGATGCATCACGACCAGAGCCGCGCCGCTCTCCGCCGCGACCTCGGCCATGGCCGGGTCCGCGCGCAGTCCGGAGACGTCGTTGATCATGGCCGCGCCGAGCGCCGCCGCGCGGCGGGCGATCGCCGCCTTGGTGGTGTCGATGGAAACGGGCAAATCGACGTCTTCGATCAGGAGAGGCAGCACCATCTCCAGCCGCGCCCATTCCTCGGCTTCTTCCACCGGGACGAAGCCAGGCCGGGTCGATTCCGCGCCAATGTCGACCATGTCCGCGCCCGCCGCCATCATCGCCCGGGCGTGGGTCAGGGCCGCCTCGGCCGCGACGAAGCGCCCGCCGTCGGAGAAGGAATCCGGCGTGACATTCAAAATACCCATGACGACCGGCTTGACGCGTATACGGGCGAGAAGCGCGTCAGCCGCGGCCCGGGCCTTGACGAAATTTTCCATCGCGCCCTCCGTTGCGGAGCGCCGGTTTAGGCTCTGTGTCTTCGCATGTAAAGTTTGTGCAAGTCATTGAGCCGGGTTCAGCCGGCCGCCATTTCGCGCTCGTCGAGCGCCACCGCCTTGACCAGCGCGAACGCCTCGACGCCGGGCGCAAGCTGCAATTCATCGGCCGCCATGCGCGTCAGCGAGGCGTAAAGCTGCTCGCCGCCCGCCAGTTCGAGCAGGGCCAGAGCCAGCGGCCCCTCGCCGCCCGCGACGCGTATGATCTTTCCCCTGAGCACTGTTCGGATCGAGGTTTCCAGCGGCGGCTTGCGGGCCAAGGCGACATCGACCGCCTTGACATAGATGCGCGTCGCCGCTCCGGGCGTGGCGACGCTTCCCGCCGCAAAAATCTCGCCCGACGGATGGTGCAGCCGGGTCAGCCCGTAACGGGCGTCGAAATCGGACGCCGTGCAGGTGAGGCTTGAGCCGACGCCGAAACGCTCGGAGGGATTTTCCGGGCGGGCGCTGGCGAAGATCGCCTCTGGCGCGCCAACTTCCTTGATTTTGCCGCGCTCGATCATCACCACCTGCCCGGCCAGCCGCATGACCTCCTCGATCTGGTGCGAGACCAGCACGATCGGAATGCCGAACAGGTCGCGGGTCATTTCCACCAGCCCCATCGCCTTGCGGCGCCGCGCCACATCGAGCGAGGCGAAGGGCTCGTCCATCAGCAGAATGTCCGGCGCCGCGAGCAGCGCCCGCGCCACCCCGACCCGCTGGCGTTCGCCGCCGGAAAGATCGATCGGGCGACGGTCCATCAGCGCGCCGATGCCGAGCTTGTCCACGACCTCGCTCATCGGCAGGCGCCGTGCGCCGCGCGGCGCGAAAAAGGCGCCGAAGCGCAAGTTCTGCCGCACATTGAGATGCGGAAACAGCATGGCGTCCTGAAACACCAGCCCGACGCGGCGCTTGCGCGTCGAAAGGAAGATTCCCTTCTCGCTATCCGCCAGCACGCGCCCGCCGACGACAATGCGGCCGCGATCCGCCCGCGCCAGACCGGCGATGAGGTCGATCAGCGTCGATTTTCCGGAGCCGGACGGGCCGAACAGCGCCGTGACGCCCGCCGAACTCGCGAAAGAGACGTTCAGGTCGAAATCGCCGCGGCTGAGCGCCACGTCCACTTCAATCATGACGAAACTTTCCGGCGCGGCCGCATGCGGCGGGCGAGCAATTCCGACGCGACCAGGGCGCCAATGGCCAGACCGGCGGCGATGACGGAAAGCGACAGCGCGCCCATGTCGCCGCCGGGCGTCTGGGTGAGCGTGTAGATCGCGGCCGGAATGGTGCGCGTTTCGCCGGGGATGTTGGAGACAAAGGTGATCGTCGCGCCGAATTCGCCCAGAGCCTTGGCGAAGCCGAGCACCGCGCCGGCGATCAGCCCGGGCGCGGCGAGCGGCAGCGTGACCAGTAGGAAAACGGCGGGAGGCGGCGCGCCGAGCGAGGAGGCCGCGCGCTCCAGCCGGGGATCGACCGCCTCCAGCGACAGGCGGATCGCCCGCACCATTAGAGGAAAGCCCATCACCGCCGAGGCCAGCGCCGCGCCCGTCCAGCGGAAGGCGAACACAATGCCGAAATGATCGGCGAGAAAAGCGCCCACGGGCGCCTTGCGCCCGAAGGTGAGCAGCAGCACGAGGCCCGTGACCACCGGCGGCAGCACCAAAGGCAGATGGACGAAGGCGTCGAACAGCATCTTGCCGGGGAAATTCCAGCGCGCCAGCGCATAGGCCACGAGAACCGCGAAGGGCAGGCTGCAAAAGGTCGCGGCGAGGCCGACCCGCAGGCTCAGCTCGATGGCGGAAATCTGCTCGGGCGTCAGCGCGAAATCGGACCAGTTCATGAGAAAAACTCGCGCCGTTGCGCCGCGACCGGGATGGAGGCGCGCACCTTGGCGACGAGCGCGAGATCGAGCCGCGCCGTGACGAAGCCCGGCCCATCGGACGCCATGGCGATCTTGTGGCCCCACGGGTCGCAAATCAGCGAATGGCCATAGGTCAGGCGCGTTTCGTCCTTCACGCGATGGGCGCCGACCTGGGCAGGCGCCAGAAAATAGCATTGCGTCTCGATGGCGCGGGCGCGGCAGAGAACTTCCCAATGGTCCTTGCCGGTCTGGAGCGTAAAGGCGGCGGGCAGCACGATGGCCTGCGCGCCGCGCGCCGCCAGCGCCTGGAACAGCGCCGGAAAGCGGATGTCGTAGCAGATCGCGCAGCCGAAGGTCACGCCCTCGGCCTCATAGGTCACGACCTGCTCGCCGGGCTTGAACACGGCGCTTTCGCGATAGGACGCGCCATCCGGCGTGGTCACGTCGAACATGTGGATCTTGCGGTAGAGCGCAATTTCCCGGCCTTGACGGTCGAACACGGCGGTGGTGTTGGAGAGATGCTCGCCGTCGGCGTCCCTTTCCAGAAAGGAGCCGGCGTGGATGAAGAGTCCATGTTTCGCAGCGAGTTCGGCGCAAAGAGCATAGGCCGGCCCTTCGCGGAGGACTTCGGCGGCCTCGAATTTCTCGGCCTTGGAGCCGCCGAGGAAATCGAACACCTCGGGAAGTGCGATCCAGTCCGGATTTTCCAGCGCCACGGCCTGTTCGATCAAGCGCCGCGCCTGGGCCAGATTCGCGGCTTTGTCGCTGGTCGAATTCATCTGGATGACGCAGGTCTTCATCGCGACTCCGTTTTTTCGCGGTCAAAAGAGCAAGTTTGGCGCCGCAAAACAAGGGGGTCTCTTCTTTCGCCTCCCGGCAGCGCCTAGACTGGAACAAGGCGAATCGCCGCCGCCGGTCTTTTCATGCGCTTCACCTTCCTCCACGCCGCCGATCTTCATCTGGGCAGCCCGTTCAAGGGCCTGAGCCTGCGCGACGAAAATCTGGCCGCGCGCCTCGCGGGCGCCAGCCGCGAGGCCTTTACGGACCTGATCGACCGGGCGCTGGAGGAGCCAATCGCCTTCGCCATTTTCGCCGGCGACATCTTTGACGGCGACTGGCGCGACGCTTCCATCGCCCTGTTCTTCAACCGCCAGATCGCGCGGCTCGCCAAGGCGGGAATTCCGATCTTTCTGCTCAAGGGCAATCATGACGCCGATTCCGTCGTCACCCGAAGCCTCGTCCTACCCGATCTGGCCAGGCAATTTCCGACCCGGCGGCCCGGCAGCTTCGAATTGCCGGATCTGCGCGTCGTCTTGCACGGGCGCGGCTTCGCGGATCGCGTCGAGAGCGAAAACCTCGCCCGAGCCTACCCGGCGCCGAAGCCCGGCTGGTTCAATATCGGCGTGCTGCACAGCTCGCTCGACGGGCGCCCCGGCCACGCCGCCTACGCGCCCTGCACGCTCGACGACCTGCGCGCGAAAAATTACGATTACTGGGCGCTCGGCCATGTCCACGCCCATGAAGTGGCGGCGCAGGACCCCTGGGTGGTCTTTCCCGGCAATCTGCAAGGCCGCAGCATTCGCGAAACCGGTCCCAAGGGCGCGGTTCTGGTCGATGTCGAGGATGGCCGCGCCGCCCCCCCGCGCCGGCTGATCGTCGATCGCGCGCGATTTGCGGAAATTACGCTCGACGCCGCCGCCCATGATGATGCCGCAAGCCTGCTGCGCGCGGTGGAAGCGCAAGCGCGCGTCGAGGTCGCATTGGCGGAGGGCCGGCTGCTCGCTTTGCGCATTCGCATTGGCGGCGCCAGCCCGCTGCATGGCCAACTGGCCGCCGACCCCGCGCGCTGGCGCGACGAGATCGAGGCGGCGGCCCAGCGCGCGCATGAGGATATCGCGCTGGAGCGCTTCATTCTCGAAACTGCGCCGCCGCCCGCCATACCGCGCCTCGACAGCGATTTCGACTTCGCCGCTTTGCTGGACGAATGTTTTGCCGATTCCAGCCTGCGCGAGGCCGCCCTCGCGGCCTTGGCCGCCGTCGAGGCCAAGACTCCGGCTCCGGCGCCGCGCCTGAGCGACGAACTCGACGCGCTATTGCGCGAGGCGCGCGACCTCGCTTTGGCGCGGGCGGAACGCGGCGGCGCCGCGTCATGAGGCTGCTCGACCTCACGCTTGACGTCTTTGGCCCGTTCAACGGCCTGAAGCTGAGTTTCGACCCCGAAGCGCAGGTCCATATCGTCTATGGCGCCAATGAAGCGGGCAAATCCTCGGCGCTTGCCGCGCTCGGCGACCTGTTCTATGGCGCGCCGCGCCGTATCACTTTCCTGCGGCCGAAGGACATGCGCCTCGGAGCAACGCTGCGCGGGCGCAACGGCCAGATCCTGCAATACTTCCGCAGGCGCGGCGACAAGAACACATTGCTCGACGCGTCCGGCGCCGTCCTGCCCGACGACGCTTTGGCGCCTTTTCTCGGCGCCGCCACGCGCGATATCTTCGACCGCGCCTTCGGCCTTGACGCCAAAAATCTGCGCGAAGGCGGCAATGACATGCTGCGCGCGGAGGGCGAAATCGGCGCGAGCCTGTTCGCCGCCGCCTCCGGCCTGCGCGGCTTGCTCGAACTGCGCGCCGGTCTCGACGCGGAAGCCGAGAAAATCTTCGACACGAAAAAGGCCGGCCATCGCGCCTTCTATCAGGCGCTCGATCGCTTTGACGCCGCGCGCAAGCTGGAGCGCGAGGCGCTGGTTTCGGAATCGACGCTCAAGGCTCTGAGCGAGGCCATCGCTTCGGCCAGCGAACAGCTCGCCGAAATCGAGCACGCCGAGAAGGCGGCGCAAGCCGAGGCGCTGCGGCTGGAGCGCCTACGCAAGGCCGCGCCGATCCTGCGCCGCCTCGCGCTGCTGCGCGCCCAATCCGCGCAATATGACGATCTCGCCGCCATTTCCCCCGAGCAGGCGCAAAGGCTGGCGGGCCTGCTCGCGGCGCGTGACAGCGCGACGGAGAAAGCCGAACAGGCGCTCAAAATGCGCGAGGCCGCCCGCCAGGAGCGGGACGCCGCAGCGCCTGACGCCACGCTGCTCGCGGAATCGGGAAAAATCGACGACCTCATTCGCGCCAGCGGCGCTTATGAAAAATCTGCCGCCGACCTGCCCCGCCGCGAAAAGGCGCTGCGCGAGGCGCGGCAAAGTCTCGATCTCAGGGCGCAGACGTGCGGGCTGTCGGGGCTCGAAAATTTGCGCGCAGCCGCGCCCGACGCGGCCATATTGCTGCGCGCCGAAAAGCTTGTCGCGCGGGGGCGGGATCTACTGGCGCGGAAAGACCAGCCCCAACGCGCGCTCACCGAGGAAGCCGGCCGTTTCGCCGCGCTGCGCGCCCAGCCGCAGGACACTCTGCTCGAAGCCGAAGCCTTGCGGGAAAAGCTGCGGGCTTTCGGCGAGGTCGAGAGCCTCGACACCACATTCCGCGATTTTTCGCGCGCCTGCGCCGACGACTCCCGCGCGCTGAATGAAAAATGCGCCCGGCTTTCGCCGGCCCTGAGCGACCTCGACCTGTTCGCGCGCAGCCAGAGCCCCGACGCGGCGGCGATCGCCCGGACGGCGCGCCTCTTCGAGGATTTTTCCGCGCGCGAAGCCAAAACCCGCGCCAAGGCGCAGGAGGCCGAGGCGCAGCGCCTCGCAGCCAGCGCGCGGTTGCGGGCGCTGGAGCTGCAAGGCCCGCTCGCCAGCCTCGCCGAGTTGCGCGCGGCGCGCGCGCGCCGCGACGAGGAATGGCTTGCCTTGCGAGAACTTGTCGGCGGCGATGCGCCGGCGGATCGCGCGCGGTTGAGCGATAAGGCCCGCCTGTTCGAAAGCCTCGCCGCTGAAGCCGACCGCAGCGCCGACGCCCTGCTCGCCAATGCCGCGCAAGCTGCGGCGGCTGAGGCCGAGCGTGAAAAAATCGTTGCGGCGCAGGCGGAAATGGAGCGCGCCGACGCCGCGCTCGCCGCGCTGGCGGAGGAAGGCGCCCGGCTACAGGCTGCATGGTCCGAAAGCTGGCGAGGCTGCGGCGTCAAGCCGGCTGCGCCGCGCGACATGTCGCTCTGGCGCGGCAAGGCGGACCAGCTCATCGAAGACCGCGACGCCTTGCGGCGCAATCAAGCCCGCGCGGAAGAGCTGCGCGGGACGCTGGCGCGCATCCTCCCCGGCTTGCAGGCGCTCGCCGCCGAATGCGGGCTTGCGGCGATGGATCTCGACGCGGGCGCGACGGCGCGACGCATTGCGGCTCGGATCGACGAGATCGCCAAGACACAGGCGACGGCGCGCGAGGCTCGCGCGAGGCTGGCCGACGCGCCCGAGCGCATCGCCAAGCTCAAAGAGCAACTGGCGCTGCTGGACCATGCGGAAGAAGCCTGGCGCGGCGACTGGCGTCCCGCGCTTGCCGCGCTTCGGCTCGATCCCGATGCGGGTTTCGAGGAAGCGCAAGCGCGCATCGCCTTCTGGCGCGCCCTGCCCGGCGAATTGCGCGACGAGCAGGAGCTTGAGACCCGCGTCGACGCGATCCGCAAGGACCTTGCCGGTTTCGAACACAGCCTCGACGCCTTGCTGGCGCTTTGCGCGCGCGACATTCCCTCGCGCCCGGTGGAGGCTGCGGCGGCGCAATTGCGGACCAGGCTGACGCAAGCAAGGGAAAAGGCGGTGCTGCGCGACCGCGCCGAAAAGGCCCTGGCCGCTGGCGACGAGGCGGCGCGGCTGGCCGATGCGGCGCGCGACCAAGCCGAAGCCGAGTTGCAAAGCCTCTGCGCGCATTTCGGCTTCTCCTGCGAGCCTGGACTCCTCGCCGCGCGGCTTGGAGCGCGGGAGGCGGCGGCTCTGGCGATCGGCGCGGAATGCGGCAGTCTGGCTCTCGTCGCGGAGGGGCAGGACGAAGAGACTTTGGCGCGCGAGGCGGAAAATTTCGACGCCGACGCCGCCCTGATCCGCCTCGGCGCAATCGAACGCCAGAGCGACGAGCGCAAAACCCGCGCGCGCGAAGCATTCGCCGAGCAGAGCGCCAAACAAAACGAGCTGGCGCGCCTGCAACAAAGCGCGGGCGCCGAGACGGCCATTTTCCAGCGCGAGAGCGCGCGGGCCGAAATCGCCGAGCAATCCCGCCGCTGGGCGGTGCTCAAGCTCGCGGGCCTGTTGGTCGGCGCGGGGCTGGAGAAACGGCGCGGCCAACGGCAGGACCCGCTGCTCAAGCGCGCGGGCGAGCTTTTCGCCGGCTTGACCGAAGAGCGTTACGCCGGTCTCGGCCAGGATTTTGGCGAGGACGACCGGCTGCATTTGCGCGCCCTGCGCGCCGATGGCGCGGCTCTGGAGCTGACCGCCTTGAGCGAAGGCGCGCGCGACCAGCTTTATCTCGCCCTGCGGCTGGCCTTTCTGGAGGATTACGCGGCGCGCTCCGAGGCTCCGCCCTTCGTCGGCGACGATCTTTTCGCCAGTTTCGACAATTCCCGCGCCGCGGCGGGCTTCAGGGCGCTCGCCGCCGCGAGTGCGACAATTCAACCCATCCTCTTCACGCATCACGACCATATCCTGGGTCTGGCGGAAGAAGTTCTGGGCCCCCGCGCACAAATTTTGCGCCTCGACCCCGACAGAGCCTGATTTTTCACTCTGGCGCCAATCTTGTTTTGGGATAGACTTGTCGATCAACGAACGATCGGGGACTGCGCCATGCGTCAGAATCGCAACAGCAGAATTCAGAGCCGCCTTGTCCGGCTGATGATCTCCAACTGGATGCTCGGCTGGGCGGTCGGCTTCGCCTGCGCGGGGCTGGTGCTGGCTTCGAACATGGCCGGCATCCGCGACCTGATGCTGCGCTCGGATCTCGAGTTGCAGGGGCTGGCGCTGTTGTTTGGAGGCTTCGGCATGTTCTTCGGCGGCGTCGTCTGCGCCACCGCCGTCATGCTGCTGCCGGTGGAAGAACAATCGGATCGCGGCGGCGGCGCCTCCGCTCCGGTGCTGCTTCCGGCCTATGTCATGGCCCGGGCGCGCGCGTCGCGGCGCTGAGCCGCATTTTCGCTCGAAACGACGTCTTGCTTCGCATCGACTTTTGGCGGCCTTGGGGCTAAACAGCGGCAATTCCCGCCAAGTCGGCGGGCCGCTGTGAAAGTTCGCCATGGCCTCCAAGCCTCAGTCCAAGAAGAGCGCCGTTTCGACCGCCTCGCCGCCCCCCGCCAGCGATGTCCATCATCTGCTGCTGACCTGCCAGAACAGGCCTGGCATCGTCGCGCGAGTGGCCGGCCATATTTTCGAGGCCGGGTTCAATATCGGCGATTCCCGCCAGTTCGACGAAGTCGAGACCAATCAGTTCTTCATGCGCATCGAGATCAATCCGGTGCGCCCCGACGCCGATATCGAGGCCTGGCGGGTGAGCTTTGCGAAGCTCGCCGAGGAATTCGGCATGGACTGGACCCTGCGCGCGGCCTCGCATCGCCCGCGCGTGATGATCCTGGTGTCGAAATTCGATCACTGCCTCGCCGACTTGCTCTATCGCTGGCGGATCGACGAACTGGCGATCGACATCGTCGCCATCGTCGCCAATTATCCGCGCGAGGCCTACAAGCATCTCGATTTCGCGAATATTCCCTTTCATTACCTGCCCGTCACCCGCGAAACCAAGATGGAGCAGGAAGCGCAGATCTGGTCGCTGGCGCAGCAAACCGGCGCCGAACTGGTCGTGCTGGCGCGCTATATGCAAATTTTGTCGGACGGGCTCGCCGCCAAGCTTTCGGGACGCTGCATCAACATCCATCATTCCTTCCTGCCCGGCTTCAAGGGCGCCCGCCCCTATCACCAGGCCCATGCGCGCGGCGTGAAGGTCATCGGCGCGACCGCCCATTACGTGACCTCGGATCTCGACGAAGGCCCGATCATCGAGCAGGACGTCGAGCGGATTTCACATCACCACACGCCGGACGACCTCGTGCGCAAGGGCCGCGACATCGAACGCCGCGTGCTGGCGCGCGCCGTGCGCTATCACATCGAAAGCCGCGTGCTGATCAACGGCTCCAAGACGATTGTGTTTACGGAATAAGCTTTCTCTTGATGAGCCAGTCGGCTGCGCGGAATTGCGGCTGTTGATCTGAACCGTTCCTATCCGGCTTTCGCCCACGAAACGATATTCAGTGGTCAAGCTCGGTCGCTTGGCGACCGTCAGCGGCATCTTGGACAACGGCGGCAGTCGGCTCTTTGCGGTCTTCTTGGATGAGGTCGACGACCGTCTCATGTCGACGCGTTGCCGACATTCGGGACGAAGTCGGCATGAAACAGGGCGATGCACGACCCCACCAGACTGGCGCTTGAGCACTGCGGCGTCGTTCAAGCGCGATCCCCCAATCCGCGACACACGAGCTCCCGGGCCGCATCTGCGCCTGCCGCGAGGATCCGATCCGACAACGCCGTCCCATTGACAGCCCGGGCCAGCTGAAGTGTCCCAATAAGCGTCGCATAGATTCCAAGCGTCACGGCCTCCGGATCCCGGGCGTCTGGAGGAAGCGCCGACGCTATCTCGCGCACGGCGTCAAGAAATCGCTCCGAGCAAACACTACGCGTGTCGAGCGGCTGGCGCGCAAGCTCCGGCAAGAGCGCCGCCAGCGTGCAGCCTGTCCCCGGATTGTCCCGATGCTCTGGCGACAGATAGGCGGCGATAGCGGCTTCCATGCCTCCCGCTGCAATGATCTCCCGCAGCAGGTTGGACTGATCGTCCATCGCCGCTGCGAGGCTTTCCCGGACGAGATCCCCTTTCGATTGAAAATGCGGATAGAAGGCGCCGTTCGTCAGCCCGGCGTCGCCCATGATCGCTGCAAGCCCCGACGCAGCGATGCCATCACTGCGAAAACGTTCGGCCGCGACTTCCATGATCCTTTGTCGCGTCGCGTCCTTCCGGCCCTTTTCGTAGCGCACCCCATCCCCCATGGTTTTCCGATTGCATTACGATCATATTATTGATAATTGATCATAATGCAATCTCCAGTCGTGGTCAATTTGCGAGGATTTCCATGAGACTCACCGATCGCACTATCCTCATCACAGGCGGGTCCGCCGGCATCGGCCTGGCATTCGCCCTCAAGTTCCTTGAGCTCGGCAACAAGGTCATCATCACGGGCCGCCGCCAGGCGGCGCTTGACGAGGTGAAAACGCGGTATCCCAACCTCCACACGATTCAGAGCGATATCGCCGATCACGCGCAGATTGCCGCTCTGGCGGCGCGCGTGAAGGCAGAATTCCCAAGGCTCGATGTGCTGATGAACAACGCCGGTGTCGGCATGCCGAAGAACCTCAGGGAGCCGGCGACCAACCTTGCCGGGATGACGGCGGAGATTGATGTCAATGTCGGCGGCGTGATCCGGATGACCTCGGCGCTTATCGACATCCTCACCGCGCACAAGGGCACGGTGATCAATGTGTCGTCTGTCCTCGCCTTTGCCCCTGTGCCGGCGCTGCCGATCTACAGCGCCACCAAGGCGGCGGTCCATTCCTACACCCAGTCGCTGCGGTTCCAGTTGGAGGATTCGGGCGTCGAAGTCATCGAACTGATGCCGCCTGCGGTACGGACCGACATGACTTCGGAGTTTCCAGAGGAAATCAGCATGATCACCACCGACGAGTTGGTGAAGCTTACCTTCGCCGCCCTCAAGGCGGGCAAGGCTGAAATCCGGCCAGGCCAATCGAACCAGGCGGCATTCATGCGTCGGCTCGCTCCCAATTTTATCAACCGTCAACTCTGGAAAGCGTCGAAGGAATTGGTTCCGGCTGGCGAGAGGTAAGAATCCATGAAGGCGGTCTTCGTCGAGCGTTATGGAGGCAACGATCAGTTGCGATTCGGCAACATGCCGGACCCCGAGCTGCGGGACCGCGACGTGTTGGTTCGGGTCCACGCCGCCGGTGTGAACCCTCTCGATTCAAAGATCAGGGACGGAGAGTTCAAGCTCATCTTGCCCTATCGCCTGCCGCTCATTTTGGGCAATGACGTTGCCGGGGTCGTGATAGGGGTCGGACCCGAAGTGCGAGCGTTCAAGCCGGGCGATGAGGTCTATGCGCGGCCTCGCCAAGACCGGATCGGAGCTTTCGCGGAACTCATCGCCATGGATGAGGCTGATGTGGCGATGAAGCCCAAGAACCTCACCATGGAAGAAGCCGCCTCTATTCCCTTGGTGGCGCTGACGGCTTGGCAAGCGCTGGTTGAAAGAGCGCAACTGAAGAAGGGACAGAAGGTCCTCATCCATGCCGGATCTGGCGGTTTGGGAACATTCGCGATTCAGTTGGCGAAGCACGTCGGCGCGACGGTGGCGACGACAACGAGCGCGGCGAATATCGAACTGGTCAAGAGCCTCGGCGCTGACATCGTCATCGATTATAAGAACGACGATTTCGAGAACGTCCTGAGCGGTTACGATGTCGTTTTGAACAGTCTGGGCAAGGACACGCTGGAGAAATCCCTGAGCGTGCTGAAACCAGGCGGGAAACTCGTCTCGGTCTCCGGTCCGCCCGACGCCGAGTTTGCTAAGACCAATGGATCGAGCTGGTTTTTGCAACAGGTCATGCGCTTTTTGAGCTTTGGCATCCGCAAAAAGGCCAGCCGCCATCGCGTCACCTATTCGTTTCTTTTCATGCAGGCGAACGGGCAGCAGCTGAGCAAGATCACGGCGCTCATTGAAGCAGGCGTTATTCGCCCGGTCATCGACCGAATCTTCCCATTCGACGCCGCCAAGGAGGCTTTGGCCTACGTCGAAGCGGGACGTTCGAAAGGCAAGGTCGTCGTCAAGCTGAGATAGAGACGGTCACCCGGCTGACCGTTTGCCGCGCCTTCCGCTTTCCGCCGCACGCGGCCATTCCCGAAGACCCGATCATCGAGCAGAACGTCGAGCGGATTTCACATCGCCACGCGCCGGACGACCTCGTGCGCAAGGGCCGCGACATCGAGCGCCGCGTGTTCGCGCGCGCCCTGCGCTACCACATCGAAAGCCGCGTGCTGATCAACGGCTCCAAGACGATTGTGTTTACGGAATAAGCTTTCTCTTGATGAGCCAGTCGGCTGCGCGGAATTGCGGCTGTTGATCTGAACCGTTCCTATCCGGCTCTCGCCCACGAAACGATATTCAGTGGTCAAGCTCGGTCGCTTGGCGACCGTCAGCGGCATCTTGGACAACGGCGGCAGTCGGCTCTTTGCGGTCTTATGACGTGAAAGTCCTGCCGGCGGCTGTCGCACCCCAAGCGGACGTTCCGATCGGGAAATGAACCAACGCTCGTGACCCCGAGCGGTCATTTGCCAATCTCCGATACATCGGTCAACGCGTTGATACCAGGCCAGGCAATGGGGCGAGGGTGCGATCGAGTGAAGGAACGACCCCTGGCGGTTGCCGCCTCGGGTCTGGTTTTTGTGTCTATGGAAATCACGCGACGAAGTTTGACGCCGACAGGCCCGTCGAGACGCCCGTCAATGTGATTTCCATGAGACTCGTGCTGCTGGTCGACAACGCGCCGCCGGTGTTGTTGACGTATATCTTCGCCGAGCCGCCTGAATACCCCCACCCGAAGGAGTGCGCGGCAATCGCGCCGCCCAGCAGGCCGACATCGGTCAGGCTTGGATCGATCCCCGAGAAATTCACGGTATCGCCGGCTGCGAGGAATCCTGTGATCGTGTCATGGCCGCTTGAGGTGTTAAGCGAGTCGCCTACGGCGCTATAGATGAAGACGTCATTCACGGAGCGACCCAGGACGTTGATGCTGTCGCCACCGCCACCGGCTTGGATTGTGTCGCCGCCATGGCTGGCGGTGATCGTGTCCTTGCCGCCGCCGGTCAGGATCGTATGCCCAGCGGTTCCAGTGGTGACGACGGTAATGGCGCCATTGTCCGCGCCGGCGTTGAGGTTGCCACCGACCGACACAGTCGCCGCGCGGCTCCCGGTCAGCGTCAGGGTCTCGCCAGACGTCATCGCGCTGGCGTTGATGGTGGCGGCGCCCGAGCCCGTGGCGATGCTCAGCGCCGTTGTCGCGCCAGTCGTGACATTCAGGGTTCCGCTCAATGCTGTGGCCGCGATATTGCCGACGAGATTGTTGACGGTTTCGGCCGCCGAGCCGGATAGCGTCAGCGTGCCGGATCGGAGCGCCGTCGCGTCGACGGTGACGCCGCCGCCAGCGGCGCTGTCGGCGATGGCGATCGCGCCCGAGCCGGTTTTGACCGTTTGCGGCGTCGTGCCGGTGGCGGTGATGGTCAGAGCGCCGCTGTCGCCGCTCGCGTCCAGATTGCCGGTCAGGCCAGTGACGGTCACGGGACCGGAGCCGGTCAAGGTCAGCGTCTTGCCGGAGCCGAGCGCCGCGCCGTTGACGGTCAATGTCCCCGGATTGCTGTCTGTAATGCTGGTGTTTCCGTTGCCGACACCGATTGCCGATATTTTGGCGTTGGATGCGTTGGTCCCCAAGGTGACGGCGCTTGCGCCGCTCAGCGTCAGCGTCATCTTTGTGCTGTTGGCCGTCGCGCCCGAAGGCAGAGTGAGACCGCCAAGGCGGACATTGGCGAAGTCCGCGTCGGTCAACGTCGCCGCCGCGCTGAACGCGATTATGTCGGACCCGCCGTTTCCCCATACGCCGCCGTTGAGCAGCGTCGGCTCCGATCCGAAGGTGAATGTGTCGTTGCCCGACGTCCCGATCCAATAATCGCCGGATGGAGCGCCCACATTGCCCGCTGCATCGGTGGAGGTGGCATAAAAATCGTGCGCCGCGCTTCGGCTGTTCTTGGAATTTGACGCAAGACCTAAATAGGACCACGCGCCATTCGCGGCGCTGTTGAGCAAAGTCGCCAGCAGTCCGCTTGGATTGCTCGAACTGATCTGCGTTCTGTCGTAGATTTTGACAGTGCTGGCGGTCTCCGCCACGCCACTCAAATTCCAGTGACCGCTCGAAGCGGTCCCGGCGTAGGTCGGCGCATTGAACATAGGCGCGGCGGGAGACGTGGCATCGACGGTGAGGGTGAAAACGGGGCTTTGCGCCGTGTGGCCCGCCGGGTCGGTCGCCGTCGCCACCGCGGAATAGCTGGCGCCGTCAGTCAGGCCGGCGAGGGTTGCCGACCAATTGCCGTCCGTTGCGACCGTCGCCGTCAAAGCTGCGCCGCCATTGACGCTCACCGTCACGCTGTCACCCGCTTCGGCTTTGCCCGTCAAGATGGTCGAACCGCCGTTGAAATTGGCGCTGTTGATGTAGATCTTGCCGTCCGTTCCAATTGTGACCGCAACGTCGGCAATCGCGCTTTCGGTCGTCAATGTGTCGACGATGAAGCCATCAGCGGCGCTGGGCGCGCTGGTGACGCCGGCGGCGTCGGTCTGGGTCGCTGTGATCGTGTGGCCGCCCTCGCTCAATGGCGATGTCGGCGTGTAGCTCCAGCTTCCGCTGCCCGCCACGACCGTCGAGCCGGCGACGGCTCCATCGATAGAAATCGTCACGGTGTCGCCGGCGATCCCCGTTCCCGCGATGACTGGCGTCGCGGTGGCGTAGGTCCCGCCATTGGCTGGGGTCGTGATCGTCGGAGCCGCTGGCGGCGTCGGAGCGCTGCCCCCTGCGTTTTGGATGGCGAAAACGGCCTGAAGAGATGGATCGTTGCTCAGCGCCGTATCGCTCTCCTGGACGCCCCAGCTATAGGCGTAGTCGAAAGACGGATTGGGAACGACTGAAGCCCATGTCGCCAGAATCTGCTGTTCTTGCTCGGCGGTCGGCAAGATATAGGTCGAATAGGACCCGCCGCCGAAGGCTTGATAGATGGGCACAATGTCGGCCAGTGGAATGCCGGCCGTTTCGGCCGCCGCCACGGCGGCGGGAATGATTGTGTAATCGAGACTGTTCGGGACGTTCGTGTTCACCGGATAGGGGTCGAGGCCGAATAGATCGATGTCCGTATTTGCAGGGGTGTAATAAAACGTCGGACTGGTGTCGCCGCTCAGGTTCTGCTCGGTCATGTAGGTGACGGCGCCGGGCGCGTTCGCCTTGATATAATCGGCCTCGGCCTTCAGGTTGGCGGCAATAGTCGCGCTTCCATCCGGTTCGTCCGCGAGATAAAACCCATAAAGGTTGGGATTGCCGATACAGGCGGTGACGGCTGCGATGAACGCTGGCGTCACGCCGTCGGTCATGCCGAGCCAGACGAGTCCCTTGACCCCCGCCGGCAGCGCCTTGAGTTCATCCGCGGAGCCGACGTCGGCAAGGTTGAAACCGTCGGCGCCGGGCGCATAAACGCCGTTCACAAAATTCCCGTTCGCGGCATAGTGCAGGGTGGTGACAGGACCAGGAGAACCCATTTTGTCTCCTAAAATCGATAGGCGTATCGAAGTTGGAGCTCTGCAAAGGTGAAGCTGAATAATTTTGGCTGGGAACGCTACTGTTAAGTTATTATACGACTAATTTTTGAAATGGCATATCGCCATAAATGATGATCAAGCTAATCATGGCAACGCTCCGTTCGCGCTGACTTGCGTAAGCTTAACATTTGAATAAAATAACGCTTATTTGCGAGTGGCGTTTTAGCTAACAGTCTGCTAGCGGCGATTGGTTGCCTGCTTTCGAATAGTATTCAGTTACATAAGACTTCCAATTTCCGTGAAGGCTACGCCAGCGCCGCGCGCATCGATAGTGCGGCGCTGGCTTTCGTTGTGATGGGGGCGGTCGGGGACAGAGCCGGTGAAATCCGACGCCATGCCCCCATGTTCGTGTGCTCTGGACAATAATGCGTGGTCGACTGTGTCTAATGAGCGACGCCGCGTGCTGGCGCGCGCCCTGCGCTACCACATCGAAAGCCGCGTGCTGATCAACGGCTCCAAGACGATTGTATTCACGGAGTAAGCCTCAGGCGGGATTTTCCCTGAAGGCGTCCAGGATCTGGATCGCCCTCTCGCGCGCGCCTTCGAGCGGCGCGAATACGGACATGTCTTCCATCGTGGCGATCTCGCGCCCCAGCTCGCGCACGATGTGGTATTGCGGCCGCGATTTAAAATCGTGAAAGCCGATGAGCGCCGTCGCCGGGCAGTGAAGAATCGCCTGCGCGAAACAGGCGACCCTGAAACGGCCGTCGACCATGATGAAATCGGCGTCCCGGCTCTTCGGGAGCGTTTGGAAGACATCGGAATGATAGCCGGCCCATCGCGGCCGGGCCGCCGGGTCAACCGGATAGCCCCAATCACCAATTTTTCCGATATCGGCGAAGACCAGTTCGGGCGCCGTCGGGGCCGTCGCGCATGCCGCCGCCACATGCTGGAGCCATTCTTCCGAGGAATCGACGGCGACGATCCACTCCTTGGCGTCGGCGCTGGCGAGGACCGTCGAACCGCCGCAGCCGAATTCGAGATAGCGCGCGCTTTTCGCCTGGAAGGATCGGAACAGGATCAGTTCCGGGTTACTCATGCGCGGAAGCATGGAAAGACCTCTTTGCCCGGCGGCGCGTTCAGGTCAAGGCGTCAGATCGTGACTTGCGCGCCCAGTTCGACCACGCGATCGGACGGGATGGAGAAAAAATCCGTGGCGTTGGTCGATTGTTTCGACAGGCCGACGTAAAGCTTGTCTTGCCATGGCGGCATGCCCGAGGCCGGCGACGTCTTGAGCGTCCTTTTGCCGAGGAAGAAGGACGTGGTCATGATGTCGAATTTGACGCCGCATTTGCGCATCAGCGCCATGGCGGCGGGCACGCGCGGGCTTTCCATATAGCCGAAGTAAAGCGTCACGCGCATGAAGTCATGCGAGAGCTTCTCGATCTCGAAGCGGTTCGCTTCCGAGACGCGCGGGGTCGGCTTGGTGATGACATTCATGATCACCACCCGCTCGTGCAGCACCTTGTTGTGCTTGAGATTATGCATGAGCGCCGAGGGCGCGACATTGGGATCGCCCGTCAGGAAGACCGCCGTGCCGGGCACGCGCGTCGTCTTGGATTTCTCCATCATGCGGATGAGATCCGTGGTGGGGATCGAGTCGCGATGGGTCTTTTTCGCCAGCAGCTCCGTGCCGCGCACCCAGGTCCACATCACGATCATGGACAGGCAGCCCAGGCTCAGCGGCACCCAGCCGCCTTCCAGCACCTTGACCAGATTGGCTGCCAGGAAGGCGCCGTCGATGGCGAGGAAGAAGCCAATGAAAGGAATGGCGAAGTAGAGCGGCCAGCGCCAGAGCTTCCAAACCACGAAAAAGGCGAGACTCGTCGTCACCACCATGGTTCCGGTGACGGCGATGCCATAGGCATTGGCCAGATTCTCGGAACTACGGAACAGGAAAACCAGCAGCAACACGCCGATCAGCAAGGTGCGGTTGACGCGCGGGACGAAGATCTGGCCTTCCGTCGTCGCGGATTTATGCTGGATTTCGAGACGCGGCAGCAGGCCGAGCTGGATCGCCTGACGCGACAAAGAGAAGGCGCCCGTGATGACGGCCTGGCTGGCGATGACCGTGGCGACCGTGGCGAGCACAACGAAGGGGATGAGCGCCCAGGCTGGCGCCATCAAATAGAAAGGGTCCTTGACCGATTCCGGCGAATTCAGAACCAGCGCGCCCTGCCCGAGATAATTGCAGACCAGCGATGGAAGGACGAAGCAGAGCCAGGCGATCTGGATCGGCTTGCGGCCGAAATGGCCCATGTCGGCATAGAGCGCCTCGGCGCCGGTGACGGCCAGGAAGACGAGGCCGAGCGTGACGAAGCCCGCCGCGCCGTGGCCAAACAGGAAGGAGAGGCCGTTGACGGGATTGAAGGCGTGAAGGATGCGCGGCGCGTCGGCGATATGATAAAGCCCCAGCGCGCCGATCAGGCCGAAGAACACAACCATGATCGGGCCGAAATAGGTCGCGACCTTGGCCGTGCCGCTGCTCTGGACAACAAAGAGGGTGACCAGAATCACCACGGCGATCGGAAGGACATAGGGCTGGAACGCGGTCGAAGCCGTATTGAGGCCCTCGACAGCCGAAAGCACGGAAATGGCCGGGGTGATGATGGCGTCGCCCGAAAACAGCGCCGCGCCGGCCACGCCGAGAAGGAAGATCAGCTTGGAGCGCCGGCCGAGCGCATTTTGCGCCAGCGCCATCAGCGACAGCGTGCCGCCTTCGCCCTTATTGTCCGCACGCATCAGGAAGAAGACATATTTAAGCGTAACGACGAAGACGAGCGCCCAGATTAGCAGCGAGACGATCCCGATGACCTCGGATTCGACCACGCCGTCGGCCTTCATATGGTCGAGCGCGGCTTTCAGCGCATAAAGCGGGCTGGTTCCGATATCGCCATAGACCACGCCCATCGATCCGAGCAGCATGGTCCAGAAGCCTTCCGGATGCTCCGGGGCGTCCGCCGGCTGCTGAACGGATTCGGGGGCGGGCGTGACGGCGGCAGGCGTGGGGACAGCGTCTTGCGACATGAATACTTCCTGGCGGCGGCCGAACCGAGGCGTGACCAAGGCAGAGCTATAAACCTTTCCGCCTTGGGGGAGAAGGGGGCAGGACTTCGCCTTTCGGCACGGGCGATTGCCCCGCGCGGCGAATGCTGGCAAGAGGCGGCATGCGTAGCGCATCGCCCCCGCATTCCGCCCCGGCCTTGCCGATCGAAGAGGTTCTGCCCCTTCTCGGCGCGACGCTGGTCGAGTCCCCATGCGTCGTGCTGGTCGCGCCGCCGGGCGCCGGCAAGACCACGCGCGTTCCGCTGGCGCTGCTCGAGTCCGCCGCCTACGCCCCCTGGCGCGGCGATGGCAAGATTGTGGTTCTGGAGCCGCGCCGCCTCGCCGCCCGCGCCGCCGCCGAGCGCATGGCAAGCCTGCTCGGCGAGCCTCTGGGCGAGACGATCGGCCTAAAAGTCCGCCTGCAGTCGCTGAGCGGGCCGAAGACGCGGATCGAAGTGGTCACCGAAGGCGTCTTCGCCCGCATGATCCTCGACGATCCCTCGCTGGAGGGCGTCGCGGCGGTGCTGTTCGACGAATTTCACGAGCGCTCGCTCGACGCCGACCTCGGCCTCGCCTTGGCGCTCGACGCGCAGGCGGCGCTGCGGCCCGATCTGCGCCTGCTGGTCATGTCGGCGACGCTCGACGGCGCCCGCGTCTCCAGCCTGATGCGGGACGCGCCGGTCATCGAATCGCAGGGCCGCGCCTTTCCGGTCGAGACGGTCTATCTCGGCCGCGACGCGCGCGAGCGCATCGAGGACACCGCCGCCCGCGCGGTGCGGCGCGCTTTGGCGGAACAGCAGGGCTCGCTACTGGTCTTCCTGCCCGGACAGGGCGAGATTTTGCGGCTCGCCGCCCTGCTTGATGAGAAAACGCGCGATCCCGCCATCGACATCTGCCCGCTTTACGGCGCAATGGAGCGCGCGGCGCAGGACCGCGCCATCCGACCGGCGGCGGAAGGGCGGCGCAAAATCGTGCTGGCGACCTCCATCGCCGAAACCTCCATCACCATCGACGGCGTGCGCGTGGTGATCGATTGCGGCCTTGTCCGCGCGCCGCGCTTCGAGCCGGACCTTGGCCTGACCCGACTGGAAACCCTGCGCGTCTCGCGCGCCGCCGCCGACCAGCGGCGGGGCCGCGCGGGCCGCACGGCGCCGGGCGTGTGCTACCGGCTGTGGGAGGAGGCCGGGACCGGAGCCCTGCCCGCCTTCGCGCAAGCAGAAATCCTCGCCGCCGATCTCTCCGGCCTGCTGCTGGATCTCGCCGCCTGGGGCGCGCGTGACCCGGGCGAGCTGAATTGGCTCGATCCGCCGCCCGCGCCCGCCTGCGCCGAGGCCCGCGCCTTGTTGCAGGAGCTGGGCGCGCTGGACGCCGAAGGGGCCATCACGCCGCGCGGAAAAGCCATGCGGCGCCTGCCCTTGCCGCCCCGTCTCGCCCGCATGGCCTTGCAGGCGGAAGCCTTCGGCGTTGGCGAAGAAGCCTGCGAACTCGCCGTAGTGCTGACCGAGCGGGGGCTGGGCGGCGATTCTCCCGATCTCGGCGACAGGCTGGACCGTTTCATTCGCGACAATTCGCCGAGGAGCAAGGACGGCCGCCGCCTCGCCCACGGCTGGAAACATTCGCTGCGCTCGGCGGCGCGGGAGCTTGGCGAAACAGCCGAGAAACGTGCGCTATCGGCCGGCGCGCTGGTCGCCCTGGCTTTTCCGGACCGCATCGCCCGCCCACGCGGCAAGTTGGGCGATTTCCTGATGGCCAATGGCCGCGCCGCGAGCCTGGAGCCGCATATCGCGCTGGGGCGCGCAAGGCTGCTCGCGGTCGCCGAGGTGGCGGGCCGTGCCGGCGCGGGCCGCATCGTCGCCGCCGCCGAGCTGGACGAGACCGAATTCGAAAATCTGTTCGCCTCCGAGATCGCCCTGCGCGACGAGACGCGCTTCGACCCGGCCAGCGGCGCCTTGCGGCGGCGCGAGGCGCGGCGCTTCGGCGCGCTGGTGCTTGCCGAAAAGAACCTCCCCGTCGAGGCCACGCCGGACAATGCGCAAATATTGGCGCGCGGTGCGGCGGCTCATGGGCTTGACCGGCTTGGCTGGAGCAAGGCCCAGCGGCAGACGCGCGACAGGGTTGGTTTTTTGCGCGAGACTTTCGCCCGCAACGCCCGCGAGGGCGAGAACAACCCCTGGCCCGACCTCAGCGAGGCGGCGCTGGCGCAAGCGCCGGAGGAATGGCTCGCGCCTTACCTTCTCGGCCTCCAGAAACTCGACGACATCGGGCCGCAGCAATTCGACGCCGCCCTCGCCGCGCTGATCCCCTGGGATCTCGCCCGCCGGCTGGAGGACGAGGCGCCGACCCATTTCCACACCCCCGCCGGCTCATCCATCGCGCTGGACTATGGCGCGGCCGAAGGTCCCGTTCTGGCGGTGCGGGTGCAGGAGCTTTACGGTCTCTCGACACATCCAAGCCTCGCCGGGGGCCGCGCGCCGCTGACGCTGCACCTGCTCTCCCCCGCCCATCGCCCGATCCAGATCACGCGCGACCTGCCCGGCTTCTGGAAAGGGTCCTGGGCGGCGGTGAAGGCCGAAATGAAGGGCCGCTATCCGCGCCACCTCTGGCCTGACGACCCTGCCGCCGCTATCGCCACCGCCCGCGCCAAACCGCGCGGGACGTGAGAGACGCTGTCAGCGCCGTTTGAGGATGGCGCTCAGGCGCCAGCCGCCCTTGCCTTGCTCCGCGATATCGTCAACCCGCCAGCCGCCGCTTTCACGCGTCAGGGTATAGAGCAGGACGATCGGCCTGCCCTTGGCGTCGCCACGATGAAATTCCACGCGGACACTCGCCACTTGGGCGCCTTCGGCTTCCGTCGCGATCCTGAGGCCGCGCACGTCGGGGTCCTGGCTGCCGGTGACGGGGTCGAAATCGAGATCGGGCGCGTCGCCGGCTGGCGTGCGCGCATCCATCTCCTTGAGTTCGCGCTGAAGCCGTTCCGACAGATAATGGGCGCGGCTGCGCGGATCCGCGATCACCGAGATCGAATGGGAATAATCGCCGCCGACGCCCGCCGCGGTTCGATAGATCGCCGCGACGACGGCCGAGGGCGTCGCTTGCGGGCCAAGGCTTTCATAAAGGCCGAGGTCCTGAAACGCGCCGCGACGTTTCTCGACGACGAAGCTCGCCACGGGCTGGCCGCCCTTGTAGAGCGCCGCGAGGGTGAAGGCGTCCCAATTCGCCATATTCCTTGGGCCGTCATGCGCCGGCCCAAGCCGCAGGAAATCCGCGCGCGGGTCGTCCTTCAGCGCAAACCATGTTTCGGCGCCATCGAACCGGAAAGGCTGGGGAACCAGCGCGCTTTCCTTGGCTCCGAACAGCGGCAATTCATCCCGCTCATCCTTCAAATCCGGGGCCTTGGCCGGCGTCAACTCGGGCGCCTCGACACTGCCGAAGCTTCGCAACCGCTCCGCCCAGGAGGCGGCTTTCTCGGCATAATCCTGGCAAAGACCCGGCTCCTGGCAAAAGCGCTCGGCCGTCTCGAACAGGATCTGGTAATGCGCGGCGATGACGCAGGCTTCGCTGAGCGAATCCTTGGCGAAGGGGAATATCGTCAGCTCGTCGGATTCGAGAAAATCGTCATTCGTCTGGGCGTAAAACGCCTGGGCCACAATGGAACCCAGCGCAACGCCGCCCGAGGCGCAGAGCGAAAACGGCTCCGCTTCGGGAATTTTCACCTGGGTCCACGCCCCCGACCGGCGCGAGAAAAGGAAGGGATTGTGGCACAGGGCCGTGCCCGCGACCGCGTCGAGCATGACCAGTCCCTTGTCACCTCCTGCCCGATAGACATAGGACAAGGCGTTGTCGAAAGCGGCGCGATCCGCCTTGGTCAGGGGAAAAGCCGCAAGCTCCGCGACATCGATCCTGGCGCCGAAATCCAGGCCCGCCGCCGGATGCTGCAAGACCGCGTTGCGGATCGAAATGCGCTGCGCCGGATAGCGCGCCTCTTTCCGAGGCGAATAAGCGCGCAGCGATCCATCGATCTCGCCGGCCGCCACGCCGCAGAGCGGCGCCGCCGCCTGGGCCGCTTGCGGCGCCACGAGCGCGATCAGGACGGCGGCGATACGAAACATGGCTCCGCCTATTCCGGCAGGGCGATGGCGGCGACGAGACGGCCATAATCGGCCTCGCCGCGATGGGTCTTGCGGCGATAGGAATAGAAGCGGGCCTCATCCGTATAAGTGTCGAGGCGCAGGTTTTCGAACGCGCCAATCCCCGCGCGTTCCGCGCGCATTTCGATCAAGCCCGGCAGGTCGAACAGGAAATGATCCGGCTTGCCGGAGGGCGCGAAAAAACGCGTGAAGCTCGCGTCCTCGGCCTCGAAACGCGCGAAAAACTCCGGCCCGACTTCATAGCTTTGCTGCGCGATGGTCGGCCCCAGAGCGGCGGCGATATTCGCCCGCCGCGCGCCGAGGGACTCCATGGCCGTGACGAGGGCCTCGACCATGCCGGTCAGCGCGCCCTTCCAGCCGGAATGGGCCGCGCCGATGACGCCCGCACTTTTGTCCGCGAAGAGCAGAACGCCGCAATCGGCGCCTGTCACGCCCAAAGCGAGGCCCGGCGTCGCCGTCACCAGCCCGTCGCAGCGCGGCCTTTCGCCCTCCGGCCAGGGCGCCGAAACCGCCAGGGCGTCGGCGGAATGGATCTGATAAGGCACAAGGAAATTTTCCGGCGCGACGCCAAGCGCGCGCGCCATTCGGGCTCGGTTTTCCGCCACGGCGACGGGATCGTCATTGGAGCCGACGCCGCCATTGAGCGTCGCATAAACGCCCTGCGACACCCCGCCCTGCCGGGTGAAAAAAGCGTGGGCGGCGCCATCGAGAACGGGCGCGCGAATGGCCGCGCGCAAGATTTCTTCCGTCACGCTTCCGCCCCCGCCGGCGCGAAGCCCGGCGCCTCTTTTACACTGCGCCGGGTCACGGCCAGCACCTTGAACAAGGCGCCCATTTCATCCGCGGCGTCGCCGATCAGCCGCGCCAGAGCGGAATCGACCTGCGCCGCCTGTTCCGGCGTCGCATTGCGTTTCAGCGTTTCCGCGCGTTGAAAGATTCCCAGCTCGCGCAGAAAGGCGCCCTGCTCGACCGGCCCATGGACGCGGGCGTTGGCGGACGACGCTGCGCGGGCGAGCGCGGAGAAATCGACATGAGTGGTGAGATCGGCCTGTCCGGGCTCCGCCAGCGGATCGACGAATTGATGCGCCTTGACCGCCTGCAGGGTCTCGCCGAAGGCCGTGCGGGCATAGCCGTAATCAATGGCCAGGGTCGCGCCGTTTTCGGTGACGATGCGCGCGGCGATCTGGGTCATCAGGCGCTGCGCGGCGGCGCCAATTTCGAGAATGGAGCCGTCCTCCGCCTTGGCCTTGATATAAGGCTCGGTCTCTTCGCTCAGTCCGAAGGCCAGTTCGCCCTCCGGGTCGAGCCCGACCAGCCGCTCGCGCCAGCCCTTCGCCGTCTTGAGGTAATGGCGCACCGGCAAAGCGTCGAAAAACTCATTGGCGATGAAGATCGCCGGGCCTTGCGGGACTTCGTCGAGGCCCTTGTGCCAAGTCACGGGCTTGCCGCTGTCGCGGAGCGCCTGCCGCTGCTGCTCGGCGAGCAGGTCGCTGGCCTCGACCAGATGAACGTCGATCGCCTGGAAAAAATCGGGCGCCGCTCGGGCGGCGCGCAGGGCGTCGGCCATCAGGGCGCCGCGCCCCGGGCCGAGTTCGACCAGCCGGATGCGCGGCGGCGCGCCGATCAAGGTCCAGATTTCCGCCGCCCACAGGCCGATCAATTCGCCGAACATTTGCGAGATTTCGGGCGCGGTGACGAAATCGCCTTCAACGCCGAAAGGATTGCGGGTGGTGTAATAGCCCTTGGTCGGATGGGTCAGGGCGAGCGCCATATAGCGCTCGATCGAGATCGGCCCTTCATCGGCGACGATTTCGCGGATGTCGTCCTTGAGGCTGCGCTCCTGATGCGCGCGTTCCTGCGTTTCGGTCATGGTCCCTCCGCCGCCAAATCATTTGCCGCGCGCCGGGCGCGGCGCAGGGAATAAAGAATCAGAACAACGCCAAACAGGACCAGAGGCGCCGACAGCAGCATGCCCATGGTCGCGCCGCCGAACAGAAAGCCGAGCTGGGCGTCCGGCTCACGGAAAAACTCGCAGAATATGCGCGCTACGCCATAAAGCCCGATGAAAAGACCCGAGGTCAAGCCGGGTCGCCGGAAGGCTCCGGCGCGCACGGCAATGGCCATGACAAGCCCGAGCGCGAGCCCTTCCAGACCGGCCTCGTAAAGCTGGCTCGGATGGCGCGGCAGCGGCCCCGCGCCGGGGAAGACCATGGCCCAGGCGACATCGCTAGGCCGCCCCCACAGCTCCGGCTTGATGAAATTGGCGATGCGGACCAGAAACAGGCCGATGGGCGCCACCGCGCAAACGAGATCGGCGACGCTGAAGAAGGGCGTTTTCTCGCGTCGGGCGAACAGCCAGGCGCCGAGCGTCGCCCCGGCCAACCCGCCGTGAAAGGCCATGCCGCCCTTCCAGACCGCCGGAATCTCCAGCGGATTTTCAAGAAAAAAGGGCAGGTTGTAAAACAGCGCATAGCCGATGCGCCCGCCGAGCACAGCGCCGAAGGCGACATAAACCAGCAGATCGTCGAGCCTTTTGGGCACTGGACGCCTGACCCCGCCCCAGAGCGCGTCGCTGCGCGCGAGCCGCGTCGCGATGAACCATCCCGCGAGGAGCGAGACGATATAGCCCATGGCGTACCATCGCACCGGCAGCGGCCCGAGATTGACCATCACCGGATCGATCACCGGATAATTCATCAGGAAAAGCGGCATGTCGGCGTCCCGTGAGATGAAGCGCCGGAGTAAAGCGGCCAGCGCCGGGCTTCAAGAGCCTGAATAGGCCGGCTGTGTAAAAGCCGTTCAACAAAATTCTTGCGCTCGGGCGAAATGGCGCCCATGTCTGCGGCACAATCCTGTCGGCCCCGCTCTTTGACGCGTCAAAGAGCGGGGCGCCAGGCGGCGTCAGCCGCCGCCGCGCCAGCCAGCGCGGAACCAAGGGTCATTTTCAATGCCCCTTGGCCTGAAACATCTGGAGCCTGTTCATGAGCGCCTCGCCCAATCGCTTCTTCGACGACATGTCGCGCCTGTTCAATGACGCCGCCGGCGCCGCGCGCAGCCTCGGCCGCGAGGCGGAGGCCGCCATCAAGACCCAGGTCGAGCGCCTGCTCGCCAACATGGACATCGTCAACCGCGAGGAATTCGAGGCCGTGCGCGACATGGCTGTCGCCGCGCGCAACGCCAATGACGCGCTGGAGCGCCGCATCGCCGAACTCGAGGCGAAGCTCGCGGAAACCGAAAAGAAAAGCTGAATTCGCGTTTAGCTGTGGACGCCGCCTCAGGTCCGGTGGACGAATCCACGCGAATCCAGCAACTTAACCCGAGACGCGGACAGGATTCCGTCGCCGGGCAAATCTGACTATATTGATTTTGTCCGGTGATTCGGCTGCTGAAACAGCCGAGTCGGGGGTCCGGAGTTTGCACGAGTATCAAGCCGCGTTCCTTTACTTTGCCGCGCCGCTCGCGCCCAGGACCTGTAGATGTTGCTCTCTGGAATTGAACTGAACGACAGGGTCGAGCACCCGGTCGACGTCGTCGAACGGATCGCCACCCTGAGGGATTGGGCCTTCGACCGCGACGATCCCGACGAGATCTCCATCTGCGTCGCGGGCGTCTGGGCCGATTACAATGTCGCCTTCACCTGGCTGCCGCAATGCGAGGCGCTGCATCTCGCCTGCGCCTTCGATCTCAAGGTGCCGGAGCGCCGCCGCGCCGAGGCCGCCAATCTGGTCGCGCGCATCAATGAACATATGTGGATCGGCCATTTCGACGTCTGGTCCAAGGACGGCGTCGTGATGTTCCGTCACGCCATCCTGCTCGCCGGCGGCGCCGAGCCCAATGACGCGCAATGCGAGGCGGCGCTGGCCGCCGCGACAGAAGCCTGCGAACGCTATTACCAGGCGTTCCAGTTCGTGGTCTGGGCCGGCAAGAACGCCGCCGAGGCGCTGGAAGGCGCGCTGATGGACACGCGCGGCGAGGCGTGATGGGCGACGAAACCTCGCTCGCCTTGGTCGGCGCCGGCAAGATGGGCCTCGCCCTGCTCGGTGGCTGGCTCGGCGCCGGAATCCCGCCGCGCGCTATCGCCGTTCATGAGCCGCATCCGTCCGACGCCCTGAACAGTCTCGCGGCGGAAAAAGGCTTTGCGCTCAATCCCGCCCCTGCCGCCGCGCAAACCATCGTGCTTGCGATCAAGCCGCAAATGCTGGAGGCCGCCGCGCCTGCGCTTGCGCCGCTGTTTTCCGCCGACAGCCTGCTGATTTCCATTCTGGCGGGAAAAACCGTCGCAAATCTGGCCGCGCGCCTGCCGGCCAGGGCTATCGTCCGCGCCATGCCCAATACGCCCGCCGCCATCGGACGCGGGATCACCGGCGCTTTCGCCAGCGCAGATGTGACAAGCGCCCAGCTCGACACGGCGCAAAGCCTGCTGGCTGGGGTCGGCGGCGTGGAATGGGTCGGCGAGGAAAAGCTGATCGACGCGGTCACCGCCATTTCCGGCTCCGGCCCCGCCTATGTGTTTCACCTCGTCGAGGCTCTGGCCGAGGCCGGCGCCGCGCTGGGCCTCCCCCCCGATCTCGCCTTGCGGCTGGCGCGCGCGACGGTCGAAGGCTCGGGCGAATTGCTGCATCGCTCGCCCGAGATCTCCGCCGAGATCTTGCGCAAGAACGTCACCTCCCCCGGCGGGACGACCCAGGCCGCGCTCGATGTGCTGATGGGTCCGGACGGCCTCGCCGCGCTGATGGCTCGCGCGACCGCCGCCGCCGAAAAGCGCGCCGGAGAATTGTCCGGCTGAGGGTGCGCGCTTGCTGCGGCGCGGCTTTTGCCCCATGTTCGCGGCAGTCAAGCGGGAGCGCGCCGATGAGCAAGGCCAAGAACGAAGAAAAAGGCCCACAAGCCAAAAGCGACCCGCGCGAGAAAATCATTGACGCGCTGATGGGGCTGGCGGCCGAGCGAGGCTGGGACGAGATTTCACTCGCCGATGTCGCCGACCGCGCCGGGATCACGCTCGCGCAATTCCGCGACTTTTTCCCCTCCAAGGGCGCCGTTCTGGGCGGCTTTTCGCGGCGCATCGACAAGATCGTACTCGAAGGCGGCGAAAAGCTTGCCGGCGAGAGCCCCCAAGACCTGAGCCCCAAAGACCGGCTGTTCGACGTGCTGATGCGGCGCTTCGACGCCATGGCGCCCTATAAGGCGGCGCTGAAAAACATCAATGACTGGGCGATGCATGATCCGCTCGCCCTGCCCGCGCTCAACCAGCTTGCGCTCAATTCGCTGCGCTTCATGCTGGAGGCGGCCGGGCTCAACAGCGAAGGCCCGCTCGGAACGCTGAAGCTGCAAGGCCTCGCCTTGTCCTGGACCCACGTGTTCCATGTCTGGCTCGCCGACGACAGCGAGGACGGGGCCAAAACCATGGCCGCACTCGACAAGGAGCTGGCGCGCGGCGAGGAACTTGTGGAGCGCGTCGAGGGCGCCCGCCGCCGCCTCGCGCCGTTCGCGGCACCGCTGATCGGGCTGGCGGAACGGATCTTCGTCAACCGATAAATCCGTGAGCCGCCTGCACCCTCACTCCCCAACCAAACAGCATTTCTTGAATTTCTTGCCGCTCCCGCAGGGGCACGGATCATTGCGGCCCACGTCGCGGAACTTGTTTTCCGCTGGCGTTTCGGGCTCGGATTCGTCCTCTTCCTCGAAGACGGACAAGGTCTCCAGCGCGTCGTCGATCGGTTTGATTCCGCGCTCCTCGAATAATTCGCGACGATCAGGCGCGGCGCGATTGGCGCGCAGCTCGGTCTGGAAATCCTCGAAATTCAGCACATTCTTGTCGACATAGCCCTGGCGGAAGGCCCGCGCGACCGAAGGCTCCAATTCGCTCAGGCCGAGCAAGGCGACGCAGCCCTGCCAGCCATACCAGATCGGATGGGCTTCGCGCGGCTGCAGGCTGTCGAAACATTGCGCGAGATAGGTCTTGGCGTCTTCCAGCGGAATTTCGCCATTGGCGGCCAGCCCGCAGAAGGCTTCCAGCGCCGCGACGCGCGCCCATTCGTCCGCCGCGGGCGCCTCGATCAGCTTTTTCAGCCCGGCTAGATCGCCGGAATAAAGGCTGAGCAGAATGGCGGGCATGGTTTCCGAGGCGGCGTCGCCGATCATGTCATAAAGCGGCGCGCCTTCCATCGCTACGGACAGCAGCGGAGCCCAGGCCTCGGCCTCGCGCTTTTCCGCCATCAGATGCAGGCCGAAAAACACCTTTTCGGCATTTTCAGGCGAACGGTCGGCGCCCGAGGCGAAAGCGTTCAGCGCCGCGAACAAGGGCTCGCGCGCGGAGGGCCATTTCTGGCGCAATGTCAGGAGCGCGTCGAGCGGAAAGGTCTCCGCGCCAGAGAGATCGGCCAGGGCCATATCGACGAGATTCATTCCGGGCGCTCCTTGAACGGCCATCGCATTATCCTAGCCTTTCGCACAGGCGAAGCGCGAACGAAAGGGATTTAGACCGGCACCCGCACGCTGGCGCGCAGGCCCCCGAGCGGGCTGGCGCCGAGAAAGATTTCGCCGCCATGCGAGCGCGCGATGTCGCGCGCGATCGACAGTCCGAGGCCCGTGCCGCCCTCGTCCTGGTTGCGCGCCTCGTCGAGCCGCACGAAGGGCCGGAACACTTTTTCGCGCGCTTCCGCCGGAATGCCCGGCCCGTCGTCATCGACGTGAATTTGCAGGAATTTCTCGTCGCACGAGCCTTCGAGCCGAATCCTGTCGCCGTGCCGCGCCGCATTGTTCAACAAATTGGCGAGGCAACGCTTGAAGGCGTCCGGCCGCACCGTGGCGATGGGCTCGCCGCCATAGATCACTTCCGTGTCATGGCCGAGCCGCTCGGATTCCTGGCGCAGGGTTTCGAGCATGGCCGGAATGTCGGTCGGCGAGGCCGCCTCGCCAATGTCGCCGCGCGCGAAGGCGAGATAGGCTTCGAGCATTCGCTGCATTTCATCGACGTCGCCGGACAGTTCCTGCACGTCGGCCTCGTCGCCAAGCAAGGCGAGCGACAGTTTGAATCGCGTGAGAATGGTGCGCAGATCGTGGCTGACGCCATTGAGCATCGTCGTGCGCTGCTCCATCGCGCGCTCGATGCGCCGCTTCATTTCGAGGAAGGCATAGGTCGCGCGCCGCACCTCGCGCGCCCCGCGCGGGCGGAACTCGACCTCGCGGCCCTTGCCGAATTCCTCCGCCGCGTCGGCGAGCGCGAGAATGGGCTTGATCTGATTGCGCAGGAACAGGATCGCCACCGAAATCAGCACCACCGACGTACCGACCATCCAGATGATGAAAATATGCGTGTTGGAGGCATAGGCCTGGCTACGCCGCGCGACGACCCGCAGGATGGCCTCGCCCATATCGACGCGCACTTCGATGAAATCCGAACGCCCGACCGTGTCGATCCAGAACGGCAGGCGGATCTGCCTCTCGATCTCGCTCGACATGGCGCGGTCCACCAGCGAGAAGAACGGCTTTGGCAGGGTCGGTGGCAGCGGCCCGGGCGGCAGGATTTCCGCATCGAGATTGAGCCGGTAGCGCGCGATCCCCTCGAACTTGCTGTTATCGGGATCGAGGCTGTGGAAATCGCGATAGATGTCAATCAGCGCCGCAATATCCTGCGTCACCGCATTGGACAGGCGGAATGTGACCGTCTGCCAGTGGCGCTCCATGAAGACCAGCGCGATGGCCGATTGCAGCACGACCATCGGCAGGATGACGATGAGCAGCGCGCGGGCGTAAAGCCCCTTCGGCATGACGGCGGCCAGCCCCCGCGCGAATCCGCGCCAGAGCCGCCGCGTCTCGACAAGCGCCCGCGCGACAATATTCATCGGTCGATCGCCAGCTTGTAGCCGAAGCCGCGCACCGTCTGGAGATGGAGGGGATTGGCCGGGTCCGTCTCGATCTTGCGGCGCAGCCGGTTGACCTGCACGTCCACCGTGCGCTCATTGGCCGCTCCGCCGCCGCCGCCCAAAGCCTCGCGCGACACGGCCTCGCCGGGCGTCTCAAGCAACAGGCGCAGCATGTCGCGCTCGCGCTCGGTGATGCGGATCACCTCGTCGCCCTGGCGCAATTCGCCGCGATCCGGGTCGAATGTGAATTCGCCGAAGCGCACGGCGTTCTGACCGGGCGCGCTTTGCGCGACCATGCGCGGCGCGGCGCGGCGCAGGATCGAGGCGACCCGCAGGGCCAGCTCGCGCGGCTCGAAGGGCTTGGCCATGTAATCGTCGGCGCCGGCCTCCAGCCCCTTCACGCGGTCCTCGGTCTCGGAACGGGCGGTCAGCATGAGGATCGGCGCCTCCGCAAGCGGCGCGTTCTCGGCACGGATCTGGGCGGCGAATTCATAGCCGCTCTGGCCGGGCATCATGACGTCAAGAATGATGAGATCGAAATGCAGCCCGCGCAAATGGGCGTAGGCATCCTCGGCGCTTTCGGCGGCCGTCACGCGATAGCCCTCGCCCTGTAGATAGCGCTTGAGCAGATTGCGAATGCGGCGGTCGTCGTCGACTACCAGAAGATGCAAGGCGTCGTCGGCCGGCGGCAGGTTGTCGGCTTCAGTCATGACGCGCCTCCGGTCGCGGGATCGCCTTTCACATTCGAACCCCTCGCGGGATCGCATATGACCGGGTCGGATGTGGCCGGGTCGCACATGGCTGGATCGCACATGGCGGCGAGGAAGGCGGCGCCCTGGGCGCGCGCCCCGCCGGGCAGGATTTCGAGCGCGCGGGCGAAACGGCGCGACTGAAGCTCGGCCAGCTCAAGCGCCAGAGCCTCGCCCTTCCGGGTCGGGAACATCAGGCGCTGGCGGCGATCGAGCAGTCCCGGATGCTGCTCGATGTAATTCTGATCGAGCAGGTCCTTCAACACGCGCGACAGGCTTTGCTTGGTGATTTTCAGCAGATCCAGCAGCTCCGCCACGGAAAGGCCCGGGCGGCGGTCGACGAAATAAAGCACGCGGTGATGGGCGCGGCCGAAATTATAGCGGGTCAGCAGGCGGTCGGCGTCGCCGACGAAATCGCGATAGGCGAAGAAGAACAATTCGATCAGATCGAACATCGGCTCGGGCTGCGGCGACTGGTCCTTCGTCTCGGGCTGCGCGCTTTTCTTCGGCAAAGCGTCTGCCATGCGGTCTCCCGTCCGGCGTCCTGCAAATTATGTCAGTTCTATTGACATATTTCAGGTCGGTTGTTAGCAGTCAAGCCTCCCCACAGGGACGTTTTACGAGGATCATGCCATGACGGTTCTGCCATTTGACCAGCGCGACGGTTTCATCTGGATGAACGGCGCCCTCGTAGAATGGAAAGACGCCAAATTGCACGTCCTCTCCCACGGGCTGCATTACGGTTCCTGCGTGTTCGAGGGCGAGCGCGCCTATGGCGGCCGCATCTTCAAGTCGCGCGAGCATTCCGAGCGCTTCAAGAAATCGGCGGAACTGCTCGATTTCGAAATTCCCTATACGGTCGAGGAGCTTGACGCGGCCAAGGATCTGGTCGTCGCGAAAAACGGCCTCACCAATTGCTATGTGCGCCCGGTCGCCTGGCGCGGCTCTGAAATGATGGCCATTTCCGCGCAGCACGCCACGATCAATGTCGCCATCGCGGTCTGGGACTGGCCCTCGATGTTCGATATCGCCACCAAGATGAAGGGCATCCGCCTCGACATCGCCGAATATCGCCGCCCCGATCCGGCCTGCGCGCCCTGCGCCTCCAAGGCCGCCGGCCTTTACATGATCTGCACGATCTCGAAACATCGTGCGGAACGGCGCGGCTATGCCGACGCCATGATGCTCGACTGGCAGGGTCGCGTCGCCGAATGCACCGGAGCGAACATCCTGTTCGTCAAGGATGGCGAAATCCATACCCCGATCGCCGATTGCTTCCTGAATGGCATCACTCGCCAAACCGTGATCGGCCTCGCCAAGGCGAATGGGATCAAGGTCAACGAACGCCGCATCATGCCCGAGGAGCTGGAAAGCTTCGACGAATGCTTCATCTGCGGCACGGGCGCGGAGGTCACGCCCGTTTCCGAGATCGGGCCTTACCACTTCACCCCCGGCGCGATTTCGCGCACGCTGATTGAAGCCTATACGAGGGAAGTCGAGCCGGCCGAGAATGCCGTTTCTGCGGATATTTCCCTCTGAGGGGCAAGACTCTGTAAGGATCAAGCCGCTTTGGCGGCCAGGCGCCGGACGCTCCACGTCCGGCGCCTTTTTTGTTGCACAACGACCCTGTTGACAGTTTCATATCTAAGATATATCTGTCTCGTTCAAGAGCGAGCTAAGAACGACTTGCTCCGCCTTCGAATCCCCCAAACCATGACTGCGGAAGGTTCGGAGACTTTTCACAACCTGCAAAAAGATATATCGGAGATAACACATGTTTGAACAATTCAGCGGACGCGGGCGCGGCCCTCATTCCGACCGGCACGGCCATCGGCCGTTTTTCCACAACAAGGATGCATCCATGGCTGACGGCCCCTTCGACCGCCCTTCCCGCCGGGGACGCCGCATGTTCGAGGCCGGCGAAGGCCCGTTCTTCGGCCGGCATGGCTTCGGCCGCGGCGAAAAGCGCCGCATGTTTGACGGCGGCGAGTTGAAGCTCGTCTTGCTTGCGCTGATGGAAACGGAGCCGCGTCACGGCTATGACCTCATCCGCGAGATCGAAACGCGCACCGGCGGCGCCTATGCGCCAAGCCCGGGCATCATTTACCCGACCCTCACCCTTCTGGAGGAAATCGGCCATATCGAAGCCCAGGCCTCGGAAGGCGCCAAAAGGCAGTTCACGCTCACCGAAGCCGGCAAGAGTTTTCTGGGCGAACATCGCCGGGAGGCCGATGCGGCGCTGGCGCGACTCGACGCCCTCGGCGACCGCGCCCGGCCTATGGAAGCTGGCCCTGTCGCCCGTGCGATGCAAAATCTGAAGACCGCTCTGGGCCAGCGCCTTTCGAGCGAACCCGACAAGAAAATCCTGTTCGAAATCGCGGACTTGATCGACGAGGCGGCGCGCAAGATCGAACGGCTCTGAGCGGAGTCCGGACGCGGCGCGGCTTCCGCCCGCCGTTTCAGGCGTCGCGGCTCCACCGCTCCAGCGCCGCTTCGTCGGCGTCCTTGGCGGCGACCCATTCGCCTTGCGTCCCGTCGGCGCGATGCTCTTTCTTCCAGAAAGGCGCGCGGGATTTCAGAAAATCCATCAGGAATTCAGCGGCGGAAAAAGCCGCCGCGCGATGAGCGCTGGCGCAGAGCACCAGCACGATCTGCTCACCGGGTCTGATCCGGCCGTGACGGTGGATCACGGTCACGCCAAGCAACGGCCAGCGGCGCTCGGCCTCGTCCGCGATGCGGGCGATCTCCTCCTCCGCCATGCCCGGATAATACTCAAGCTCAAGGGCTTCGAGCGTCCCCGCCTCGTCGCGGCACAAGCCGATGAAGGAGGCGATGGCGCCAATGTCGCGCCGCCCCTCGGTCAGAGCCGCGCTCTCGGCGGCGGCGTCGAAATTCTCGCTCTGGACACGGATCTTTCGCGGAATCATGGCGCCTACCCCCCCGTCATGGGCGGGAAGAAAGCGATTTCGCGCGCGCCGGCGATGAGCGCCTCGGGCTTGACATGCTTCTTGTTGATGGCGGCGCGGGCAATGCCCTTGGCGAAGGCGGCGGCGTAGAATTCGTCGCGCGCGGCGAGCCAGTCGATCAATTCGCCGATGGTGCGCAAGGAGTCGGGCAGGTCCAGCTCTTCCTCGGACTTGCCGATGCGCTCACGCAGGGATGCGAAATAGACCAGCCTCATTCCTCGACCACATGTTTGATCCCGGCCTTCATATAGTCCCAGCCGGTGTAAAGCGTGAGGATCGCGGAAATCCAGAGCAGGAAGAGGCCGATCCGCGTGGTCCCCGGCAGGACGAGTTCGCCCGCGCGGCCCGCGATGAGGAAGCCCAAAGCAATCATCTGCATGGTTGTCTTCCATTTGGCGACCTTGCTGACCGGCACCGAGACCTTCAGCTCGGCCAGAAATTCGCGCAGGCCGGACACCAGGATTTCGCGGCAGAGGATGACGATGGCCGCCCAGAGCGACCAGCTCTTGATGGTGCCGTCGGCGACGAGAATGAGCAGCACCGCCGAGACCAGCAATTTGTCGGCGATGGGGTCGAGCATGCGGCCGAGCGCCGATTGCTGCCCCCAGGCGCGGGCGAGGTAGCCGTCGAAAAAATCCGTGATCGCCGCGACGATGAACAGACCGAGCGCCGTCCAGCGCAAGGCATATTCGTCCGGCCAGAACAGGCAGGCCACCACCGCCGGCACGATCACGACCCGGCCGAACGTCAGAATGTTCGGCAGATTGAAAGTGCGGCTGGCGCCGGTGCGAACGGGGCGGAATAACATCGCCGGAGGGAAGCTTTTTCGCGCAGCCGCGTCAACGGCTTTTTCCGAGCGAAAGCGCCGCGCCCCTTCCCTCACCCTTTTTCATGGAAATGGTCGAACACCAGCTTGGCGGTGGCTGCGGAAAAGCCGGGCGTCTTTTCGATGTCGGCCAGCGCGGCCGCCGCCACGGATTTGGCCGTGCCAAAGGCTTGCAACAAAGCCCTTTTGCGCGCCGGCCCGATTCCGGCGATTTCATCAAGCGGGTTTTTCGCAAATTCCTTCTTGCGCCGCGCCCGATGCGTGCCGATGGCGAAGCGATGCGCTTCGTCGCGCAGCCGCTGCACGAAATAAAGCGCCGGATCGCGCGGCGCCAGTTTGAACGGCTCGCGCCCGGCGACGAAAAAGGTCTCGCGGCCGGCGTTGCGGTCGGCGCCCTTGGCGATGGAGGCCAGCGTCACGCCCGTCACGCCCAGCTCGTCGATCACGGCCCGCACCGCCTCGAACTGGCCGCGCCCGCCGTCGATCAGGATCAGATCGGGCGCTTGCGGAAAGGCGTCGGGGTCAGAGGGCGCTGGCGCTTGGCTCTCCTCTTGGGCCTCCTTCAACAGACGCGAGAAGCGGCGCGAAAGGACCTCGCGCATCATGGCGTAGTCGTCGCCGGGCGTGAGTTCGCTTTTGATATTGAAGGTGCGGTACTGGTTTTTCACGAAGCCCTGCGGCCCCGCGACGACCATTCCGCCTATGGCGGAGCTGCCCATGATGTGGGAATTGTCATAGACCTCGACGCGTCGCGGCGGTTTCTCCATGCCGAACGCGGCGCCAAGCGACTCCAGCAGCTTCGTCTGGCTGGCGCTGTCGGCAAGGCGGCGGCCCAAAGCCTCCCGGGCGTTGTTTTGGGCGTCGACCACCATCTCGCGCTTCTCGCCGCGCTGCGGCACATGAATTTCGACCTTGTGCTGGTATTGCTGCGACAAGGCCTCGGACAGCCAGGCCGACTCCTCGACCGCATGCGAGAGCAGCACCAGCCCAGGCGGCGGCCGCTCGGCATAAAATTGCGCGATGAAGGGACCCAGCACCTCGCCGGGCGTAAGCGTGCGGTCGGCGCGCGGGAAATAGGCGCGATTGCCCCAGTTCTGACAGGCGCGATAAAACACCGCCTCGACGCAGAACTGTCCGGCCTCTTCATGCACGGCGAAAACGTCGGCCTCCGGGACGCCGCGCGGATTGACGCCCTGCTGTCCCTGAATGGCGGCGAGCGCGGAAATGCGGTCGCGCAGCCGCGCCGCGCGTTCGAATTCGAGCTTTTCCGACGCCTCGTTCATCTCGCCCGCGAGCCGCTCGCGAACCGCCCGCGATTTTCCGGCCAGGAAGTCGCGCGCCTCGCACGCCAGCTCGGAATATTGCTCCTGCGAAACTTCCCCAGTGCAGGGGGCGGCGCAGCGCTTGATCTGGAACAGCAGGCAAGGCCGCGAGCGATTGTCGTAAAAGGAGTTTTCGCAGGAGCGCAGCAGAAAGGCGCGCTGCAGCACGTTGAGCGTGCGGTTGACCGCCCCGACATTGGCGAAGGGCCCGAAATAATCGCCCTTGAGGCTGCGCGCGCCGCGATGCTTGGTGAGCCGCGCGCCGCGCTCGTCGCGGGTTAGCAGGATATAGGGGAAGCTCTTGTCGTCGCGCATCAGCACGTTGAAGCGCGGCTTGAGCTGCTTGATGAGATTGGATTCAAGCAGCAGCGCCTCGACCTCGGTGCGGGTCGAGACGAAGACCATCGACGCGGTCAGCGCGATCATCCGCGCAATGCGGTTGGTGTGGCCGGCGAAGCGCGTATAGGAGGCGACGCGCTTGCGCAGGCTTTTCGCCTTGCCGACATATAGCACCTCGCCGCCTTCGCCGAGCATGCGATAGACGCCCGGACTCATCGGCGCGTGTTTCCAATGGTCTCGAATCGCCCGCAGGCCGCGCTTGAGCGAGGCGGCGCCGGCCTCGCCCTCCAGGTCGAGCTCGACCCCCGAGCTTTCCTCGGCGTCCGATTCGTCGATCAGGATGTCTTCGGCGCTTTCCGCGAGGTCTTCTGCCGCGAGGTCTTCTGCCTCGAAAGGCTCCGGCGGCGGCAGGTCGATGGGGTTCTTGGTGCGGCTCATGGCCTTCATTTAAGCGTCTTGAGGCCGCCGTGAAATGGCCCCCTTAAGCAAAAGCGCAACCGGGGCTGGACGTCCGTCACAATTGCGGCTAGCTCTTTCATTAACGAATAGTCAATAATTCGTCAGGGGCGAAATTTCATGGCGGCTGTGTCAGCGCTTTTTCGCGGGTTCATCCCCTTTTCCGCCGTCATCGCGGCGCTGGCGCTATCCGGCTGCAACGAACATGTCAGCCCCGCAGCCTCCACATCTGCCGCGCCCGGCGCGCAGATCGTCGCCTCGGGCTACAGCCCCCGTCCCGCCGCCATCGCCATCACCCAGATGGAGGGCGCGCCGGCGCCGCTGCAAAGCCAGTTCATGGCTTATTTCAACGCCGCCGCCGGGCAGCAGGATGTCGCGCTGACCGATTCGGCCGCCGCGCGCTATCTCGTCCGAGGCTATATCTCCGCCTTTCCCGTCGATGGCGGAGCGCGACTCACCTGCGTCTGGGACATTTATGACCGGACCAATCATCGCGCGCAAAGGCTGAACGACGAAATCGCGCTCCGTGGCGCCGCGCCCGATCCCTGGTCGCTGGTGGATTCCGCCGCGCTCGCCGCGCTCGCCCAGCGCAGCGCCAGCGAACTGGCCGCTTTTCTCTCCAATACGCCGGAAGCCCTCGCCGCCACCGCTAAAAACGCCAATGACGCGGTCAAAAACGCCGTTGCTCCGGCCTCCCTCGACGCACCGCCCCCGCAGGCCCTGTCCTATGCGCCGGCCCGTTGATCGCGCGTGATTCTTAACAAAATCACGACAGCGTCCCGCAGTCGTATTGTTCATTGTTCAACCCCCTGCTAAGACGCGCCCGAAGTCGGGCAAGGCAAAGGCAGCGTCATGGCTGGTGCAATGAAAATTCTGGCGGGCAACTCCAATCGCCCCCTGACTGAAGCGATCGCGGCCTATCTTGGCGTTCCGCTGACCAAATGTCAGGTGCGTCGCTTCGCCGACATGGAAATCTTCGTCGAAATCCAGGAAAACGTTCGCGGACAAGACGCTTTCATCGTTCAGTCCACCTCGGCTCCCACCAATGACCATCTGATGGAAGCCTTGATCATGACGGACGCGCTGCGGCGCGCCTCGGCGCGGCGCATCACGGCGGTCATCCCCTATTTCGGTTATGCCCGGCAGGACCGCAAACCCGGCCCGCGCACGCCCATTTCGGCCAAGCTGGTGGCCAATCTCATCACGCGCGCCGGCGCCGACCGCGTGCTGACGGTCGATCTCCACGCCGGCCAGATCCAGGGCTTCTTCGACATTCCGACCGACAACCTTTATGGCGCGCCGGTGCTGGTGCGCGACATTCAGGCCAATCTTGATCTTTCCAATGTCATGGTGGTCTCGCCCGACGTCGGCGGCGTGGTGCGCGCCCGCGCGCTCGCCAAGCGCATCAACGCGCCGCTCGCCATCGTCGACAAGCGCCGCGAACGCGCCGGCGAATCGGAAGTGATGAACATCATCGGCGATGTTCACGGCAAGAACTGCATCCTCGTCGACGACATCGTCGATTCGGGCGGCACCCTGTGCAACGCGGCCGACGCCTTGCTGCAGGCGGGCGCCAAGGACGTGCGCGCCTATATCACCCATGGCGTGCTTTCGGGCGGCGCGGTGGCGCGCATTTCGTCGTCGCGGCTCAAGGAGCTGGTCATCACCGACACCATCCTCCCGACCGAAGCCGTGCGCGTGGCGAGCAATATCCGCGTCATCACCATCGCGCCCTTGATCGGCGAGGCCATCGCCCGCACCGCGAAGGAAGAGAGCGTCTCCAGCCTGTTCGACTGACGTCTTTGATACCTGTTCGCCTTGACCGCGGCTCGTCGCGTTCAAGGATTCCCTCGCGTAAGCCGAAAGGGCGTCACATGACGCCCGTTTTTTAAACGGACTTTTGGTCGCGTTCGCTCCTAGCCGGTTCTTCAAACCGGCATATCCGCGCCGCCGCCATTCCCATTGAGAAAGACCGCCGCCGTCATGACGTTCGAGACTGATCTCAAGACCATCATCCGCACCATTCCCGACTATCCCAAGCCGGGCATCATGTTCCGCGACATCACTACTCTGCTGGGCGACGCGCGCAGCTTCCGCCGCGCCGTGGACGAATTGGTGCAGCCTTTCGCTGGCCGGAAGATCGATCAGATCGCGGGCATGGAGGCGCGCGGCTTCATCCTCGGCGGCGCGGTGGCGCATCAGCTTTCCGCCGGCTTCATCCCGATCCGCAAGAAGGGCAAGCTGCCCCATGTCACGGTCTCGGTGGCTTATAGCCTCGAATATGGCGTGGACGAGATGGAAATGCACCGCGACGCGGTGAAGCCGGGCGAAAAGGTGCTGCTGGTCGACGATCTCATCGCCACCGGCGGCACGGCCGAAGGCGCCGTGAAGCTGCTGCGCCAGATGGGCGCGGACATCGTCGCCGCCTGTTTCGTGATCGACCTGCCGGAACTCGGCGGCGCCCAGAAAATCCGCGACCTCGGCGTGCCGGTGCGCTCGCTTTTGGCTTTTGAAGGACACTAGAAAAGTCGCGGACTTTTCGGGTTCAGGCGTCGCAAAAGAGAAAAGGCCGGGGTTTTCCCCGGCCTTTTTGTTTCCTCAGCCGCGCGGGCCGTTGCGCGAGGCGCCGCCGCTGCGCGCGGGACGCTGGCCGCCGCCGGCGGGACGCGGGCGCTCGCTGCGGCTCTCCGGGCGATTGGCCTCCTGCTGGCGGCCGTGTTCGCGGCGGGCGTCGCCGTGACGCGTCGGCGCCGGGCCGCGACGGTCGTCGGGGCGATGCGCCGGACGGCCCTGCGGTTTTCCGCGCGCCGGGGGCGCCTCTTCCGGAGCAAGCGGGTTCAGGCGCAGGTCGGTCACCGGAATGCTCTGCTTGGTGAGCTTCTCGATGGCGCGCAGATAGGCGCGCTCGCTGTTGTCGCAGAGCGAAATGGCTTCGCCCTCGGCGCCGGCGCGCGCCGTGCGGCCAATGCGGTGGACATAGCTTTCCGCGACTTCCGGCAGTTCGAAATTCACGACATGGCTGACGGCGTCGACATCGATGCCGCGCGCGGCGATATCGGTCGCCACCAGCACGCCGACTTCGCCATTCTTGAAGCCATCGAGCGCGCGAATGCGCTGGTTCTGGCTCTTGTTGCCATGGATGGCGTCGGCGGAAAAGCCGGCGTCATTGAGGAAGCCCGCGACGCGATCGGCCCCGCGCTTGGTGCGCGTGAACACGATGGAGCGGCTGAAATCGGGGTTTTTCATCAGCTGGATCAGCGCGTCGCGCTTGCCCGAGCCCTCGACCAGAATCACCCGCTGCGACACGCGGTCGGCGGTCTTGGCGACGGGCGCCACCGAGACCTTGATCGGGTTGTGCAGCATTTCGCCGGCGAGCGTTGCGATTTCGCTCGGCATGGTCGCGGAGAAGAACAGGGTTTGCCGGGTCTTGGGCAGCTTGGCGAAGATCTTGCGGATCGGAACCAGGAAGCCGAGATCGAGCATATGGTCGGCCTCGTCCAGCACCACGGCGGTGGTGTTGTCGAGCCGCAGATTGCCCTGCGAGAGATGGTCGAGCAGGCGGCCGGGGGTGGCGACGAGCACGTCGAGTCCGCCATGCAGCGCCTTGAGCTGCGGGCCGAAGCCGACGCCGCCGAAAATCACCGCGACGCGCATATTGGCGTGACGGCCATAGGCGCGGAAGCTTTCGCCGATCTGGGCCGCGAGTTCGCGGGTCGGCGCGAGCACGAGCACGCGCGTCTGCTTGGGCCGCACGGCCTGCGGGAATTGCAGCAAGCGCGTCAGCAGCGGCGTGGCGAAGGCGCAGGTCTTGCCGGTGCCGGTCTGGGCGATGCCGAGCAGGTCATGGCCCTGGAGCAGCGGCGGGATCGCCTGTTCCTGGATGGGGGTGGGATGGACATAGCCCTCGCTGGTGAGGGCGCGCAAAACGTTCTCGGCGAGGCCGAGCTCAGAAAATGTGGTCACTTGGGATCTTACATTTGGGGCCGCGACGGCGCGCGAAAAAGCGCGCCGCTGGATGCGGCGTTGTCGAAGACGGCCCCGCATAGATTGGGCTGTCGGCCATTGAGGCGGATTGGGACCGGGCGACGCGTTACCGTCCTATGCGCCGGCGCCTCTTCATGCTGCGATGCAGCGCCCGCTTCATACCCGATCCGGCGGGGAAAAGCAAACCGGGGCCGCAGGCTTCGCGCAAGCCTGTTCGGCGAGACCTTGGAAGATCCAGAACCAGAACGGCGTCCGAGGCGCGTCCCATGTCGTTCTCGTCTTATTCACGGGCCTTGTTTGTGCTGATCGCAACCGGCGCCGCCGCGCCGGCTTTCGCCCCGGCCGATTGCAAGGTCGGCGACATCTGCGTCCTCCAGGGTCCGCAATTCGGCTGCAAGGACCCGAGCCTGATCAGGCGCTGGATCGACCTCTCCATCGAGGAAAGCCGCGAAGCGGCGGAGGGCTTCCTGTCCGAGCAGGCGGCGGCCGGCCAATGCGCCCGGATCAAGACCGGCGACGAACTCCGCATCATCCGCTATCTCGGCATGCGCCGCCTGGAGGCGCAGCGCCCCGGCGACAGCCAAAGCTTCGTCATTTTGCTGAAATAATGCGGCCTGCTCAGCGGAAATCTGTCGCCGCCCGCAGGGCTGGCGCAGACGCTGCCCCCTCCCCGGCCGGGCGAAACAGCCGCCAATGCATCCCGGACAGCGACGACCCGGCTGCGTCGAACGCCTGAACATAGACGGAGAGGCAGGCCTCCGGCCCGATCGTCACCTTCTCCTCCGCGATCGGGAGGTCGATGGGAACTCCGACGATATAAAAGTCGGGCCGCTCGGCGCAAGTCGCGGGCGGAGAAACGCGCCGCAGGTCCAGTCCGGCGCGGCGGCTATAATAATCAAGCACATATTCCGAAGCGCGCCTGATCTGCGACGCATAGGTCGCGTGCGGCTGCTCCGCCATGATCGCGATCATCGCCGAGGCTTCGCCGCGTCCGCCGCGAAGGAGCGGCTGGAGCTGGATCGCCTGTCCAACGCAGAACAACAGGCCGGCGGCGAAGACGAAAGCCTTGCCGCGGCGCGTTTCCCACAGGCGCGACGCCAGCGCCGCCAGCGCCACGACGAAGATCACGCCGAAAACGAGGAAATAGCGCGGGAACTGCAAATTGGGCGGATTGACGAAGAAGATCGAAGCCGGAACGACGACAAGCCCACACAGGACGAGCAAGGCCCGTGACAAAGGAAGCCAGCCCGCCAGCGCCGCCGCGGCGAAGCCAAGCGCGGCGAGGAGCAGCGCGAGCCATCCCGGAAATGTCGCGGGAAATCCGGCCAGCGCGGCCAGCAATCCGCCATAGCCCTCGGCGAACGCGCCCGCCCCGCGCGACAGGCCGCCAATGGTCACGCCGTGAATCACAATGCCGGCTATGACAGCCGCGATCGCGGGAAGGGTCAGGAACAGCGCGGGCAGGAAGAATTTCACCGTCGCCCGCAGGCGACGAGGCGCCTCGTCGCGCGGCGGTTCGGCGAGGGCGCGGACGAGCGCGGTCAGGCCCAGCGTCGCGGCGCCGATGAGCATTTCAAGATGAGCGAGCGCGCCGACGCCCACGGCCAATGCCATAATCCAGCTCTGGCGCCGAATTTCCGAGCTCCCCGACTCCGTCTGCCCTTCGTCGTTCCCCAGCAGCGGCGTAGCGCGCTCGCAGGCGTCGAGGGCGACCAGCATGGCGAGAACGAGCGCGCCATATCCGCGCGCCTCGGACCCGTAGTTGACGAAGGGAAAGGCAACTGCGACGAGAAAAGCCGCGATCAGCCCCGCCGCCGGCGAGTCCCGCGACCCGATTCTGGCCGCGACGGCGACAGACGCCACGCCGCAGAGAATCGACGGCAGGCGGTAAAGCAGGGAGCTGGCGTCCTGCCCCCATTGGAACATCCACAGAGAGTTGAGAAAATGATTATTGTCGTGCGAGATGTTCCAGAACACCTCGAAACCGTTCTTGAGGGGCGCGACCAGCGCGAGCGTCCAGATTTCATCGACCCAGAGATCGCCGCGCGCGCCCAGCATGCGCAGGACAAGGCCGAGCGCGATCAGCAGGCCTAAGATCCATCTGTATTTCATGACCGCTTTCGCCTGAGGGGCCGGAACCGCGCCGCGAAGCCTAGCCGAGCCAGGTTGCCGCCGGCTTAATCCGGCGCCGGCGGAGTGGCGACGCGCCTCGGGGCGCCGAAATCATTTGACCGCGGGCCTTGCGATGGATCATTCAGCGGGCAAGTTGGATCGCGCTAGGCTTTCCCCGCCGGAATTGGGACTCCGATGGTTCAGTTTCTCGCTTCGCCGCTGCGCAACCTTGTTGCGGGCGTCGGTTTCATGCTGGTCGTGGGCGCCGCGGCCACGATGGCCTATGTCGCCTCGGGCTGGAGCCTGAACGACGCTGTCTATATGGTGGTGCTGACCGTCTATTCGGTGGGCTATGGCGAGGTCGCGCCCGTCGATACGCCGGCTCTGCGCGCCATTACGATCGCTTTGATCGTCGCCGGCTGCACCGGCATGATCTTTTTCACCGGCAGCCTGTTCCAGTTGATCACGGCCAGCCAGCTCCAGCAGGTTTTCGGAAGCCGACGCATGCAAAAAGACATCGACAAGCTTTCCAGCCACGTGATCGTTTGCGGCTTCGGCCGAATCGGCCAGATGCTCTGCCACGAACTCAAGGCCGCCCGGGGCGATTTCGTCGTGATCGACCATTCCGACGAACGCATCGCCGCCGCCGGCAAGGCCGGCTATCATTTCATCCACGGCGACGCCACGGACGAGGAGATCATGCGGCAGGCGGGCGTCACCCGCGCCCGCGCGCTGGCCACCGTCCTTCCCGAGGACGCCGCCAATGTCTTCATCACGCTCAGCGCCCGCAGCCTCAAGCGCGACCTGACGATCATCGCGCGCGGCGAACTGCCTTCGACCGAGCGCAAGCTGATCCAGGCCGGCGCCAATCGCGTCGTGCTGCCCGCCCGGATCGGCGCGGAGCGCGTCGCCGAACTTCTGCTCCACCGCGACATGACCCGGCTGATCGCCCGGGCGCGCGGCGGCAATCTCGACCGCCTCGCCCTCGACCTGCAAAGCCTCGGCCTCGATATCGAGGTCGTCACCGTCGAGTCGGGCAGCGCCTGCGCCGGCCTGACCATCGGCGGTATCGAGGCGCTTGGGGCCGGCGCCTTTCTCGTCGTCGCGCTGGAGCGGCAGGACGGAGAGTCGATCCTGCAGCCCGATTCAGAAATCGCGGTCCGCCAAGGCGATGGCCTCGCATTGGTGCGCCGCCCGGAAAAGGCGCAGCGAATCGAAGAGCTCTTCATGGCCGCCGCGCTGGCCGAGCGCGGAGCGATCTGACCGCGCCAGACCCGGCCGCCGACGACAAAGACTGGCGCGCATTGAATTCAAATGGAAATTTTTCTCGCCCCGCCCGCGTCGCGGAAAGGCGAAGCGCCGGCGCGTGCGCGCGACATGTGTTTAGAATATTTCTAATCTTTGTCCTTTTTGTTGCGGCGCATCCAGATCGCGGCTGAAATCCGTTCATCAGACATTCATCGTGATCGCTTCGATCCGCGAACGGAACAACCCCAATGATCCCTGTCATTCGCGTGGCGCGCCGCCACCCGAAAACGACCACCCATGCCCGCCGAGCCTCCCGGCGGGGCTCACCGCGGAAACGCGGCGAGAGCGCGGCATGAACGAACTCAACGGCCGGATGGTCGCCTGCCAGATTCTTCTCACCGGCCTGATCGCCCGCGTCGCCAATGAGACGCGCGACCCGATCGGCTTTCTGAGCGACTTCCGAGACGAAATTCACGCCGTCATCCACGGCGTACGTATCGCCGGACTTCAGGATTCCGAAGCGATCCGCCTTCAGGCCGTGAAGACCGTGGACGAAATGTTCTCGCTGATGAAGGCGCCCAGCGCCGATTGATCCGCGCCCCAGCCACCGAAATTTCAAGGAGCCCGCAATGACCTTATCCGCCAATTCAGCAGTCAGGACGCCGCTTTCCCTACGTGGACCCATTGCGGCCGCCGTCCAGCCCGGCGCGCGGATGGCGTTGGCCTGTCTGGCCACCGCTGCCTGCGCCGATAAGGCGGAAGCCGAGGAGCGGGCGTCGTCCCTGCCGGCCCTGACCGTCGACGCGCCGGCCGCGCGGCGCCACGCGACGCCCGCCAAGCCCAGCGTGGCCCAGCAACGCGCCCGCGCCGCCCTGCGCAATGTCGCCCGTCAGCAGAAGCCCCAGGCCGCCGCGTCCGCGTCGTCTTCCCAGTCGGCGGCGGCGACCGACCCCCTGCAGAATCTTCCCGGTCCCAGCCCCTACGCCCATCCTGGCGACCCTTACCTGGTCGATCGCGTCGCCTCGCAGAAATTCACGGAACCGGTCGCCAACACGCCCCGGACGATCACCATCCTCTCCAAGGAAGTTCTGGCCGACAAGAACGCGACGAGCCTGAGGGATGTCGCCCGCACCACAGCGGGTATCACTTTGGGCACGGGAGAAGGCGGCAACGCCTTCGGCGACCGCTTCTTCATCCGTGGCTTCGATGCGCGCAACGACATTTTCATCGATGGCGTGCGCGACCCGGGCGTCAGCATCCGCGAAAATTTCTTCACCGAACAGGTGGAGATCCTGCGCGGCCCGGGATCGTCCTATGCCGGGCGCGGCACCGCCGGCGGCGCCATTAATATCGTCCCCAAGGCTGCGGGCGACACCAATTTCCGCTCGGTCGAGGCCACTTATGGGACCGACATGACCAAGCGTGTGACGATCGACGTCAACCAGGTCATCAAACCGACCCTGTCCGTCCGGGCCGGCGGGTTACTGCAAGGCGCCGAGGTTTCGGGGCGCGATTACACGACGGACAATCGCAATGGCGCCTTCGCGGCCTTCAAGTGGACGCCGGCCGACTCCTTCATCCTTACCGGCAATTACATCCACACCGATCTCAGCGGCATTCCAGATTTCGGCGTGCCTTATTACCGGCCCAATCTTGGAGTCACCGGCGGTCCTGTCACCGAATATGGCGTGTCCCGCAATAATTTCTATGGCTTCATCAACCGCGATTTCCAGCAAGCCCAGCAGGACATCGGAACGCTCAACGCCATCTATAAGCTCAATGATTCCGTCACGATCAGCAACAAGCTGCGGATCGCGGAATCAAAACTCGATTATATCGGAACCCTCGCCGAACGCCCTGTCGTCACCAATCCCAATCCCTTGAAGTGGACGGTAAGCGCCAACCCGCAAAGCCGCTCTCAAACCACCGACGTCATCGCCGACCAGACCGAGGCGGTGATCCGCTTCAACACCGCCGATTTCCGGCACGCCGCCGTCGTCGGCGCGGAAATCGCGCAGGAAACGGTCAAGATCAACAACTATACGGACCTGGCCTCGGAGGGTTTCGGCAGCGGCTTTACCAGTTCCGGGTCGCTGAGCGGCATCAATATCTTCTACCCGCAGACCGCCTTCATCGGCTTTCCGAATTTCGATCGGACACTCGGCACAAACCCCACGACGGTTCCCGTCACGACCGGCAGCGTCTATCTCATCGACACGGCCAATTATAACGACGTGCTGCTGCTGAACGGCGGCATCCGTCTCGACGATTACTATATCACCGCATCGAATAATCAGGGCTCGAACTCGGTCCATTCGACCCTGTTCAATTACAATGCCGGCATGGTCCTGAAGCCGATTCCCACAGTCAGCCTCTATACGGCTTACGCGACCTCCTCCAATCCCGTCGGCGCCGAACTGGACGCGACCGGCTCCGCCTATGGTGGCCTGTCCCCGACCGCGACCAATCAAGTCTTTGGCCCGGAAATCAACCGCGCGATCGAGGTCGGAGCCAAATGGGAATTGTTTGATCGCAACCTGCTTGCCACCGCCGCCCTGTTCCGGACCGACAAGTCCAACGCGCGTGAAACGGTGGGCCAGACGGTCGTCGCCGGCGCCGCCTATCGCGTGCAGGGCGTCGATCTGGAAATCGCCGGCAAGCTGACGCCCGAATGGAGCGTCAATGGCGGCGTCGTGCTCATGCAATCGGAGGTGACCGCCTCCAATACGACGCCGGCCAACACGACGCTCTATCTGACCAATGTCGGCCTGCCCTTGGCCAATATCGCCCATCAATCCTTCAACCTGCTGACCAAATACGAATTCTTCAAGACCTATGAGATCGGCGGCCAGGCGACTTATATGTCCCAGATCTACGGCGGAACGCTGGCGGCGAATTCCGGCGCCGTGCTTCCCGCGCATTGGCGGTTCGACGCCTTCGTCGAAATGAAGGTTTCGAAGGAGCTCACCGCCAAGGTCTCCGTCAACAACATCACCAACGAACTCTATTACGACTCGCTCTATCGCAGCACCTCGCCCTTCGTGATGGTCGCGCCGGGCCGCACCGCCCTTCTCACGCTCAACGCGCGCTTCTGAGGGAGGGGACGAAGTGCTGGTCTGTATTCCCGAAGTCATCGGCAAACATGAGGTCGCGGAATTCCGCGACCTCATGGACGCGGCCGCATGGGAGGACGGCCGCCACACCGCCGGAGCCCAGTCGGCCGTCGTCAAGAACAACGAGCAATTGCCCCCGGATTCCGCGCTGGCGCGCCGGCTGGGCGAAAGAATCGTCTCCGCGCTGACGGGCCATCCCCTCTTCATCGCGGCGGCCGTGCCGCGCCATATCTTTCCGCCTTTGTTCAATCGCTATGGCGCGGGCGCCTCCTTCGGCCTGCATGTCGATAATTCCATTCGCGGCGATGTGCTGACCGGCCTGCGCATCCGCACCGACCTCTCCGCCACGCTCTTCCTCTCGGAGCCTGAGGACTATGACGGCGGCGAACTGGCCATCGAGGACTCGTTTGGCGCGCATGAGGTGAAGCTGCCGGCAGGCGATCTGGTGCTCTATCCGGCGTCCAGCCTTCATCTTGTGCGGCCAGTCACGCGGGGCGCGCGGGTCTCCTCCTTCTTCTGGATCCAGAGCATGATCCGCGACCCGCAGGCCCGCACGATGATTTTCGATTTCGACCAGGCGATTCAGGGCGTCGCCGGCAAGCTCGGGATCGACGCCCCGGAAACCGTGAAGCTCAGCCACGTCTATCACAATCTCATCCGCGCCCATGCGGAAGCCTGAACCTGTTTTCTTACGCCCCCGGAGCCGCCGCCGTGCATCAATTGTCGCCCTGGATCATGTTCCTTAACGCCACTCTCTTCGTCAAAGCCGTCATGGGAATTCTCGCCTTCGCCTCCCTCGTGGCGTGGACGGTATTCATCGCCAAGATGACCGAGGTTGGGCGCTCCCGGCGCCGCCTCGCCGACGCGCTCCAGCGCATCGACGGCGCTGGCAGCCTGGCCGAGGCCCGCGCGGAACTGAGCGCCGAGAGCAATGTCCTGTCGCGCCTGCTGCAGGCCGCCGCGCGCGAATGCAGCCTCTCAGCGGGGGCGCGCCGCGATAGCGGCCTCCAGGAGCGCGCCGCGTCGCGCTTTTCGGAGATCGCCCGGGAGGAATCGGCCGCGACGCGGCGGGGAACCGGCGCCCTCGCCACCATCGGCGCCACGGCGCCTTTCGTCGGGTTGCTCGGCACCGTCTGGGGAATCATGAACAGCTTCATCGGCATTTCCGAGGCCCAGACCACCAATCTCGCCGTCGTCGCGCCGGGCATCGCCGAGGCGCTGCTGGCGACGGCGATCGGATTGGTCGCGGCCATCCCGGCGGTGGTTTTCTATAATTCGGTCGCCCGCGCGTCCAAAGCCTATCTCGAACTGGTCCAGCGCGCCGCGGGCGCGGCGGGACGGCTGCTGTCGCGCGATCTCGACCGCATCGACGCGCCCATAGCAATGGAAAAGGCCTGAGCCATGGCCGCATCCATTCCGTCCAGCGAAGGCGATGATGATTTCGCCGAAGCGCATGACATCAATGTCACGCCCTTCATCGACGTCATTCTGGTTTTGCTGATCATCTTCATGGTGGCGGCGCCGATTTCGACGGTCGACCTGCCGATCGACCTGCCGACCGCCAGCGCCACGCCGCAGAAAAAGCCGGACAAGCCGATTTATGTGAGCCTCAAGGCCGACCTCTCGCTCGCAATAGGCGAGGCGCCGGTCGCCCGCGCCGATCTGGTCCAAAGGATCGGAGAGGAGGCTGGCGAGGCGAAGGACCGCCGCATCTATCTGCGCGCGGATAAGACGGCCGCCTATGGCGAACTGATGGCCGTACTCGAACTGATCAAGGGCGCCGGCTATTCCAAGATCGCGCTGGTGGCGCTGGAGGCCGGGAAAGCGCAGACCGCGTCGGGAGGACAGCCATGAAGATTTTCTCACCCGAGCCGCCGCGCCGTCTCGCCTTGCCTTGGCTTATCGCCGCGACAGCCGCCGTCTTCCTGCACGGCGGCGCGGTCGCGCTGGGCGCCTTTGGCCTCGCCAATTCCGACGAAGATAGCGAATTGGGCGCGAACGCGACCGAAGTCGGGCTGGAATTCGAGGCGCCGCATCGCGAACCCTCCTTCCTGCCGCCAGGCCCCGAGGCAGACAGCTCGACCGCAGCCGCCGCCGCGCTCGCGCAAGAGAAGAAGATCGAGGAAAGCGACCTGCCCGAGGCCAAGGCGCAGGATACCGACGAGGCCGAGCAGCAGGCCGCGCCGGCCCGCAACAAGCCGACCGAGGACAAGCCCAAGGTCACGCAGAACGCGACCGCCGCTTCGGAAGCCGCGCAAGCGTCCGAAGCCGCAGCCGCCCCAAGCTCACTCGCGGCGCGCGAATCCACGCAGGCCCGGGCGCCGGCGCCGGGCCTCGCTGAGCAGGCGCGGCTCGCGCGGTTGACTTGGCAAAAGAAGCTGGTCGCCCATCTCGACCACGCCAAGCGCTATCCCGCCGAGGGCGGCGGACGCAGCGCGACTGTCGTTGTGCGCTTTCGGATCGACCGCATGGGGCATCTGCTGAAGGCGGAAGCCGCGCCCGGCGAACGCGACGCGATTTTCGAAACGGCGGCGATCGCCATGATGAAGCGCGCCGACCCGACCCCGCCGCCGCCGCCGGAAATTTCGGATAGCGAATTGACCTTCGACCTGCCGGTCAATTTCCGCTCGAAATCGAAGATGTGAGGGCGGATGGCTTGACGATATGTGGGCTCGTCAGACGGAACCGGCGCTCGCGCCGGCCGTGTCCGAACCAGCGGCGTCGCCCGCACTGCCGCTGTCGTCAGCCACTATTTATCGGCCTCGCAACTCGCGGCTGCAACTGCCATGATAAACATGCGTGACCATGAAGGATATGCCGTCGCCAAGCTCAGTTGTGACTTGGTATGTATAGTCAATGATAGTTTTTGCTTTTGTTAAAACTAAAGCGTGCGCCCATTTCGATATTTTTTGTGTGCCATCACTGGAGCCCTGACATTTGTCGGCGTCACACGCCATATGCAATGTGGTTTGCATCTCGTCCGGATGGATAAGTGTTATTAAATCATCATTATAACTGAGAATTAGCTTGTATACGCCGTCTGTAACGCCAAGCGCGCTCGGACACGAATGATCGTCGCTATTAATTCCGCGCCTTAAACCAGAACATTCTCCGTGGAGATCACATTTCAGTTCCACCAGCCTTGTCGCCGTCGCAGTCGTTTCCGGACCAGGTCCCGACGTCTCTGGCGGTGGTTTCCGATGATTGGCCATTTGGGCGGGCTCCCGCTGCCCACAGTCCAAATATTCGCGCAACACCCAACCCGTGGCGCCAGCTTTCGAAAATGTGACGCCGCCCCATTCTCTGCCTCGCTGATCTTTTTTGGTCCCGATGAATTGGACGGAATCACCGTTCTTGAGTCTTTTCAGGACCGCCGCGCTCAGCGGGTCAGCCCTGACGTTCGTCAGACTGTTAAAAGGGTTGTTGATGACGCAGGGCCCTGCGTGAGCCGCGCCTTCCAGAAAAGCGATCAAAAGGACCGCCAGCGCGAAACGCTTCATGGCGACGCCTCCTCTGACGATCACGATTTACATAACCTATCAGATATCGCTGGCGCTGGTCGTCGGTTCCGATCCGGACCGCATCCGAACTGGCGGCGCTGAGAATCGCCGTCCACCTCTCGCGTAAAAATGTTGGCAGGCGGGGCAAAGGCTGTCCGGCCTTTGCCGCCCAGCACCTGCCGCCATGCGGCATAGCTTCGAAAGCGTACTGGCGACCCCGTAGGATGCGAGGTCGCCAGCGCGATGTTTTCCCGTCAGATTAGCGGCACACGACCCGGCCCCAGCGGTCACGCCAGCAGTGGCGGCGGGGTCCCCATCCCGGCGCAGCCCCTCGACATTGGACGCGGCCCCAGCGGTCGCGCCAGCAATGGCGTCCCCATTGCACGTTGGTGATTTCGGGACTGCTACCCTCAATATGACTCGAAGGCATTGGCGAGATCGGCGCGGCGGAGGCGGATGTCGCGCCAACGATCAGGAAACCGGCGAACGCGGCGAAAATAGCGAGCTTCTACATGGATTCTTCCCTTCATACGACGTGAGCGTTGAACGCATCTGGAAGGCGTCGCTTCGGGAGGGTCCGCTTCCGCTGATTAATAAAAGGTGAATGGCCTCGGTGAATTTCTGACAGGGGAAAGCTGAACCTGTCACTTTCAATGCGACGCGATCCCCAAGGCGGCGGCGGCGATTTCCGCCTCGGTTGCGAGTTTTTCATATTGCCGAATACGGCCGCTGCTCTCCCGCCAGAACATGCCTACCGCGCGCTCGGCTGACCATCCCTCCAATGATTTCAGGACGACATCGTCGTCGGCCCGGAATTCCGAGCGGGCGTAAAGCTCCGGAAAAATCGAACAGCCCATGCCGACCGACACCATCTGTCTGATCGCGTCCAGACTGGTCCCTTCATAATCGCTGACGACCTCCGCGCCTGTCCGCAAGGCGAGGCTGGCCAGGATTTCGGCGAGGCGGTGCCCGGCGCCAAGGCTGAAGAATTTTTCGCCGCGCAGGTCGGCGAACGTCAGCGCCTCGCGACAGGCCAACGGATGCTCGGCTGGAAGGCCAATCAATAGCCGTTCCGTCCCAACGGCGCGAAAGGCCAGAGCGTCGGCGTGGGGCTCGGGTCCGATCCCGCAGTCCAGCGTTCCGTCGGCGACGGCGCGCTCGATATCGATCGGACGATCCTCCCGGATATAGGTCTTCAGCTCGGGATATTTGCGATGCGTCAACCGCAGCAGCGCAGGCAGGAAATAAGGCCCGAAACTCGGCACGGTCCCGATCCTGAAGAGGCCGCCAAGACGAACGGCGTCCTGTTCGGCGATGGCCACGATATCGTCGAGCGCGGCGAGGACAGCCTTCCCCCGCTGGACGATCTCACGCCCGACGGGCGTTGGCGCGGCGCCGCTCGTCGTGCGTTCGAACAGGGTGGCGCCGAGTTGCTTTTCCAGCAGCCCGATCTGAACGGACAGGGTCGGCTGCGACACATGGCACCGCGCCGCAGCACGGCCAAAATGCCCGAGTTCGCTCAGGGCGACGACATATTCCAACTGGCGGTGACTGGGACGAAAGGCCATTCAATAGTTTTAGACTATGATGATGATTGAATCAATGAATTGGCACTATCACCTCAAGACGGCATTCTTGTCTCGCTGACCAAGAGGAGAACGAGACATGGATAGCTACCTGAAAGCCCTTCGCGACAAGCACTCGGCGATTCAGGCGGAAATTGACGCCGAATACGCACGCCCCTGCCCGGAGGCGCTGGTTCTCGGCGAGCTGAAGAGGAGCAAGCTAAGGTTGCGCGAGAAGCTGCATCGGCTTGAAACTGCCGTTCGATTCGCCGTCCGGCGCGAGCCCCTCCCGGCGCTTGTCGTCATCGACGCTCCCTTGTTGTCGGATCGCGCTTCCACGTCAGGTTTCAAGCGGCTCCGAAAGCGGGATCGGCTGTTCGGCGCCATCGGCGCCAAATACCGCTTCCTGAAAGGCCGCATCTCCGAACTGCTGGCGCGCCACGACGGCGATTATTCGGAGCTCAGCGCCGCCTCGCAGGAATTGGGGTTCCTGAAACGCGCCCTGCGAAACAGGATCGCCCGCCTGAGAGCGAAAAAGCGCATGATCCGGCAGGCAGCGGCAACCTGAACTGGGAATTGACCGCGGATTGCGGTCTTGGAAAAGCGAAAGCCCTGGAAGCTGAGATTTTCAGCGTTTCCAGGGCTTTCGAAATGGTGGGCGCGAAAGGGAGTCTAACCGATCGGCCGGATTCCTCAAGGTTTTCGCATGGCGGAAAAATCTGGAGCGTCGCCGCCCTTGCTCTCGTCAGCTCCGCCCCGCTGGCTCACGCTGAGGATTGGGCCGACCAGCGCAGGAATAATGCATCGCCTCCGCGAAGCCCTCGACGATGGCGGCGACCGCGCCGCCGAAAACAGCAGCGCCCAAATCTCCCCTCGCGACGATCGCTTCCGCCGGAAATCGCGGAAAACGAACTGACCTTCGACCTGCCTGTCAATTTCCGATCGAAGGCGAAAATGTGAGGGAAGGAAGCTGGACGGCGCAAGGCGGCTCCGGAACCTAAATGATTTCCATGAAAAACCCCGCGCTTTCCCGGCTGCTATCGGGAGGGGCCTCTTGCCAATGCTTTTCCGAGGGTGGGATCCTCGGATGTTGCGCGAACCCGGGTTCCGCCAGCATCGAGCAGGGGCGACTTGCGATGTCGAAGTTTTACACCGACCAGCATCGGGCGCTGCAGGACAAGTTCGACTCGCGCCGGATGGCGGATCTGATGGAGAACGCCATTGTCCATAACGAGTTCGCGGAGGAGGAGAGCGCCTATATCCAGTCGCTCGACATGTTCTTTCTCACGACAATCGACACGGCGGGCCGGCCAACCGTCTCCTATAAGGGCGGCGCGCGCGGATTCGTGACCATCACAGGCCCGTCGACGCTGGTCTTTCCCTGGTATGACGGCAACGGGATGTATTATTCGGCCGGAAACCTGATGAACGTCCCGCAAGTCGGTTTGCTGTTCATCGATTTCCAGACGCCCAACCGTCTGCGCGTGCAGGGCGACGCCGAGATCCTTTTCGACCACCCGCTCCTGGAAAAATACCCCGGCGCGGAATTCCTGGTCAGCGTGGCGGTTGAGGCGATCTGGGTCAATTGCCCCCGCTACATCCATCCGCACCAGAAACTCGCGCAGTCCAAATACGTCCCCAAACCAGATCGCCCGGCTCCGCTGCCCGGCTGGAAGCGATTAGATATCGTGCAGGAGGCGATCCCCGCATTGGATCGGGCGCAGGTCGCGGGCGCCGGCGGGGAGCTTTCAATGGAGGCCTATGTGGAGCTATTGGCGCAGGGCAAGGGCTAGACTGCCCGCCGTCATTCCAACTCGCTGCCCGACTCTTTTGCGAGCAAGGCGCGTTTCCGCTCCACCCCCCAGCGATAGCCTGGCAACGAACCATCGTTGCGAATGACGCGATGGCAGGGAATGGCGACCGCGAGTTTGTTGGCCGCGCAAGCTCCGGCGACGGCGCGGGCCGCCGTCGGCGCGCCGATCCGTTCGGCGATTTGCGCATAGGTCGCCGTCGCGCCGGCCGGGATGTCGCGTAGAGCCCGCCAGACGCGATGCTGGAAGACGGTTCCCTGCACGTCGAGTGGGAGATCGAAGCCGCCGGCCGGCCGCTCTACCAGTCCAACGACCGCGCCGACGATCCGCTCGAACGCGGCGTCGCCGCCGATCAGCTTCGCTTTTGGAAAGCCGTCCTGCAGCGCGCGGAGCAGTGATTCGGGATCTTCGCCCAGCGAAATGGCCGCCACGCCATTGCTTGTGGCCGCGACCAGAATCGAACCCAGCGAACATTCCCCGATCGCGAAACGCATTTCAACGCCGCCGCCGCCGTTGCGGAAATCGGTCGGCGTCATGCCGAGCGCCTCCGACACGCCCGCATAGAAACGTCCGCTCGAATTGAAGCCGGAGTCGTGAATGGCGCCGGTCACGGTCCCGCTCGTCCTGAGATTGGCGCGGACGCGCTTGTGGCGATGGGCAGAAGCGTAAGCCTTGGGCGTCACGCCGGCGACCGCCTTGAAGACGCGATGAAAGTGAAAAGGGCTCAGGCCGACGGCCCCGGCGAGACGCTCCAGCGGGAGCGGCTCCTCGGCGGTCTCGATCAAGCGGCAGGCCAGCGCCACCGTCCGCGCATAATGCTCTTGCAGGGGCGCGATGTCCGGCTTGCAGCGTTTGCACGGGCGAAAGCCCGCCGCTTCAGCAGCGCCGCGCGTCGTATGGAAACGAACATTCTCGCGCCGGGCTTGCCGCGACGGACATGAGGGACGGCAATATACCCCTGTCGTCGCCACGGAATAATAGAGCCTGCCGTCGAATGACCCGTCGCGCGCGACCACGGCGGCCCAGCACAGTTCGTCGTCCAATGCGGGCTCCGGATGCGGCGGCGTATTTTCCATCATGCGGATCATCGTGACGGCCTTTCGAGTCTCTCCGCAAGATAGGCGCGCTCAGTCCTCGCCGCACTCCGATCCTTGCTCCCAAATCGAAAAAATGGCGCAGGCTTATGACTGTTCGCAAAGCTTCGGCTGAATTGACCGGGGATCGGGTCTTAGAAAAGCGAAAGCCCTGGAAGCTGAGATTTTCAGCGTTTCCAGGGCTTTCGAAATGGTGGGCGCGACAGGGATCGAACCTGTGACCCCTACGATGTCAACGTAGTGCTCTCCCGCTGAGCTACGCGCCCGAAGCCAGTAGAATCGGCCCCGTCAGGGTTCGGGGTGTATATCGATTCGCCGTGGTGCGCGCAAGCCGTCGGCGGCAAAAAAACGCTTCTTCGCTCAGGCCGCCAGCAAACGGGTCACTTCATTGACCAGATCGCGCAAATGGAATGGCTTGGAGAGAATCTTGGCCTGGCGCGGCGCCTGATTGTCAGGATTGAGCGCGACGGCCGCAAAGCCAGTGATGAACATCACCTTGATGTCCGGGTCGAGCTCGGTGGCGCGGCGCGCGAGTTCGATGCCGTCCATTTCCGGCATCACGATATCCGTGAGCAGAAGTTCGAACGGCTCCTCGCGCAGCCGGTTATAGGCCGCGAGACCGTTGTCGAAGGAAATGACGGCATAGCCGGCGTTTTGTAGCGCCTTGACGAGAAAACGACGCATGTCGTTGTCGTCTTCCGCAAGCAGGATCTTCACCGATGACTGGATTTGGTGGTTCATGACACCCTCGTTCTTGCGAACCAGTTAAAGACCCATCGTGGTAAACAACAGATGAAAAATCATTAAAATGCGGCGACAGTTAACGCATTTCGTTCTTTTCGTGGCGCCCGGGCGACAGGCTGGACATTCTCCCCGCGCGGCATCATGTTTGCTAACGACGGGAGGAGCCGGTCAGGACCGGCTTCAGCCAGAATCAGGATTGGACAAATGCACGTTCTCGCGGACGACGCGGCTCGCGTCAGACCGCATTGCGAGACGATTGAGCCTGAACGGCTGATCTCGCCGCTTGTCTTTTCCTCGCCGCATTCCGGCCGGGCCTATCCGGCCGCCTTCCTCGCCGCCTCTGCGCTGGACCTGCAGACCCTGCGCAGCTCGGAAGACGTCGCTGTGGACGAGCTCTTCGCCGCCGCGCCGCTGTATGGCGCCCCCCTGCTCCGCGCCAATTTTCCGCGCGCCTTTCTCGACGTCAATCGAGAGCCTTACGAACTCGACCCCAAATTATTCGACCAGGCGCCGCCTCACTACGCCAACACGCGCTCCTTGCGCGTCGCCGGCGGCCTTGGCACCCTCGCCCGCGTCGTTGCCGAAGGCCGGGCCATTTATCGAGACCGCGTTCCGCTCGCGGAGGGGCTGGCGCGGATCGAAGCCTTCTACAAGCCCTATCACGCAAGGCTCGAAGCCTTGATGAACCGGACCGAGCGGCAATTCGGCGCCGTCTATCTCATCGACTGCCATTCCATGCCTTCGCGCGTGCCGACCGGCGATTCCCGCCGTCCCTATGAGCCGATCAACGCCGATATCGTCATTGGCGACCGCTATGGCGCAAGCTGCGACCCGGCCTTTTCCCACAAGGTTCATGCCCTGCTTTCGGGCATGGGCTATCGCGTCGCGCGCAACAAGCCCTATGCCGGCGGCTTCATCACGGAAAACTACGCCATTCGCTCGCACAACCGCCATGTGTTGCAGATCGAGATCAATCGCGCGCTTTATATGGACGAAAAGAGCCTCACGCTTGGCCCCGGCTTTGCCGGGCTCAAGGCCGACCTGACCCGCCTCATCGCCCAGATCGCGCCGGCGGGCGCCCGGACGGGCCTCGGACTGAATGGCGCCTGGCGGCAGGCGGCCGAATAGGGACAATCCAGAGAAAACGGCGTTCTCGGCCGGCCTCGAACCGGGCCGGGAGGACTTGAGCAAAAAAGGAGCCCAAAAAGGAATCGGGCCCAAAAAAAGACCGCCAACGATTTGTCAGCGGCCCAAGTCAAGGGAGGAAACGCCCAAAAATTGGGCCTCGACGGCGGAACGCGCCGCGATAAGGAATGATGGCGCCGCGCCGCACAAAAAGCAAGGCTGTTTTGGGCCTTTATCCCCGCATTCGGGCGTGGAGCCGGGCGTTCCCAGCCAAGGCAAAGAAGGCACAGAGCGCATAACATTATGTTTTAATTTAATATTTTATCGAAGCGCCAATCCGGGCGCCTCTCTCGCACTGCAATGCTTAACCTACTTTGGTCGGATAAAAACGCCGCTGCCGCAGGGCATTTTTGGTCCCGACTCGCCGCTCTGGCCTTCATGCCCGGTTCGTGGCATGTCTCAAACGAATCAGCTGGAGGGCGGCGCAATGACGGCGGTGGATTTCGTTCCCTTTGTGGAGCGGCTTGCCAAGATATCGGGCGAAGCGATCATGCCCTTCTTCCGCGCCGCTTTCGCGATGGAGGACAAGTCCGGCGGCGGCGTCTTCGACCCCGTGACCGAGGCCGACCGCGCGGCGGAGGCCGCCATGCGCCGGCTGATCGGCGAGGCCTTTCCCCATCATGGCGTGATCGGGGAGGAATTCGGCGCTGAAAGGCAGGATTCGGAATATGTCTGGGTGCTCGATCCCATCGACGGCACCAAGAGCTTCATCGCCGGACTGCCGCTGTGGGGCACCCTGATCGGCCTGCTGCACAAGGGCGCGCCCTGCTACGGTCTGATGCACCAGCCCTTCACCCGGGAAAAATTTTTCGGCGACGGCGAGGCCGCGCATTGGGCCGGCCGTGGCGCCAATGGCGAGACGGCCTCGCGGCGGTTGCTGACGCGCCCCTGCTCGGGGCTGGATCGCGCCACGCTCATGACCACCTCGCCCAAGCTGATCCCGGAGCCTCTGCGCCCCCATTATGACGCGCTGGAAGCGAAGACCCGGCTGGCGCGATATGGCGGCGATTGCTACGCCTATTGCATGCTCGCCGCCGGCCATGTCGATCTCGTGGTCGAGGCCGGGCTGAACGCCTATGACATTGTCGCCCTGATTCCCATCGTGCGCGGCGCGGGCGGGATCGTAACGACCTGGGACGGCGGCGACCCGTCCAGGGGCGGCGCCATTGTCGCGGCGGGCGACAAGCGCGTCCACGAACAGGCGATCGAGGCGCTAAGCGCCGCTCTGTGAGATCTTTTCCGCAGCCTCGTGCAGAAAGCGCTCGCCGGGCGCGAAGGCGTCGAAGGCCGCCCAGAACTTGGCGCGGATTTCCGCGCGCTCCATCAGGATTTCGTGACGCGCTTCCGGCAGCACCACGCAGGTCGCCGTTTTGAGCCGCCGCGCGAAACGCTCGATGGCCGGCGTCGAAACAAGGCGCTCGTCGCCCGCCGCGAACAGAAGCGTCGGCGTGCGAATGCGCTCCGCATAGCCATCCGCGGTCAACCGATCCATCAGGCGATAGGCGGCATGGGCCCAGCCGACCGTCGGATCGCCAATACCGAGAGCCGGCGTCGCCTGGATGGTTTGTGCCGCGCGGACAAAGCGGCGCTGATCCCCGGTCAGGACATTATTGGCGAAGGGTTTTTCCATCAAGGTGCGCGGCCCCCCGCCAGGAACGAACAGCCGCGCGAGGCCCATGTTGCGGAAACCCGCCGCGAGGCGGCGCGCCATGTGCGAGCCTGGAAAGCCGTGAAGATCGACCATCGGCGCGGTGCCGACGATCCGCGCAAAGGGCTCCTCTGCGTCGCAGGCGGCGGAATGGTCCAGCACAGCCGCCGCGCCCATGGAATGGGCCAGGGCGAACCAGGGTTTGGGACAGTCGGGCGCGAGAAGCTGACGGATGAAGGCTTCGAGATCGAGCCGATAATCGGTCGAGCGGCGCAGATGACCCTTGGCGCGATTGCGCAGAAACCGTTGCGACAGGCCTTGGCCGCGCCAGTCGAAGGTCGCGACGACGAAGCCGCGCTCCAGCAGTTCGCCGATGGTCTCGAAATATTTCTCGATGAATTCCGCCCGCCCCTGAATTACGGCCACGGAGCCGCGCGGAATTCCCTCGGGCCGCCAATAGGCCGCGCGCAGCTGCGCGCCGTCGCTGGCGCGCAAGCCGACGATATTGGCGCCGGGCGGACATCGGTTGGCGGGCGTATCATAGAGTTCCATGGAAACTTCCTGCGCGGGGCGGACAGATTCGCATAAATAGGCCGCCAGCGAAACCGCGCCGCGCGCTCTTGAAAAAGCGCGGGGCGCTTCCAATCTCGTGGTCAGCGCGGGCCGATGACGGGCGCGCTCACACGGCGCGGCTCCGGCGCCCATCTGGACCGGACCGGCCGCATGTCGCTTCAACAGGAGGATGTGCAATGCGTCAATTTGATCTCTCCCCCCTCTACCGGTCGACCATCGGTTTCGACCGTCTGTTTTCGCTGCTCGATCAGGCCGGCGCGCCCGAAAGCGCGGCCACGTCCTATCCGCCCTATAATATCGAGCGAACCGGCGAAAACGCCTATCGCCTGACCTTGGCGGTGGCGGGCTTTGGCGAAGGCGATCTGTCGATCGAGTCGCGCCAGAACGCCCTGACGATCAAAGGCGCGAAAGAAGCGCGCAAGGAGGGCGAGTCCAGCGAGGTCCTTTATCAGGGCATCGCCGCACGGGCTTTCGAGCGCCGCTTCCAGCTTGCCGACCACGTGCAGGTGACGGGGGCCCGTCTCGAAAACGGCCTGCTTCATGTAGACCTGGTCCGCGAGATCCCGGAAACGCAGCGTCCGCGCACGATTCCGATCGGTCACGGCGCCCCTGCCACGGTCGAGGCGCCCAAGGATGCCCCCAAGGAAGCGCCCAAGGCGGCTTGATCCGGCGATAAGGCTGACCCAGAAAAGGAAACGGGCGCTCTGAGCGCCCGTTTTTTTGCTGAAACGCGACCGGCTATTGCGGCAACGGCTCGACCTTTGGCGCGCCCGCGGGACGCAGCGGCTTGATCGGGCTCAGCGCGGAATCGGCGGGATTCACCGGGCGCGGCGCGGCGCCGGGCTGCGCGGGAGCGGCCGGAGCGGCGGAGACGGCTCTGGCGCCAGAGGGCTGCGGCGGAGCGGCGGGAGTCGCTGGAGCGACAGGCTCGCCAAGGCCCGTCGGCGCATTCGGCCCCCCGGGGGACGCATGGTCGGGCGGCGGAAGCGGCACGCCGGGCTCGGACAGATCGGAGCCCGGCGACCGCGCCGGACGATCCTCGCGGCGGGCGAGCACGGTGATGTCGAGAACCTCGCCGCTGATCGCATCGAGCGTGAATCGCTTGCGGGCGCCCTCGTCGTCACGGCCGATGGCGATAATGTCGGGACCACGAAGGCGGGGCGCTCCGACCAGGCGCGCCCCCTCGCGGGCGAGCACGGCGCGAACCTGGCCTGGCGACAGATGCGGAGGCGCGGCCTGCGGACGCGGCGCTTCCGATTGACCGCCAAAGGGGAAAAATTGCGCGCGCGCCGGTCCGCCGACCCACAGAAACGCCCCCGCTAATAATGCTGGCGCCCAGCGTTTCAAGCACCCGAGCGGCGCCCGCGCCATAAAAGTCTCCAAGAAATTCTCCGATCAATTTTCCGAGCGTTTTTCCGAATCCGATTGCCGCCATTTATGCCACAAAGCCGACAGGCCGAAAATCTGGACATGAACAATTCGGCGCGCAAAGCAGCTTTTTGCCTTCAAACCATTCAGTGCGGCTGAAATTACGGCGCCTAATTCGAGAAAGTGAAAAAACTTTTGCCTTCGACGCCCCCTGCGAACCCATGACGTCTTGTGTGGCAAGTGCTAATCTGGCAATGTCCCGCCCTAATAAATAGGACAGCCTTGCTGACCATTTATTGCCCTCACATTCCAGCCGGCTTGTCGCGCCGTCCGCCTGAGGCGACGGTCGCGTGAAAGCGGCGGGGTCTGAAGGGTGGGACAGTCGAGAACAACAGGTGACCGTCGCCATCGGCGCGTCGCCATGATTGGGCAGGATGGACGGGCATGAACGAATTGACCAGGTCGAGTGATTTTCGCGCCGCGCTCGCCACGCAAGCCCAGGACATGTCCAAGGACACGGCCAATGACACGTCCAAGGACCTGAGGGTGGAGCAAGCGATGGTTTTCGAAACCGCCAATGGCTTGCCGCCAGCGCAAGGCCTGTATGATTCCCGCAACGAGCATGACGCCTGCGGCGTCGGCTTCGTCGCCAATATGCACAACGCCAAATCCCACGAGATCGTGCGGATGGGCCTGCAGATCCTGCTGAACCTCGACCATCGCGGCGCCGTCGGCGCAGATCCCAAGGCCGGCGACGGCTGCGGACTGCTGATGCAGATTCCACATCGCTTCTTCTCGGAAGAAGCCGCGCGTCTCGGCTTCTCGCTGCCGGCGCCCGCCTCCTATGCCGTCGGCGCGCTGTTCATGCCGCGCGACCCGGAAGCCCGCAAGATCATCGAAGGCATCTTCGAGCGCGTGGTCGCCGAACATGGCCAGATGGTGCTCGGCTGGCGCGACGTGCCGGTCGATCCGAGCGGCCTCGGCGAAACCGTCAAGCCGACCGAGCCGGCCCATCGCCAGATCTTCATCGGGCGTGGCGATACCACGCCGGACCAGACGGTGTTCGAGCGCAAGCTGTTCCTGATCCGCAAGATCGTTTCCAACGCCGTCTACGCGCGGCACGATCCCAAGATGCAGGGCTGGTATCCTGTGTCGCTGTCGTCGCAGACCATCGTCTACAAGGGCCTGCTGCTCGCGTCGCAGCTCGGGGATTATTTCGCGGACCTGCGCGACGAGCGCGTCGAATCCGCCGTGGCCCTCGTGCACCAGCGCTTTTCGACCAACACCTTCCCGTCCTGGCAGCTCGCCCATCCGTATCGCATGGTCGCGCATAACGGCGAGATCAACACCCTGCGCGGCAACGTCAACTGGATGGCGGCGCGCCAGGCTTCGGTCGCCTCGCCGCTGTTCGGCGACGACATTTCCAAGCTGTGGCCGATCTCCTACGAAGGCCAGTCCGACACCGCCTGTTTCGACAATGCGCTCGAATTCCTGGTTCAGGGCGGCTATTCCATGGCCCACGCCATGATGATGCTCGTGCCTGAAGCCTGGGCCGGCAATCCGCTGATGGATGAAGAGCGCCGCGCCTTCTATGAATATCACGCGGCGCTGATGGAGCCGTGGGACGGCCCCGCCGCCGTCGCCTTCACCGACGGCCGCCAGATTGGCGCCACGCTCGACCGCAACGGCTTGCGTCCGGCGCGCTATCTCGTCACGGAAGACGGTCTGGTCGTCATGGCCTCCGAAATGGGCGTATTGCCGATTCCGGAAGAAAAAATCATCACCAAATGGCGCCTCCAGCCCGGCCGCATGTTGCTGGTCGACATGGAGCAGGGCCGCATCATCTCCGATGACGAGATCAAGAAGAGCCTCGCCACCTCGCATCCCTATCGCGAATGGCTCAAGCGCACGCAGATTCAGCTCGAAGACCTCAAGCCGGTCGAGGCCCGCTCATCGCGCGCCGACGTGCCGCTGCTCGACCGTCAGCAGGCCTTTGGCTACACCCAGGAAGACACCAGCATCCTGATGGCGCCCATGGCCGTGACTGGCCAGGAAGCCATCGGCTCGATGGGCCAGGACACGCCGATCCCGGCCATGTCGTCGAAGTCGAAGCTGCTCTATAATTATTTCAAGCAGAACTTCGCCCAGGTCACCAACCCGCCGATCGACCCGATCCGCGAGGAGTTGGTGATGAGCCTCGTCTCCTTCATCGGCCCGCGCCCGAACATTCTGGACCATGAAGGCACGGCGAAGAAGAAGCGCCTCGAAGTCCGCCAGCCGATCCTGACCAACGCGGATCTCGAAAAGATCCGCTCGATCGGCCATTTCGAGGATTCTTTCGACACCAAGACGCTCGACATCACCTATGCCGTCGAACTCGGCGCGCATGGCATGCAGTTCATGATTGAGCGCCTGTGCGACCGCGCCGAACAGGCGGTCACCGGCGGCTACAACATTATCGTGCTGTCTGATCGCATGACCGGCCCGGACCGCATCCCGATCCCGGCGCTGCTCGCCACCGCCGCCGTGCACCACCACCTGATCCGCAAGGGCCTGCGCACCTCCGTCGGCCTGGTGGTCGAGACCGGCGAGGCGCGCGAAGTGCATCACTTCGCCCTGCTCGCGGGCTATGGCGCCGAGGCGATCAACCCCTATCTCGCCTTCGAGACCCTGGCCGACATGGCCGACGAATTCCCGGCGGAAGTCGACGGTTACGAGGCGGTCAAGCGCTACATCAAATCCATCGACAAGGGCCTGCTCAAGGTCATGTCGAAGATGGGCATCTCGACCTACCAGTCCTATTGCGGCGCGCAGATCTTTGACGCCGTCGGCCTATCCAAGGATCTGGTCGACGCCTATTTCACCGGCACCGCCACGCCGATCGAAGGCGTCGGCCTGGAGCAGATCGCAATCGAGACCGTCGAGCGCCACAAGCTCGCCTTCGGCGACGCGCCCGTCTATCGCAACGCGCTCGACGTCGGCGGCGACTACGCCTATCGCATCCGTGGCGAGGCCCATAACTGGACGCCCGACACGGTCGCCTTGCTGCAGCACGCCGTGCGCGGCAACAGCCAGGAAAAATATCGCGCCTTCGCCAAGCTGCTCAACGACCAGTCCGAGCAATTGCTGACCATCCGCGGCCTGTTCCGCATCAAGGACGCCAGCGAGGACGGCCGCAAGCCCGTTCCGCTGGAGGAGGTCGAGCCTGCGGCTGAGATCGTCAAGCGCTTCGCCACCGGCGCCATGTCGTTCGGCTCGATCTCGCGCGAGGCGCACACCACGCTCGCGATCGCGATGAACCGCATCGGCGGCAAGTCCAATACGGGCGAAGGCGGCGAGGAATCCGACCGCTTCAAGCCCATGCCCAATGGCGACACCATGCGCTCGGCGATCAAGCAGGTCGCCTCGGGGCGGTTCGGCGTGACGACGGAATATCTCGTCAATTCGGACATGATTCAGATCAAGATGGCCCAGGGCGCCAAGCCCGGCGAGGGCGGTCAGCTGCCCGGCCACAAGGTCGACGCGGTCATCGCCAAGGTGCGCCACTCGACGCAGGGCGTGGGCCTGATCTCGCCGCCCCCGCACCATGACATCTATTCGATCGAAGATCTCGCGCAGCTGATCTACGACCTGAAGAACGTCAATCCGCGCGCGGATATTTCGGTCAAGCTGGTGTCGGAAGTCGGCGTCGGCACGGTCGCGGCCGGCGTGTCCAAGGGCCGCGCCGATCATGTGACCATTTCCGGCTATGAGGGCGGCACGGGCGCGTCTCCGCTGACCTCGATCAAGCACGCGGGCAGCCCGTGGGAAATCGGCCTTGCCGAAACCCATCAGACCCTCGTTCTGAACCGCCTGCGCTCGCGCATCGTGGTTCAGGTCGACGGCGGGTTGCGCACCGGACGCGACGTGATCGTCGGCGCCCTGCTGGGAGCGGATGAATTCGGCTTCGCCACCGCGCCGCTGATCGCCGCCGGCTGCATCATGATGCGCAAGTGCCACCTCAACACCTGCCCGGTCGGCGTCGCCACCCAGGACCCGGTGTTGCGCAAGCGCTTCGTCGGCCAGCCCGAGCATGTCATCAACTTTTTCTTCTTCGTGGCCGAGGAAGTCCGCGAATATATGGCCCAGCTCGGCTACCGCACGATGAACGAGATGATCGGCCAGATGCAGATGCTCGATCGCGACAAGGCGATCCAGCACTGGAAGGCCAACGGGCTCGATTTCGCCAAGCTGTTCCACAAGCCGCAACCGCTCGATGGTCAGACCGTCTATCGCTCTGAATTCCAGAACCACAATCTCGAAAAGGCGCTCGACAAGCAGCTGATCGCCCGTTCCGGCGTGGCGCTGGATCGCGGCGCGGCGGTGCGGCTGGAGACGGAAATCTGCAACGTCAACCGCTCGGTCGGCGCCATGCTGTCCGGCGAAGTCGCGCGGATCTATGGCTACGCCGGCCTGCCGGACAATACGATCCACATCCGCGCCAAGGGCACGGCGGGACAGAGCTTCGGCGCCTGGCTCGCCCATGGCGTGACGCTGGAGCTGGAAGGCGAGGCCAATGACTATGTCGGCAAGGGCCTGTCCGGCGGCCGAATCGTCGTCTATCCGCCCCGCGAGGCGAAGCACATCGTTCCGGAGAACTCGATCATCGTCGGCAACACCGTGCTTTATGGCGCGATCTCCGGCGAGGTCTATTTCCGCGGCGTCGCGGGCGAGCGCTTCGCGGTGCGCAATTCCGGCGCGATCGCGGTGGTGGAAGGCGCCGGCGACCATGGCTGCGAATATATGACCGGCGGCGTGGTGGTCGTACTCGGCTCCACCGGCCGCAATTTCGCGGCCGGCATGTCGGGTGGCATCGCCTATGTGCTTGACGAGGCTGGCGACTTCCCCTCGCGCTGCAACATGGCCATGGTCGATCTCGAACCGGTGGTCGAGGAGGAAGACCTCAACCAGCGCCTCAATCATCAAGGTGGCGATCTCGCCGGCCACGGCCGCGTGGACGTGATGAGCGACATGTCGCGCTTCGACGCCGAGCGCCTGCGCCAGCTCATCGCCAACCATGTGCAATATACCGGCTCATCGCGAGGGCGCGAGATTCTCGACAATTGGGACGCTTATCTGCCGCAGTTCCGCAAGGTCATGCCGGTCGAATATCGCCGCGCTCTCGCGGAATTGATGACGCAAACCGAACCGCGGCAGACCGTCGCCGCTGGCGAATGAGTTAGGGGAACGAAATGGGCAAGGTCACGGGTTTCCTCGAAATCGACCGGCAGGACCGCAAGTACAAGCCGGCCGCCGATCGCATCCGCCATTACAATGAGTTCGTGATTCCTCTCTCCGAGGAAGCCACGCGCGATCAGGCCGCGCGCTGCATGAACTGCGGCATTCCGTTCTGCCATAACGGCTGTCCGGTGAATAACCAGATCCCCGACTGGAACGATCTGGTCTATCGCAGCGATTGGGAAGAGGCGGCGCGCAACCTGCACTCCACCAATAATTTCCCCGAATTCACCGGCCGCGTCTGCCCCGCGCCCTGCGAGGCGGCCTGCACGCTGAACATCGAGGACACGCCGGTCACCATCAAGACGATCGAATGCGCCATTGTCGACCGGGCCTGGGAAAACGGATGGCTTCGCCCCGAGCCCCCGTCCGCCAAGACCGGCAAGACTGTCGCGGTCATCGGCTCGGGCCCCGCGGGCCTCGCCGCCGCGCAGCAATTGGCCCGCGCCGGCCATGACGTCCATGTCTTTGAAAAATTCGCCAAGGCGGGCGGCCTGCTGCGCTACGGCATCCCCGACTTCAAGATGGAGAAGCATCTGATCGATCGTCGCATCGCGCAGATGGAGGGCGAAGGCGTCACATTCCATTACGGCGTTCATGTCGGCGTCGACGTTCAGGCGTCGGACATCGTCGGCGGCCATGATGCGGTGATCCTCGCCGGCGGTTCCGAAAAGCCGCGCGACCTGCCCGTGCCTGGCCGAGATCTCGCGGGCGTGCATTTCGCCATGGAATTCCTGCCGCAGCAGAACCGCCGCGTCGGACGCGAGAACGCCGGACCGGAAGAGCCGATCCTCGCCTCAGGCAAGCATGTCGTGGTCATCGGCGGCGGCGACACGGGCTCGGACTGCATCGGAACCTCGGTGCGCCAGGGCGCGCTGTCGGTCACGCAGCTCGAGATCATGCCCAAGCCGCCCGAGCGCGAAGAAAAATTGACCACCTGGCCCTATTGGCCGCTGAAGCTGCGCACGTCCTCCTCGCATCAGGAAGGCGCGGAGCGCGATTTCGCGGTCATGACCAAGCAGGTCGTCGGCGAGAACGGCGTGGTCAAGGCGCTTCAATGCGTGCGCGTCGATGGCAAGATGCAGGAAATTCCTGGCTCCGAATTCGAGCTTCGCGCCGATCTCATCCTGCTCGCCATGGGCTTCGTCTCGCCCGTGCATGAGGGCATGATCCAGCAGCTGGGCGTCGCGCTCGACGGGCGCGGCAATGTCCAGGCCGACACGCTCGCCTACAAGACCAGCCTCGACAAGATTTTCGTCGCGGGCGACATGCGCCGCGGCCAATCGCTGGTGGTCTGGGCGATCCGCGAAGGCCGCCAGGCGGCGCGCGCGGTCGATCACTTCCTGATGGGCGCGACCAACCTGCCGCGCTGAGCGCAACAGTCCATTCCTGACACCGAGGCCGGCGCCCGCGCGCCGGTCTCTTTTTGTTTGGCTTGCGCTTTTTTCTGTCTTTTTATGCATTTTATGTCATTTTTTCCGTCAGCTAGACACAGATCGGAAAAATGGCAGAATTTTACACAACCGCCGAAGTCGCGGCTCTTCTGCGCGTCAAGCAGCGCAAGATCTACGACATGGTCGCCGAGGGCGCACTCCCCGTGCGCAAGATCACCGGCAAGCTGCTCTTTCCGCGCGCCGAGATCGAAAGCTGGCTCGGAACGCCAGATGGCGCGGCCTCGACGGAAACCGCGCCCGCCGCGGAAGGCGCGGCAGAGCTTCCGCTTATCGCCGCCGGCGGGCACGATCCGCTGCTGGACTGGGCTCTGCGGGAATCGCAATCGGGCATAGCGGGCTTTTTCGACGGCGCGCTCGACGGGCTCGCCCGCGCCGAAAAGGGCGAGTGCGCTTTCGCCGGGCTGCATATTCCGGAAGACGGCGGCTGGAACGCCCGAGCGGTCGCGGCGCGATTCGGACAAAAGCCGTGGGTTCTGATCGAATGGGCCAAACGGCGGCGCGGCCTGATCCTGCGCCCCGGCCTGTTGAAACAGCCCCAAGATCTGCGCGGCGCGCGAGGCCTGCGCTTTCAGGCCCGGCAATCGCGCGCCGGCAGCGAACTGGTGCTCGACCGCCTGCTCGCCGCCGAAAGCATGACCCGTTCCGATCTTCACATACTGGACAGCGTCGAGCGTTCAGAATTCGATCTCGCCGCCGCGCTTGCCGAGGGCCGCGCCGATGTCGGACTCGGGCTCGAAGCCGCCGCGCGCCGGTTCAGGCTGGATTTCGTTCCGCTGATCGAAGAACGGTTCGATCTGCTCGTCTGGCGCAAGGCCTTTTTCGATCCGCCCTTCCAGAAACTACTTGCGATCTGCGCCACGGAACGATTCGCTGAAAAAGCCAGATCATTTGGCGGCTACGATCTTTCCGGCCTCGGCGCAGTCCATTTCAACGGCGCAAAATAGACGCGGCGCGCCTGTCGCAAAGCTGACATTTGTTCAAGCCAGCCCCAGTTTCCGGGCCTTTTCCTGCTGGCACATTCGTTGCTCCCGCAATGCGAAAAGCATCCGGAGCTTGTCATGATCACTCTGACGCCCGACGCCGTTTCCGCGGCGCGCACCATTCTCGAAACCGCCACGACCCCCGCAGACGGCTTGCGGATATTGGTCGAAGCCGGCGGCTGCTCGGGCTTCACCTATAAGATGGATCTCGAAAGCGCGACGCGCGACGGCGACAATGTCGTCGAGGCCGATGGCGTGAAATTCTTTATCGACGAACTTTCGCTCGGCTTCGTGAAGGGCATGAGGGTCGATTTCGTCAGCTCGCTCGAAAAGTCGGGCTTCGTCTTCGAAAATCCCAACGCCACCACGCAGTGCGGCTGCGGCAAATCCTTCGCCTGATTTTCGGGAGCGCCGGGCATGGCTGTGGTCTATCTCGACAACAACGCCACCACGCGGGTCGACCGCCAGGTCGTTCAGGCCATGCTGCCGTTTTTCACCGAGTCGTTCGGCAACGCCTCCTCGACCCATGATTACGGCGCGGCCGTCGCCCCCGCGCTGAAAGAGGCGCGCAAGCAGGTCCAGGCCCTGCTCGGCGCGGAATTCGACCATGAGGTGGTTTTCACCTCGGGCGGTACGGAATCCGACACGACCGCGATCTTCTCCGCGCTCGAGGCCTCGCCCGAGCGCAACGAGATCGTCACCAGCGCGGTCGAGCACCCCGCCGTGCTGAACGTCTGCCAGACTCTGGAGCGGACCGGACGCGCCAAAATCCATTATATTGGCGTGGACGCCAATGGCGATCTCGACCTCGACGCCTATCGCGCCGCTTTGTCGGACAAGACCGCGCTGGTCTCGATCATGTGGGCCAATAACGAGACAGGCAAGATTTTCCCGGTCACGGATCTGGCCGCCGAGGCCAAGGCCGTGGGCGCCCTGTTCCACACCGACGCGGTACAGGCGTTTGGCAAGATCGACATGGCGCTGAAGGGCGCCGCCATCGACCTGCTGTCGTTATCGGGCCACAAGATTCACGGCCCCAAGGGCGTTGGCGCGCTTTATGTTAAAAAGGGCGTGAAGCTCAGCCCGCTGTTTCGCGGCGGCAAGCAGGAGCGCGGCCGCCGCGCGGGCACGGAAAATGTGCCCGGCATTGTCGGCCTCGGCCTCGCCGCGGACATCGCCCGCCAAAATCTCGCAGCCGATCATGCGCGCATAAAAGCCTTGCGCGACCGGCTGGAAAGCGGCCTGCTGGCGGCGATCCCGCTGGCGCGGATCAATGGCGGCGGCGACAACCGCCTGCCCAACACTTGCAATATTTCCTTCGATTACGCCGATGGCGAGGCCGTGCTGCACAAGCTCGACCGCGCGGGCGTCGCCGCCTCCTCGGGCTCGGCCTGCGCTTCCGGCTCCATGGAGCCGAGCCATGTGCTGCGCGCGCTGAACATCCCCGCCTATGCGCTGCAAGGGGCCATCCGCTTCTCGCTGTCGCGCGAAAGCACGGAAGACGACATTTCCCGGGTCCTCGCAACGCTGCCGGAGATCGTCGCCGCCACGCGGGAAAAATCGCCATTATGGGCGGAAGTCCGCCCCTCGCAAGTCGCGTGAGGCCCAAAATGACCGGCGTCGCCTCCAACCGCATCCAGATCAACGACACGACGCTTCGCGACGGCGAACAAGCGCCCGGCGTGGTCTTCTCGCTTGCGGAAAAGCTGGCCATCGCGCGCGAGCTGGCGGCGGCGGGCGTCGATGAAATCGAGGCCGGCACGCCAGCCATGGGCGATGAGGAAGTCGAGGCCATCGCCGCCATCGCCAGCGCCGTTCGCGGACCGCGCGTCACGGCCTGGTGCCGCCTGAACGAGGCGGATGTGGACGCAGCCTTGCGCGCGGGCGTGAAGGTCGTGAATATTTCCGCGCCAATGTCGCGCCTGCAAATGCGCGTCAAGCTGAAAAGCGAACCTCACGAGGTCGCCGAGCGCGTGACGCGCGTCATCGGCTATGCGCGCGAAAAAGGGCTTGAAGTCGCGCTGGGCGGCGAGGATTCCTCGCGCTCCGATCTGCGCGATGTGGCCCTGATCGCCGGGGCGGCGGCGCGGCTCGGCGTCTTCCGCTTCCGCTTCGCGGACACGCTCGGCTTGCTCGATCCGTTCTCGACCTATGAATATATCCGCCAGCTGCGCGAAGTGACCGACCTGCCGGTTGAGTTCCACGGCCACAATGATCTCGGCCTCGCCACCGCCAATACGCTCGCGGCCATGCGCGCAGGCGCGAGCCACGCCAGCGTCACCGTGCTGGGTCTGGGCGAGCGCGCCGGCAACGCCCCACTGGAGGAAGTTTGCGTCGCCCTGCCGCGCACGGCCGACGCCCGCACCGGCGTCGATCTCACGCAACTTGTGCCTCTGGCGGCTTTGGTCGCCCATGCGGCGCGCGATTCCATTCCGCGTGCAAAGCCCATCGTCGGCGCCGATATCTTCACGCATGAATCGGGTATTCACGTCGCGGGCCTGCTCTCCGACGTACGAACCTATCAAGGCCTCGATCCCGCCATGCTGGGGCGGCGCCACAAGGTGGTGATCGGCAAGCATTCCGGCATCGCCGCCATACGCGCGATCTGCGCGGCGGCGGGTCTCGACATCGGCGGCGGCGTCGGCGCGGCGGTTCTGGCGCGGGTCAAGACCATTGCCAAGCTGACCAAATCCCTGGTGCCCGACGCGCGCGTGCGCCAGCTTGCGCATGAGGAAATGGCGCGAAGCGAAGTTCACGATTCGCTCTGAAATCAATCCAATCAATCTGAGGACGTAGAATGAGCGCGGGCTTTTTTGTCGACTGGAACGGCGATCTTCGCAGCACGGACGAACCCGGCGGCGGCTATCATTGCGACGTGGATCTTCCGGCGCGCTATGTCGCGATTCTTTCCAAAAACGGCGCGCTGATCCACGAGGCCACTTTTTACAAGACGGAAGCAGACCTCGAAAAGGCGGGGATCAAGGCCAAGCTCGTCCCCGGCTCCCATCCCTGGGCCGCCCCCAAGGATGGTTTCTGAGTAAGGCCCCTGCACCGCAAAAAGGAGCGCGGCTTTGGTTCCCATGACCATTCTCGTTGACGAAAAGCCGCGCTGCGTCGTCCGACCCAATGACATGAAGGGGCTTCAGCGATTCCTGCGTAACGGCAAGCCCTGGCTGCTGGCTGAAAACCCGGACGGCTCGGTCAGCCATCGCGAGGCGGATGAGGCGGAAAAGGCGGTCTGGTCCAACGCACTCGGCCTGCACCGCGCCTGGGGCGGCGACGAAGAGGATTATTTCGGCGTGCCTTTGTAACCCCCCGGCTTTCGCCAAGGCCACGACTTGGAACATGCGCTGTCATTTCGAGAACGCAAGTTCGACGGTTCTTGCACGCCATTCCGAAGGCGTAAGTACTCCCCATCGACGAAAGGCGCGTACGAAATTGCCATGCGTTGAAAAGGACAAGGCAGTGGCAATCTCGCCGATCGGGAGGTCGGTAAGCGCGAGAAGTTCCTGCGCCAAGCGAAAACGCGCCTCGTCGCGGATAGCGACAAACGACGTTCCGTTTTCGAGCAGGCGCCGGTTGAGCATGCGCGGATGCATCTCCAGTCGTTTCGAGATCGCCTCGAGCGTGTATTCGCCCTGCATCAGGAGCGGCTTCATGCGGTGACGCAAGAGCGCGGCCGGGTTGACATCATCCATCCGCATCATCGCGGCCAGTTGCGCGGAAAGGCTGGCATATCTGGCCGTGTCCGCATGAGGGTTGCTCCGCTTGAGGTCCGCGCGCGTCAGAATCACGCAGGATTGATACTGATCGAAACGCGCCGGCGCCTTCACGATCCGCTCGTAAAGGCCTGGATCGGCGGGCTGACGATGGCAAAAATGAACTTCGACGGGGTTCGCCTTCCCGCCGGTCAATGCGCGCACGATATTTGCGCCGAGGGCCATGGTGAAGCCATAGGCCTGTTTCGCACCAGGGGAATGGCGATCGTAAATGCCGAATCCGAGCGTAACGCCCCCATCGATTGGATAGGAATAAGCAGTCGCGCCGCGCGAAAGCCCAACCTGTACGCGGATATAATCCCGGATGGCGTCGCCAAGCGTCGGCGCAACATGCATTAACTGACCAATCGGTCCGAGCGACAGGTGGTCGTGCCGGGCGCCAAGCATCAGCCCGAAATGCTCGAGACCCGTCACCCGCTCGCAATTCGCCAGGAGCCGGATCGCCTCGGCGAAAGGAATCATCGCGTCGGGCGTAAGATCGCCAGGGGCGAAGGACAATCCCGCGCAGGCGTCCCGCGGATCGGTTCCGAGTTCGCGCAGCAGGTCTGGCGCTCCCGAAAGCCCGGCGACCCTCTGTAATGGAGGACCATTCATAGGCATCAGCTAATGGCGTCTTGTCGTGAAGAGATAAACGGTCGGGTTTCGATTGCTATAGCATATCGCCGCCACGGCAGTCAGCGACGGTCCGCCGGGAAAATGATTTGGAATTTCCGTATTCGGGGAGAGAGAAATGAAGATTTCGAGGCGCGCGGTTTCGATGGGGCTCGGCGTTCTGGGCGCAAGTCCCGCGCTCACATCCGCCCGCGCGGAAGGCGTGTTCAGTGATCTGGTCGGCGACGTCGAAGATTTTCGCGCGGCGTCTGAAGCCTATATTTATGGCTATCCGCTCGTGACGATGGAAATGACGCGCCGGGTGATGACCAATGTCGCGGCCGCCGAAGGGACTCGCGCGCCGATGGGGCAGTTCGTGCGCTTGCGGAATTATCCGGACGCGAGCTATCGCGACGTCACCGCTCCCAACGCCGATACCCTCTACACCACCGCCTGGCTGGACGTCGGCAAGGAGCCCTGGATTCTCAGCCTTCCCGACATGAAGGGCCGCTATTTCCTGTTTCCGATGCTCGATGGCTGGACGGACGTGTTCCAGGTCCCCGGAACGCGTACGACGGGAACGGGAGCGCAGACCTACGCCATCACCGGCCCGGGCTGGAAGGGAACGCTGCCCGCGGGCGTCGTCGAATATAAGTCGCCGACCGCGCTTGTCTGGCTTCTGGGCCGCATCTATTGCACCGGAACGCCCGAGGATTACGCCGCCGTTCACGCCCTTCAGGACGCGTGCAAGATTTGCCCGCTCAGCGCCTGGGGCAAGGACTGGACGCCGCCGGCAGGCAAGGTCGACGCCTCGATCGACATGAAGACGGCGGTGCGCGACCAAGTCAACGCGCTGAGCGGCGTCGACTATTTCCGGTTGCTGGCGGACCTGCTCAAGACCAATCCGCCGACAGCCGCCGACGCCCCGATCCTTCCCAAACTTGCGCAGGTTGGCGTTGTCCCCGGCAAGGATTTCGATCCCTCCGCCGCCGACCCGTCCGTTCTCAACCGAGTGCCGAAGATCAGCTTCAACCGGATCATGCTGCATTTCGTTACGGGTCCGGAGATCCAGAATGCCAATGGCTGGCGCTTCACGACCAAGACCGGCCTCTACGGAACCGATTACATCCAGCGCGCGCTCGTCACCGCGATCGGCCTCGGCGCCAATCGGCCGGAAGATGCGGTCTACCCGACGTCTCTGAAAGCGGGCGGCGGCCTGCTGGCGCGCAAATATGACGGCGCGAATAAATATGTCATGCACTTCCCGAAAGGTCAGCTACCGCCCGTCAAGGGGTTCTGGTCGCTGACCATGTATGACGAGAATTATTTCTTCGTCGCCAATCCGATCAATCGCTATTCGATCAGCGCGCGGCAGAACCTCAAGGCGAACGCGGACGGCTCCATCGATCTTTATATTCAGCACGACTCGCCGGGGCCGGACAAGGAATCCAACTGGCTTCCCGCGCCCGCGGGCAAGTTCGTGTTGATGCTGCGCATGTATTGGCCGAACCCCAAGGCCCCGTCGATTCTCGACGGAAGCTGGTCGATTCCACCCGTCAAGAACGCGGTGTAGACCACCCGTTCCGGGATTGACTTGCCGGCGATTCAAGGGTGCTGGATGGGTGGTTGTGGCGCAAACCGCAACGACCCATCCTTGCCATCGAAGTCGCCTAGCGTATGATTTTGAACGCTAAAACGCACGCAGACGCGTTCGCCGATAAAGACCGGCGTTGACGTCAAGCCTACTCGCGATTGCGCATCCAGTCGGCGAGCTTTTTCATATTGCCTTCGAGTTCCTCGCGCGCGGCCTGGTCCGAGATCGTTTCGACCAGAGCCTTGTGCATGCAGGTCATCCAGGCGTCGCGCGCCGCATTGTCGATAGGGAAGCCCATATGGCGCTGGCGCAGGCGGGGATGGCCCTTTTCCGGCGAGTAAAGCTTGGGGCCGCCCGTCCATTCGGTCAGATAGCGCTTCAGCACGTCTCCGATCGGGCCGAGGTCGCCGTCATGCATGTCGCGGATGGTTTTGGCCTCCGGCAGGCTATCCATATAGCCGTAAAAGGCTTCGACCAGACGATCCACGGTCGCCTTTCCGCCGATCCGGTCGAACATCGTGATTTCCGCCACCATCTCGCTCAAGCTCATTCCTCCATATTCGGCAGCAGAATCACCTCCGCCGGAGCGCCGGGGCCTTGCGACGCGACGAAATCCAGCGCCGAGACCAAAGACAGGCCGCCGTCGCTTTCCATCAGCACGACGGCGTCTGCCGGCAGCTTCGCCAAAGCCTCGACAAGCTGCGCGACCGTCATGCCGGCGCGCCGTTGAATTCGAGCACGGTCGGGTCTTCATCGAGCATGAGGACTTCCGCGCGGCGCAACACGCCAGCTTCGTCATAGCTGTAGCTATGGCTCAGTTCGACATCGCCATAGACCATTTTCTCGAATTTCAGCAACAGCCCGGACGCGTCATAGCTGGCGCGAATATAGGTGTTGCGGTTCGACAAAGCCTCCGCCTCGATCTCGTTGACGAGCTTGAGCGGCAGCTTCACGCCAGAGGTGGCGAGGAAATAACGGAAGACTTGCTGGTTCTCGGTCATGTTCATCCCGGATGGATGGTGATTTCCATCGTCTCGTCCATGTCGTCGTCATGGCGAAGCGGCGGATCGTCTTCGACCAGCGTCACCCCGCGAATGCAAAGGTCGCCGTCGAGCGCTTCGACGTCCATCTTCTGCAATTGCGCGCCCTCGCAGGCGCCCGACACGCAATGGCCGGTCTCGATGGTGAAGGTCGCGCCGTGGCGGCCGCATTTGATCTGGGCGCCGGTCTCGTCGAGAAAGGAGCCGGAGCCGATGTTCAGCCACACGCCCTGATGTGGGCAGGCGTTGCGATAAGAAAAATATTGGCCGGCCTTGTTGCGCGCGACGACGATGCGGAGCGGCTTCGCGCCGCCCTGCCCGTCGGCCTCGGCGAGATCGAAAGCCTTCGCCGCGCCCGGCGCGACGGCGTCCATCGCGCAAATCACGAAAACCTCGTCGGGCCCCTGTCCTTGTGTCGTCTCGCTCATGGTGTCGTCTCGCTCATGGCGTCCCCGGCCCAAAGCTTCAGTCAGTGCGCCACTTTTTGCATGAACCATGCCATGGACGAATTTTCGGCATGAACCATGCCATGGACGAACAATGAGGAGCGTCGATCGCCCGATGAACATGAAACTCTATATGACGCCGGGCTCCTGCTCGACGGCGATCCACATCATTCTTGAAGAACTGGAAGAAGTTTTCGAGGCCCATATCGTCAACCTTCCCGCAGGCGACCAGTTCAAGCCGGACTATCTGGCGATCAACCCCAAGGCCAATATTCCGGCCCTGATGCGTCAGGACGGCACTGTTCTGACCGAAGTCCCCGCCATCGCCTTCTGGCTAGGGCGCGCGCGCGGGCGCGGAAAACTTTGGCCGAAAGACGTCGAGAACGAGACGCGCGCACTGGAAATGATGACATTTGTCGCCGGCTCGATCCATGGCCACGGCTTCGCCCGCATTTTCGCGACCGGCAATTTCTCTCCCGATTCCTCGCTGCACGAGAGCATCAAGGCGCAGGGCCGCCTTTTGGTCGAGAAGACCTTTTCCATCGTCAACAAGGCGCTGGAGGGCAAGAGCTGGATCGCGGGCGATTATAGCGTGGCCGACGCCGTGTTGTTCTATGTCGAGTTTTGGGCCGACAAGACCGAGATCGACCTCCCGCAGAACGTCCTGCGGCATTATCGGGCCATGTTGGAGCGCCCCGCCGTGTCGCAGGTCTTGCGCGAGGAAGGCTATCGGCCCGAGACGCTGGGCCAACGCGCCGAAATATGACAGAACCAGAATTGCGATCGAACTATTGTCGCAAGACCGACATGGCGCCATCTAGGATTGAAGCGGACGTCCCGGCGGCGCTCCAATTGGCAAAGTGCGCGTTTCTTGCATCGCGCCGCGCAAGCGGATCGAAGGGATATGGAATGACCATCGACGAAATCATCGAAAATTTCGAATTCCTCGACGATTGGGACGATCGCTATCGTTATCTGATCGAAATTGGCCGGACTTTGGCGCCGCTGCCCGAGGAAGACCATAGCGAGGCCAATAAGGTGCGCGGTTGCGCCAGCCAGGTCTGGCTGAAGACGAGCATCGAACCCGGCGCCGACGGCGAACCCGTGATGCACTTTCTCGGCGACAGCGACGCCCATATCGTGCGCGGCCTGGTGGCCCTGACGCTAGCTTTCTTCTCGGGCCGCACGGCGCGGGACGTCATCGGCGCCGACGCCCAGGCCCTGTTCCGCAGCCTGGGCTTCGAGCAGCACCTGACGCCGCAACGCTCGAACGGGCTACGCTCCATGGTCGAGCGCATCAAGCATGACGCCACGCGCGCGCTGGCGGCCGCCTGAGCGACGCCGGGCAAAGGTCTTTCAAAACAAAACCCGCCGTCGGCTCACGCCCCGGCGGGTTTGCTTTATGCGCGAACGCTGATTTTCAGGCGGCCGCAGCGGCCTGAAGATTGGCGAGGTCGGTCGCCGGCACGCGGAAAATGAGGCGTCCGCCAGCGAGCGGCTGCGCGGTCTCGCCGACCTTCTCATACAGGAAGGCATACCATTTCTGCGCGCTGACGTCGGCGGGACGTTCGCCGATCTCAAGACAGGTTCCATCGGGCGCATAGCGCGCGTGGATCACGATTTCGGTAGGCGCCATCTCTCACACTCCTTTTCCCTGAGAATATCCATTTCCCGGCGGCGGACCGCCGTCGCCGGAAAACGGTTTGCGCGCGCATTTTTTGCGTCGCGCGGCAGATATCGCCCCGGCCCTCTCGCCAGGGCGACCGCTTCAGACGAAGCTCAGAATCTCGACCTTGATGTTTTCCGTGCCGAGCACCTTGGCCTGGCAAGCGAGGCGCGACTTGGAGCTGACGCCGACGATGGAGTCGAGCTTTTCGTTCTCCTCGCGGGTCGTCTTGCTGACGCCCTTGCGGCCTTCGAGAACGTAGATGTGGCAGGAACCGCATTTGGCGTTTCCGTCGCACTTGTGGGGGAAGTTGGGATCCGACTCGAGGATCGCCGCCAGCAGCGTCGTCCCTTCCGCGACTTCCAACTCCTTGCCCGAAGGCGCAAAGGTGACCAGAGACATTGATTTTCCCTCTCTTGCTATTGGTAACGCCGGCCGCATCAATAGATGGCGGCGCCGGCCCCCACATTGACCGACGCGTCCTTCATGGTCGCGACGATGAACTCGATTTCTTCTTCGGCGAGATGGCAGTGATACGGCAGCGCGACCGCGCGATCCGCGAGCTTCTCGGTGACGAAGAGATCCCCGCGCCGCCAGCCGCGATCGACGTAATAGCGCTGGAGATGCAATGGATTGCAGTAGCCGGTCGACTCGACTTTCTCGGTCGCGAGGTCGTCGATGATGGCGTCGCGGCTGGATTTCGAGAAACGCGTGCCGAGGTGAACGACATAGAGGAACCAATGCGCCTCCGTGACGTCCGGTGCGACATAGGGCGGCTTGATGCCCTCGAAAGACTGCACGTATTTCTCGTAATAATGCTCGATCGTCCGGCGCTTCTCGAGGATCTCGTCCAGGCGGCGCAATTGCGCCAGCCCAAGCGCGGCGGAAATGTCGCTGATCTGCGCCTGCAAGGCCGGGGCGCCGCTGACGGCGACCGAAGATCGCTCCTCGGGCGTGTGCGCGCGGATTCGCTTGATCGCCATGGCGAGATCAGGATCGTCGGTGACGATCATCCCGCCTTCGCCGCAGGTGAGGGGCGACGGCTGGGCGAAGTCGAAGATCGAGACGTCGCCGAACGTCCCGACCAGCTTGTCCTTGTATTTCGAGCCGATTGCTTCGCTGGAATCCTCGATCAGCAGCAGCCCGGCCTTGTCGGCCAATTCGCGGAGCGCCGTCCAGTCGGCAGGATGCCCATTGGCGTTGGAGGCAAGTATGGCGCGCGTCTTGGGCGTGATCTTGGCTTCGACCTTGGCCGGAGCAATCGTGCCCGACCAATAGTCGATATCCGCGAAGACGGGCGTCGCGCCGATGATGGCGATGGCCTGCGGCGTCTCGCGAAAGCCATAGCTCGGCGCGATCACTTCGTCGCCTGGACCGATCCCTTTGGCGGCAAGAATGAGATGAAGTCCGATCGTTCCGCCCGGCACGGCGATGGCGTAGCGCCGGCCAAGATAGGCCGCGAATTCCTTTTCGAATTCCTCCGCCACCGGGCCGCGGGACAGCCGCGAGGTACGAAGCACGGAATCGACCGCCTCCAGTTCCAGCGTCGTCATGTCGGGATCGGATAGCGGAATGAGGACGTCGTCGACGTCTTCGATCTCGTCCTGCTCCAGCGCCGGCTCGTTCATATCTTCACGCTCCGAACAGCCAGAATGGCGCCGCTCGCGGCCGAAGGCTCGGTGACGACAACCGGACAATGATTGCTGACGTCCATCAAATGCAGGTCATAGGCCGCGAAGGAGCGGAACGGCTCTTCCGTCACGTCCTCAGCGTCGCAGCGCGACCATTTCAGGTGGGGAAATTTCAGCCGCAGCGCAGTCAGCAGGGACGGATCCGCCTCGGCGCCGCCCAGCAGCGTCTCGATTTCTTGCAGCTCTTCCGTGTTGATCGCCATGTTCCGCCCTCGCTCGCAATGGGTTCGTCAAGCCGCTTCGATTTCCTCTTCGAGGCAGCCGATCACATATTTTTCCTCGAACTCGACGATGTAGACCGGCGTGTTGGAATCGACATGCGAGCCCACCTGCACGATCTCGCCCTGGGCGCCGGCCGCCGCGAGCACCGCATCCTCCTCGGCGTTGGGATAGGTCCCGTCATTGACGAGGTCGATCAGGCAGCGCACGCGCTGGCCCCATTGAAATTTCGGAAGACGCGGCTCGATCATGCTGGCAGCTCCGCAGGGAGTGGGATTTCTTGTTCGTCGCGCGGCACCGCAAGCTCGAGCTCCTTGCGCTTCATGCCGACGCGATTGCCGCTCTCGGTGAATTCGACGGCGTAAATATAGAATTGCTGCAGGAAGGTGCCGATGCTGACGATGTAGCCGGCCTCGCCTTTGCGACACAGGACGTCGCCGATCTCCTTGCCCGCATAGGTCCCGTCATTGCGGACCGTGCGCTTGGCCAGAACCTTGTCGCCGAAGGTGAAATAGGGTGGCGCGTCCAACTCGACCACATCGCTGTCACGAACGATATTGCTCATAATGGTCCCTCCTTCCTTCGCAATTCGCCGCCCGCCATACGTGCGCAGGCGGTCTCCCGCACCAGTTCGTCCTCGTCTTCAACCAGCTCGCCGAGCTGGTCGAGCGCGATGCGGCCCGCCACCTCATGGCGTATCCGCCAGTCCGGATCGCGACGCATCTCGCCGAGCTTGTCGCTTCCCAGACGCCGCACGATTTCAAGGCGGACGCGCGGCTCGGGATCGCCAGCCATGCGCATCAGCATCTCGTCCGGCAGGCGCTGCGCGACGACGCGGCGAACCTCCGCCTCCTCGTCATGCAGCATCCATTCCAGAAGTTCCGGCTGCAGCCGCCGCGCGACCGACAGACGGACGTAATAATCCGGGTCCTGCAACATTGGGACCAGATCGGAATCTTCGAGAAGAGTGACAATGCGGATGCGCACTTCGCGATGCGGATCGTTGCGCAATTTCAGGATGTGCTTTTTGGGCAGCCGCCGCGCGGCGTTCCAGCGCACCGTTTCTTCCGGATCATCCAGCAAAGGCAGCAAGAGGAAGACCGCCGCATGTTTGGAGGCGATCGCGCGCACCTCAAAATGCGGGTGGGTGATGTATTGGTTGGCGAGCGCCGGATTCCAGTTGAAGAAACGGTCGATGCGCCGCGCGTAGCGGTCGATCACGCATGCGTGCGAAAACTTACAACGCCCTGTCGCGAGCATGTCGGAATGCACACAGCTTGAGCAGTCAACGGGATTGCCCTGCCAGTCGATCGCCTCGGTGATATCGTCATTCATCGTCGGCTCATTCATCGTCGGCTGGCTCCTCTTCGGCTTTTTGGCGTTCGAGAATGTCGATCAGCAGACGCGCGTTGATCTTGTCGGTCGCGTCGAGCTGCAACAGCTTTTCAACCGCCGCGCGCCCTTCGACGAAATCCCCGAGGCGCAGGAGCAGATAGGCGTAGCCTTTCAGACAAAACATGAAGAAGCGCGCGATCACGTCGTCGTAATCGCCGAATTGGGCGTCTTCCTTCTGCACAGCGCGCCAGTCCGTCGCGAAATTCTTCTCGCGCGCGGCCTTGGCCATGCAAATCCTGGAAATGGCGAGCGCCTCTTGCAGGCGGCCCTTGTAGAAATAATAGCGGTAGAAGCCGATCAACACGGCGAAATGATCAGGCGCGAGGTTCTGCGCCTGATTCAGATATTCTTCCGCGACACGGTCGGACGAATAATTGTCCCCGGCCCAGGCAAGATATTGTTCGGCGAGTGGCGGCAGCCCTCCGCCAAACAGGGGATGAGAAAGCAGGGAGTCTTCGCCAACTGGCGAGGGCTCCCTGCTCTGTTGTCGTGCAGTGGTCATTTGCGTTCTTGATGCCGCTGCGCCCCCAGCCTCAATGGCTGCCGCAAGTGGCCGGCGCCTTGGGGTCGAAGAACACCAGACCCGTCGAGGTCGGCGTTTCCGCGAAATCGATCGTGACGCCTTGAAGCAGCAGACGGCTTTCGGCCGGCAGAAACAGCTTCACGCCATCGCGCGCGACCACAGCGTCGCCCGCATCCGGCTCGGCCTTGACGGCTATCTCCGCCGAAAGGCCCGAGCAGCCGCCGGGGCTGACCGAGAGCCGGAAACCGGCTCCCGGACCGCCGTCGGCCATGATCATCATACGGATGAATTTCGCGGCTTTGGGGGTAATTTCGAAATTCATACTATCCTCACGGAGCCTGATAACGCGGCAGGGAATTGTCGATAACGCAGGTGTTATCGACAGGGCAGACCGCAACGCATTGCGGCGTATCGAAATGGCCGAGGCACTCGGTGCATTTTTTCGGATCGATGATGAAGGTTCCACCCTTCTCCGAAATCGCCATGTTCGGGCATTCAGCTTCGCAGGCAGAGCAGCTCGTGCATTGCGAAGCGACGATCTTGTACGTCATGGATCATCCCTTTCTTTGAAACGATCAGTCCGCCGCCGCGAGCAGGGCGCCCTGACGAATTTCGGCGTCGCCGCGCACTTCGTGAACGATCTCGCCGCTGTTGACCTTTTCGAGATAGGCCTTGAACCAGGTGATCGCCGACTTCTCGATGAATTCATGCGCGAATTCATCGACCGCCTCGATACCGGCCTTGGCGAGGTCGCCCTTCGGGCAGCCGCCGATCTTGGCCACAAACACCGCATGGCAATCATTGATCGCGCGGATCACCGTCTCCAGCGAGTCTTCGTCGCCGAAGCCGCCCTGGCAGTAGAGATCGACGCGACGATGGCCGACGAATTTCGCGCCGCTGGTCGAGAGTTCGTAGATCTGGAACTCCTTCGCGTGGCCGAAATGCTCGTTGATGAGGCCCGAGCCCTTGGTCGCGACGGCCGTGAGGAGCTTGATATTGCTGGCGACGCCCGCGAGGGTCTCAAGCTCTTCCTTTTTCGCCTCAACCTTGGCGACGCGCTCGAGCTCCACCGCAGCCTGATAGGCCTTGCGGGTCTCAAGATCGTAATTCACCTCCATCGCCATGATCTTGTCGGTGGTGAATTCCTCGCTGCGGTCTTCGCCGAGCAGGCCCACGGCGTCGGCGCGACATTGGCGGCAATGCCGCATCATGTTCATTTCGCCTTCGCAGGAATCCTGCAGAGCCTTCAGTTCCTGCGCGGAGGGACCACGCTGACCGGTCAGGCCGAACACCGTGCCATGCTCCGGAGCGGAGATCAGCGGCATGATGTTGTGCAGGAAGGCGCCACGCGATTTCACCGCCTTGTTGACCTCGACAAGATGCTTGTCGTTGACGCCGGGGATCATCACCGAATTGACCTTGCAGAGAATGCCGCGCTCGGTCAGCATTTCCAGGCCTTGCATCTGGCGCTCCGTCAGGATGCGCGCCGCTTCGATGCCTTCGATGCGCTTGTGCTTCCAGAAAATCCACGGATAGATTTTCGCGCCGACTTCCGGATCGACCATGTTGATCGTGATGGTGACGTGATCGACGTTATATTTGGCGATCGTGTCGACGTGATCGGGCAGAGCCAGACCATTGGTCGACAGGCAGAGCTTGATGTCCGGCGCCGTCTTCGAGATCAGCTCGAAGGTCTTGAAGGTCTTGGCCGGATTGGCCAGCGGATCGCCGGGGCCGGCGATGCCGAGCACGGTCATCTGGGGGATGGTGGAAGCCACCGCCAGAACCTTCTTGGCCGCCTGTTCCGGCGACAGCTTCTCGCTGACCACACCGGGGCGGGACTCGTTCGCGCAATCATATTTGCGGTTGCAATAATTGCACTGGATGTTGCACGCCGGCGCCACGGCCACATGCATGCGGGCGTAATGGTGATGCGCCTCTTCGCTGTAGCAGGGATGGTTTTTGACCTTGTCCCAGATCTCCTGAGGCAGATCGTTCTCGCCGGCGCCCGAGCCGCAGCTCGCCTTGCCGCTGCCGCCTTCCGTGCCACAACCCTTGTGCTCGGCGACCTGCTGCATAACCGCGTCCAGATCGACGCTGGCGCCGGACGCGCCCGATTCAAGATTTGCCGTAGAATCCATGTCCGACCCTCTCTCGCTTTTCAGCTCAAGCTCTAAAAGCTTTGCCCTGCCATAAAGGTAGCAACGCATATGCCAACACGGCATTTTTTGTTTTATCTTTATTTTTCAATTGTTTATGCGCATCGCTCACTGCACTCTGTCGGCTTGCACACAGGGTTTTCGGGGAGTTTTCTACCTGTTGCAAAGCTGACAACGCATTTTTTTGGGCGTCCACAAGCGAGAAGGGAGCCGCAAGCGGCCCCCTTCCAAATGGCTTGATGGCCGAGGAGTTCATCCGGCGATCAGAATTTCGCTGACGCGCGGCAGCGGCAAGGCGATCGGAACAATGCCTTCGCTCGCGAGGAAGCGGCGCTCGTTCAGCGTCAGCTTTTCGACATCGACCACCGCGTAATGCGGCGCGGCCGAACGCTTGCTGATCTGCCGGGCATAGGTGCGCAACATCTGGTCGTGGAAGCGGCAGCCGAGGAACAGGAAACTGCGCTCGGTGCGGCGGTTCTTGACCACGTCCGGGATCGGCGTCTGAATGTCGATCTCGGTCAGAACCTCGACATAATCGGCGTCGGAGATCAGGAAATTCTTGGCCGGAATCACGCCGCCATGCGGCTTGTAGAGGACCGTCTTCCAGCCCTCCGCATCTTCGCGTGTCGCCTCTTCGGCCGCGGCGCCATAGAAGCGATACCAGCGGTCTTCGCCAATGCCGGCGCGGGTGTTGCCCTGGACCTCGCCCCAGTCGCTGCGCGACTCCAGCGCCTTGCGGAAGGCCCCGTCATACCAGGCGTCCACGATCAGCGGCAGCGGCAGCGAAGCCAGGAACTGGTGCAGCGGCGTCGGCGTGACTGGCGCAGCGAAGGCTTCAGCCATAAACGCCGTCACCGTCGCGCGATGCTTGAAGCTCTCGATGTGCTGCGCGGCGGTCCAAGGATTGCCCTTGGCGCGGCGCGGCAGCGCCACCTTGGTTCCGAAGAAAGCCGCGAGCGCTTCGGGGGTCAGGGGAACCGAAGGCGCCGACAATTCCGCCAGGCCGGGGCCGACGAAAGGAACGATCTGACCCGCGCGCAAGCGGCCGGCGAGTTCGCCGACGAGCTTTTCCGCATCCTGCGGCTGCAACAGGTCCTCGTCGAGGATGGCCGCGATCATGCTCATTCTTCCTCCTCGCCGCGCTTGCGAGCGTTAACGGTGATCGGCAAACGGGTGTCAGCGGCCATTTCCGGCAACTCAAGCACCCAGCCATTGGCGATCTTGATCCAGCCGCCCCAGAGCGTCTCGAATTCAGATTCGACGATCGGCTCTTCGAGGTCCTTCTTCGGAACATAGATCGAAAGCCCAACTTCGGCGGAGCGTCGGATCATGACCTTCATGCACTCAATTCCTTCGATGGCGCCGGTCGGCGGCTTCACTTCTGTCGACGCGCGCGACCGCACGCTAAGCGCCGGCGGACCCGCCGGCGCGGCTATCGCAGCGCGGAACCAGGGCGCGACGCGCGCCCGGTCCGTGCGGATTGAATCAGGCCTTCACGCAGGTTCCGGGAACCGGGCAAACCTCGTCGCACTTGGCGGTATCGAAATGACCTTCGCATTCCGTGCATTTCTTGGGGTCGATCACGAAGGTGTCGCCCTTCATCGAAATCGCCGCGTTGGGGCATTCAAATTCGCAAAGGCTGCAGCCCGTGCACTGCGAAGCGATGATCTTGTAAGACATCGAAACTCTCCTCGATAATTAGCGCGTTCGTGACATCGGCGGGCGGTCGGGATCGCGGTCGAACGTCGTCCAGAAGGGAGCAAGGCTTGTGCCAGCGTCGAAATGCGCGCTTTTTCGGCGGCGAGCAGACGCTTTGGAGGGTTCGCAACGTCCACGTTCGCATTGCGACAAGCGCGGGCGGCGCGTCAAAATTTCTTGATTTCGATGTTGTATTTGCCCAGCGCATAAGCGATCTGGCGCGGCGTCAGATTCAGCAGACGCGCCGCCTTGGCCTGGACCCAGCCAGATTTTTCCAGGGCGTTGATCAGGCTGTCCCGATCGGTCGCGCCGCCCGCCACGCTGGCCCGAGCATTTGGCCGCGAGCGCATCGCGTCGGAGCGAGAAAACGACGCGATGGCCGGGCGCCTTCCACCGCTTGCGTCGAAATGTCCGATTTCCGTCGTCTCCGGCGCGGTCCTTTCCGCAGGCGCGGGCGGAGGAGAAAAGTCCTTCCAGAGGGTCGACGACAGGCAGGCCCCGACCGTACAGGCGAAATCGCCCTCGTTCAGCGCGTCGTCATGCGAGAGCGTCGCGGTCCGGCGCACGCAATTTTCCAGCTCGCGTACATTGCCGGGGAAGTTGCAGCCCTGCAGCAGCCGAACCGCCGGCGCCGTCAGCCGTTTGCGGGTTCCGTTTTCCTCGTTGAACCGGCGGAGGAATTCCTGCGCCAGCAGCGCGACGTCCTCATGGCGCTCCCGCAGGGGCGGCAGCAGGATCGAGACGACATTGATGCGGTAATAAAGATCGGCGCGGAATTCGCCGCGCTCCACCGCCACTTCGAGATTCTTGTTGGTGGCGAAGACAAAGCGGACGTCCACCTTGACCGTCTGCGACCCGCCGACGCGCTCGAACTCGCCTTCCTGCAGCACACGCAGGAGCTTGGCCTGGAAGGCCGGCGAAATTTCGCCAATCTCATCCAGAAAGAGCGTGCCCTTGTCCGCCAGTTCGAAGCGCCCTTTGCGCTGCCCGACAGCGCCAGTGAAAGATCCCTTTTCGTGGCCGAACAATTCGGATTCCAGCATGGACTCAGGCAGCGCCGCGCAGTTGAGCCGGATGAAGGGCGCGTCCTTGCGCGGCGAAAGATCATGGGCTGCGCGGGCGAATAATTCCTTGCCCGTGCCGGACTCCCCGCGCAGCAAGACCGTGGTATGCGTCCTGGCGACCACGTTGATCTGGTCGAAAACCCGACGGATCGCCCGGCTCGCGCCGACAATGCCGATGAGCGCCTGTTCGCCGCTCATCTCGACCCGACGCGGCGATTCCTTTTCGAGACGCCGCTGGTCCTCCATCAACCTTTCACGATCGCGCGACACGACGTCGTAAAGATGCAGTGTCTGGCCAATCATATTGGCGATCATGCCAAGAAAGCGGGAATCCGAATCCATCGAGGCGCGATGGCTTCCATCCGAGCGCCGGTCGATGGCGAGAACGCCGATCGCCTGTCCGCGGTCGAGAATGGGCGCCGCGAGTACAGCCTGGACCCCGTCGGCGAAGCCTGTGTCCGAAGGCCAGCCGGCGAAATCGGAATCGATCTCGACATTGTCGACGATCAGCGGCGCCTTGCTCGTGACCACACGACCGACGGCCCGTTCCGGCAGCAGGACGCCCCGGGCTTCGCCCGAAAATGCGCCCTGGAAAGCGACGGACCGCGCTTCGCCCTTGTCGTCAATCAACGCGACGATCGCGCGCCGCGTATCGACGAAGCTGGAGAGGAGCATGAGGACTTGCGACAGCACCTCATCCAGGCGTCCCGGAACCGCAAGAACCTTGGAAATCTCATAAATCCCGCGCAACGCGATATCCGAGCGGCAGGATAGCGCCGGCATCGGCGGGATGAGACTATCGCCCTCCGGACTAGCCATGACGGCTGAACTCCCGCGACCGCGAATGGTCAGCGAGCATTCCTTTTTGCGACGATAAGTGGGCGCAGTCCATCCCCGCCTCCAGGCCCGCCAGAACGCGGCCAGACGATCATTCGCGCGGACAGACCGCGCTCGGAGCCTCAAACAACCTTGAGCGAATCCAGCGGCACGAAATTGCTCGCCGGCTCCGGCTTTGGCTCGATCGCTTCCTTGTGCACCTTGAACAGGCGCTCCTGGATCGGAGTCGAGGCGACGAAGTCCTGATAGGCCTGGTCGAGATGTTCGCGGCACAAAGTCTTGATTTGCTCTTCGCTCAGGCCGTCGAAAGCGCCGTCGATTTCGCTGCCCTTGATATACTGCCCCATGCGGCGAAGAATGTGCAGGCGCGAGACTTGAACCACAGTAGGCTCGAAAGGCAGGTCAAGATAGCTGAAGAAATCCTCAGCCGAAGACAACTGCCCAAGATCTTGCAACACGCTCATGATTTATCCTTCCACTTTCTCTTCGCACGCAGCTTCCGGCTTTCTCGCGCGGCGTTGCATGTGATTGAGCCGCGCCTCCAGAAATTCGACGCGATCGAGCAGGAGCGACAAAACCTCGCCGACCGGGTCGGCGATCAGATGATGGTCGAGATTGACCCGTGTGCCGATGGCGCTGCGGGTCGTCGGCGCGCGGACGATCCGCGCGGGAATGCCGACCGCCGTGACGCCGGGAGGAACTTCTTCGACCACGACCGAATTGGCCCCGATCCGAGCGCCCCCGCCGACCTTGATTGGCCCGAGAATCTTCGCCCCGGCGCCGATCAGCACGCCATCCTCGATGATCGGATGACGCCGGCCGGGCGACCAGCTCACGCCGCCAAGCGTGACGCCGTGATACATGGTGACGTTATCGCCGATCTCGGCGGTCTCGCCGATCACAACGCCTGCGCCATGATCGATGAAGAAGCTCCGCCCGATGGTCGCGCCCGGATGAATATCGACATTGGTGACCAGACGAGCAAACCACGAGACGAATCGCGCGGGGAACTTGAAGCCGGACAGCCATAGCCTGTTGGCGAGGCGATGCCAGATGATCGCATGGACGCCCGGATAGGTCAGAACCACTTCGAGCACATTGCGCGCCGCTGGATCGCGCGCCTTCACGCAGGCGACGTCATCCCGCCACAGCTTCCAGAGACGCTCTTTCCCAGGACTTTTGGACGACTTCATAGCTGCGTCCCTGTCGAAAGATGTGGCGACTATGGACATTTTCAGCCTCAATGGCCCGAACGCGAACCCATCGGAACCGGAATGACGCGAACGAACTCGCCGAGCGTCTCGACCATCTTGGCCTGGATGCCTTCGAGCGTCGCGCTGGCCAGCTTGCAGAACACGCAGGCGCCGGTGAGCTTGACGTTGATCTTGTTGCCCTCGACCGAGATCAACTCGCAATCGCCGCCGTCCCGACGCAGGTTCGGACGGATTTCCTCGATCACGTCGCGGATGCGACGCAGGCGCTCGGCATCGGGAGCGGCTTCGGACTTGGTTTCCACAACATCAGTCTGCATGGTCTTGAACCCTCTGCTTGCGCGGGAAAATCAGCCGAAGCTCTTGCCACAGGAGCAAGAATGCGTGGCGTTCGGATTGTCGAACGTGAAGCCGGCGCCTTCGATGGCGACGACAAAATCGATGGTGATGCCGGCGAGAAGTTCGAGGCTGCTGTTCTCGACGAAAACCTTGACGCCGTCGCGCTCGACCACCTCGTCGCTCTCTTCCGGAGTCTTGACGAGACCCATCAGATATTTGTTGCCGGCGCAGCCGCCCGTCTCAACTTTGAGGCGCAAGCCCTGCACGGGCTCGGACGCCCCCTTGATGGCGTTGCGGACAGCGTTGATGGCGCTGTCGGTCAGATGGATCATTGCCGGTCCTCCAAAATGTAAGGCGCTTTGCCTTATGAATTAGCAAGACCCGCGCCAGAACCTGAAAACTTTTTATCCCTTTGTTTTCTTGGGAATTTCACAAGGGTCGCCGCGTTGTCAGGTTGGCGACATGTACGGATTCAGGCTGTGGCGGCGAGTTCGAGCCCACGGAAGATCGCGCAACGCTTGAAGACGTCGATATCCGGCGGGATGTCGCGATGGCGACAATATTTCGCGACCAGCTTCGCCAGACCTTTGATGTCGCGTCCGCTCGTCTGGGGATAGATCTCGACCAGGGTCGAGATCAGGCTGTCGTCGAGGTTCAGGGCGAACTGCTCCGACATCACCTGCCAGATGCGATGGCGCGCCTCGCCGTCCGGCGCATGGAAGCGGATCAGCGCGATGCAGCGCGAAACGATAGCCTCGTCGATATCGTCAATGCGGTTGGTGGTAAGAAAGAGCAGGCCGTTGAAATATTCCAGCACGCGCAGAAACACGCCGACCACCGCATTCATGGTCATGTCGTCTTGCCGCCGCTTGATATAGACGTCGGCCTCATCGATCAGCATGACCGCGCCCCAGCGCTGTGCGCGCAGGAGCGCCTCCTTCAGCGATGTCTCCATCGCCGCGACATTGAGGCCGAGTTGGCCGGAATGGACGCGATAGAGCGGCCGCCGGACGATTTCCGAATAGACTTCGGCCGTCAGCGTCTTGCCGACTCCGGGCGGGCCGGCGCAAAGCACGGTCGTGCCGCCGGACTTGCCCGCGACGATGTCGTCCATCAGCACGTCCATCTCGGCGGTGAGAATGTCGATCAGGTCGGTCTGCTCTTCGGGCAGAACCAGCTTCTGCTTGAGGTCCGGCTGGTAGGCATAGGGCTGGACGTCCTCGACATGCGCCCAGACATAATGATGCAGGTCGAGATGGAACATCAGGATGAAGGGATGGACCGGGATCTGCCGGAACAAATCCTTGCTGATCGTCGCCTGGGCGGCGGCGACTTCATCCTCTTCCGCATAGAGATTGCTCTTGGCCGCCTTGCGGAGATAATTGCCGAGAATGTCGCCGGTCAGCTCCAGGGTCAGCGCGCGGCCGGCCAGTAGGCTTTCGTCATTGACCAGACGGGCCGGATTGCCGCCCGAGGACAGGATCACGCTGTCCTTCCGGGTCCAGTCGTTGCTGCGGTGGGATGAGGATGGATCCTCGGCGAAAAAGCCAAGGCCGCTGCCCGAGAATTGCGCGCCATAATGCGAGCGCCACTCGAAATAATTGCGCGCATTGGCGTCATAGGCGGCGATCAGCTCCGGCGTCTCGCGCAAAAAGCCCTTTGCCGCGAAAATGCCCGCGACCGTCTTGCCGACGATATCGCCCGCGGCGATGCGCAATTGCACTGTCGCGAGTTCGCCTTTCGAATTGGCCTTCAGCTCGACGAAGATGCGGCCGGTCTCGTCATTGGAGGCCGGCGTGTAATCGATGCGCGCGACGACGAAGGGCAAGGGCCTTCCGGCGACATTGATGGAGAACAGCCAGCCGCGCTGCGCGTCCTCGATCAGGAAGGCCGCGATGGCCGGCACGACGGCCTCGAGATCCTCGGCCGTAAAGCGCGTGGCCCCGCCTTCGAGCGCGCGGCGAAGCGTCGCCAGCTGCGCGCGGGCGCTGTACATCGGCGCGCCCGCCTCGCCGTAAAGCTCGTGAAGACGATCGACCTGCGGGCCGGAAAGCTGCTGAAACGGAACCTCGACCTTGTCGCCGAAAACCAGTTGCGCCTTGAGGGATTCGAGCTCGGGGAAATCAGCGGCCAGAGCCTCGACATAGGGGCGCGCGATATGAAGCTTCATGCTCAACTTCCATATGCCTTGAGGGGGAGGGGTTTAGAGATTGGCCAAGCCCCTTGTAAATAGGGGTTTACAAAGGGGCGCAGGCCAAGGCGTCGGGAAATCCTGCTTGCGCTCTTTATCCCCTCACTGTAATAGCGTTGACACAGAGGGAGGAACAGAATGGGTACAAGCGTTACTGACAAACAACTGGAAGCCGCCCTGCCCGGCGCGCGGCTGCTCTGCGGCCCGAACCTGTATTTCTGCGCAGGGGCACGGGGCAAAACATGGCGGCTGCGGTTTTCGAGGCCGACCGGCGGCGTCACTGAGATAAGCATCGGTGAGCCTTACCCTGAGATGGATTTGAAGGCCGCGCGTGCGGAGGCCAAACGATTGATGTCGTTGGTCGCGGGCGGAATTGATCCTTCAGAAAGCAAGCGTCAGGCCAAGCCTCCGTCCGTGGTGGTGGACACCACGCCAGCGCCCCCGGTCGAAGGCCAAGCGCAAACGCTCAAGGCCTTCACCACGGAATATCTGGCGCTGAAAAAGCACGAGTGGAAAGGGTCGAGCCGCCGTGACGCCATTGAACGGTCAGTGCGCAGCTATTTTGCGGATTTGAATGACATTCCCATTGACCAGATCACCTTTGAAATGGTCCGGGCAGCTATCAAGCCGGTATGGGGCACCAAACATCAAGCCGCCGTGGCCGCCGTGGGGCACCTGCGGCAAGTGTTCGATTGGCTTGAGGCGTGCGAGTACGTGGAAATCAATCCGGTCAAGATCAAAAAGCTGACGGCGCAACTTGGAAAGCGGCCCATTGAAACCGGCCATTATGATTCCATGCCATGGGAAAAGGTGCCCGAGCTTTACTATGTCATGCGGAGGGCGTTCGACCGCAGCGCCTTGGCCAAGCCGCTGGCTTTTTGCCTGCTCACAGCCGCTCGCGGCGCAGAAGTGCGGGGAATGACGTGGGGCATGGTGTCGATGGACAAGGCCTTGTGGACCTGTCCCCCTGCTCTCATGAAAGGAGCTAAGGAGCACCGCGTCCCGCTCAGCACGGCGGCCATGGAAATCCTGAGCATGGTGCGGCCAAAGCAGGTCAAGGCGGACATGCTGGTGTTTCCGTCACCGACGACCGGCAAGATGTTGGCTGGGGGTTCATTGTTCCAATGTCTGCATGAAGTGTTGGGTTATCGACAGATGTCCGTGCATGGCATGAGGAGTTCCTTCCGCGTGTGGGCGGCGGTCAAGGGCTACCCCGATAACCACGCCGAGACTGCGATTGCCCATAGCGTTGGAAATGCCGTGACTCGTGCGTATTTGCGGACGGATTTTTTGGATGAACGGGCATTGATGATGCAGGCGTGGGCTGACCATGTTCTGGCCATGTGGCGGATTGCCACCAAGCCGCCTGTCGAGGAAATGGCATGATGGCCGCGTTGATTATCCTTTGCACGATCATGGTGACGGTTTGGGCCTGCCGGTGGGTGCTGGCCGTGCTGGGCTGGGCGGCCTGCCGGGCCGCCGTGGCCATGCTGTACGCGGTCAAGGTGGGCATGGGCCTTAGGCCGCGCCGGGCCGCCGTAGCGCCGCCCCTGACCGGCGGCAATGTGCTTGTGTTCAGGAGGCGGGCATGAAGCTGACGAAAGCCGAACTCAAGCGCGCTCGGGCGCAGTGGAAGAAGGAAAAGTCAAAGCGCACCTTTGAAGATTGGTGCAACAAATGGGTGTATGGGCCGCTGCCGGGCATGGGCGATAATGGCCTGCTGAATGTCATAGGGTATCTGGTCAATGGGCAGATGGTTCCCGGCCCTTCGCCCGAGGGCTACGTGTGGGACGGCGTGCGCCCGGTCAAGGGCGCAATGGGCAAGCGGCCCGTGCTACAGCCGCCGCCGGGCTACGTGCCGCTTGAGGGCGAAGACCGGGAGCCGGTGGCAGGTTCTGAAGTGGACGAGCCAGAAGACCCCGACATGGCTGAACTGCGCAAGGTGGCTAAGGAGCTTGGTTGGAATGATTCGGGCGAAAATTAGGCCCTGATCGAGCCGCGAGGTTGTCCACAGAGGTCTATCTCACACAAACTGCATCTTGACCGATCCGCCTCGGCGCGCGACTACTAAATAGCTCCGCTTCTCTCATAGCTTTTTTGGTGAGAGGACCGGCAATTGACTGACAATCCCAAGAATACAACCAAGCGTTCCGCCTTCATGCGGTGGTGCGCCAACTGGACCAACCACGAGCTCATAGCGCTGGCTTGGGTGATTGCTAAGATTTTGTGGATGTTTTGGCATTCGCCATGACTGGCCCGATCCGCGCCCCGTCACAGGTCGGCGTCGTCAATTTCCCCCGTCAAGCCGTCCGCAACGGCAAAGGCGTAACCGTTCCAGGTGCGCTCAGGGCGACGCTCAAGCCATGCGGCGGCGGCGTCCAATGACACTGTAGGCAAGCCCACAAGCGCCTTGGCCGCCGTCAAGCGCGCCGCGACCTGCCCTTCAATATCAAGTTCCGCCATGACTTTGGCGCGGACCCGACGCTCAAGATTATATTCAATGCCGAACTGGGCGGTGTGCAACATGACCTCGACCGGCGGGATGACCTTGCCCGCGCCATGCGCCTCCATCTTCGACGTGAGCCATTCAAGGAATTCTGGGCTGGTCATGGCGTTCAGTTCGGTGCGTCTTACGCCAAGGTCGCCCTCGTAGTCGGTCCCATGCTCCGCGTCATAATCCTTGACGTATTGCGCAACCGCCTGCTCCTTCTTGCCGCGCCACTCAACCGCTTCTTCTGGCAGGTTCATGGCCGCAGCTTCCCAAGGGTCCAAGCCGATATTGATGACTTCCACCTGACGCGCGCCGCGCGCCTTGGTTTCATCGCGCAGGGTTTGCACGATCATGGTCCCAGCGGCGTCACTGTCATGGACCACGAACACTTGGATTGGCTCGCCAGTTTCGACCAGCTTGTCAATCAAGTCCTTGGCGGCGCGGCTGGCGAAGCCCTTCGACGTGATAAGGGCGCAGTCATGACGCTCCGGCCATTTCTGGTCCTTGAGCAGTTCAAAGAAGCCCTGCTTTTCGATGTAGATGATTTTGTTGAACGTCCACGCGGGGCGCGCATAGGATTCGACCATGAGCGTGCCGAGGGGCTTTTCACCATCCTCGCTCAGCCCGGAGTGCGGCTGGTAAAGCACTCCGCGGTTGTCGCGGTAAATGCCGGGGGTTTCCCCCTCCTTGGCCTCATGATCGGTAATGAAGGCCTCGAAGTTCCCGTATTCCAGCGCCTTGCCGGTGGCCGCCATGACTAAAGGCCGCAGCACGTAGAACAACTGCCGCAGGCTGAAACGATATTGACCGTCGCCGCTGGCCTTTGCGCAGGCGTCATCGAAGTTGTCACGCATGACTTTGCGAGCTGACGGTATTTTTTCAAGAATAGACATGACTTTGCGGCTTTGCGTGTTTGTGGGCTTGCCTACATAATAGTGTAGGCCTGCCTACAGTCAAGCGCGGCCAGCGTTAAACGGCCATGATTGCGCGTTTTTATTTGCAGTTGTACTTCCACAATCTTTTTTATTGTTGCGCATAGCCTGAAAAAGAATACGGGATGAATTGGAGGGTGATCGTGCGCCAGCCGCCGCAACGCATCTGCAACCAACCATTGGACCGGCGTGATCTTTGCGATATCTCTGATTCTGGTCACACACCAAAACAAGGAATCAAAGCCAAGGAGCGAAGAACATGCGGATTCCGACGAAGCCGGCCACGCATTCCAATAGGAAGCCGGCCACCTATTCCGATCTGAAGCCGGCCAGCGTTCCGATTTGAAGCCGGCCACTTGCAGTTTGCCGCCGCAGGTCAGGATTGATGATGTTTCGCCGT